>JAZSKE010000051.1:0-5676 GCA_045534675.1 Acutalibacteraceae bacterium
TGGAAAGCAGAATACAGAGGACAGTTTTAAACCCCTCTGTCACTTCGTGACATCTCCCCTTTCGCTTTTTAGAAAGCAGAATACTGAGGACGGTTTTAAACCTCTCTGTCACTTCGTGACATCTCCCCTTTCGCTTTTTAGAAAGCAGAATACTGAGGACGGTTTTAAACCTCTCTGTCACTTCGTGACATCTCCCCTTTCAGGGGAGACAAGAATAAGGTATTTAATTAAAAATTATATAGGAGAACAACTATGAAACTCAAAGACAAAGCAATGAAGGTTGCCGGTAAAGTGGCAGCGAAATTCAACTCACTTTCTCAGGCTGAAAACCAAAGACAGTTTGCAGACAAAACAGTTACCCCCGGCATGCCCGAAGCCCTTCGTGCAGCTGCTGCACAGGGTGCGGTACTGCTTAAAAACGACGGCACTCTCCCCCTTAAAAAGAACAGCACTGTTTCCCTTTTCGGCAGAGTGCAGACGGATTGGTTTTTCACAGGCTACGGCTCAGGCGGCGACGTTAACAAGCCCTATGCAGTTGACCTTGTTGAAGGTATGAGAAACTGTGAAAGTCTGAAGCTCAACGAAGAGCTTGCAAACATCTATCTCAAGTGGCGTGAGGAAAACCCCGTTGACCACGGCGTATGGGGTCACTGGCCAAGATTTTATCCCGAAATGCCCATAAGTGACTCTGTTGTTAAAAAGGCAAAGGAAAGCTCCGACTGTGCAGTTATGGTTATCGGCCGTTCAAGCGGTGAAGACAGAGAAAATGTTCTTGAAAAGGGCAGCTACTATATCACAGACGAAGAGCTTGCTCTGCTCGATAAAATTACCGCAGAGTTTGACAAGACTGTTATTCTGCTCAATATCGGCTGTATTATGGATTTGTCATGGACAGAAAAGTACGCAGACAAAATCAGTGCAATTATGATTGTTTGGCAGGGCGGTATGGAAAGCGGCAACGCTGTAGCTGACCTTCTCAGCGGCAAGGTTTCACCCTCAGGCAAGCTCAGTGCCACAATTGCAAAAAAATATGAATACTTCCCCTCGGCAAAGAATTTCGGCGGCAAGGATTTCAACACCTACACCGAGGACATCTATGTCGGCTACCGTTATTTTGAAACCTTCTGTCAGGATGAGGTACTCTACCCCTTCGGCTTCGGCCTGACCTACGGTGATTTCAAAACGGAGCTTGTGAAAGCCGAAGAAAAGGATGACAGCTTCATCTTCACCTGCAAGGTTACAAACGAAGGCAAGCACCCCTCAAAATATGCTCCTCAGATTTATATTGAAAAGCCCTGCGGCGTACTGGGCAATCCCTACCGTGAGCTTGGCGCCTTCGCCAAAACAAAGCTGCTCAAAAAAGGTGCAAGTCAAGAGCTTACCCTCACTGTCAAGAAGTCAGACCTTGCTTCCTATGACGACCTCGGCAGAACAGGCTACAAGTCAGCTTATGTCATTGAAAAGGGCGAATACGGCTTTGCCCTCGGTGACAATGTACGCGACGCAGTAAGAGTTTACACATACACCGCCGATAAAAATATTCTCTCAGAGCAGCTCACTCAGGTCGGCGCTCCCAGAGAGAGCTTTGATGTTCTCTTTGCAGAGAAAAAGGGCGATACATATAAAAAGAGCAAGATTGTTGTTCACAAGAAGCAGTATGACCTTAAGAATATCATCCTTGAAAAGATGCCCGCAGACATTCCCATGACAGGCGACAAGGGCTACAAGCTCATTGATGTCAAGGAGGGCAGAGTTTCAATGGAAGACTTCGTTGCACAGCTGAACCTTACAGAGCTTGAGGCAATTTCAAGAGGTCACTACATTATGAACAGCCCTCTCGGTGCATTGGGTAATGCAGGCTGCTTTGCAGGTGTGCTTCCCTCACTGCGTGAAAAGGGCATTCCTGCCGTCACCACAACAGACGGTCCCTCAGGCATCAGACTTTCAGCCTGCTGCTCACTTATGCCCATAGGCACACTTCTTGCAAGCACCTTCGACGAAAAGCTTGTTGAAGAGCTTATGACAAAGGAAGGTCTCGAAATGGCTGACAAGGGCAGCGACGTACTTCTCGCTCCCGGCATGAATATTCACAGAAGCCCTCTTTGCGGCAGAAACTTTGAATATTTTTCCGAAGATCCCCTTCTTGCAGGTGAGCTTGCCGCAAGTCTTATAAACGGTATACAGTCAAAGGGTGTGGGTACATCCCTTAAGCATTTTGCCGTTAACAGCCAGGAAAGACGCCGCCTTGCTCTTGACAGCGTGGTTGACGAAAGAGCGCTGCGTGAAATTTATCTTACTGCCTTTGAAATCGCTGTGAAGAAATCTCAGCCATGGACTGTGATGTCTGCCTACAATCGTACAAACGGTGAATACTGCACAGAAAACGGTTATCTGCAGAATAAAATACTCCGTGAAGAATGGGGATTTGAAGGCGTTGTTATGTCCGACTGGGGTGCAGTAAATAACCGTGTCAAAGGCATTGAGCAAGGGTGCGACCTTGAAATGCCCTCATCCTACGGCTATAACACAAAGAAAATCTGCGATGCAGTAAAAAACAGAGTGCTTGACATAAAGCATCTTGACACAGCAGCTGACAGAATGCTCACCCTTATAGAAAATTCCCGCAAGGCACTTGGTGAATACAGCTACAACAAGCAGAACCATCATAATCTTGCAGCTGAAATCTGCGAAAAATCTGTGGTGCTTCTCAAAAACGAAGATAATATACTTCCCCTCCCTAAAAACAAAACCGTTGCGGTCATCGGTGAAATGGCAGAGCATCCCCGATATCAGGGTGAAGGCAGTTCATTTATTGTTCCCACAAAAATCACAAATGCTCTTGAAGGTCTCAGAAAAGAGGGCTATACATTAACTTACGCACCGGCATATTCAAAAAAAGAAAATGTACTTCGTGAGGATATGTTAAAGGCTGCCTGCAAAGCCGCTTCAGATGCTGACACAGTTCTTCTTTTCATCGGACTTACGGAAGAATACGAAAAAGAAGGCTTTGACAGAACTACGATGAATCTTCCCTCTTCTCACAACCGACTCACAGAGGAGATCTTAAAGGTAAACAAAAATGTCTGCGTTGTACTTTCGGGAGGCTCACCTGTAATTATGCCCTGGATAAAGGATGTCAAGGCGATAATCAACAGCTACCTTGGAGGTCAGGCGAGCGGCACAGCTCTTGCAAAGATTATTTCAGGCAAGGTCAATCCATCGGGCAAGCTTGCCGAAACCTATCCCCTTAACGAAAGTGATGCTCCCTGCTGTAGTTGCTATCCCTCAACTGGACTTACGGCAGAACACCGTGAAAGCATCTACATCGGCTACCGTTACTACGATACGGCAAATAAAAATGTTCTCTTCCCCTTCGGCTACGGACTTTCCTATACACAGTTTGAATATTCTGATATTACTCTTTCTGCAGAAAAAATAAAAGATACAGATACTCTCACCGTCACCTGCAAAATTAAAAACTGCGGCGACAGAGACGGTGCAGAAATCGTTCAGCTTTATGTAAAAGACGAGGAAAGCACTATATTCAGGCCTGAGAAGGAGCTTCGTGATTTCTGCAAGATATTTCTCAAATCAGGTGAGGAAAAAGTGGTTTCTTTCACCCTTTCAAAGCGTGCTTTCGCATACTACAATATCAACATAAACGATTGGCATATTGAGTCGGGCAATTTTGAAATACTTATCGGTTCTTCAAGCCGTGACATAAAGCTCAGTGCAAAGGTACAGGTTGAGTCTTCTCTCCCCGAAGCAGAAGTGCCCGACTACAAACAAACTGCACCCCGCTATTATGAAGCAGATGTTAAAAATGTACCCGACGAACAGTACAAAGCTCTTCTCGGTAGAGATATCCCGCCTCATTTTCACAAACGTGAGGATAAATTTACATCCGAAAGCTGTCTCTCCGATGCAAAAAGCACAAAATGGGGCAAAAGAATAATACGTATTATCTCCGCCGGAAAATATTCAGACCCTGACGCTCCCGGAGCCGAGGAATTGAGAAGTGCAATATTTGAAATTCCTATAAGAAACCTTTACAGCTCCAACCGGAGTCTCATCACGGATAAAACCGCAGAAGGAATACTGATGCTACTCAATGATGAAGGTACTGCAAAAGCTTTTGCAAAGATTGTTACAGGCTTTGCTTTACACCTGAAAAGACTTATCAGCTTCAGGAACTGATTAACCTTGAGTTCTACATTTTCTTTCTCAAAAATGTATTTATTGATTTCGATGAAAACATCTCCGATGCTTTCCGACAAACAATGATTCATAAAGTTATCTATTGTCATAAAGCTCGTTGCATCATTTTCCTGCAAGTAAATTATATCACAAAAAAAGGTCTACATTCCTACCTTTCGGTAAGTTTGTAGTCCTTTATTTTTCAGGGCTTTTTTACAGCCCCATCTATGATATTTCAGCTTTAATCAGAATTCATAAGTATAAACAAGGTCTTCTTTCCACTCACCTGTGATGAAGTTTCTTACTCTTACAACGAATTCATCCTCGTAAACCTCAATAACAATACCCTCGCCGGGCTCAAAGATGGTCATTTCGGTAGGTCTTGTCATGTTAACGGAATCAACACCATTCCAGTTATAGAAGTTACCTGCATAGATTGGGTGGTCATGGTAGTGGCCGTGTACATAAAGGTCTGCATCATATTCAGTAAGAAGTGCCGCAAGTCTGTCACTTGCACCTCCGTTAAATCTTATGGGAAAATGATTAAATACAAAAATGGGTGCATCAGCTTGCTCAGCCTCCTGAAGCACGTCTTCGAGCCATGCAAACTGCTCTTCACTGATTTCAAGCTCCCATGTTGTCTCAGACTCGGAAGTAAGGCAGATAATATAGCAGCCGTTAACAACTCTGTAGTAGTAGCCTTCGCCTACATCCTCACCGAGATAAAGCTTGTTGTTGAGAATAAAATCGCCGAGAAGCTTTTCATAATCACCTGCACTGTTACCCAAATCGTGGTTACCTGTAAGTACAAAATTGTTTTCTGCAGGCTTCACAGTTCTTACAGCTGAGTAGAACAAAAAGTTTTCAAGAGCCTGACCATTCATAACATTGTCGCCGGTATAAATTACCGCGTTAACATCTTCACCTGCCTTGACGCCCTTGAGTACTTTGCTGAGATAACCATAGGATTCAGGCTGATTGGTTTCAACGTGAATGTCCGAAAGAACAACAAAGCTTGCAACAAGCTCGTCGGGTCTGAGAGCTTCATAGGTATCTGTACTTGCCTTAGTTCCGCCGGGCATAAGCATAGTGACAAGAACCATAACAGTTGCAAAAAGCTCCTTAAGATAGGTGATTACTGTAGTAATGTCCATATTTTTTCCTTCTTTCTTTAACATAAGCTTAAGTTAGGTCTGTCTTTAACAATTATAACCCAAACTCATTAGTTTGTAAATAGTTTTCAATTTAATGCTACACTTATTGTTTATACCTTATTTATCCTTGCACTTTGACAGTGCAAGAAACATAGCATATTCTCCGAAACAACAGTAATCAGAACACAGAAAACTATCCTTCCGGTGCAGAATATACCTCTTATAGGCATCCTCATCAAACTCTTCTATCGGCGTATCCGGGTCGAAAAACTTATAAAACTGAGTGTAACTCTGTCTGTAATGATTGATAGTTCCCTCTCTTAAA
>JAZSKE010000056.1:0-23918 GCA_045534675.1 Acutalibacteraceae bacterium
GCAATCGGAAAAAATTGTCAATGCGGATTTTGTCGAATAGTTTAAAAAATTTTTTCACGGTCAATAATATTTAGTTTAGGCTTTTGAAAAAATATTTTTCTCTCCATATATATAACGACATCAGAACGCAAAAATGTTCCTGAGTTTTGAAAAAAGTTGAAAAATATTTTTGCTTCGCAACCTGCCGCCAAGAAGAAATAAATTTCTTCTGAGTGTTATTGAATTATTACATTCTTCCTTGAAGCATATTTTTGATAACCTTAATGGTTTTATGGTGAGGGTATCACCCTCGTAATTACAAAAGAGCACAGAATGTTTTTGTTGTCAAGAGAAGAAGTGTAACGGCTCTTGATAACGGAAACAGGCTGCGCTAAAAAAAAGAATTGCCATAAAATAAGATGATTGATACAAAATAGCAACACCGCCGAGGATTTTCTCCCCGGCGGTTAGTTTATTTATTTGGTTTTAGTTGATTGATTTCAGAATTGATGTGACAAATCTGATTATTGTTATTATCATACAGAAGACTAACTGAATCTTATCGTCTCCGTGAGCCTTGCCGCCGCAAATATCACAGCGGTCATAAACCTCTTCGCCGCAGTCATCACAAAGCTTGTCGCCGTCTTCGTCAGAGTGGTCAATCATAGAACCCTCGTCTGCTACTGTATCAGTTGCGCCGCAGCCGTTGAGACAGGAGGCTGTCTTTGTGCCGTCAGCTGTGCAGGTTGCATCGCCGTTTGAGACGTAATCAAGGAAGATGTGCTCAAGAGCAGGAGTTTCTCTTTCGTCAGTTGTCTGACAACCGTTGTCGCAGTAAGCTACTTCCTTACCTGCAACACCGCACTTGGCTTCTTCTGTTACTTCATACTTTGTGAAGGAGTGGCTGAGAGCTGTGCCTTCTACTTCTCTTTCGTCGGTTTCACCGCAGAACCAGCAGGTGCTTGTTTCTTTTGCATTAACTTCACACTTTGCAGGTGATGTTATCTCATAATCCTTGAAATTATGAGTACCTCTGAGGCAGTTTTCAAATGATGAATATAAAGAATCGAGCATTTCGTTGAGCTTTGCAATATTTTCAGCATTTTCAGCCACAGTGCCTTCAAGAGAATTTGCAAAATCATTTATTTCATCCACTGTTGCCATTGCTTCATCAGTTGCTTTTTGGTTATTTATGAAATCCTCATACTCATCAAGCAAGCCTTCGGCTTCAAGCTTTTCTGCCCACTTCTTATTAACATCATCAGCAATTGCATCGACATCAACCTCAACAAGGGTGCCGTCTTCGATTCCCTTGTCAAGCTCTTCTTCGTAATCCTCAAGAGCCTTTTCAAGCTCTGCAACATCTGCTGCGCTTGTATTTTCGTCAGCCTTCATTTCTTCGAGCTGCTTCTTGATTTCTTCAAGCTCTGCCTTGCCTTCGTCGGTTACGTTTTCTGAAGCAAGCTTTTCTTCGATATCATCAATTGCTTCGTCAATTTCTGTGTAATCAGCCTTGACATATTCGCCGCTTGCAATTTTTTCGTCAGCATCAGCAATGATTTTCTCAAGCTCTGCAGTTACCGCATTAATAGCAGGCTGATCCTCTTCAACAAGGTCACCACGGACAAAGCCAAATTCATCGAAAATATTACCGTTATTCTTCAGAATATCTCTATAGCTCTTATAGATTTCGTCTCTTGCTTCCTGTGTAAGAGTATCATTATCAATATATTCAGTAACCTTCATGGAAGCATCGTTTAAGGCTGTGTCATCTGCTTTCTTAGTGGGTTCTGTGTATGAGTTGCCGCAAAGAGTACAGGTGTAGGTGTAATAGCCGGCTGTTTCAAAGGTGGGTCTTGTGAGTACGCCTTCGCCCCACTCGTGTGGACATTCATAATCGCAGTTATCACAAACACCGTCTGTGTAGCTGTCGTGAGGACAAGCATAACCGCAGACGCACTGATGGGCATCGTTTTCAAAATCGTGTTCCTCGGTAACGGTAGTTCCGCAGCAGGGATAGACTGCGCTGTGGGTGCCGTTGCCGTTGTCGGTAAAGGTGGGTTTCTGTGTATGGTCAGGCTTTTCTGCGGAGATAGTTTCGTCATTGGTGTATTTGGCCACGGTGTCGCCGCAGGAGGTGTAGCCGTAGTAGACCTTGGCATCGGAGAAGACGGGGGCAGGGTCGGTGCCGATGGTCTGGCCCCAGATGGAGCCGTTTTCGCCCTGGCTCAGCAGGTAGGCCACCTCACCGCTGGCAAACTGGGCGGTGGACTTGCCCTCCACATCGGTGGCAGTGCCGTAATTGTTGCCAATGGCATCGCCGGTGTAGACCGTGCTGTCAAAGTAGCAGTTTGTGACGGTGACGGTGTCGCTGATGTTATAGCCCACCACGCCGCCGACAGAGCTCGTGCCGCTGACGGTGCCGGTGTTGTAGCAGTTGGTAACGGTAGTCCAGTTAGTGCCCACCACGCCGCCGACATCGGTCGTGCCGCTGACGGTGCCGGTGTTGTAGCAGTTGGTAACGGCAGTCCAGTTATGGCCCACCACGCCGCCGACTGCGGTCGTGCCGCTGACGGTGCCGGTGTTATAACAGCCCGTGACGGTGTCTTCGTTGTCGCCCACCACGCCGCCGACATCGTTGCTGCCGCTGATGATGCCGGTATTATAGCAGTTCGTGGCGGTGCCGCTGTTGTAGCCCACCACTCCGCCGACAGTACCGCTGCCGCTGACGGCTCCGGTATTGTGGCAGTCGGTGACGGTGCCGTGGTTGCTGCCCACCACGCCGCCGACATAGCTCGTGCCGCTGATGATGCCGGTATTATAGCAGTTCGTGGCTGTACCGTAGTTGTAGCCCACCACGCCGCCGACATAGTTCGTGCCGCTGACGGTGCCGGTGTTGTAGCAGCCCGTGACGGTGCCTCTGTTGCTGCCCGCCACAGCGCCGATGTTTTGGCTGCCGCAAAGATAGGAATCTGCAATTCCCACATTCTGCACTTTGCCGCCTTCGCCAACAAGGGAGAACAGGCCCACAGAGAAATTAGCGGAGGTGTCATTAAAATACAGGCCGGAGACGGTCTTACCGTTGCCCTCAAAGGTGCCGGTATATGGTATATTCACGCCGAATCCATGTTTTCCGATGGGGGTCCAGACCCGGGCATCGGTGCTGCCTTCCGTCATGGTGCCTTCGTTCACCCGGATGTCGCAGGTCAGGATGGCATCGGCGGAACCATAGGCCGCATTTTCGTTCGTAACCTTGTCCGCGAACCAGTACAGGTTACCTGCATTGGAGATCTGATACACGCCGTCCACCAGCTCAGCAGGCTCGTAGGCATCGCAGTTGGGGCAGAAGCCGTTTACATAGGCAACGGTTTCATCGTGGTTGTTTTTATCCACCTCACCGTAGCTTGCGCCGCAATGCTTGCACTTTGCCAGTTCGGTGCAGGTTGCGGTGCCGCCACTATGAGCTTCATTATACACCACAGCACCACACGCAGAGCAGGTCGCATCGTGGGTACCGTCGCCGTTGTCGGTGTAGGTGTAACTATGATCCGCGTGTTTCAGCACCGTTCCCTCGGTCTCTCCGGAGTAGCTGGATACTGCCTTGCCGTCCACGAAGAAATAGTAATCCGCAGGCAGCTTGAGAACATCGCTGACATTGTATGTAGTGGGGTCCCAATAATCGGAATACAGTATAACATTCAGACCGGCTTCGGGAATCGTCGCATTGGTCAGTTCAAGAACGCCGCCATACGCGCTGCGCAAAGAATTGTTCAGGGTAACACCGCTGCCAACAACGATTTTCGTACCTTCATCATTAGCGCTCATAAAAATATTGATGGAACCGGTACCGGTAATTTCTAATTCGCCATATTCGACCAGAATCCGCTCCCCAATAGGATCACTACATATGAGGGTATGTCCGTTCAGGTCAAGGGTATTCTTTGTTCCATCAAAATTTTCAATGAAGATGGTATCTTTTATTGCAAGATCTGCCAGCAGGGTAATGGCTTGGTCAGCATAATTATTTTCTATCGCCGTTCGCAATTCATCCGCCGTCTGATAATAGGTGGTGGTTTCGCCGGTCTCGATCTTTGCAATGGCAAGCGAGGTTTCACAATCCGTGCAGTTACCGGTAGCAGCGTCGAAACTGCTGTGGGGGCATTCATAACCGCAAACATCACATTTGCCGTCAGTGTAGGAAGTATGTTCACATGTTACATAAATCATCTGTCCGTCTGTAAGAGTGCTTCCGTCTACACATTCATAAACGGTTTCACCGTCAACAGCAATCGTAAAGCTGCATTCACTAGGATAATCACCCGCAAGCCAACTTAAAGCAAAAATACCGTCTTTGGGGAGAACAGTTGTAAAGGTTCCGCCTGCACCGTATTCAATGGTTGCTGTTCCAGCCTCTGTATCTGTATATACTCCGTCAACAAACTGTTTAATAGCAATCTTATTGCCGTTCCAACCGTCACCGTAGCTGTCGGTCATTTCAATTGTAACTATTGTACCTTCTGTGCCGCAGCTATCACATTTACCGTCTGTTATGTTTTTGTGAGGACAATCACAACCGCACGCACTACATACACCATCTTCTATACTGTGATCGGCAATAATCAGTGCTGTTCCGAAACCGCTGTAAAGCGGATTATTTTCCCATGAGCACGGGACGTATACACTTTCAAGAGAATCACATAATTCGAATGCACCCTCACCTATTGTAGTTACACTTGCGGGTATGCTTATGCTTTTAAGTGAGTCGCAATAATAGAAAGCACTTTTACCTATAGTGGTTAAACCTTCATGGAAAGTCACAGTTTCGAGAGCTTGGCAACTTTGGAATACAGAAGCATCTATAGTAGTTACACCTTCGGGAATGGTAATGCTTTTAAAAGCACAACCCTGAAAAGCACCGATACCGATCGTTGTTAAACTATCAGGCAGTTCTATACTTTCAAGAGCTTTAAAGTAAGCAAAAACATTTTCACCGATAGAAACAAGACTTTCAGGCAAAGACACTTCAGTAACTTCAGTAAACATAAAACAAACATAGGTTCCCAAACGAGTTACACCGTCATTTACAACAATTTTTTTAACATCATCTTTGTAAAAATAGATCGGACTAAGATTTGGGCCCGGGTAATCTTGTGTAGCACCTTCACCACTGAATGTAAGCACACCGTCAGAGTCAAGCTCCCACGATACATTACTGCCGTCAGCACCGCAGGTGCCGCTCGCAACTGTTGCCGCCGCAAAGGCATAAGGTACTGTTGTCACAACCATTAAGATTGAGAGAACGATTGATAAGAATTTTTTCATTGTTTATTCTCCTTTCGGGAAAGAGTTTTGGGTGTGTATCTGAAGTTCATCGAAAACACTTTGCACCGCCTCTTTTGCAACGGTTGCAAAATCAATTTTTTCGATAAAGCTGATTGCCTCGGTGATTTTTTCATCTTCCGCCTTATAAATACGCAGAAGCATTGTTACGAGTCGTTTTGCTTTGGCTTCAATAGTAAAATATATACCGCAGGGAACGGTCATATATGCTCTCATAATGCCCATTGAAGCAATTTCAGTTTCGTAGAAGTCATTCCACGTAAATTTTTTAAAGGTTTCACTGAAGGAATCATACATCATATCGGTTCTTCGTTTAAGAACCTCTTCACTTGTTTTCGGCATTGAATAGCCTGAAAGGTAAAGGTTACGCATATCCTCACTCATTTCCGCCATATATAGCTGTAAAACCTCATTGGCAATGAAGATAAGCACTTTATCGTCGGTGAGCTTTTTTGAGACTGCATCTGATGCCGAGGTTACTCCGTCGAGGAATTTTGTGACAAGCAATCCTAAAATTTCCTCTTTGCTGTTCATTACATAAAGTATCTTTGACTTAGGAACACCGGACAGCTTTGCAATGTCGGTTATTTTTGTTCGCTCATAGCCTTTCTGAATGAACAAAGCTGTTGCGGCTGTGAGGATTTTTCTGTGTAATTCTTTGCTTTCAGCTTCGCTTCTAAAGTTCGGCAAATCATCGCTCCTTTCAAAAGGGTTTAACATAAAGTAAACCCGGGTACAGTTTAATTTTATTATATTTATCAGAGGGTGCTTTGTCAATAAAATACGAAAAAAAAGAACAATATTTTTAATAAATTCCAACCGCTGAAGATTTTACTTCCCGATTGAAATTAAAATTATGAAAATCACATTTTATCATAATGGGTAGAAACAGCTTTGAGAGGTGAAGTCGGCTTTAATGACAAGGATGCTCATAGAAAAAAACGGTGACGGACACGACTTTGGCACAATATTAACACTGTATATCAACTTCGCACGGGCAAAATTTCTTACTTAAAAAATCTTCTCAGACAAAGAAAAAAATCATACCATATAATCCAAGAGTTGTTGCAGCTAACCACAATATATCGTATGATTTTTTTAAATTTTGCTTTGTATTCGATGGAAATTTTTAAAATGACCAAATGTATTATCCAAGAAGATTAACGTATAAAAGGCATTTTTAACACTAAAAGTAAGCACGACCTACATTTATCGTAAGCCGTGCTTTTCTCAATGAAATTCAACCGCAGATTCGGTTTAAATGTATATCAGCTCGCTACATACAACTTCATTTGCCCGTTGCTGAATATTGCCCATCCTCTGTATCCATTCAAGTTGGTCTTGCTCTTTAAGTTCTTCTGTAACACCTTCTGCCTTTTTCATCTGTTGAATCAAAAGGTCATACATTTCATTTGCCTGACGGTCAACATCTGCAAGATAAGGCCAAAGTGTGCATTTGGTTACCATTAGCATAAATAGACCACTCTTGTTATGTTCAAGGTAATCCTTATGCATCATTCCCCATTTACCTACAGTGATATTTGCTTGTTCAGGCGGCAAGATAATGTTCGGAATTTTATAGTCGCCAACCTGTCGATAAGAAATATTTATACTCTTACTCATTTTACATACCTCCTTTTGAATTCACAACAAAAGTATCGTATGTAAATCTTGCACCGAATCTAAAGCCTGAAACAAAGCCGTCAGAAATGCTGATGCTTGAAAATTCATTATATTTGCTCACATAATTTGCAAACTTCTCTTTTTCTTCGTCAGACAGTTTTGCTGCCAGTTCTTCCTCCTTCTTTACAAGCTCACTTAATTTCTTTTTGAGTCTTGGTGTAATTTCAGTAGTGATCTCTTGCGGTTCAAGATTCCCGTAGAATAATTCTTCTATTATATTTGACATTATGTATTCCTCCGTATCTGAGGAAATATATTAGAGTACGAAAGTTAGAATATGCATTGCCGGAGAACTACTTGTGTTATGAACATCCGCACCAAGAAAAAGACGATTCTAAAGAATCGTCTTTTTCAGTTTTATTCGCCTTCGGCGAGTTGTATTGCTTCGTAGTTATATTATGCTTCGCATAGTGTTATTGACCTTCGGTCAGTTTTTGGCGAATAAAATATAACTGAAACGAAAAGTTTCAATAAAACTATTGCTGAAAGCAATAATAACTCTCTGCCGTCAGGCAGAATCAGCGTGTCGAAAAAGTATTTTTCGGCACGCTGTTTGACTTTCGAGAATGGTACAAGATGCCGTTTTCTTCGCTCCGAAGCTGTACGATGGTACCGCGAGAGGGCGAAAAAACGGCAAACACAAAAGTTTCAGCGACACAGTTCAACGTTGTGTCGCTGAACTATATGTAACAATCTATGGTTTACAGTCACATCTTTTTTTATTTTTATGACTTTTGTGTGTTCTTGTGCCTTTATCGACAGTCTGACTCTGCCGTCAGGCAGAATATCACTTGAATCAGCCGAAAAAATAAAGGAGTACTTACTCACCACTAAAGGCTTAAGTGCTAAAAAATTAGAGGTAACACGGCTTTTTTGTCCGCATTACCTCTTTTCTGTCCTTAGCAACCTCTCACATTCGTGAACGGATTTTCCTTTGGCACTACGTCTCATTTTGTAACTATCATAAATCTATCACCAAGAACATATTTACAATGAAATACCAACTGTAATAATCTCAAAGGGCTTATATTCAACCGTATCAGTTTCGCCCTCAATATCCTCAAGGAAGTTGAGAAGCTTAACCTTTTTGTCGAGCTTTATTCTGCCTCGCTTGCCGTTCTGTTCGGAAAGACGCACAACAATCATATCACCATTTTCGCTTATTTTCATTGTCTGCATATGAAGGTCGCCGAAGCTGTTTTCAGAAGACAGATCAGCCTTGCAGATGGGGATATTGTATTCAAAAGCAATGTTGTTTATTTCAGCCTTCACGAAGTCATCACCGTGAGGATAAATCATATAGCTGAATTCGTGCTGACCCAGGTCACTTGTAACATCGGGGCGTACCGTTGCACGAAGTAAGCTCAGGCTCATCGAGTTTTCCAGTAGTCCCACACCGTATTTTGAATCGTTTATCAGTGCGATGCCACCGTCAGTTTCTGCCATATCAACCCATTTGTGGTGGCAGACCTCAAAGCGAGCCTGTTGCCAGGTGGTATTTCTGTGGGTTTCCCTTTCGGTAAAGCCCGCACTTGTGTCGCAGACGGCTTTTCTTGTAAGTACATTGCAGTCAAACTGCGCCTTTGCAAGGACGTGTCTTTCATTCCAGTCAACGATATTTTCTGTTTCTATACCTCGTGACTGACGGAAAACTCTGATGATACGCTTCCAGTTGCTTTTCTCCGTAGCAAGAGTACAGGCGAAGGATACAACTTCTGAATTACTCTCAACCACTTCAAGAGGTGAAATAACCTTTACTTCTACTTCACGGTCGGTATAGTTGGGAAGAATATCCCAGGCATCGTACACACCGGGATTGTCTTTGTAAAGCTTGAGCTTGTTGAACTCACCGTTCACCCATTGACGGTCAAGCTCTATGTCATAAAGGCTTTCAATGCTTCCGTCAGGATTGAACCTGATTTCATAGAAGGGAGTTATAACTTTATCACCGAGAGTAATCCATTCTCCCGTGTGTTCGCCCTTTTTGATTTCACCCGAGGAAAGGGCGGGAAGGTTTGGAATTACCCAGTT
This sequence comes from Acutalibacteraceae bacterium, assembly GCA_045534675.1. Taxonomy (GTDB): domain Bacteria; phylum Bacillota; class Clostridia; order Oscillospirales; family Acutalibacteraceae; genus UBA6857. The sequence goes on from JAZSKE010000056.1 coordinate 9,034, forward strand.
ACCCTTTTTGCCGTAACGAATGCTGTTACCCTCTTCATCGGCTACAAATGTGAGATGCGTACGGGGGAAATTGAGCGAATTGAAGTATTTGCTGCCCGTACCGATAATTTTGTCAACCCTCTGCTCGATTTCCTCGTAATCAGCCATAGCATCACGGTAAACGGGTGTGATGTGGCTGCCGGGGAGAATGTCGTGAAACTGATTAATAAGTAACTTTTTATAAATCTCACGGATTTCTTCATGAGGATATTCCTCGCCCTTTAAATGGCGGAGAGTTGAAACTATTTCAGCCTCGCGGAGTTTATATTCAAGCCGGCGGTTATACCTCTTCATCTTTGACTTTGTGGTGAAGGTGCCGCGGTGCATTTCGAGGTAAAGCTCGCCGTCCCATTTAGCCAGGTTTTTATTGTCTTTCAGATTCTTTTCAAGAAATTCCTGACCGCCGATATGCTCAGTTTTAGGCATAACCGAAAGCTTATTGAAGCGGTGCATAACCTCAATCATCTCTTCAGTACAGCCGCTTCCGCCGTCGCCGTAGCCAAACATGGACATAGTCTGTCCGCCCTGATTTTTATCCTGATAAGCCTCCCAGTTCTCCTGAATCTGTGAAGGCATATTCCATGTTATGAAATGTGTGGGCGGTACGCAGGCATAAACCTCACTGCCGTCGATACCCTTCCATATAAAGTTGTTGTGAGGGAATCTGTTGGTATCGTTCCAGGTTGACATTTTGTTTGAAACAAAGTAGTCAACACCGCTCTTTTTGAGTATCTGCGGTAAAATCCAGCTGTTACCGAAAACGTCGGGAAGCCAGCAGTTTTTCACTGTGTTGCCGAACTTTTCACGGAAGTAGTGCTGACCGTACATAAACTGACGGATAAGACTTTCCGCCGTGGGAATATTGCAGTCAGGCTCAACATACATTGCACCCACAGGCTCAAACTGACCCTGTGCAATCTTTTCTTTCAGCTCTTCAAACACATCGGGATAATACTTTTCAAGCATTTCGTAGGTGTATGCCTGAGTATGAGTGTACTTGAAGTCGGGGTATCTGTCCATAAGACGAAGCTGAATAAGAACGGTGCGGAGATTTTTCTGCACCGAGTGGATTCTTCTCCAGTAGTAGGCAATATCGAGGTGTGAATGAGCAATCAGAGCAACATCACCGTTACCCTTGTAATCGTCATTGGCGTAGATTACATCGTCAACATACTTTTTAGCCTTTGCCACATCTTCATTTTTCAAATCGTCAAAGTCGATGAGGTTGAGAGCATTATTGATTTCGCGGTTGAGGAAAGCGCGGTAATCTTCATTGAAAAGGTCGCTTTTTGCAATATCCAGAAGCAGTTCAAGGTCATAGACTAAATCAAGAACAGTATGATTTATTGTAGCAAGATATGCGCCCTCAAAAATCTGACGGCAGCCTCGGACGCAAAGAGATTCAGGGTTGCGTTCGTCGTCAGGCTTTGAACGGTTGTAGCCCTCCATTTCAAAGTGAAGAACATCCGAGTCAATATAGGGGGCGAGAAGAATTCTGTCACGGTTGGGGTCAACTCCGCCAACATATTTGCCGTTTACTTTAACGATAATTTCAGCGGCAGTTTTAAGTGAAAACCACAGCTCTTTACCTTTAAGATGTTCAGGAATTTTAACCTCCGCCTCAAAGAAGGCAGTACCGTCAGGAGTGAAGTACGTATCACCCTTGCGCAGGTTTCTCCAGCCTTCAGGGTAAAACTCATACTGCATTTCCGAGGTTTGACGCGCATCGCGAACCATAAGGTTTTCTATTTCAGATTTTTCTTCGTATATGTATCTTTTAAGCCAGCCGAAGCGCAAATCTGTCCACTCTTCAGGCCTCATACTTCTTCTTACAACTTTAATGTGTGCCATACTATTTCACCGCCTTAGTCCTTGTCCCAAAAGAAGGGCTTTTTCTTCTGAGCAATAATTTTTACCTTTTCACCCATATCACGCAGAATCTCGCCTTCAATCCAGGCTATGCAGCGCTCAACGATAAGGCATTTCGAGCATTCACCCTGCAGAAGCACGGTGAGAATACCGTTTTCACAGGATACAAAATCAATTTCTCCGCCGTCGCCCTGAAGTTTCGGCTTTATGACACTTTCAATATAATCTTTCATAATTAAACCTCTGAGTTTCTATAATAAAATTATTTTATACTAAAAATAAAACAGTGTCAACCGAAAAACAGAAACCGTTGAACAATCAAAATTTTATGTCATATAGCCAAAAGCATACTTCCCAAGTCACAGATACACTTCTTTTCAGAGTCAGAGCTTACAAAATGTTGGTGATTATTTTGAAATAGTTTTCGTAGTTTGTGGCAGATTATCTGCGGCTTTTTATATTTCCTTGATTATTTCGATTTACAGATATGAAAATCGGGGAATTATTGAATTTGAAAAAATCTTGTGATAATATTTTAATTAGAAAGTTAGGTGGTAAACGAATAAAAGCGCAGGGAGGATATATAATGAAAATTCTTGATAATAGTGACAAACATTTATTGTCAATTTTACCGGGTGTTATTTCTGAAAAACTTAATAAGAAAGTCGATAAATTCAAATTCATCGGTGGTGGTAGTTACGGCAGAGTTTATAAGACTTTGCTTTCTGACGGCGAAATAATTGCTGTTAAGGGCTATAAGCTTCAGGAAATGCAACACGAGGAATCTCAACAACTTAAATTCTTATCCGAACACACAAGTGTTAAAATGCCTGAAGTGCTTTTTACATATGAAGATGATGATACCGCAATTTTGGCAATGAGCTTTGTTGAGGGTCAGAATGTATTGAACCCTGCATTTTTATTAAAGAGTAAAAGTCAAAAACAAAAATTTGCTGATGAAGTTATTTCGGGTATGCTTGAATGGCACAGTGTTACAAACGATAAATTCGGTTCTTTATCAAACCCTGTCTATGACAGTTGGTATGAGTATTACAAAACAGAAAGGCAAGAGCCCTGGCTCAAGGCGTTGAAAGAATTATCCGATAACGGAAAGTTCAGCAAGAAAAAGATGGAACTGCTTTTTGAAGCAACAGAGCTTTTTAATAAACTGCCGAAAGAGAATACTACTCCCGTACTTATCCATGCTGACCTTAATATAATGAATATCATGGCAGACCCGAAAACTTTTAAGCTTATTGCCTTTATTGACCCTTGCGGCAGCATATGGGCAGACAGAGAATATGATTTGTTTCAGCTTCGCAACATGTGGGGTGATGCATATGGTCTCTATGAAACATACAAAAGGAAATGCGAAACATCTGAATTCACTGATTTCAGAGTTGCTTATTACGGTGCTATGCTTGAAGCATCAATGAGACTTAAAGGCGGTCATATTATACCTCTCTGGGAAGACCTTAATTTTGCCCGACTGAAAAATGAGATGAAAAAGATAAAAGAAAAGATGTGATTAAATGAACATAGGCGAACTTGTAAGTGTTAAAACGATAGAGCGCAACAATATTCTTGATAAAAAAGCTACACCCTACAGTGCTGAAATAAGATTGCTTTCTTGTGTTCAGCAAGGTGATATTGAATCTCTGATAACACAGCTGAAAAGTCTTGATTCCCTCATTGTTATGGGAAGAATGTCTGATGATGAACTTATGCAGCACAAGTATATGGCAGTCAGCACAATTACTCTTGCAACCCGATATGCTATTCAGGGAGGACTTAACGAAACCAAAGCCTATGAATTTTCAGACAGAGTCATTAAAACAATCGATAAGCTTTCTGATAAAAATGAAATATTCATGTGTCTGGGCCTTGAAATTGTGAAGCTTACGCAAACAGTAAAAAAGAATAAAAAGCAGCCTGAATTTTCACCACACATAAGAAATTGCATAAAATATATAAACGAAAATCTTTCGGCAAAAATAAATGTAACCTCTGCGGCTGACCATTGCGGAATCTCAGCAGATTATTTATCTCAGATCTTTAAAAAAGAAATAGGTGAAAACCTCAGTTCATATATTCTCAGACAAAAGCTTGAAAGAGCAAAAACCATGCTTTTAGAGGGAAAAACATCAAAAGAGATATGCACTGAAACCGGTTTTTCCTCTCAGGCATATTTTGTTACAGTGTTTAAGAGATTTTATAATATGACACCATCGGAATATATCAAAATAACCAGATGAAGAATTAAAGATACCATGCGGCATAAGTAAAGTTAAAAAATTAACTCAGCAGTCAAGCGGCTGCTGAGTTGTTTTTTCAAAATCAGGCACCTGCTGTTGACAAGTGCCTTTTACTGTTATTTCTTCACTCCGTAAGCCTTCACTGTTTCATAGGCTCTCTGAGGATAGTCTGTCATTATGCAGTCAGCTCCGTTTTCAGTGAGAGTTTTTATCTCTTCTTCACTGTTGATTGTCCAATACTGCACTGCTATGTTGTTTTTGTGAGCGTAGTTGAGCATTTCTCTGTTGCCAAGATTGATAAGGTTATCAAATGCGCTTGCACCGTAAGGTATCTGTAAAGCCGTATAAGTTGGCTTCACATCCTGCAAATCCCAGTTCATTCTGTAGTAAAAATAGAACTGTACCGCCTCAATAGCGTCAGCGGTGCGGTCAATTTCAGGGTACTGCCCTGCCATATAAGCAGAAGTTATGGGTGCAAAGGTTGACCACATAGCTCTGTCCTGAAGTCCGCGCTCGGTGATAATTGAATAGAGCTTATCTGCAGCCTTTCTGCCACCGAGACCTATACTCTTTATTTCAATTACATAGCGGTACTCCCTGTGGCCGCAATTAGCCTCCACATAATCAATAACCTCGTCACAGGTTACAACTCTGAGATTATAGGGAACGTCCTCCCCTCTCAGACCTCTGTAGGGGTACTCACCGTTTACCTCAAAGTTTTCTCCCATATTCAGCACCTTCGCCTCACTGAGAGTGAGAGATGAAACAAAAACATTGCTCTTGCCCAGAGTTTCCCTGACATCGGATACTGCATCATATGTCAGGTCGTGAACAAGCACAAGCTCCCCGTCTTTGGTTATCTGAACATCAAATTCAAGGGTATCAACACCGAGAGTATCGGCATTTTCAACTATATTTTCAAATGCCATAAGAGTATTCTGCGGAGCAATTCCGCCGCCCGAACGGTGAGCAGATATATCAGGATTCATATACTCACTGACATACTGATTTGTAATTGTATCAGGGTATTCAACCTCTGTTTCGGGACTGCCCGCCTCACCCATTGTGGCTATTATGGGAATAAGCATAATAACGGCAACAAGACCGTGAAAAATATTTTTAACAGTAAGAAGTATCGATGACATATTTCTTCTCCTACAGTATTATTTTATTACACTCATGGGAAATTGCTCCTTGTTGAAGCCGAGAACATATGCTATTCTAATGGGGATTTCGTAATTATTGAGCTTTTCCCCGCCGGAGATAAGCTTATCTGTGCCGTAAACCAAAACGGGTACATCAGCATCTGTATGACCGTCACTTGTGAAAACAAAGCTGCCGTTTTTCTGTGTTATTCCGCCCGTTTCGTGGTCTGCAGTAACAATAACAAGAGTTTCACCGTCAGCCATTGCGTAGGTGAGCATAGCCTTTATTGTTCTGTCAAACTCAAGGAGTGCCTCTGTGGTTTTGTCGGAAGCGTTGCTGTGTGAGTGTTTGTCAATGTGAGCGCCCTCAATCATAAGGAAGAAGCCCTCATCTGTGTCATCAAGAAGGTCAACAGCCTTAACTGCCATCTGCTCAAGGTTAGGTGTGCTTCTGTCAGAGGGCTGAAGTGTCCAGAGTGAATTTGTGAACTGAGCGAAGCTGCGGCTGCCTTCTTCAAGGTTCATCATATCAGTATAGGTTGCTACATATTCAAAGCCCTTTGCTTCCACTGAGCTTTTTGTTGCCACACCGTTTGCCTTACCCCAAAGAAGATCAATATCAGAGGTGAGCTGGTCATTAGTTATATCCTCAGTGTTATATCTGTCAGAAGAATGTGCTGAAAAGGCTGCAGGTGTTGCGCCCGATGTTTCATCAGTTGTAATAACACCTGTCATCATACCTCTTTCCTTGCAAAGCTCAGTAAGGTTTTTCGGATAAGAATATTTGCTGTTTTTATCAAGAGGATATGCACCGACAACACTGTTAGCAGTTCTTACGCCTGCTGCAAGTGCTGTGCCGCCTGCGGCACTGTCTGTAACCTTGCTTGAAAAAGAACGGGTCATAGAGCTGCCTTTGATATCAAAGGAATCCATAACAAGAGTTGTGTTTCTTTCTTTTTTGGTCTTTTCGAGATGATTGAAGCCCATGCCGTCACCGATAAGATAAATCACATTTTTAATGTTGCCGTCATAATAGTTTTCCGGGTTGCCCGTTGTAGGCTTTTCAAAAACTCCGAAATAAATTCCGAAGGTGAGCAGAAAGCTCATAAATGCCGATAAAAATTTAGCCATAATTCCATTCATAATTATTTCCTCCTATTACTGTTTTCATCATTTTACAATATATTCATATTAAAATCAAGATATATTTCCTAAATCTGCCCAAGTATTGACAACATCTTTCCTTTAGTGTAAAATATCTGCGAGTACACTGGGCAGTTGCGGGTCTCTTATGAGACGTGAGGAAAGTCCGGGCTTCACACAGCAGGGTAACGGCTAACGGCCGCCGAGGGTGACCTTAGGGAAAGTGCAACAGAAATAAACCGCCGCTTTTGCGGTAAGGATGGAAAGGCGAGGTAAGAGCTCACCGGCATAAAGGAGACTTTATGGCCATGTAAACCCTACCCGAAGCAACACCGACAGGATATGATACGTCAGCTGGACGAAAACCGACAGGTGGCTTGAACTGCGGAGCAATCCGCCGTCTGGATAGATGACTGCCTTAAATGACAGAACCCGGCTTACAGGTGTACTCACCACTGAAAACTGACGATTGCTGATATGTATTTTCATATTCAGCAGTCTTTTTATTTTGACAGAATACTTAAGAAAAGATGAAGAAATGAAAAAACTCTTGCCATTTTCTCTTATTTAGGTTAAAATGATTAAAAGTTACAGTTTCAATCAGATATGGGAGGTTTCTCATGGACGACATATATTTTTCAGATAAAGATAAAAAAAGAAAAAATTCAGATAATGAACCCGCCTCATCCAAAAGAATAGTCAGTGACAAATTTTTAGACAGCGACTATGACGATGAAGTTTTTGAGCTTGAATTTAAGCAGAAGGGTGCAAGTCAGCCCTTTCCCGGAAATAAAGGCAATTTTAAAGTTGACATCCCTGACCTTGATATAGATATTCCCGAGCCTCAATATTCCGAAACTCCAAGGCGCGATATCTATTCCGCGGGGCAGTCAAGAACACCTCAGGGAAAACGCGTTTCCTCGGGAGCAGTTCATAAGGTACCTGCACCAAAGCCTGCACCTCAGAATGTAAACCGTACACCCCAGGGCGCACGTGTGCAGGGTACTCCCCCCGCAAGACCTGTCCGTCAGCCTCAGCAGGCTCCTCAGAGACATCCGTCTGCCGCTGCACGCACTCCTCAGGGTAAACCGCCTAAGAAAAAAGGTAGCGCCAAGGCAAAGATTTTCCTCGGACTTATCTGCGTACTGCTCATATTGGCGGGCGGAGTTTTCGTTTACGGTTACGATGCTTTAGGCGGTCTGAGCTATGACAACAATATAACCGAAAACAGATATCTTAATGAAAGCACTCTCGCGGCAGATGAAAAGGTAAGAAATATTCTCTTTATCGGTTCAGATGCAAGAGAAGGTCTCGGCGGACAACGCTCAGACTCAATGATTCTTTTCTCAATCGACAATAAAAATCATAAAATCAAGCTGACCTCTTTTATGCGTGACAGCTATGTATATATCCCCTCCAAAGGCTACAACACCAAGCTCAATGCAGCCTTCAACTACGGCGGCGCACAGCTTCTTATGGAAACTCTCGAATACAACTTCGGAGTGGAAATTGACGAATATGTCATGGTCAACTATGACGTTTTCATTCAGCTTGTTGACCTGTTGGGCGGAATTACCATTCACGATGCAACGGAAGCCGAGGCACGATATATGCGCGATAAGGTCAACAGACCCAAGTTCAAGGCCGGTACTAATCACCTCGACGGCAGAACCGCCATGTGGTACTGCAGAATAAGATATGTTGACAACGATTTCCGCAGAACGGAAAGACAGAGGAAGGTGCTTTCGGCTATCATAAACAAGGCAACAAAAACCAACCCCTTCACCCTTGTTGAAACAGTAAAAAAAGTACTCCCCAATGTTTCTACAAATATTGACAGAAACAATCTCCTCGCTCTCGGCATGGGCGCTCTTGTCTATATGCACTATGACATTCTTCAGCAGCAGGTACCCGCAGACGGCACTTGGTCAAATGCAAGAATAAACGGTCAGGATGTGCTGAAAATGAACTTCGAGGAAAACAAAGCCATAATAAAAGAATTCATCTACGAATAAAAATTTGCTCTCTGCTGCCCGGCAGAGAGCTTTTTCATTGCATAAACGCAGAAGCTATCCCCTATAATTTAAAAAGAAATAAATATAAAGGGCGATGATTATGGCAGAATATAAACCGGAAACACTACGGGATCTTCTCAAGGAAAGTGTAAAGCGAAACAAAAACAGAAATGCTTTTTTACTCAAAGATATGGGCGGTGCTGTTTACGGTGTAACCTATGAGCATTTCCTTAAAGATGTGCAGTGTCTCGGCACTGCACTGGCGGAGCTTTGCGGCAAAAATAAAAATATTGCTGTCTTTATGGCTAACTCTTATGAATGGTGCTGTTGCTTTATGGCAATTTCCTCGGGCGCAGGCGTAGCCGTACCCCTTGACAAGGATCTGCCCGAGGAAGAGCTTTACAACATTCTCGACTTTGCGGAAATTGATGTGATTTTTACTGATGAAGAAAGATGCAAAGTCCTGTTAAGCAACAAAGCAAGGCTCAGTAAAGCTCTAAAAATAATTCTTACAGGCAACACGCCGAAAGAACATACCCTAAGCTATAATGACCTTCTCGGGAGGGGCGAAGACCTGCTAAAAGACGGCAGCAGCGAATTTCTCACTGCAAAAACTCAGCCGGACGGCACTGCAGCCATATTCTTCACCTCAGGCACAACAGGTATGACAAAGGGAGTTATGCTCACAAACAAAAATCTTTGCTCAGATTTCACTGCCGTCAGTGAGTACATCAGCATTTATGAGGGTGATCTAGCTTTAAGCCTTCTCCCCTTGCACCACACCTATGAGCTTATTTCTTTTCTGATGGTGCTTTATTCAGGCGGTTCAATCGCCTTCAGTGAAGGCATCCGCACACTGAAAGAAGACTTTGAAACCTACAAGCCTACCGTTTTTGTCACCGTACCTCTTTTGCTTGAAAAGTTAGACAGCCGCATACTTTCAAAAATGGAGCAAAGCGGAAAAAGAAGCATTTCAAAGCTTGTTTCAAAAATGTCCCCCGTCTTACCCGAAGGAACAAAGAAAAGAGTTTTTTCCGATATACATGAGTTTTTCGGCGGCAGACTTAGACTGATTATCTGCGGTGCGGCAGCACTGAAAAAGGAAACCGCCCTCAATTTCACCTCCTACGGCATACCTGTTGTTATAGGCTACGGTCTGACGGAATGTTCGCCCATAATCATATGCAACAACGACAGCGAGCCTACACCTGACAGTGTTGGCAGACCGCTTCCCGGGGTACAGATAAAAATAGAAAATCCCGATGAAAACGGCATTGGAGAAATCTGCGCAAAAGGTCCCATGGTAATGAAGGGGTACTATAAAAACTCTGCACAAACTGAAAAGGTACTGAAAGACGGTTGGTTTCACACGGGAGACTCGGGGTACGAAGACAGAGAGGGAAACTATCACATTTCAGGCAGACTTAAGAATATGATTGTCACCCGCGGCGGAAAAAACATCTATCCCGAAGAAATAGAATATTATCTTTGCAGGCACGCACCAATTGCCGAATGTATCGTCTCAGGTGAAGGGGCAGACATTATCACCGCCGAAATTCTACCCGACAAGGATGCAATAAAAACCAAGTTAAGCAAAAGCAGTCTCACCCATGATGAGATACACAAAGCTGTCAAAGAAGCGGTACGCAATGTAAACCGCACCCTCCCCTCTTATAAGCGCATCAAAAAGGTTACGCTCAGAGAAGAAGCCTTCAATAAAACATCAACACATAAGATAAAAAGATAGTCCTGCTGTACTCTGCCGAAACTTAAAGCCACAAAAATAAAAGGGAAATTTATCACAAAACCTTGACAAGCGCATAGAATAACAGTATAATAATTTAGTCGCTTGACAAGCCGGTGTGGCGAAATAGGCAGACGCAAGGGACTTAAAATCCCTCGGTGGCAACACCGTACCGGTTCAAGTCCGGTCACCGGCACCAATACCCGAGAATCCTTTATTTATAAGGCTTCTCGGGCTTTTGTTTTGTCAAAAATCACCCCAAAATCGGGCGAAAAAGTGACCTCAAAAAAGGGCCAAAAATGGGCACATCCCTCCAACATCCCTCCAAATTTCCGAGAAAAATTCTGAGACACCCTGTCGGAAAGCTGAAAGTTATGTCGGAAAAAGTTTTTTTACAGCTTCGGAAAGTGACCTAAAATTGCATTTGCTGAGTCCACTTTTGATGAAAAATCAAGGTGCGTGTAAATATTCGAGGTAGTGGAAATATCGCTGTGGCCTAACCACTCCTGAATATCCCTCAGATTTACTCCGTTGGAATACAAAAGACTTGCACAGCTGTGGCGTAAATCGTGAAAACGGATTTTGCGAAGGCCGTGCTTTTTAAGAAACTCGGGAAAGTATCTTGTGATATAACCGGGTGCTATAAGCTCTCCGATTTGATTGACATAAACATAGTCAAGATAATCTTTGCAATATGAGTTGCCGCAGAGCTTACGGTTATATTCCTGTTCTTCCTTCATTCTTAAAAGAAGCTTTTCAAAGGGTTCTACCATCGGAAGCGTGCGACAGCTTGATTTTGTTTTTGCACTGTCCTTGGGGATCAGTTTTATTTTTCCGTCCACATTTACCTCCATTACGGTGTGCTTGATTGAAAAGGTCTTTTTGTTAAAGTCAACTGCACTCCATTTAAGACCTACAACCTCGGCTCGTCTGAGACCGTAAAAAGCCGCGAGTATAACCGCAAACTCAAGTGTATGTCCCTTGACCTTTTCGAACAGCTCTTCGAGTTCCTCTGCATCGTATGCACTGCCGACGAAGGGCTCTTTCTTAGGTCTTTGCACTCTGTCTGCAGGGTTTACATCTATAAGCTCAATCATATAAGCGTGCTGTAAAGCCTTTCTTATATTTGCGTGACGGTGAATAACAGTGTTTGCCGTTACTCCTTTTACGCTCAGCTCATAGGTGTAGTAGTCCTGTATCTGCTTTGCAGTGAGTTCCCTGAGCTTGAGCTTCGGGTGTCTTTCTTCAAAGTAAGGAATTATATCTCTTTTCACTGAGTAGCAGTAGCCGCTGTAGGTTGATGCAGATACTGAGTATTTAACCATTTCAAGCCACTCAAGAAGAAAGGTTGTGAAAAGAATGTTTTTCTCATCCTTTGCTTCCGCTTCTTCCTTTCTTCTTTCTTCAAGCTCAAGAAGCTCGGCTTCCTTTTCTTTGATTGCCTCTCTGAGCATCAGCTCAGCTTTCTTTTTGTTACCCTTTACGGGTAAACCTGTTGATTTTGAAGGTGTCTGTCTTTTGCCGTTTTCGTCTTTATAGTTGAAAACGATATGGTAGACACCGTTCTTTTCTCTAAGATGTCCTGTTACCAATATTTGTCCTCCTGATAATACATTCATTTTATTTTTTTCTTTTGTCGTCATAATCTTCAACAAGACCTAAGTACCTGAAAATTTCAATTTTGGGGATACGGTACTTATTAGCGACATATATACTTCTGATTTCGCCGCATTTCAATAATTTGTATGCGGTTTTAATATTTATCCCTAAGATTTCACACATTTGATGAACATTCACAATGTCGGGATAGCTTGTGAACAGCAATTGATACGCTTCTTGTGTAGTCATTTTTAACCTCCTTTGTTTATGATTAATGTAGTATTTTCAGGGAGGGCAAAACCATCTGCCGCCGACAAGAGTATTTTAACGGCAGATGGAAGAATTTACAAATGTGTGAGAGACTTATACGGCATTATTTTCAAGAATACCTAAATATTCAAAGACATTTATCTTCGGAATGAGGTATCTGTTGCCTATGATGAAGCTTTTGATTTTACCTGTTCGCAAAAGCTTGTAAACGGTTCTGATGCCTATACCGCCGAGCATATCGCTCAACTGATTTGCATCAACAACATCAGGATAATCCTTAAACATAAGATTATATGCTTCCTGTGATTTCATAGCATCCCTCCTTCCTCACCTTGCATCTCTCTGCCGCATTAAATACCTATGATAATGTTCTACAGCCTTAATCACAAATTCCAGCTTCTGTTTTTCAGTAAACCTTGATTTGAAATATTTGTTTATGTTCTCCGTCGGTATCTTCAGAAAATCTTTCTGATTTGCTTTAGCCTCTGCCATAATCTCAGCTATTCTGTCTGATGTGAGCATACCTTCCGAATGAAGCTTTTTCATTCGTACCGTTTGCGAGTAAGATGGTGTAACCTCTTCGTTTTCATAAAACCCGTAAACCTCGTGCTGTTCTTCTGACGGCAGATAAGACAGCTCAACAGCAGGGGTAAAGGCTATTCGCCCTTCGTCAACGAGCTTTAATATTTCGGGGATGAGATAAGTTAAGCGAATATATCGCCTGACAGTTTCACGGCTCTCATTGTTTTCTTTTCCCACTTCTTCTGCTGTACGGAACTTCGACACAGACTGTGTAGAAGTTAAATCCGTCCTTGCTCCCTGATTTTTAAGAGCATCCATTTTCATTTTGTATGCGTGGGCTTTTTCACTGGGTAAGACTTCATCTCTCTGCAAGTTCAGGTCAACAAGTATAACTGTCGCTTCATCTCTTGTAAGTTCTTTAACAATGCAAGGTATTGCTTCAATGCCAAGCCTTCTGCAAGCCTCAGCTCTTCTGTGGCCGCTGATGATTTCATAGTTGCCGTCATCAAGACGGCGTACAATAATTGGTGTAAGTACTCCTAAATTTGAAATGCTTTCGATAAGCATATCGAAGGCTGTGTCCTCTCTGAAAATGAAAGGATTGTTTTCAAATGATTTTAAATTTTCGGTTTTGATTTCTGTTAATGTTGTCATAATAGACCTCCATAATTTTAAATTTGATTTTGTTTTTGTTTTCAAGGAAGGATGTAAGAATTCAATAACACTCTGTGATGTCATCATCATTTATGCATTCTTCCGCTACAAGCGACCATTGCCAGCGTTTGCCTTCCTTTGTGCTTACGCATCCGAGCTCACTCTTTGCTTTGATTGCCGTGCTCTTGCCTATGCGTTCCTGTTCCATTCGGCTCATAATCTCTGCCTGTGCTTTCGGTCCGTCAGTGAGCATTTCCAAAAGTATTTCTTTCGCCTTGGTTATCTGCTCATTGGGTCTGCCTGCCGATGAGGAAGAAGAGCTTAAAATTTCATCTGCCGTCCTTGAAGTTTCTTCTACCCATTCAATGCCGTCCTGTGTAATGTTAAAGATAACGGCATTGCCCGTTGCGGCAAGGTTACTTTTCTGTACCGCCATAACTCTTTCGTCAGGTCTGTCTTTGTCTGTTCTCGCAATGAGTAAACAGCTTCTCGCAGCTCCTACCACATCAATAGAACCAAGGCTTCGGTAAAGAGCTTTTGTACCGCCCATCTTGTTCATGTGACCGACAATTACAACGGCACAGCCTGTTTCCTTTGCGGCTTGTATCAAAGGGTTGAATTGAGCACGAACATCATTAGCAATGTTCAGTGAAACATCACCGCCTATATAAGCGGACAACGGGTCAAGGATGACAAGCTTAGCGTTAGTCGCCTTTATGGCATCAGCGATTCTCTTGTCGCTGAAAGTCAATGTTTTTTCTTTCTCGTTGATGAAATGAAGCTTTGTTGTATCACCTCCTGCCTTTATGAATCTCGGTACAACAGTGTCCTCTGCATCATCCTCCGTTGTCTGGTAAATTACATTCATCGGTTCAATTTCTTCATCACAGAAGGGAAGACTCTGACCTGTTGTTAAAAGTGCCGCAAGTGTCAGCATAAAGGTGCTCTTACCGTCACCGGGATCACCCTGCAGGAGTGTGATTTTTCCGTAAGGGATGTAGCCCGGCCACAGCCATCGAACTTCCTTTACTTCAACCTTATCGGCACTGATTATGTCTGTTTTAATTGTGTCAAACATTTTTTATTCCTCCTTAAATTTTAATTTTTTTATCTTGACTGTTCGCAATCTGTTAGTGTTTGTGTTATTGGACTCGGAGCTAAGTTTCTTTCCTGCCATACGGCATAGTCACGAAGCTCGTCCATCAAATCCTTAACAAGAGTGTCACGGGAGATAACTCTGTCACAGATTTTTATGTGCTTTCTCAAAGTTGTCAGATGTGCTGTAATATCCTTGTTATGTTCTCTGAGCTCATTAGCATTTTGTGTGTCACCGCTTCTGTCGGCTCGCTTGATTGCATTTCGTACTTCCTTACGAAGGTTGATAAGCTCATTGTATTCTCTCATTGTTTTGTCCTTGAGTCCGATAAGGTCCTCGTAAGACTCAACATCGTTGTCGCACAAAAGATTTTGCTCTTCACAGAATTTATCGAACTTCAGAATTTCTTTTTGTAAGTAGAAGGACACCTCTCTGTTTTTCTCCGGATACTTTTTCACATGGGCAAGACCGGGAACAAAGTGAGAGTAAAGGTCATAGAAGGTAACATAGCTGTTGCTGACATCACCGTCGAAG
>JAZSKE010000067.1:0-1788 GCA_045534675.1 Acutalibacteraceae bacterium
ATTCACATTCAAAAATACCTTCAGGTTTACCGACGAGCTTACCACCGCAAACCTCACATTGTAACATTGACATAACTTTTTTCTCCTTTATCAATAATCCTTTTCTTTACCGCAATTTGTACATTTTTTAGTGAACATACCCTTGAAGGTGCCTCCGCAGTGTTGGCAGAGGTTTTTTAAACGGTAGGCGGCTTTTTGTGCTTCAATACGTTTCTTTTCTTCATCAAGCTGCTTTTCCTCGGCAGCACGTTTTTCTTCAGCAAGTCGCCTTTCTTCGGCGATACGTGCTTTTTCAGCTATTATTAATTTTCTTTCTTCTTCAAGATTATCAAAATCGTCAAAGAGTTTCCATTCTGAAACATTACGCTGACCATATTTGTTAAAACCAATCGCAACAACGGCACCGTCGGATTTAAGGCCTACGGTGTACCTATTACCTGCCGAAACTGCAACGATATCTGTCCAGCCATATACGAGGCACTCAAAAAAAGTGTTACTACCTACCGCAACAACGGTGCCGTCGGATTTAAGTCCTACGGTGTGGCTTTCACTTACCGAAACAGCAATGATATCTGTCCAGCCATTTACGTCACACCGTCCAAAAGTGTTATCTCCTACCGCAACAACGGTGCCGTCGGATTTAAGTCCTACGGTGTGCCTTTCACATGCCGAAACTGCAACGATATCTGTCCAGTCATTTACTTCGCACTGTCCATAAATGTTATTTCCTACCGCAACAACGGTACCGTCAGATTTAAGACCTACGGTGTAGGCGTTACCTGCCGAAACTGCAACGATATCGGTCCAGTCATTTACTTCGCACTGTCCATAAATGTTATTTCCTACCGCAACAACGGTGCCGTCGGATTTAAGTCCTACGGTGTGGCTTTCACCTGCGCTGATTGCAACAATGTCAGTCCACTTATCCACATTGCACTGATCGTAGTCTTCGTATCCGACAGCCACCACAGTGCCGTCGGATTTAAGTCCTACGGTGTGCCTTTCACATGCCGAAACAGCAACGATATCGGTCCAGCCCTTTACGTCACACCGTCCATAAGTGTTATTTCCTACCGCAACAACTGTGCCGTCGGATTTAACTCCTATTGTGTGCTCAACACCTGCCGAAATCATATTTTTTACTTTACAATTTTTTTTGCGTAATGGTTCCAATTTAATACGTGCTTCTTCAGCTTCCTTTTCTCTTTGCTTTTCTTTTCTTATCCTTTCTTCTTCAGCCTTCTTTGTCTCTTCCTCAAAGTGCTTCTTCAATTCATTTTCATATTCATCTAATTGTTCAAGCAATGTTATGTCGGCAAATCTCTTTGCTTTAATATAATTCTTATTATCTATCTTATTTTTGAAAATAAACGCTCTGATTGTACTGACTTTTTCATCAGCCATAGCCAAGCCTAAATAAGCTTCGGCACACTCAGCATCCATATTAAGTACCTGATCAAAAAACTCTTTAGCTTTGTCCCACTCTTTATCCTCAAGAGCCATTTTACCGCGTTTTAAAAGTGCCTCAACATTCGGTCCACCACTCTGTGCCACAGTAACTTTTTCTGTTACTTGTGCAGATTCACTTTTACCTGCAATCTTCTCCACACCTCTGACAATATCCTGCACAGCTCCCAGCTTACCCATATCCTGTGCCTGTAAGCCTTTGAACTCATCGGGCATATCATAAGCGTCAATATCCTTAAAGCAAGGAATAAGTACCTTTGACTTATCCTTTGCCATGAGTTTAAGAAAGCGTGACCACTCATTTTTAACCCATACCGCATG
>JAZSKE010000063.1:0-6845 GCA_045534675.1 Acutalibacteraceae bacterium
ACACAGGATGTATTCATTAAGGTGTTCCGGCAGTTGTCCTCTTTTAAAGAAGAGAGCAGTTTCTCGACCTGGCTCTATCGCATAGCAACCAACACCGCACTCTCGGCCGCACGCAAGAAGAAACACGACACTATCAATATAGAAGACAATGCATACGGCGACATCCCCGATGAACAGCTGGATGAGGCACTGGACAATGACAGCGAAGAGCAACTGCAAAGACTGTCCGAGGCCATAGACAGACTGGATGCCGAAGAGCGGGCTCTCATAACCCTCTATTACATGAATGAACGGCCTATTGAAGAAGTAGCCACAATCATGGGACTGACCCAGAGCAACGTAAAGACAAAGCTGTACCGCACAAGAAAAAAGTTATACCTCTTACTTAATGACAGGAAATTATGAAACAGGATAGAAAAGACAGCGGATTAAGAAAGGCACTGCACTCAAAGCACAGTGTCCTACCCTCGAATTTCACATTCCGTACAATGCAGAAGATTGAGGAAGATATACGCGCAAGAGAAAAGAGAGCAGAGAAACAGATGTTCTACTCCATTGTTGCCGTATCAACAGCCCTGTCTGCCGTTCTTGGGATTATTGTGGATAATTTCTACGGAGAAGAGCTGAAAAGGATGTTCTCAAGCGTTGCAGACACATTCCTGAAACTTGATATATTTGCATCGCCCTACATACTCTTTGCAATAATACTTATTCTCCTCATCCTGTTCGACCATTGGATGAGAAGCAGCTATTACAAACGACAGAAAGGTCAGGAGGAATCATCACACTAAAAGGGCTGTCAAAAGGAAAAATAGAGCAAACAGCAGCAAGTTGACAGCAGTGCGGCCAAGGAGAGGGTTCAGCGCCGCACCCTTGGCGCGTACAAGTAGGCGCCATGTCGCAAAATGAAGCACAAGATACATAGCAGGAGCGAACAGAGAGCACAGAGGTAACATCCTCCACACATTATACATCAATGCCATTGCAACGACACCCGAGAGCAGATAAGCAACAGCCATTACCCGTCGCCCGAAGATTACCACCGTCGTACGCTTGCCGACAGCCGCATCATCCTCCATATCCCTATAGTTGTTCACAACCAGTACATTTGCAGCAAGCAGTCCTACAGACACCGACACAGGCAAGGCTACACGCAGGCAGTTCCATGACCCCACCTGCAGATAGCAGGTAAAGACAACAGGAACAACACCAAAGAAGAGAACCACAGCAATATCGCCCAACCCATGATGCGACAAGGGGTAAGGTCCGGCACTGTAAGCCAGTGCAAAGAGCATTATGACAATGCCCACAATCACAAGCCACCAAGGCCCATAGAAAAGCATGGCACACCCCACCGCCGCCGCTGCCAACAGAGTGCAATATGTTGCCCTCTTCATGGCAACCGGAGAAATATCGCCTTCGGTCACACCCCGGCGGAAGCCAGAACGTCCCCTCCTGTCTATCCCATTCTTGAAATCGTAATACTCATTTCCGAAATTTGAAGCCACTTGGGCAAGCATGGCGAACAACAGACACAACAAGGCTGGAGCAGCTCTGAACGAACCGAGCAATACAGCACACCCTGTTCCCGCGATGACACCCGCCACGCTCACAGGCAATGTCCTCAGGCGCATAGCCTCTACCCAATGCCTTATCATACCGACGCCTTATTGCCTATATACATTCTGCATATGCCCAACGTGAAAGCCTTATGCTCCACTGATGCAAAACCCGCCGCTTTCATCATCGCGACAAACTTGTCAGGGGCAGGGAAACGCAGTACCGACGCAGGCAGATACTCATACGCTCCACGCTCGCCCGAGATGAGACCGCCTATGGCAGGCAGAATCTTCAGGAAGTACAGTTTATAGCACCAGCGCACAAAAGAGTTCGATGGCACAGAAAGTTCCAGGATAACAAGTTTACCGCCGGGAGTCAGCACACGATGCATCTCGCTGAGACCAAGTTCAAGATGCTCAAAGTTACGTACGCCAAAGCCTACCGACACACGCTCAAATGAGCCATCCTCATATGGTAGAGCCTCGCAATCGCCCACAAGCAGCTCGGCATCAAGACCGGCAGAACAGACCTTCTCACGCCCTATCGCAAGCATGCCCTCGGAGATATCGACACCCGTTACCCTGCTGCCCGCAGGGAGCTTGCGTGCAATCTCTATTGTAAAATCGGCCGTTCCGCATGCCACATCAAGCACCCTGAGCGGGGTATCAGTGTCGGCAATCCTGCGCACAGCCTTCTTCCTCCACCCTTTGTCGATGTTGAGCGATAGGATATGATTGAGCCTGTCATAATCGGGAGCAATCCTGTCGAAGAGTTTCCTTATACCATCTTTCTTTGCCATAGTCATTTCTGTTTTTTCCTTATACAATAGACATAGGTAAGCAGTATCACATTCATCAGCAACGCGTAAATGATAGCCGGCAATGCCATCTCTCCGCTATTGAAAATGAACGGCGAGGAGGCAATGGCAATCGCCTGTGCCGCATTCTGCATACCAACCTCAATTACGATAGTGCGCCTTACCGCACTCCCGAAACCACCCAGACGCGACAGAGCCGAGCTGCATGCCATAGCCAACAGGATGAGCAGCGCAGCCGACAGACCGAGCATGGCAAAGTTGTCGACAATCTCATTGCTGTACTGCAAGAAGAAGACAAACGCAAGAGTCATAAGCGCAGGAAACGCCGCCTTGCCGAGCACCCTGCCGACCCTTGCCGCTGCGGTCGGGAGAAAATGTCTGAAGAGGCTTCCTGCAATCAACGGGACAAACAGCAGCACGATATTCTGAACCAGCAGTTTGCCGACAGGAAGAGTTATCTGCACCTCGGACATATCGGACACAAAGCGAGTGACAAATTCCATTATCACAGGTAGCGTGAAAAGAGTTATTATACTGCTCAACGCAGTGAGTGTCACCGACAGTGCCACATCACCTTTAGCCAACATCGAGAAGACATTTGAAGAGCTGCCCCCGGGACAGCATGCCACCAGCACAAGACCCATAAAATAAACAGGCGGGAGATTCAGTGCCCATGCCACACCGAATGCTATAATCGGAAGTAGGACAAGCTGCCCTAACATTCCGAGCAGAACAGCCTTCGGTTGCCTCCTCACACCCGCAAAAGCCGTCCTGTCAAGGTCAATCCCCAACAGAAACATCAGCACAATGAGGATCGGCATTACAATCCAGATAGTATTCATCATAAACTCGCTTTGAATACAAAAGTAATCATTTCGCTGCAGAAAACATAGACTTTTTCAAGCGGGCTATAAAATATCGGGTAAGAAAAGGACTATCATAAAAACAAAAAAAGAGTCCCAAATTTCTTTGGAACTCTTTTTGCGGTGCGTACGGGACTACTGCCCCGTAAATGAACCCCTTCCTCAATAAGGCAAGAGACCGATTTTATCAGTTAGTTTTGTCTAGGTTCCAACTTTGGTAACATTTAGAGGCTAAAAGGGAAGTTCTCTTGCATATGAATATTCTGAGTCCGATACTATAATACTGTTTGTTGTTTTACCGAACAGTTTAGCTTGTTTCTGCAATTTATCAATATACTCTTTTTGCTTTACAATACTGCTAATCTCTTCTTTTCTCGCTTTACTGATTTGCAGAAACTCATTGTCAATATCTATGCCTAAAAAACGACGTCCTAAAAGATTTGCAGCTATTCCAGTTGTACTGCTTCCTGTAAATGGGTCAAGTATCCATGCCCCTTCTTTTGTTGATGCCTGAATAATGCGAGATAGTACGCATAGTGGTTTTTGTGTTGGGTGTTTACCACAAGATTTTTCCCATTTGGCAATGGAGGGTAAATTCCAAACATCACGCATTTGGGTACCACCATTAATCTCTTTCATTAGTTCATAATTGTAGAAATGAGGATTTTTGGAGTTCTTTCTGGCCCATAGAATATATTCTGCTGAGTGGGTGAAATAGCGACAAGATAAATTAGGAGGAGGATTAGTCTTTACCCAAGTAATACAATTAAGTATTTTAAAATCCAATTCTGTAAGACAACGTGCTATTGAAAATATATTATGGTATGTTCCGCTTATCCATATTGTACCATTGTCTTTTAGTTTGTTCCTACAAACAGATAACCATTCTCTGTCAAACAGATAGTCTTTTTCGTAACCTTGTGATTTATCCCATATTCCTTTATTGACAGACACCTTCTTTCCACTCTGCACACTAAATCCATTATTTGATAAATGATACGGTGGGTCAGCAAATATCATATCAAATTTAAATTCAAACTTATTTAGCAATTCAATGCAATCTCCTTTTATGAGTGTAAAGTTTCTATCTAAAGATTTATAATAAGGAGTTATCACAATTGTTTCTGATTAGCAGTTTGTTATTCTAACTATTTTTTAGTTCATCAATAAAATGGTAAATAGATGTAAGATTATAGACTCTTGGTATTATTTTGTAAGCTTCTTCCAATTTGTTTTTTGCAGAGTGCCAACCTTGTCCATCTGTTATCCAAACAAACTCATATGATGCATATTGATTTATTTTTGGTGCAAGTTCTGAATATGCCCTTGCTACTTCATTTAATTTTGAACCTCCGCCATTATAATAGTTGGTCTCTATTAAATATGTCTTATGTTTCGTTTTAACAACAAAATCAAAACGTTTTAAATCTGCGCCTAAAGCTGTTATTTCAGGAAATTCAGTACTATTTACTTCTGCCCTAAACTCGATATTTGCATCAGCAAAAATCTTTGCTACGGCATTTGCCATAATATTACCACCTCGATTCTTTCTAGCATTAGTATCAAGACCAACTTCAATACCAAAAACATAATCTACAAGGTTCGTTATCTTGTTTGAAACAAAAACTTCAGCTAGCCCTGTCCCTTTGATAAACTTACAAATACTATCTACATCTGTAAAATAAGATTTAACCAAAACTGGATTAAAGTTTTCATTTAGTACTTTCTTGTTTTCTGATGAGCGGACAGCAACCAAAATATCAAGAACCTCAAATGATTTTGGATTTTCCTCAAATAGTTCAGATACAGCTGTCTCCAAATCATTTTTTCCCAATAAATAATTCAACTGATTCAGTTTTATCGAGATTTTAGCGACATTGCGAGATACTTTTTCAAAATCGGTAAAAGAATCTAATGTGGCATTAGTTTCGCTAAGTTGAGAAATAAATAAATCGAAATCCTTCATTTGAGATACATTATACATTTGAAATCATAATTTCAGACACCAAACCTCTTTTTTCAGGGTCTGCATTTATAAGTCTAGTTGCAAATACTCTTTTTATTTTGAATTGGCGATATATCTGTTCAAAAAACGATATTCCTGCACTCTCTATCGGGTCTGAATTGCTAGCAATAAATTGCGTTTTTTGCCTTGATATTCGAGTGCAAAAATCTCTCAGTCGTACTTGTTCAGCGTCGTTAAATCCACCTTTTGTGTATGAAGTAAATGATGAAGTTTCTGATAATGGTTTATATGGAGGGTCTAAATAAAAAATAGAATTATTGCCTGCATATTTTTCCGTTTGTTCAAAATCACCACATAATATTTCCACTTTTTGAAGAAGGCATGAAACTGCTGTTAAATTCTCTTTATCACATATCTTAGGATTGGCATACTTGCCGTGAGGAACATTAAATTCACCTTTTGAGTTCACGCGATATAGTCCATTAAAACAAGTTCTATTTAAGAAAATAAATAGTGCGGCAGTTTCTACATCGGAACATTTTTTAGAATTGAATATCTTACGCTTTTCTAAAAAGTAATCTTTACGTTCTTCTGTGTTCAGTGAAATATACTGTTCCTGTATTTTTGCAAGAAGGCAAATTAAATCTTCAACATTATTTTGTATAACTCGATACGTACAAATAAGTTCCGCATTAATATCGTTGATTATTGCCCGTTTTATATTTGGATATGTTTGTAGAATCCAAAATAATACCGCACCACCACCAACAAAAGGTTCTATATAAGTCAACTCATTACGTGCATGCATATCAGAAGGAAGTGATTTCTTCACCTCCTCTAATAATTGAGTCTTACCACCAACCCATTTTATAAATGGTTTTGCTATCGTTTTATTCATACCTCTGTACAAAGATAGCTACAAACGAGCTAGAAATATCAAGCTTGCTTGGATATTTTTTACCGCGAGTGCAGTCTATTTTCGAGATTCACCTCAAAGATAGCTACAAACGAGCTAGAAATACCAAGCTTGCTTGGATATTTTTCACAGCGACGACTCTTTTTGCGTTGTTTTCGGCGGCTGAACCTTTAGATTTACGGACTAGTGCGCTTTCTACCCCCAAAAGTAATTTCCTAAAAACACAAACTCTTTGATAATGGTATAGTAAGGGAGATTTTTATTTCGCAACAATGCACCATAGCTTTTGTAATCCATATTTTGTTCCATTTTTAGCCTTAAATCTTCTTTTTCAAATAAATATAGAGTGTGATTTGTAAAAAAAGAAGAAAAAAGATTGTGGGTTTTAAGATTTTTTAGTAATTTCGCGGCTCGTTACGAAAGACTATGTTAATTAACCTAAAATTCTAAACAATGAAAGTAAAACTTTTTGTATTGATGTTGTTTGTTGCTTTGGGCTTTACTGCAAATGCTCAGGTTGTTAACAATGGTGAGGTTGCTGCCAAAAAAGAGGCTATTAAGGGTGCTGAAAAAGGTGCCAAGAAAGAAGCTGTAAAAGAAGCAAAGAAGGAGGCTGTAAAGGCTGCCAAGAAAGAAGCCGTAAAAGGAGCCAAGAAAGAGGCTGTAAAAGGTGCAGGCGAGAAGGGTGCGAAGAAAGTTGCAAGTCCTAAGGCTGCTGTGAAG
>JAZSKE010000045.1:0-1814 GCA_045534675.1 Acutalibacteraceae bacterium
CTTTCTTGCCTGCACTCTCACATAAAGATGTGACTATTATAACAAAGAATACTACATCCTGCAAGTATTTGTAAAAATTTTCGCACATATTGCATTTTCCGACAAAATATGCTAAAATAACAAAAAAATACGGAGGGATCAATATGACACAAAAAGCAAGCCGCTACAAAACTATGGAACGATATATGACCATTGCTTTATGCCTGGATGCTGTGTTGTTTATTTTATATATGATCGTTGCCGGTAACGGAATCATTTGGCTGAAAGTAATTCTTTCTCTGCTTTGCTTTGTTATTTCCGGTGCTCTGCTTTGGTTCTTGTATAAGACAAAGGAATTGCTCCGGCAGCGGAGTTTGTGGATTACCACCGGTGCTGCAGCTATTGTGGTGTGCCTGTTCTTCTCCCTGATCCTTAATTTCCCCAGTCCCAACAAATATAAACAGGATAAAGAAGATGTAAAAAAAGATTCTGCTTATTCCGTCACAATCGAATAATGATACAAAAAGCCGGAACTTTTGAACAGAACCAGTAAAAACGGACAATAGACAAAAAGCCCCCTGATGTAGGATAATAACTACATCAGGGGGTGTTAATATGTCTGGCATAAAAGGAATGAAAAAATATCCGGAATGGATGAAGCATCAAGTCAGGGAACGAGTTGCTGCTGGCGAGAGTCAGACACAACTTAGCAAGGAATTAGGGATTAGCAGATATAGTATTCAAAGCTGGTGCGGCTTGCGACCGGAAACCAAGCTACGTCAAATTGCACCTATGCCTAAAGGTAGGCCAAAGAAGAAAAAGACCATAGAAGATTATGAAAAAGAAAACAAGCGGTTGCGAATGGAAGTTGCTCTAATGCGGGATTTTCTGCAATCCACAGAAAGGAAGTGAGGCCGAAGGTAAAGTATGCAGTGATCTATCGACACCGGAACGATTACCCGGTATCTGTTATGTGTAAGTTCTTTGATGTGTCCAGAAGTGGTTACTACGACTTTGTGAAGCGGTTTGGTAAGCCAGAGCATGATGCAGCACTGGCTGAAAAGATCAAAGAATGTCAGGATATGAGCGACAAGACTTATGGCTACAGACGGGTTTGGAAGTGGCTGATAGACAGAAATATTGAGAGAAACCCGAAAACAGTGCTTAGGATTATGAAAAAGTATGGGCTGTTGTCAGAAATTCGCCGTCGCAGGAAGTGGGTAAACCTTGGACAGCAGGTACATAAGTATCAAAATCTATTAAACAGACAGTTCCACGCAACCAGACCCAACACCAAGTGGGTCACTGATATTTCCTATATTCAAACCAAAGAAGGTGTACTGTATCTGTCTATGATCCGGGATTTGTATGATAACAGTATCGTAGCATACAAAACAGCCACACAACAAACAGTGAACCTCGTCCTGGATACAATCCGGCTGGCAATGAAGAAAGAGAAAAAGAGAGTCGCTGCGGAGTTGCAGCTCCACAGCGACCAGGGCTTTCAATATACCTCACACGGATATTTTAAGCTAACTCAATCTTACGGCATTACACCGTCAATGTCAAGGAAAGGCAATCCATATGACAATGCAATGGCAGAAAATTTCTTCTCCATTCTCAAAACAGAATGTATCTACCGGCACAAGCCCAAGACTTTCCGTGAAGCTAATGAACTGATAGACAGATACATTCATTTCTACAACCACGAGCGTATCCAGAACAAAACTGGAGTGGCGCCGCTGACGCTGCGCCACTCCGCATAAAACTATAATATTTCCTACATAGGTGCTTTTTTGTACTGTCCGCACAAACTGGGGCAATTCAGGTGGGGT
>JAZSKE010000059.1:0-136717 GCA_045534675.1 Acutalibacteraceae bacterium
GATATTCACAACGCCTTGCCAAAAAGTACACTACAAGTTTTGCCAAAATTGTATCACGGCGAATTTTCCATAAACCACGGCAACGATTATGCTCAAAAAATAAGAGAGATCATCAGTATTTGACAAATTCCAATTTATCGAGCTGTTTTGTCTGTATATGTTTTTCAGCTACTATTAAATTTTGACAAAAATAAACTGTACTCCCCAAAAGAAAAGTCACACGAAGGGCCGCCCAAAGTGTGACTTTTCTTTTGGGAAATGATGTTTGCCTTCGGCAAATGATGTCACTGCGTTAGTGATGTTCACTTCGCAAATGATGCCGCTTCCCCAATGTTATTACTGATGAACATCATATCATAGCCAATGAAATGAGCTGCCGCATTATGAAAAGCATAATATCAACATATATCATTAATCTGATGCGCTGCCAAATTGTGCGTTTAATACACTATAATAAAAAAACTAAAAGCCTCGATAAACCAAGCGTTTTTATATAAATAAGGTCAAACTATTTATAAATTTGTTGAAAAGTCCTGAAAACTTTGCTATAATAAAATTTAATAGAATATAAGGAGATATGTATATGGAAAACAACGCAACAATAATAGCTTTGTCGGGTAAGGGCGGAGTTGGCAAAACCTCAATTTCAGCCGCCATTGTCAAGCTTCTGGTTGAGGCTTATCCCGATAAAAAAATTCTTGCTATTGATGCGGACCCTGCCGTGGGACTTTCAACAGCTTTAGGCATTGAGGTTGAAACTACAATTGACGATATCAGAAAAGATATTGTTTCAACTGTTGAGGACGGTAACACAAAGGCGGCTATTGAGCTTCTCGGAGATGCGCGCTATAAGATTTTCGATGCCCTTGTTGAAACTGACGGCTTTGCCTTTATTGCTGTGGGCAGACCTGAAAGTGCAGGCTGCTATTGCAAAATCAACGCCTATCTCAAAGAGGTTATCAGCCTTCTTTCGGCAGATTTTGACTATGTTGTAATAGACGGCGAGGCAGGCGTAGAGCAGATCAACCGCCGTGTAATGGAAAAAGTGACACACCTTCTTCTGATTACAGATGCCAGCAAAAAGGGTACGCAGGTTATTTCTACAATCAAAGGCGTTGCCGATGAACTTGTAATGTATAAAAAAATCGGCGCAATTGTCAACCGTATACCTGACGAGAATGTTATCAAGCATATAAATACAAACGGAATTCCGGTGCTGTCGTACATTGCCAATGACTCAAACCTTGCCATTTATGATATAGAGGGTAAAGACATTACGAAACTTCCCGACAATTCAAATGTTGTTGCCGGAGTGAGAAAAGCACTTGAAAGCTTAGAAATATTATAAGGAGAGAGCTATGAGAGATTTAAAGCATCTTTATGAATTTGAAAAACTTTTGCAGGATGCCAATAATGATTTAGTGCAGAAAGCAAAAACAGACGGTGGTATAGCTCTTGGCTATACATGCTACCATATTCCGGAGGTTCTGCTCAACTGCGGAAACTGCTTTTCTGTGAGACTTCGTGCGCCGCGTACAGGCTCAATGGATATTGCAACCTATTATATGAGCAACTTCCTTTGCGGTTATTCAAAAGCAATACTTGAAAGAGCTATCGAGGGCGGTTATAACTTCCTCAATGCTCTGCTTGCTTCTGAGACTTGCTCCGAAATGAATAGAACAGCAGAACATTTTGAACTTCTGAACCTTGTACCCGAGGAAAAGTTCTTCCTTACTTTCCTTGATATGCCCTTTAAAATTGAAGAGCATACAGTAAGACATTATGTCAAGCAGACACGGCTTAAAATTCTAGATAAAATCAGTGAGGTTTACGGTGTTGATACTTCTGATGAAGCTCTTCTCAAGGCAGTTGAAGAGCATAACGAGGTCTGCCGACTTATGACAGAAATAGGCAACTACCGCAAGGAAGAAAATCCCCGCATTACAGGTTATGAATATCATATTCTCAACCTTGTTACATATTGTTGCCCTAAAGCTTTGATTCTTCCTGCCCTTCGTGAAACGGCAGAGGAATTAAAAACAAGAGAGCCTGACGCTAAAAAGAATTACAGAGCAAAAATTGTTGTTGTAGGCTCAGAAATGGATGATCCTGAGTTCACATCGCTTATCGAAGACAGCGGGGCTTTGGTTGTTGCTGACAGATACTGCTTCGGTGCTTTGCCCGGCAGACAGGAAATTATTATAAAAGAGGGTGAGGATGTTCTCACTCAGATTTGTATGCACTATCTCAAAACAAGTCAGTGTCCCCGTTACATGAGCCACGAAAAGGTTCAGGAAAGACGTGACTATGTCAAGCAACTTGTTGACGAGTACCATGCAGACGGTGTTATGTACGAGCAACTGAAATTCTGCGAATACTGGGGCTATGAAAGAGCCTTGGCGTCTTATGTTATGACCAACGATTACGGGGTGCCCACAGCTGCAGTTGACCGTCAGTACACTGCATCGGCATCGGGTCAGCTGCGTACCCGTGTGCAGGCTTTTGTAGAAAGCCTTGAAATCAAGAAGATTCAGAAAGAAAGGCAGGCGAAAGAAAATGGATAATTACGGTAAACTCTATAAAGAGCATACTGCCATACTTAAGCACAGAGAGTGGCGTGGCTTCAAAGACACGATGTATGACTATTACCGCTGGCTTGTTACCTGGAAAGATATGATAAAGATGGTGCTTAAAGCCCCCATATCAACGGTAAAGGGTTTGTGGAGATACCGTTGGATGGCTTCATATCTTGCAGCTCCTTCTTTTATTGACCGTCATGTTGCAGGCCTTAGAGGACCTCAGCTCCGCATGGCACATCTTCACTATAATATGATTGTCAAGCACACCACAAAGCTTATCAATATTTCTTTCCGTGCCGATGAAAAAATCAATCCCGGCAATAAGCTTTCAAAGAAAATCGTGCTTATGGATGAGATTGTACCCAACGAAGTTTTCACCGGCTTCCCCAATCTTATTCCTATACCCCTTCAGACACTGCCTATTTTCCTTTCTTCAATGGTTGACCAGCAGATAACACCGCCTTATCTTGAGGTTGTGGAAAGCTTCGGTGTGCCTGCTGACGTGTGTCCTTTGCCCAGTGCTGAGGCAGGTGTTGCAATTGAGGACGACTATCCTAAAATGGGTTGCTGCATGATCGGTACAAATATGCCCTGTGACGGCTCAATTATGAACTCAACCTTCCTTGACAGAAGACTTAATCTGCCTACTCACTGCTTCGGTATTCCTCTTCGTTATGACAGTGAGGATGTTCAGGAATATGCGGTTGACGAAATCAAGTCCCTTATAAAATTCATAGAAGACCAGACAGGTGAAAAGTTCAATTGGGATGCTTATTTCAAGAGAATGAAGGACTACAATAAGCAGCTTGAATATGAGCGTCAGAAATGGGATATCAACAAAACACCATATCCTCAGATGACAGGTGCATGCTTCTGGCTTTACAGAATTTTCTATTTCAACCTTTCAGGCGGTTCAAACGAAAAGTTCCTTAAGGTTGACGAGAAAGTCAATAAGATTATGATGAAGGCATATGAAAAGAAAACTCCCGTTTCAAAGCATATGCGCCACAGAGCAGTTGTTTGGTCTTGTCCTGCAAACTATTATACAAGCTTTGCTAACTGGCTCGAAAACTGTTGGGGTATGAATGTTGTTATGGATATGGAAACCATGATTTCCTATCTTGAAATTGACACCGAAGATAAAGAGCAGTCCCTGAAAGACCTTGCAAAAACCTATCAGCGTTCAATTATGCGTAAGCATACAAAGGGCGGTTACCGCAATGTTGTTGACGAACTCTGGCGCATAGTTGAAGAATACAATGCGGATACGGTTATTATGTACGATCAGATTTCCTGCAAGGGTATGGACGGACTTACGGGTATTTTTGACGATCAGGCCAGAGAAAGGGGACTAAATTTCATCTGGGTGCGTCAGGATCTTATGGACCCGAGAACAATTTCAAGAAGAGATATGCGTGATCAGGTTAACAAATATATGCAGACAGTTTTGCAGGAAGAGCCTGTTGACGCATCATTATTAGATTTTGAAGATGATTTAGCTTGGTAAAGGAGAAGAATAGAAATGAAATATTTTGGCGGATGCGATGTAGGCTCAACCTACACAAAATGCGTAATACTTGACGAAAACGGCAAGATGGTTGCCCATGTTACAAACAGAAGTAAAATCAATCCCGTGCAGAGTGCTGAGATAGCTCTCGGCGATGCTGTATCTCAGGTTAAGGAGCTTGAAAGCGCAAAGGAACTTACATATCTTATCGGTACCGGTTACGGCAGAAATAAGGTTCCCTTTGCTGATGAAAACATTTCAGAAATCAGCTGTCACGCAATGGGTGTACACGTTACAAATCCCGAAGTCAAGGCCATTATTGATATCGGCGGTCAGGATGTAAAAGGCATTGCTATCGACACTGACGGTACAGTTAAAAATTTTGCTATGAACGATAAGTGCGCTGCAGGTACCGGCAGATTTTACGAGGCTATGGCAAATGCTTTTGAAATGACACTTCCCGAATTTTCAAAGCTGTCACTTCAGGCTAAGAACACTATTCCCATCACGGCTCAGTGTACCGTTTTTGCAGAGAGTGAAGTTATCTCTCTTGTGGGTGAGGGTAAGCCTATGGATGAAATCGCTGCAGGTATACAGCTTGCAGTTGCAAAACGTTGTTTTGTTATGGCTAAGAAAGCAGGTGCAACAGACAGCATTACTCTCACAGGCGGTTGCGCTAAAAATGACGGTCTCAAGACTGCTATAGAAAAAGTGCTGAAAATCAAGGTTGTTGAGCTTTCAACTGACCCGCAGCTTATGGGTGCTCTGGGTGCGGCAGAGTACGCAAGACAGAAAGGCCTCAGCAAGGTGAACTGATATGAATGTAATTTTAATTATACTCGGCGTCATATTTGCTCTGTTTGTTATAACCTTCGCTATATATTGGTTTAACCTTGATATGAAGCTTATCAGAGTGGTCTATGACTGGCTTTGGAAAAACCGTTACGATAAAATGAAAAGGGATAAAAAACTGTAATGGAATTTTTTGATTCGTTGATAAGCGAAGTTTCTGCCATGGTGAAGGCTTTGCCTTGCAGCATCTTCGCCTATAACAAAGACAACGGGTGGAATGATGAGGGCTACAGTCAGGTTATTCTTCAGCGTGACACTGCATTTGAGCTTGACGGTACAGGCTTCAATCTTGTTACATCTTCCTGTATTGAAGACGTTATAGTTATAGCAGGGGATGATCTTGACAGTATAACCGATAAGCGCAAGTTTGCCCGTATCTGTGTTGTACAGCTTGAAGATTGCAGTGATGAGCAGGAAATTTACAAAGCTATAAAAAAGGTTGATTATGTCAAATATCATCATTTCCCTTCGGGTTATATGATAAGAACAACCTCACGCTCTCATAAAGAGGCGGTACGCGTGGCAAAAAGCGCCCTTAAAAAAGGAATTTCCTTTGAAAAGGTAGGCAATCTGCTTATAAACAAATATAAAGAAAACCCTAAGGTTAAAGCCGTTAAGGTGATTTTTGTGACCGCACAAGGAGCCGACTACAGGAGCATTGAGGCTATGGCGCAGAAAAACACATCTATAACCGAAACTCTCAATCACATAATGAACAGCGTAAAATTTGACTGTGACAGCTGCAACCTCAAACCCATCTGCGATGAGGTGGAGGGTATGAAGGAGCTGCACTTCAAAAACGCAACAATGGGGGATAACTATGGATAAAAATCAGGTTATCACATTCTTTGACAACTTGGCTGAATCCTGGGACAGTATGCAGGTTCGCAACGAAAATGCTATAGCGAGTATTCTTGATTTCGGCGGCGTTTGTGAAGGGGCAGAGGTGCTTGATGTTGCCTGCGGTACGGGGGTGCTTTTCCCTGATTATATTCACAGAGGTGTCAAATCGGTAACGGGTATTGATATTTCTGAGAAAATGCTGCAGATTGCAGGTCAAAAATTCCCGCAGGTCAAGCTGATTTGCGATGATGCGGAAACTTATATTTTTAAAGAAAAATATGATGTTATTATGATATACAATGCTTTTCCCCATTTTCCGGAAGCTGAAAGACTTATTGAAAATCTCAGCAAAGCCTTGAAAGAAGGCGGAAGGCTTACCGTTGCTCACGGAATAAGCATGGCAGAGGTGGAAAAGTGCCACAAGGGTTCCGCGGCAAAGGTATCACTCCGGTTGCCGTGCAAGGAAGAACTCTCACAAATGATGTCGCCTTACGTCAGTGCAGATGTTCTGATTTCAGATGAAAATATGTATGTTGTTTCAGGTGCCAGGATATAAGGGTGCTGTCAGATTTAACACTCGTTGATGGTTTGTATCAATTTATTCAAATCAGCTGTTTCCGGATGACAAACCGTTAAATTACAGATTGTATCTTCAAATGGAGATGTGCTTTGTGAAGGTGAGGCTTTTTTGAAAGCTTACAAAGATAAGACACCGTTTCGGATGAATATCCGATCTTGGCTTTTGCTGGCTATAATTCTTTTATGGGATGTGGCCGGCGGAACCTTTAACCCTTTCTTAGGCCGTTTGATAGACATTTTTTTATAATACAAAACAGCCCGGTTTAAACGAAACCGGGCTGTTTTGTGTGTTGACTTTGCTTATTTTGCATAAAGTATACCGACTATATAATTTCTCACTCTGCAGGGGAAAACACGGCACAGTACGCTGAGAAGCTTGTAGGTTGCGCCTATGGCGTAGAGGGGCTTGACATTTTTCTGCATGGCGATTTTAGCTATATATCTGCCGGCAATGTCAGGCTTCATGCCTTTAAGTTCGTCTTTTTCCATGCCTGCAACACTGCGTGAAATTCTGCCGCCGTAAACATCGTCACCATCGGCGGTCTTTTCTCTTGCCTCGGTGAAGCCTGTAGTGATGTCGCCGGGTTGGATGGCTGTCACTGTGATGCCGAAGGGCTTAACCTCATTTGCAAGACCGGCAGTGTAGGAATCAATTGCCGCCTTTGAAGCCGAATAGAAGGTCTGGAAGGGGATGTGCGCCACTGCAGCAAGGGAGCTGATGTTGACAATTCTGCCGAAGCCCTGCTTTCTCATATAGGGGAGAAAAGCGTTGCTCACATTGACGGTACCGAAAAAATTGACCTCAAACTGTGATTTTGCACTTTCGAGGGAAGTAAATTCCACTGCACCCGATATGCCGAAGCCTGCACAGTTGACAAGAATATCGGTTCTGCCCTCGACTTTTATAATTTCTTCTGCGGCGGCTCTTATCTGCGCCTCATCTGTGACATCGGCTTTTATGTGCTTTACATTCTCAAGAGGAATGTCTCTGCGGCTGATTTCGTAAACAATGCAGCCCATATCTCTCAGGGCAATTGCCGTTTCTCTGCCTATGCCTGAACTGCCACCCGTTACCACTGCAACTTTTTTATCCATAATATCACCTTCCTGTTTTTTACTATTTTATATGAAAAGAATTTTTATGTCAATGGCGATTTAATTTATTGACATTGTCAGGTGATGGGTTTATAATTAAAGAAACATGGAAAACGGAGGAAAAATGATGAAAACCTATGATGTAATTGTTATCGGTGCAGGTAACGGCGGCCTTGCAGCTGCAGCAACCTGCGCAAGAGAAGGTCTTTCCACACTTCTGCTTGAAAGACACAACATCCCCGGCGGTTCAGCTTCTTCATTTGTCAGAGGCAGATTTGAATTTGAACCCTCACTTCACGAGCTTGCAGGTGTAGGCGCGCCTGACAAAAGCGGTCAGATTGAAGATATGTTCATCCGTATGGAGGGCGATGTTGAGTGGTGTACCCACGATTCAACCTTCCGCCTTGTTGTGCCTGCAAAGGCAGGGGAGAAGGACGCTTTTGTCAATGAAAACGGCGTTCTCGTCAGTGTTGACGCACGTATGCCCGTCGGCTTCGAGGCTTTTTCAAGAAAGCTTGACGAAATCGTGCCCGGCTCATATGAGAGCTGTATGGCAGCATTTGATTTATCAACACGCATGTATAAGGCTTTGGACTGTCTTGATGACCTTAAAAAGCTTCCCGGCAGCATAAAGGATTTCCCCGACATTCTGAGAATGGTGTCTCACACAATGAAAGAGGTTCTTGACACACTCGGTATGCCTAAGAAGGCTCAGGATATTTTCAACACCTATTGGTGCTACCTTGGTTCACCTGCTTCAAAGTTAGACTTCCTTTATTATATGGCTATGCTTCACAGCTACGTTGAGTACGGCACAGGTATACCTAAGCTCCGTTCACACGAAATGAGCCTTGCTCTTGATAAGGTTATCCGCGAAAACGGCGGTGAAATCTGGTATAACTCAGAAGCAACAAAGATAATTATGAAAGACTGCAAGCCTGCCGGTGTTGTTATTAACGGTGAAAAAGAAGTTCACGCTAAATATATTATTTCAAACTCATATCCTTATGCCGTATTCAAGGACCTGTTCAACAAGGAAGATATTCCCGAAAAGCAGCTTAAAATGCTCAAATCAAGAAAGACTGCATGCTCACTCACAACAGTATATCTCGGTATGAACAAGACAAAAGAGGAGCTGGGCATCAAGGACTACTCAGTATTTATTGCTCCCGACTCAGATTCAGACAAGCAGTATGAAGCTGCTCAGAATTTCAAGAGCGGTTTCTGCATTATCAACTGCCTTAACGAGATTATTCCCGACTGCACTCCCGAGGGTACCTGTCAGCTCTTCCTGACAACTATGACCTTCGGTGACGTTATGAAGGACGTAAGACCTCAGGATTATAAGAAATTCAAGACAGAAATTGCAAAGGATATGATTGAAACCTGCGAAAAGGCTCTCAATATTTCAATTATGCCCTATATCGAGGAAATCGAGGTTGCTCTTCCTCCCACATTTGCGCGTTATCTCAACACACCCTTCGGCACACCTTACGGCTATCTGCTTGAAAAGTGGGATAGTATGATTCCCCGTACCGTGCAGTATTTAGGCGACCAGCCCTTCGACAACTTCTTCTTCTGCGGTGCTTCTCAGGAAAGAGGCGACGGATACGGCTGTGCATATTACACAGGTGAAAAAGCAGGCGGACTTGTTGTCAAGGCAATCAAAAAGGAGGGCAAATAATCATGGCAGATATCAAATCATTAAAAGCTACTAAATTTTTAGATCTTCTTCCTCACCGTCAGGCAAAGTTTGAGGTGGCTCAGGCAGAGCTTCCCAACTTCCCGGACAATGCAGCAGTTCTTGCCAAGGCTCTTCATCCCAAGCGTCAGTATCTTAAAATAGAGAGCATTCAGGAAAGAGGCGAGGACTGTAAGAGCTTCACACTCGTTCCCGACGAAGAAAAGGGTACAACAGCACTTGCATATTTCGGCGCAGGCAAGTACCTGACAGTTTTTGAAACAATTGAAGGTATGCCTGTAACAAGAGCATATTCAATTTCATCATCACCCAAAGATTCACTCGAAGGCAAATATGTGCTGACAATAAAGCTCGTTGAGGGCGGTCTTATGTCAAAGTATATCTTTGATACATGGCAGGTCGGCACAAAGGTTCAGGTTTCTGCACCTGCAGGCAACTTTGAATATCAGCCTCTTCGTGACGCAAAGAAGGTTATCTGTCTTGCGGGCGGCAGCGGTATCACTCCCTTTATTTCAATGGCAAACGCTATCAATGACGGCGACGAAGACTTTGAAATGACACTTCTTTACGGCAGCAGAAACAGTGATTGCATTCTCTTCAAGGATGAGCTTGCAGATCTCCAGAAGAAATGCGATAAAATCAAGGTTGTTCATGTTCTCAGCGAAGAAAAGGGCAGAGCAAAGAAGGGTACAGAAAAGGGCTTTATCACAGCTGAGCTTATCAAAAAGTACGCTCCCGAAGACGAAGCTTATTCAGTCTTCCTTTGCGGACCTCAGCAGATGTACGCTTTTGTTGACAAGGAGCTTGAAAAGTTAGGCCTCGAAAAGAAATACATCCGTCACGAAATGTTCGGTGAATTCCACAATCCTGCAACTGAGGAGGACTATCCCTCAGAGGTGCCCGAAACAGTTAAAATCACCGTTACAATTCAGGATAACACATGGACGGTTGAAGGCAAGACGGGCGACAGCGTTATGCAGACACTTGAGAAAAACGGCATTGCAGTGCCTGCACGTTGCCGCAGCGGTGAGTGCGGATTCTGTCATTCACACCTTCTTTCAGGTAAGGTATATGTGCCGAAAAATCTCGAGTACCGCAGACTTGCAGACTATAAATTCGGTTGCATTCATCCCTGCTGCAGCTTCCCCCTGACAGACCTTGTTATGGAAGTACCCGTGGCAAAATAAGAAAATTTTTCTATAAGAGAAAGGCAGAAGACGGTAAATCTTCTGCCTCGAATCTTTTTTATTTTTTAGCTGATATTTTCAGTGCATCCACGGGACATTCACTGATGCATTTTCCGCAGCGTATACACTCGGCACTGTCGGGCGTTTTAGTCGGGTCAACATTCATTTTACAAGCCCTTGCACATTTGCCGCAGCTGATACATTTGCTTTCATCGCATCTGAGCTTGAAAACGGAAATCTTATTGAAAGCACTGTAAATTGCGCCAAGAGGGCAAATGTATTTGCAGAAGGGTCTGTAAATGATAACTGAAACTATAATGAGTACAGCAAGAATGGCAACCTTGTAGGCGTAAAGCCAGCCGATTGAAGCACGTATTCCCTCATTGAGTACCGCAAGGGGGAGGCCGCCCTCTAAAGTGCCTGCGGGGCATATATATTTGCAGAACCAGGGGTCACTCATGCCATATTCGTCAAGGGCAAACATAGGAAGAATTACAACAAACAGTGCTAAAATAACATATTTCAGGTACCGTAGAATTTTATCTCCTTTGAAGGTTTTCAGCTTTTTGGGGAAGGGGATTTTGTCAAGCAAATCCTGCACAAGACCGAAGGGGCAAAGCCAGCCACAGACGAATCTGCCGCATATGGCACCTGTAAACATAAGAAAACCTACAACATAAAAGGCAAATTTATGCTCACCTGAGCCGAGAACGGCCTGCAGTGCGCCTATGGGGCAAGAGCCTAAAGCACCGGGGCAGGAGTAGCAGTTAAGACCGGGTACGCATAAGTATTTCAGCTTGCCTGTGTATATTTTCCCTTTCAGAAAGCCTGTAACAAAGCTGTTGGTGGCAACTCCCCACAGAGCCTGAACAGTATGACGGAAGCCGTCGCCGTATAATTTTTTCTTTTTATTTTTATCCAATTCCTATACACTCCAGACATACTCTTATTGCTTTGGCCAAAACCATGTCGGCTTCACCTCGGTAAATGCCGAAAAACATAAAAACAATGCCGAGAAGAGCAGTGATTATTCCTGCAAAGGGGATGTTCTTATTTTTCATAAAATCAACCTCGTTTCTGATGTGATAATATAATAACACAAACGGCAGGATTTTTACAGTAGTTTTGCGTTTTTTATTTCTTGACAGGTAAGGATATATTTTATATAATAAAACCGATTTCAGACTTTCAACGGAGCTTACAGATGAAAAGATTTTTTCGTGCAATGAGAATAACATTTCTTTCTTTAGTGCTTGCAGGACTTTGTGTAGGCTTTTATTTCTATATCACATCTGACGGAGAGGAGTATGTGTTCGTGTTGCCGTTTAAAGAAAGTGAATATACACAGTATAACCCTACAGAGGATAATATCAAAGCAATAGGCAGAACCTATTATGAAAACGAAGTACGCTATCTTTCCCATTCGGGCAGCGGTATTGAATTTAGCTTTAAGGGTGATTATGCCACAATAAATATAGTGGGTGATGCCATAGAATATCAGCAGCCCCACCATCATGCACGCTTTGCAATATATAAAAACGGTGAGCTTATTATTGATGAAACCGTAAAGGAAGCCGAAAAGACCTACCGTATTGATGCAGACAACGGCAACACAGAAACCGTTGTTACGGTTATAAAGCTTTCCGAGGCTGACAAATCTGCTTTCGGTGTGGGTAAAATAGGTGTTTTTTCCAACAGGAAGATTACTCCCACAAAGCATAAAGACCTGAAAATCGAATTTATAGGTGACTCTATTACCTGTGGCTACGGTGTTGACGAAGAAAATATAAACGGCGTTTTTTCTACCTCCACAGAAAACTTCACCAAGACCTATGCCTACATCACGGCGCAAAATCTTAATGCTGACTACTCTGTTGTTGCCTTTTCGGGGTACGGGGTAGTGTCAGGCTTCACAGCAAACGGTGTGAGAAATGAAAAAGCTACCGTTGAGCAATACTACGATAAAAGTGCCTTTCTTTCCTACGGCAGAGAAATGCCCTGGTATTTCCCTGATTTTCAGAGTGATATAGTAGTAATAAATTTAGGCACAAACGACGCATCCTACTGCTCAAAAAGCTATCAGAGGCAGCAGATGTTTATAAGCGAATATGTGTCTTTATTGCGTACCGTGAGAAGCTATAATCAGAATGCATATATCCTCTGCATATTGGGTGATATGAACAACAGCCTTTATTCATCAATTGAAAGGGCAGTGGAAAAATACAGCCTTGAAACAGGGGACACACAAGTTGAGGCAATGACTGTTGAATACCGCATGGATATAAACGATATTGTTATAAACGGCCACCCGGGCTATATGTCTAACCTTTATGCTGCGGGAATGCTCAGCGAAAAGATAAATTCACTTCTGCCTCTTATCGGCTAAGAAAAGGAGCATATATTTTGACTGATATATTTATGTTTTCCTTCAATGCGGTAATGCCTATACTCATACTTTTTGTTATAGGCTATTTCCTCAAAAGAGTGGGCTTTGCCGATGAAGGCTTTTTCAAAAAGGCGAATGCCATGGTGTTCAAGGTGTTTCTGCCGGTGCTTTTATTCAAGAATGTCTATGACATTGACTCTCTTTATGATGTCAATCTGCCTGCAATTCTCTACTGTCTTATAGCAGTGCTTGTGCTTTGCCTCATAGGCTTTATCACTGCTAAGGTGACGGCAAAAAGCAGAAATCAGACAGGCGTAATTGCTCAGTGTACTTTTCGCTCAAACTATGCTATAATAGGCATACCCCTCGCGGAAACCTTAGGCGGTGCCGAGGCAGCAGGCTTTGCAAGCATTCTTTCGGCGGCATCAATACCTCTTTTCAACATTCTTGCAGTTATACTGCTGTCACATTACAGTGAAGACGAACACAATGCCGGGGTGAAAGAAACAATAAAAAAGACGGCTAAAAACCCTCTTATCATAGGCGTACTCATAGGTGTGCTGACAGTTGCAATCAGGCAGTTTATGCCTCTTAATGAGTCTATGGAGATTGTCTTTTCAATACAGAGAGATTTACCGTTTCTCTATTCGGCAATCAGCACAATTGCAAAAGGCACCTCTGCCCTTGCTCTTATAGTTTTGGGTGCAAGATTTGACTTCGCCGCAGTGCGTGGTCTCCTCAGGCAGATTGTCACCGCAACATTTATGCGCCTTGTTATTGCACCCGCAGTGGGTGTAGGCTTTGCAGTGCTTCTGAGTACCCGTTTGGGTGTGCTGCCCATTTCTTCGGCAGAGTACCCGGCACTTATATCTCTGTTCTCAACTCCGGTGGCAGTATCAAGCGCAGTTATGGTAGGCGAAATCGGCGGTGATGAACAGCTTGCGGGTCAGCTTGTTGTGTGGACAAGCGTATTTTCAATGGTGAGTATGTTCACCGTTATATTCATTATGAAAAGCTTAGCTTTAATATAAATCCAAGGAGAAAACGGTTATGGAAATCAAAAATGACAAGAAATTCTGCCCCATATGTGAAGCAAAAAAACTCATAAACAAGA
The DNA here is from genome assembly GCA_045534675.1 of Acutalibacteraceae bacterium. Classification (GTDB taxonomy): domain Bacteria; phylum Bacillota; class Clostridia; order Oscillospirales; family Acutalibacteraceae; genus UBA6857. The sequence continues at coordinate 13,845 of JAZSKE010000059.1, forward strand.
CAAAGATCAGTCAGGCTACAAGCAAAAGCTACGATAACGGTGTAGCGCTTACACCGCCTATGGGCTGGTCAAGCTGGAATCTTTTCCGTCACAGAATAAGTGAAAGCCTTATTAAAGATATTATTGATGCAATGGCAGACAGCGGACTTAAAGAGGCAGGCTATACTTATGTCAATATAGATGACTGCTGGCAGGCATCGGAAAGAGATGAAAACGGCAGACTGCAGTGCGATAAGATCAACTTCCCGAGCGGAATAAAAGCTCTGGCTCAGTACGCCAACGATAAGGGAGTAAAGCTTGGTATTTATTCCTCAAACGGCACACATACATGTGAAGACTATCCTGCAAGCCTTCGAAAGGAAAGAATTGATGCTGAAACCGTAGCTTCATGGGGTGTTGAATACTTCAAATATGACTTCTGTCATAATCTGCCCATTCCTTCAATTGCACCGAGAATTATTGCTGTTTCATTTGCTGATGAAGACAGCAGAGAAGTGTTTGCGCGTTTCACTACGGATAATTTTACACTCAGAGGCCTTGCACGCATAGTCAAGGATGAAAAGGTTGAAACAGGCCACTATATCGACGGTATTGACGGCGGAGCAGGCGGTTTCTCAATTGAGGTTGAAGCAGAAGAAGCAGGGGAATACATTCTTCACATTGATATTGCCAAGGATTCAAGAAAAGAAAAATTCCTTATGGTTAAGGTAAACGGCAAGGAAGAATATCATGTTTATTGCGTAAGCCGCGGTAACTGGACTCCTGAAGGTAAGCTCCAGACAAAGGTGCATCTTGACAAGGGTATAAATACAGTTGATTTCTGCAATCCCGTAGGCTCAAAAATGGACTCTGCCGCCATTCAGTATAAGCTGATGGGCAGAGAACTCAAGCGTGCAACAAAGCTTTATGCCCAGCAGAACGGCTGCGAGGAAAAGCCAATTGTATTCTCAATTTGTGAGTGGGGCTTCAATCAGCCATGGAAGTGGGGTATGGAGGCAGGAAATCTCTGGAGAACAACAGGTGATATCCAGGCTAAGTGGGCATCAGTTTTAGCTCTCTATGAGTTTACCGTCAGACTTTATAAATACTCTGCACCCGGCGCATGGAATGACCCGGATATGCTTGAGGTCGGCAACGGCGACCTTACATATGAAGAGAATAAATCACACTTCTCACTTTGGTGCATGATGAATGCTCCTCTTATTCTCGGCAACGATATCAGAAAGTTCATCCTTCCTGACGGCACTGTTGACAAGGAAAGTAAGGTCTATCAGATACTCACAAACAAGACGATGATTTCCATAAATCAGGACCCCCTGGGTGTTCAGTGCAGAAGAATAAAGAAAGGTCTTGTTGACGTACTTGTCAAGCCTCTCAAGGGTTCAAAGGTTGCAATCTGCGTCTTCAATAAGAGCGGCAAACAGAACGGTGTAACAATAGACCTGAAGAAAATTGCAAATTTAGGCTATGTTAATCTTCTTAAAAAGGAAGGCTACAAGGTCTATGATGTGTGGGAAGAAAAATACAGCGAAGGTGCTGCAGAAATTATTTCCGCTCCCGAAAAACACGGTGTAAAGGTTTATATTGTGGAATAATTAAATGCAAAATGCAAAATTGCGGTCGCGATTTACCACTGACTAATAGTAAGTTTATATCCGCGAAGTTAAAGCTCAGAAACTTAAAATTTATCAATCATAATCAAAAGCAGGTCGCTACATTTCAGTAGTGACCTGCAGTGTTTTTTCATACAGATTTCACATTGGTGTGATAATATTCTAAAAGAGACTCCTTAGTGTTTTCTGCTTTGCCGTCAATTACGGCATCAAGAAGTCTTTTTAGAGCGGTGCCTATATCTCTGCCCCGAAGTCCCAAAGCACTCAGGTCATCGCCTTTCAGGGCTAAATCCTTGAGGGAAAAGCATTGCCTGTTTTCCAGAATTTCACGGGCGATATTTTCAATCTGAGTGTAGGTTTCCTGTCTGTGACGGAAATCAGGGGACTGTCCCATGTTATCGGCTCTTTGTAGCTTTATCAAGTCGAAAAAAAGTTCCTCACCGTATTTATTCAGCTTCTTTTTTATTACGGAAGCCTCAGGCTCAATGGGGGTATCGTGAAGCTTTATAAGTGAAGTTACTCTGTTTTTAGTGAAGTTATCGCTTTTAAGTCTTGTCAGGGCGGCTTCGGCTTTATCGGTGCTTTTTCTCGCGTGTTTATAAAAATGACCTACACCGTCACTGCCAAGGCTGAAGCAGTCAGGCTTTCCGCAATCGTGAAGCAGTGCCGCAAAACGAAGATGCGGTATCGGCTCAATGCTTTGTGTTGCTGCGGCGGTGTGAGCCCACACATCCAGATTATGGTGAAAGTTTTTCTGATCAAAGCCGTTCATGCCTTTAACTTCAGGCAGTATTTCCTCAAAAATTTCAGGGTAGGTGAGCAGTACCCGTTTTATATCCTTGCCGCAGAGCATTTTTGAAAGCTCAGCATATATTCTCTCCGCACTGACATTTTTCAGCAGATGACGGCATTCAATTGCGGCGTACATAGTTTCAGCTTCTAAAGTGAAGCCCAATACCGATGAAAATCTCAGCCCTCTGAGTATACGAAGAGAGTCCTCGGTGAAACGTTTACGGGCATCTCCTACACAGCGCATAACCATATTTCTGATATCGTATTCGCCGTCAAAGGGGTCGATGATGCCGGCTTTTGGATTATATGCAATTGCGTTGACTGTGAAATCACGCCTTGCAAGGTCTTCTCTGAGGCTTCTTGTGAACGACACACTGTCAGGGTGTCTGCCGTCGGAATAGCCCTGATCGATGCGGTATGTGGTTACTTCCACGGGACAGTGATCAATTATTACAGTGACAGTGCCGTGTTTTATGCCTGTGTCAACAGTACGGAAAAGTGAAAAAGCCTTCTTGGTTTCTTCAGGCGTGGCATTGGTTGTTATGTCTATATCATTTATATCCTTGCCCATAATCATATCTCTGACACAGCCGCCTACAATATAGGCTTCAAAGCCTGCCTCTTCAAGTGTGTTTATAACCTTCAGGGCGTAATCGGGAATCTGAAACATTATTTTCACCTCAATGAAATTATACACATTATGACTTAATTTTTCAATACGGTTGCAATTTTAAGGTTTTTTTGATAGAATTAATATGGAATGATCTGATAACGAAATGAAGGAATGACATAAATGGAAAACAAAGGTAATTTCAGAAAAGCTCTTTTCGGTTTTAACACAAAGGATGTTATGGAGTATATTGCTATGCTTCACAATGAATATTATGCATTCAGACAGCAGCATGAACAGGAAGTCTACGACCTTATGAGAAGAATTGACGAGCTTGAGGAGAAAGCGGCAAGCTCACAGGAGGAAGCAGTTTTCTCTGCAGAACATGAAGAAATTCTGGGTCAGCCGGATGAAGAGAGTTCTGACAGAATTGCTCTGGCGGCACAAAGACTTGAAGATGCTATAGAAGAATTAGAGGGGATTATAAAAAATTCGGTGACACAGGAAGAGACTGAATAAAAAAGATAGGACTATGAACATTATGAAAAGCAGAAAATTTATACTTACGGCGGTGCTTACTCTTGTTATGAGTACAGTGCTGTGTTTGTGCGCCCTCGGTGCAGAGGATGAGTTTGAAAGCAGTATTGCAGCTTTTCCCGAAAGCTATAAGCCTTATCTCAGGGAGCTTCACGAAAAATATCCCGAGTGGGTGTTCACTCCCTTTGAAACGAAATTAGACTGGAAGACTGTTATAGATAATGAATACGGCACTAAAAACCTTATAGATCACAGTGCGGCAAACGACAGCCTGAAAAGCAGGGCGCCGGGCCATTATGATGCAGATAAGGACAAGTTTATATATAAAGACGGAGGCTTCGTTACGGCAAACCGTCTTGCTGTTGAATATTTTATGGACCCGAGGAACTTCCTTAACGAAGAAGGAATCTTTCAGTTCGAGCAGCTTACCTTCAGCGAAGATTTCACTGCCGAGGATGTTGAAAATATAATAAAAGGCACCTTTATGTCTGACAAGTGCATCACTTACTATAACGCCGACGGTAAGCTTATTGAAACAGACAAAAAATACAGTGATGTAATATTGCAGGCGGGCAGAGAAAACAATATAAACCCATGCTATCTCGCGTCCAAAATAAGAAATGAAGTGGGTGCGGACGGAAGTGCAAGTGTTTCGGGTACTCATTCAGTTTATCCCGGTATTTATAATTTTTATAATATTGGTGCAACTGACGGCTCAGGTGCCATAACAAGAGGTCTTGCATGGGCAAACGGCGGAGAAAACGGCACGGCAACCTCTTACGGCAGACCCTGGGACACTCCTGCAAAGTCAATTGCGGGCGGTGCAAAATATATTGCTGAGGGCTATATTGCAAGAGGTCAGTTTACAGGCTATCTGCAGAAGTTCAATGTAAATAAGGCAACCGGCTCTCTATATCTTCATCAGTATATGTCAAATGTGACGGGTGCGCTTTCTCAGGGATATACAAACTATACTGCCTATGCCAAGTCGGGCAGACTTTATGAGAAATTTATTTTCTCAATTCCCGTTTTTGAAAATATGCCGTCACAGGATGTTGACACTCAGAAGGCATCTAATGCGGACTCTGTGGGTCAGCTTGCAAAGATATCAACAACAGCAAACAGTAATGTGCGCACAGGGCCTTCAACGGGCAATGCCAAGCTGACAGATAAGGCGGGCAACGCAATCCAGCTTTCCTCAGGTCAGGAAGTTACAGTTGTTGAAAAGGTCTTCACAGACTCGGATTATTATATCAATATCCTTAAATATCCCCATTGGGTAAAGGTGCGCTTTTTGAGAGACGGTGAGACCTATGAGGGCTATGTACCCGAAAGCTTTATCAGCTACACCACTGCCGTTACCGTAAGCGTCGGTACATATGACCTGACTTATCATAAAGGTATAAACACATCACTTTCGCTTATTTCCTCAGACACTGCCGTGGCAAAGGTTTTGTCTGACACTCAGGTGCAATTTCTCAAAAAAGGCACGGTTTATCTTACTGCATACGATTCCGTGGGCAGAGTTGACATTGTAAAATATACCGTTTCCGACACTCCAGTTTCTGCTGGTACTCTTCAGGTGAGTGCCTATACGGAAACGCTCAAAGCCACAGTAAAATCGGATGAAACTGCAGACAAATACATTTATGCTTACAGTGACGCGCAGGGTAATCTTACCGTTGCCGAAAGCGCAAAGAATACATACAGCTTCAAAAATGTTCCCAATGCTGAGATATTTACTGTGAGTGCAAGTGCTGTCAAGGGCAAAAACTTTTCTGTGAGCAACGCTCTTGTTACCGCAACAAAGCCCTATGCAGTAAAGGGTGCCGCAATGATGTATTCAATGAACGGTGCTGAGATTTCCTGGGAAAAGGTAGCAAAGTGCGAAGGCTATCTCGTTTACGGTTACAGTAAAGACGGTGAAAAATACACAAAGCTTGCAAAGGTGAGCAGTGAAGATAATATCTATGAAATTGGCACAGATGAGCTTGTATACGATTCATACTGTGTCAGAGCATATATCAAAAACGGCTCAAAGTCTGTTTACGGTGCTTATTCTGAAATGGTTACACCTGCAACAAGACTGACAGTGCCTGCAAACTTCTCTGTGGGAAGTATAAAATCAAACGGATATACTCTTTCATGGAGCAGTGTAAAGGGTGCCGAAGCATATAATATCGTAATTCTCAGAGACGGTAAGTGGCAGAAGCTTGCCACCGTCAAGGGAATAAGCTATATTGTTTCCTCACTGGCACCGGGTGAAGAAAATGCCTATAAGGTGGCTGCAGTCTGCGGTGCGGATATTTCCGATTACACTAAGGAAATTTACGCTATGACATCACCTGAAACCGTTGAAGGCTTCAAAGCACAGGAAATAACGGACAATCAGGTGAAACTCAGTTGGCAGAAAGCCGAGGGCGCTTCAAAGTATTATCTTTATCTCTTTGAAAACGGTGAATATAAATTATACGGTGAATACAGCGGACTTTCCTGCTCCTTCTCAGGCCTCAGCCAGTTTACGCAGTATAAATTTAAAATTGCTGCAGTGGCAAAGAGTGAACACAGCACAATAGCGGGCGGTCACAGTGATGAACTCAGTGTGATGACATTGCTTAAAAAATCCGAGGAACTCAGAAGCGTCAGCGTTAAGGATGACCGAATTACTCTTAAATGGACAGAAAATAAAAAAGCGTCAGGCTATATTATTTATGTTTATGACAGTGATAAGAAAGACTATGTGAAAGCGGCGGATACCGACAAAAACGAAGCTACGGTCACAAAGCTTAAAATGGCTACGAAGTATAAATTTGCCGTAGTGGCATACGGTGAAGTTGACGGTACCGTTTACACCTCACAAATGTCAGCGCCCGTCAATGTTACCACAGCTTACGGAGTGCCTAAGGAGTTTACTCTCAGCGGTGTAACGGCAACATCATATAAGCTCATATGGAAGAGTATCAGTGAAGCCGACAGTTACAATATCTATGTGAAAAACGGCAGCAAATATGAAAAAGCAGCTTCAGTGAAGGATAGTGCTTACAGTGTAAGCTCACGCAAAAACGGCGATGTGTCATATTATAAAATCAGTGCCGTTTATAAAGTGGGTAAAAAGACAGTTGAAAGTGAGCTTTCCGAAGAAGTTGGCGCAACAACACTTCCCGGCAAGGTGACAAATTTCACTGCAACTCCCTCTACCACATATGCCAATCTCAAATGGGATGCAGTAAAGAATGCGGACTGCTATAATGTTTATATATATGAAGACGGTGAATATAATCTGCAGAAAACCGTGAAAGGAACGGAATATAAGCTGACGGGACTTCGTCAGGGTGCAACTTATAAATTTACCGTCAGAGCATATATCAAGCTTAACACAGGCACACGAAAGGGTAGCATGACTTCTGTAACTGCCACTCTCAAGCCCTCTAAGGTCAGCAAGATAACTCTGTCATCGGTAACAGATAAAACACAGAAGCTTTCCTGGCCTGCAGCGGTGGGAGCAAACTATTATTACATCTACCGTTATAACTCAGTGAGCAAAAAATATGAACAGGTGGCAAAAACAAGCTCAAGAAGCTACACCTTCAATAATCTCACGGCGGGTAAGACCTATTCCTATAAGATAATGAGCGCTGTGGTCAAGAACGGCAAGACACTTGCCAAGAGCAGCTATTCTTCTGTTTATAAATTCAGCACAGACCCTGCAAAGGTGACAGGTCTGAAGAGTACCTCCGCAACGGCGTCAAAGATTGCTCTGACATGGAATAAAGTCAGCGGAGCAACCTATTATGAAATTTCCTGCTACTCTCAGGAATTCGGTGATTATTTCCTTGCGGGTACCTCAGAAACCAACAGCTTTACCGTTACGGGTCTGAGCAAAAAAACTCAGTATAAATTCAAGGTAAGGGCAATAAGAACCGTAAGCGATAAGGACTATACGGGATATAATTCTTCAGCTATAAGCGTTAAGACCAAGTAAGAGATAAAAAAGAAAAATTTTTAAAGTATTTTATAGTTTTTCCTTGACAAATCGAAGGTATGACTATATAATGTTATTCGTTAATATGAGGTGAGATATGTTTATTGAGCTTGAAAATCTGTTTAACGGCGGTATAACCGAAATACCACTCGACTTTGAATTTGACTTTTCCGGTGAGAAAATCGACGGTGTGTTTCCATTCACGACACCTGTCAGACTTCAGGGTAAAATCGAAAATGTTGCCGAGATAGTTACGGTTAAGGCTATGGCTACTTTCAGTATGGATGTTGATTGCAGCAGATGTGCTGAGGAGCTTGAACTTGATATGGAAGTTCCCGTAGAGCATATTCTCGTTACTGAGCTTCAAAATGATGAAACCGATGAATATATTATGGTTGAAGATATGAAGCTTGATATTGAGAGACTCACTTTAGAAGACATTTATTTTGCTCTGCCGAGTAAAATCCTCTGCGACGAAGATTGCAAGGGTCTTTGCTCAAAGTGCGGTGCAAACTTAAATGAAGGTCCGTGCTCATGCAAAAAAGACATTGACCCCCGTTTTGAGGTTCTGTTAGGTCTTTTGGACGAATAAGTAAGTTAAAGATGAATTTATAAAAGGAGGCGCTGGAAAATGGCAGTACCAAAGAGAAGAGTATCAAAGGCAAGAAGAGACAAGAGACGTTCAAATGTATGGAAGCTTGACGCTCCCACACTTGTAAGATGCAAGCAGTGCGGTGCATACACTGTACCCCATAAGGTTTGCGGCGAATGTGGCTATTACAAAGGTAAGCAGGTTGTTGTTAAGGACGAAGACTAAGCCTTTGGAACTTTTGAGAGGTGGAGAAACGTTTAGCGTTCTTCACCTTTGTTTTTTGATAATAATGAGAAAGAAAGGAGTTATTTTATGTCGGTTTTAATAAAGGATGTTATAAAAAATTCACCTGCTCATAAAAAAGGCATTATGGCAGGGGACAGGCTTCTTAAAATATCAGGACATGAAATAGCAGACTTTCTTGACTATCAGTTTTATACTAAAGACAGCAAAATCAGTGTTGTTTTTGAAAGAGACGGCAAAACCAAGGCTGTGTGGATAAAAAAAGGTGAGGATGAAGACCTTGGCCTCGGCTTTGAAACCTACCTTATGGATAAGGAAAGACGCTGCAAAAACGGCTGCATCTTCTGTTTCATTGACCAGAATCCCAAGGGACTGCGTGAGTCAATCTATTTCAAGGATGACGATTCCCGTCTGTCATTTCTTTTCGGCAACTATATCACCCTGACAAACCTCAGTGAGCGTGATATTGAAAAGATAATTGAAATGCACATAAGCCCTGTCAACGTCAGTGTTCACACAATGAATAAAGAGCTTCGTGTGAAAATGATGAAAAACAAAAATGCAGGTGAAAGCCTGAACATTCTTCACCGTCTTGCTGAAAACGGAATTGCCGTAAACACTCAGCTTGTGCTGTGTCCCGGCATAAATGACGGCGAGGAGCTTCGTTATTCCTTAGAGAAATTAGGTGAAATTTGCCCGTTGCTTCAGAGCATAGCCTGTGTACCCGTAGGTGTGACAAAGCACCGCGAGGGCTTATTTTCAATGCCTCAGTATACCAGAGAGAGCGCTGCAGAGGTTATTGATATAATTGACGAATACGGCAATAAATTCAAAGAAAAGTACGGCACAAGAGTTGTGTACGCTGCCGATGAGTTTTATCTCAAAGCAGGCAGGGAAATGCCCGACGGAGAATACTATGAAACCTACTGTCAGATTGAAAACGGTGTAGGTATGTGGACTTCTCTTAAAGAGGAATTTCTTTTTGAAATTGAAAACTGCGAGGATGCTGACCCTGAAAATCATCTGAGCGTTGCAACGGGCAGTGCAGCATATCCTCTTATAAAAGAGCTTGCAGATATTTTTCAAAGCAAGTATAATAAAAGCAAAATAGATGTTTATGAAATAAAAAATGACTTTTTCGGTCACAGTATAACCGTTGCGGGTCTTATAACGGGAGGCGACCTTATAAATCAGCTTAGGGGCAAGTCTCTTGCAGAAACCCTTGCAATTCCCGCTGTTATGCTCAGAAGTGAGGGCGATCTTTTTCTTGACAGTGTAAGTACTGAAGATGTGGAAAAAGCTTTCGGAGTTACCCTTAAAGTCAATGACTGCACAGGCGGCAGTCTTTTCGGCTCCTTTATGGGGCAATAATAAAAAAAGAAGGTGAAAGAAATGGCAAGACCCATTGTTGCAATTGTAGGCAGACCCAATGTAGGTAAGTCAACACTTTTTAACAAGCTTATCGGTCAGCGTCTGTCAATTGTTGACGACACCCCCGGTGTTACCCGTGACAGAATTTACGGTGACTGCGAATGGCTGTCAAGACATTTTCTATTAATAGATACAGGCGGTATTGAGCCTCATTCAGACGATATAATCTTAAAGCAGATGCGCCGCCAGGCTCAGCTTGCTATTGATTCGGCAGATGTTATCATTCTTGTTACAGACCTGCGTACAGGCGTTGTTGCAACTGATGAGGATGTTGCCGCAATGCTTCTCAAGAGCAATAAGCCCATTGTACTTTGTGTTAACAAATGCGATAAAGTGGGTGAGCCTGAAATGGAATTCTATGAGTTCTATAACTTAGGTCTCGGCGACCCTATAGCAGTTTCTTCAGTTCACGGTCACGGTACGGGCGACTTGCTTGATGCAGTGCTTGAGTACCTCCCCGCTGAGGAAGAAGAGAAAACAGATGACACCACAATAAAGGTTGCCGTTATCGGTAAGCCTAATGTGGGCAAATCCTCACTTATAAATGCAATCTCAGGCGAGGAAAGAGCAATTGTTTCCAATATTGCAGGTACCACAAGAGATGCAACAGACACCTTCATTTCCAATGAACACGGTGACTTTATGTTTATTGACACTGCAGGTCTCAGACGAAAGAGCAAGGTTGAGGATCAGATTGAAAAATACAGTGTAATCAGAGCCAAAATGGCAGTTGAAAGAGCAAGCGTATGCGTAATTATGATTGATGCCGTTGAAGGCTTCACTGAGCAGGACAGCAAGGTTGCAGGCATTGCTCACGAAATGGGAAAGGCTTGCATTATAGCCGTAAACAAGTGGGATGCCCTTGAAAAAGACGGCAAGACTATGGACAGCTACAGAAAAAAGCTTATGAATGACTTTTCATTTATGTCCTATGCGCCCATTATTTTTATTTCAGCTAAAACAGGTCAGCGTCTCGACAGACTTTTTGAGCTTATCAAATATGTTGACGAGCAGAACTCAATGCGAATTTCAACAGGTAAGCTCAACGATGTACTCGCTGCTGCCACTGCAAGAGTACAGCCGCCTACGGATAAAGGCAAGAGACTTAAGATTTATTATATGACCCAGGCTTCCACAAGACCGCCTACATTTGTCTGCTTTGTCAACAGTAAGGAGCTGTTCCATTACAGCTATCAGCGCTATCTCGACAATCAGATAAGAGAGGTTTTCGGTCTCGAAGGTACGCCTACAAAGTTCGTCATAAGAGAGCGTGACGGCAAGTAAGATTTATTGAAGGATGATAACTTATGTCAGTTAAGCACAGCCTTATAGTGCCTTGTTATAACGAGGAAGGTAATGTAGAGAATTTTCTTAGAGAAACAAAAGCGGCAATGAAAGACTACACCGATTCATACGAAATTATTTTCGTCAATGACGGCAGTAAGGATTCTACGCCTAAAAAGCTCAGAGAGATTTTTCACTCCAACAAAGATGTGAATATAAAGGTCATAAACTTCTCCCGCAATTTCGGCAAGGAAGCTGCTATGTATGCAGGCTTTACTCAGGCGTCAGGCGAATATATCACCATAATTGATGCTGATTTGCAGCAGGACCCGAAATATGCGGTGGAAATGGCAAAAATACTTGACAGCGACCCCGATTGCGATATGGTTGCCGCTTATCAGGCTGAGCGCAAAGAAGGCAAACTCCTTTCAGCGTGCAAGAGCAAATTCTATAAGGTTATCACAAAAATGTCGGGCATAGACTTTGTCAGTGATGCAAGTGATTTCCGCACAATGAGAAAATGCGTAGCTGACACAATAGTTGCCCTGCCCGAATATCACCGCTTCTCAAAGGGCATATTCTCATGGGTAGGCTACAATACTGTTTCCATTCCCTACGATGTCAGAGAGCGTGAAAGCGGCGAAACCAAGTGGAATATGAAAAAGCTTATGGCTTACGCTTTTGAGGGCATTGCGGCATACACGGATAAACCCCTTAAGCTGCCATTTTATCTCAGTGTTTTTCTTCTGATTCTGTGCCTGATAGCCTTTTTAACGGATTTTGTAGTTTCTGCAACAGTCTGCTTTGTTGGCTCATTGCTTATGCTTTCTATGGGTATTATTGGTGCATATCTTGGCAAGGTACACACACAGGTTAAAGACAGACCAATATTTATTGCAAAAGAGATTTTAACTTATGAACACAATAAAGAATCTGATAATTAAATATAAAGAGCTTATTATTTACGGCCTTTTCGGTGTGGGTACAACTCTTGTGAATTTCGTGACCTATAAGCTTTGCAATGTGCTTTTCGGAGTTGATTTTTATCTGCTGTCGAATGTTATTGCATGGCTTGTCAGTGTGATTTTTGCCTATGTGACCAATAAGCTTTTCGTTTTTGAAAGCAAAAGCTGGAATGTTAAGCTTGTGGCAAAAGAGGTTTCATCATTTTTTACAGCAAGAATTTTCTCTTTTCTTATTGAAGAGGCAGGTCTTTTTCTGCTGGTCGACATCTGCAATATGAAGAACTTTGCCGTAGATGTTTTCGGCTTTACCGTCAGTGGAAATATGATTTCCAAGGTGCTGCTGGCAGTTGTAGTTGTTGTGCTTAATTACTTTTTTTCAAAGTTTGTGGTGTTCAGGAAGAAAAAGTGAATTTTGGAGGTGGGATATATCCTGCCTCTTTTTTACTTTCTGCCGACGGTGGGGTGGGGGCTCAGGAAAATTCCTTCGGAATTTTTCCGGGGACGCAGTCCCCGGAGTTGTGGCGCAGCCACAACCCTGAGCCCCCCAACAGCACAGACTTCAAAACTGCAATTTATCTTATTTAATTAGCATTTTTTCTCCCTTTTGCTATTGCTCAAACTATTAATTTGTGCTATAATATATTGATTATTAAAGTGAGGTAGTGTGCCATGATTATCTTAGGTATCGACCCGGGCTATGCAATAGTAGGCTACGGTGTTATTGAATATAAAAATAATCACTTCACCGTTATTGATTACGGTGCAATTCTGACAGATGCGCATACCCCTTTTAATATAAGACTTGAAAAGATTTATGACGGACTCTGCCGTATAATTGAGCTTCATCGTCCCGAAGCTATGGCTATCGAAAAGCTTTTCTATAACAACAATGCAAAGACGGTTATAGATGTCAGTCAGGCAAGAGGCGTAATAATGCTTGCAGCACAGAAAAACGGTGTGCCTGCCTTTGAATACACTCCCTTGCAGGTGAAACAGAGTGTTGTGGGCTACGGCAGAGCTGAGAAGAAACAGGTGCAGGAAATGACAAGACGAATTTTAGCTCTTGAAAAAGTACCCAAGCCTGACGATACGGCTGACGCACTCGCTATGGCAATATGCCACGCCCACGCAAGCGGCTCACTTATGACAAATAATCTTCGTATAAGACAGGGGATATAAATTATGTTTTATTCACTTACAGGTAAAGTTATAAAAAAAGGACTTTCCTTTGCAGTTATTGACTGCGGCGGTGTGGGATTTTTAGTGAACACCTCACGCTTTACACTTTATGATTTGCCCGATGATAAATCAGTTGCAACAGTTTATACCCATCTGAATGTGCGTGAAGATGCACTTGATATTTTCGGATTTTCAACGGAGTATGAGCTCGATTGGTTCAAAATGCTCATAACCGTCAACGGTGTGGGCCCTAAGGCAGCCCTTGCTATTCTTTCTGAGCTGACAGTTGACGAGCTTGCTCTTGCAATTTCCGCAAAGGATGTCAAGTCCATAACCCGGGCAAGCGGTATCGGTCCTAAAATTGCACAGAGAATTATCCTTGACCTGAAAGATAAGGTGGGCAGCATAGTCCCAGACGGTGATTTCTTCTCAGATAGCGGCAAAATTGCTGCAGCAACTGAGATGCCTAACACAAGTGAGGCCGTTGCCGCCCTTACAATGCTTGGGTACTCACAGAGCGAGGCGGCTTCGGTAGTGAGCAAAATCGACCCGTCACTTTCCGTAGAAGCAATTATAAAGCAGGCACTCAAGCTTTTAAGCAGTATGTAGGGTGACGAGTATAATCCGAACCCGCCCAAAAGCGTGAATTTTCGCGGCTTTTCGGCGTTTCGGACTTGAAAGGCGTGAGCCTGTCGACATCCTCACCATCCAAAAATCCTGCAAAAATTCGCACTTTTGGGTCTGCGATTTTTTGCGGAGTGGATTTTTGGCAAGACAAGACACAAAACGCAGTAAATCCTCGCGGATTTACGAGTATTTTAACGAAGTATTGGCGGAAATCCGCCCGCAAAAAACGGGTTCGGATTATACTCGCCACCCTAAGGTGAATGTTATGGATTTTGAAGAAAGAATTATAACTCCTGATTTCACAGGATTTGACAATGATATAGAAACTTCTCTCAGACCCAAGGTGCTGACAGATTACATCGGTCAGGAAAAGGCTAAGGAAAACCTTGAGGTTTATATAAAGGCGGCTAAATCAAGGGGAGAAAGCCTTGACCACGTACTTCTTTATGGCCCTCCGGGACTTGGTAAGACAACTCTTGCAGGTATTATAGCCAATGAAATGAATGTAAACTTCCGTGTTACATCTGGTCCTGCAATTGAAAAACAGGGAGATTTAGCGGCACTTCTGACTAATCTCAACGAAGGCGATGTGCTTTTTATAGACGAAATTCACCGCCTCAACAGAAGCGTAGAGGAAGTTCTTTATCCCGCTATGGAAGATAATGCCCTTGATATTATCATCGGTAAAGGCCCCTCTGCAAGGTCGATAAGGCTTGATTTGCCCAAATTCACTCTGGTTGGTGCCACAACGAGAGCGGGGCAGCTTTCAGCGCCTCTTCGTGACCGCTTTGGTGTTATTCTTCGCCTCGAGCTTTACACCCCCGAAGAGCTTGCGCAGATAGTTACACGAAGCGCAGGCATACTTGGTATTGATATAGAAAAATACGGCGCACTCGAAATAGCATCACGCTCAAGAGGTACTCCGAGAATTGCAAACAGACTTCTTAAGAGAGCAAGAGACTTTGCTCAGGTTGTGGGTAACGGCGTTATTGATGAAGACAGTGCCGACCACGCTCTTGAAAAAATGGAAATAGACAATATGGGTCTTGACTCAATTGACAGAATGCTCCTTTCAACAATGATTAAATCCTACGGCGGCGGCCCTGTCGGTCTTGAAACCATAGCAGCTGCAATAGGAGAGGAAGCAGTGACAATTGAAGATGTTTATGAGCCTTATCTTATGCAGATAGGCTTCCTCGGCAGAACGCCGAGAGGCAGAGTGGCAACTCCTGCTGCATATGAGCATCTCGGCATACCCGTACCCGGACAGCAGCAATTGTTTTAAGAGGTAATTTTATGAGATATACAAAAGACTGGAAAGACTATGAGCTTATAGACTGCTCAGACGGTGAAAAATTAGAGCGTTGGGGAGATATCATTTTAGTGCGCCCCGACCCTCAGGTTATATGGAAAACTCCCAAGACAAACCCTTTGTGGAGAAAGGCAAATGCCTATTATCACCGTTCAAAGTCAGGTGGCGGTGAATGGGAAGTAAGAAGCAAAATGCCTCCCTTCTGGAGCATTAACTACAAGGATATGACCTTCAACATAAAGACTATGGGCTTCAAGCACACGGGCCTTTTCCCTGAGCAGGCAGTTAACTGGGATTACACCAGAGAGGTTATCCGCAAGGCAGGCAGACCTGTTAAGGTGCTTAACCTTTTTGCTTACACCGGCGGTGCAAGTGTTGCTCCTCTTATGGAAAATGCTCACGTGGTACATGTTGATGCTTCAAAGGGTATGACAGCCTGGGCGAAGGAAAACGCAGTTTCCTCAGGAGTTGCCGACAGAAGCGTACGCTGGATAGTTGACGATTGCATTAAATTTGTGCAAAGAGAAATCCGCAGAGGCAACAAGTATGACATTATCATTATGGACCCGCCCTCATACGGCAGAGGCCCCGGCGGTGAAGTGTGGAAGCTTGAGGATGAGGTTTATTCCTTTGTTGAGCTTTGCAGTGAGCTTTTATATGAGGATTCACTTATGATGCTTATCAATTCTTACACAACAGGTCTTTCTTCATCGGTTATGGAGTATATTTTAGGTGCTGTTGTGAAAAAGAAGCTGGGCGGTAAGGTTTCCTCATCTGAGATAGGTCTTCCCGTTACCGACAGCGGTATGATTCTTCCTTGCGGTGCAAGTGCAATATGGGAAAAAGAATAATCCCTTGTTTTTTAACTTTATATAAGGTAGTGGACTTAAATGTATTATATAGACTTCAGAGATGTCACCTTCAGTTACGGTGAGGATGACGAAAATATAAAAAAAGAAGAATATGTTCTCGAGCATCTCAATCTCTCAATTGACAAGGGAGATTTTGTAGCAGTCCTCGGTCATAACGGTTGCGGAAAAAGTACTCTTGCAAAGCTCTGTAACGGTATCAACATTCCCACATCGGGTAATGTTTACGTAGACGGAATTGACACCAAAAACGAAGATAAAATAAACGATATCCGTCAGAGAGTGGGTATGGTCTTTCAAAATCCCGATAATCAGATTGTTGCAACAATTGTTGAAGACGATGTGGCATTCGGCCCCGAAAATTTAGGTGTTGAGCCTTCTGAAATAAGAAAAAGAGTTGACGAAGCTCTCAAGAATGTAGGTATGTACGATTTCCGTCTTTCCGAGCCTCACAAGCTTTCCGGCGGACAGAAGCAGAGAGTTGCAATTGCAGGTATAATCGCTATGAAGCCTCAGTGCATAGTCCTTGACGAGCCGACATCAATGCTTGACCCGAGAGGCAGACGCGAGGTCATGGAAACGGTAAAGATGCTCAATGAGGATTTCGGCATAACTGTAATTTTCATCACACACTATATGGACGAAGCTGCAAAGGCTAAGAGAGTTATAGTTATGGATGAGGGCAGAATTATTCTTGACGGCACACCCAAAGAGGTTTTCAGAAATGTTGACACTCTCAAAGGAGTAGGTCTTGATGTGCCTGAAGCAACACTTCTCACTCACGAGCTGAAAAAAGAAGGCATAGACCTTCCTGACGATATACTTACAATAGACGAACTTTGTGAAGAAATTACACGCGCTGTGGAGGCTTTAAATTGAGCATAGTACTTGAAACAAAAGACTTGAGCTATATTTATTCCAAAGGCACAACCTCTCAGGTTGATGCCATAAGGGATATCAGCCTTAAAATAGAAGAAGGTGAGCTTGTTGGCATTATCGGTCACACAGGCTCAGGCAAAAGCACCCTTATCCAGCACTTTAACGGCCTTTTAAAGGGTACGGGCGGCACTGTGCTGCTTGAGGGCAAGGATATATGGGAAAATAAAAAGGAAATCAGACAGGTGCGCTTCAAGGTTGGCATCTGCTTCCAATACCCCGAATATCAGCTTTTTGAAGAAACTGTCTACAAAGATATTGCCTACGGTCCTAAAAATATGAAGCTCTCCGATGAAGAAATCGATAAGAGAGTAAGAAGCGTTATAAAGTTTGTTGGTCTTGACGACAGCTATCTGGATAAATCACCCTTTGAGCTTTCAGGCGGCGAAAAAAGACGCGTTGCAATTGCAGGCGTTATGGCTATGGAGCCTCAGGTGCTTATTCTTGATGAGCCTTGCGCAGGTCTTGACCCAAAGGGCAGAGACACAATACTTTCGCTCATAAGAGAATATCAGAGGAAAACGGGCAGTACCCTTTTGGTGGTTTCTCACTCAATGGAGGATATTTCCAAAATTGCTACTAAAATTCTTGTTATGAATCAGTCCCGTCTTGCATATTACGACAGTGTTGATGCTGTTTTCTCCCATGCAGACGAGCTTAAAGATATGGGGCTTAACATTCCTCAGCTCACGGAGCTTTTCATAAAGCTCAGAGCAAAGGGCTATGATGTACCCACAGATGTTTATACCCTCGAAAAAGCTAAAAATGAGCTGATGAAGCTTATGAAAGGGGGCAGAGCATAATGTCAATGATAAGTGATATTACCATAGGTCAGTATTACAAGGGAAATTCCCTCGTTCACAGACTTGATGCAAGAATGAAAATCATACTTACGGCACTGTTTATAGTTATGATTTTTATGAGCAAAAACTTCCTTGCTTTAGGTTTTATGTTTTTGTTCGTGCTTTTCAGCGTGCTGATGTCACAGGTACCCCTAAAAATGTTCCTCAAGTCTCTGAAACCCATTATACCCATTGTGCTGTTTACCTCAGTGATAAACATTTTCTATATCGGCGGCGGTACGGAGCTTTTGGCTATTGGCCCTCTTAAAATAACCTCAAAGGGACTTATAACGGCAACATTTATGACTGTAAGAATTATCTGTCTTATAATAAGCAGTTCAATTCTTACCTATACTACGGTACCCACACAGTTGACAGATGCAATTGAGAGACTTCTCTCGCCGCTCAAGGTTTTGCATATACCCGTTCATACTCTTGCTATGATGATGACCTTGGCTCTGAGATTTATCCCAACACTTATTGAGGAAATTGAGCGCATCACCAATGCACAGAAGGCAAGAGGTGCCGACTTTGAAAGCGGAAGCTTCCTTGAAAAAATAAAAGCACTTATACCTATTCTCATCCCTCTTTTTGTTTCGGCGTTCAGGCGTGCCTATGAGCTTGCCTTTGCCATGAGCTGCCGCTGCTATACAGGAGGAGAGGGCAGAACAAGAATGAAGCAGATGAAATACAGCCTTAAAGACGGCGTAGCCTTTATTATCTTTGTCATAGGCATTGCAGGTGTAGTGCTTCTCAACCATTATTTCGGAGCGATTATTTAACTATGTTTAACTATAAGCTTATTATGAGCTATGACGGTACCCCTTATCACGGCTGGCAGATGCAGGAAAATGCAATAAGCGTTCAACAGTGTTTAAGTGAGGCTATTGAAAGAATCTTCGGTGAAAAATGCACAATTTACGGCAGCAGCAGAACCGATAAAGGAGTTCACGCCATAGGCTTTTGCTGCAATTTCAGAAGCGAAAAAGAGCGTGACTGTGAAAAGGTTGCCTATGGTCTCAATGCGGTTTTGCCAGAAACCATATGTGTGCTTTCATGCGAAATGGCTTCTGAAAACTTCAATGCCCGTTTCGATGCAAAGGGCAAAGAGTACATCTATAAAATATGGAACAGCAGAAGGCGTAATCCCTTTCTTATTGACAAGGCTCTGCATCACCCAATTCCCATAGACAGCGAAATGCTCAATGAGCATGCAAAGGACTATATAGGTACCCACGACTTTTCGGCTTTCTGTGCTGCAGGCGGCACAACTCTCAGCAATGTCAGAACAATTTTTGACTGCAGTGTTGAGCGTGACGGCGATCTTGTTACCTTCAGAGTAAAGGGTGACGGCTTCCTTTACAATATGGTTCGCATTATGGTGGGTACTCTGCTTGATATAAACTCAGGCAAAATCCCGCAAGACAGTATAAAAGATATAATCGAGAGCAAAGACCGCCTTCGTGCGGGAATAACTGCAAAGGCACACGGTCTTTATCTCAACGAAGTTTATTATTGATCAGAATGAGAGAAGGTGGAAAAATGAAAGAAAAGGAAAAATATGTCGGTAATACAGTGCGTGAAGAACGCAAGCGAAAAAGTGTCAGATGGTCTTTTGTTGCCTTGCTTGTGCTTGTTGCACTTCTCATTGTTCTCACAGCAACGGGAACTGCCGAAAAAATTACAGATAATGAAGACCTTTCAGACGGCATTGCCGGTATAATCGGCGTTGAAACAGAAAAAACAGGCTTTCCCGTTAATTTTTCCACAAACGATATAGTTGATGTCAAGGCAAAGGGAAATGATCTTTATGTTCTGACAGAAAAATTTGTAACTCCCGTAAGCAAAAAAGGCGTAATGGGTACTTCTCAACAGATTTCCTATGCAAAGCCTGCTATCCACTCCGCAGGCGACTATGCCGTGGTTTTTGACCGTCTTTCAAATAAATATACTTTTATTGATAAAAAGGGCTTAGCACAGCAAAGACAGGATGAAAATGGTGGTCAGATTCTTGGCGCTGCAGTAACGGAAAACGGTGAGGTGCTTCTTGCTCTGAGCAGCAATTCCTCATCGAGTAAGCTTCACATTGTTGATAAAAAAGGTGAAGATGTGCTTATCTGGTCTTGCGGTGAGGAGTATATAGTCTCGGTTGACAAGTCAGGTGACACTGTTTATTGCGCTGCTCTCGGTGCTTTCGGCGGTGAAATTTATACAAAGCTTTATGTCCTGCAATTAGGTGAGGAGGAGCCGGTGTGCGAATATACACTTCATGGTGATGCATGTATATCCCTCAGATATATTTCAGGAAACAAATTCAGTGTGTTGTGTGATAATGCGCTTTATATCTGCAAGGCTAAAAAAGAAGAAACCGTAACAAAGAAAATTACCTTTGATTCAAAGATTCTGTTTTTCAGTACACAGCGTGACGGCAATACAGCTTTAATATTAGAAGATACAGAGAATTTCTCAAAAGATACATTAAGCGTGTTTGACAGCGACGGTGATATTGTCTACAGTGTCAGCGTCGATGAAAATATCCTCGACCTTTCTCTTATGGGAGGTCAAGCCCTTCTGCTTTATGAAAACGAAGTCAAAACTTTTTCATCAGGCGGAAAGGAAAAAGAGGTGCTGAGCTTCACCGGTAAATGTACGGGTGTTGCCACAGCAGGTAAAAAAATATACTGTTACAGTTTGGGAGGTGTTGAAAAAGCGGCGGTTAATAAATAAAACTTGTATATCGTGAAAATATGTGATATAATCTTAAACATATTTTTTACAGGAGGTAATTCATGGAATATATAGTTGATATATTTTTAATACTCATTTTCGGAACAGTTATAATCACAGCAATGAAGAAGGGTTTCTTCAAAAGCCTTTTTGATCTTTGCGGAACAATCATTTCGGTTATTCTTGCAAGATTCCTTTCAGAAGGCTTTGCAACTCAGGGCTACAATATTTTCGTAAAGAAGGCTGCTGAGGCATATCTCGGCTCAGCTCTCGGCGAAGTCGGCACAAAGGATTACGCTTTGCAGGCTGAGGAAATTATTAACTCAATCCCCGAAGCCCTTAACGGCATAATGGGACTTATGGGCATTGACAAGCAGGCGATTATTGAAAAAGTAAGCAATATTAACTTAGGCGGAGATAATCTGCTTGAAAGCATTATGACAAATGTTGTTGAGCCTGTTGGTACTGCAGTGGTGCAGTTTATTCTCTTCATACTTATGGCAATTGCCTTGGGTTTTGTTATTAAGATAGTAGTCAAGTTCCTCAATTCAATTATAAAGAAGCTTCCTGCTGTCAAGCAGTTCAACAGTGTTCTCGGTGCAGTGCTTGGAGCAGTTGAAGGCTTAATTGTAGTTGTTATTCTCTCAACTCTTATTGGTATTGTGGCCTCATTCATCGGCAACGAAGCCTTTAATGAAGCAGTGAGCAATTCCGTTATTATTGCAACTGCAGAAAATATTGTTTCTGTAGTAAGCGGCTCCGTAGTGGCATAAATGAAAGAAAATTGTGTTCAATAAAGAAAGGACTATATTATGAAAGATTTATTCAAAGGCTGTTGGACTATTCCCAACTTATTATCATTTATCAGAATTTTACTTATCCCTGTTTTCGCATATCTTTTCTACACTGATGAAAAAATATGGGCGGTTGTTGTTCTTGCCCTTTCAGGTCTTTCCGATACATTTGATGGTCAGATTGCAAGAAAATTCAACCAGGTCAGCGCACTTGGCAAGGTCCTTGACCCTGTTGCTGACAAGCTTACACAGATTACAATTGCAATTATGCTTCTTATCGACTTCAGAGCTGCTGAAAACACCATGATTCAGGCATTCGGCTGGGTTTTCCTTGTTTTCCTTATCAAAGAGGCAATTATGATTATCGGCGGACTTATTATGCTTCTTCTGAACATCCGTCCCGGTGCGGCAGAGTTCTGGGGTAAGGCTGCAACCCTCGTTTTCTATGTAGGTATGGTGCTTATCATTGCCTTCGGACCCGAAGTAGGCGCACTCAATGCACTCACAGGCTTCGAGCTTCCTGCAGTGGTAACAGGTATAATTGTTGTTGTTTCAGCTATTATGACAATTGCGGCATTCCTCAGCTATATGCCGGAAACTTTCAGACAGTTTAAGGAATATTTTGACAATAAGAAAAAGGCTGAAAGCAAATAAATATCCCCAAGGAGTAGAACATGAAAAAAGTAATTTGCAGCAGATGTAAGCAACGCCCTGCGGTTATCTTTATCTCAAAGATTATCGACGGCAAAACCGTACCCGAGGGCTTATGTCTCAACTGCGCTATGGAAATGAATATTGGCCCCATCAAGCAGATGATGGACAGTATGGGCATAACAGAAGATGATGTGGAGGCTCTTAGTGAGCAGTTCACACAGATGTTCCCCGATGACGATGAGGAAGGCTCATTTGAAAGCGGTGGCTCACCTACACTGCCTTTTCTGCAGGGACTTTTAGGCGATCTGAGAAACGGTCTGACAGTTAAGGGTGAAAATGCAGACAATGTACCTTCATCCGCACCGCAGACACCCTTTTCAAATCACGGTGCAAAGCGTACTCAGCAGCCTAAAAAGCCTGATAAAAAGAGAAAGTTCCTCACTCTTTACTGTAATGACCTTACTGCAAAGGCTCGCGAAGGAAAAATTGACAATATCATCGGCAGAGATAAGGAGCTTGCAAGAACAATTCAGATTCTCTGCAGACGCTCAAAGAATAACCCTTGCCTTATAGGTGAACCCGGTGTAGGTAAAACTGCCATTGCCGAGGGTCTTGCCCTTAAAATAGTCAGAGGCGAAGTCCCTGCAAAGCTTGCAGATAAGGAAATTCACCTTCTTGACCTGACGGCACTTGTTGCAGGTACTCAGTTCAGAGGTCAGTTTGAGTCAAGAATCAAAACTCTTATTGACGAGGTTAAGGATAACGGCAACATCATTCTCTTTATTGACGAGGTGCATAATCTTGTGGGTACAGGCGATGCCGAAGGCTCAATGAATGCGGCAAATATTCTCAAGCCTGCACTTTCCCGTGGCGAGATTCAGGTTGTGGGAGCTACCACATTTACCGAATACAGAAAGCACATCGAAAAGGATGCTGCTCTTGAAAGACGTTTCCAGCCCGTTAAAATTGAGGAGCCTTCAATTGAAGATGCAACTGAAATTCTTCTTGGCATCAAGGGGTACTATGAAACCTATCACAGAGTGAGAATCAGCGATGACCTTGTTAAAAAGACCGTTGTACTTTCAGAGAGATATATTACAGACCGTTTTCTGCCCGACAAGGCAATAGACCTGCTTGACGAGGCCTGTACCTGTGCAAATCTTCGCAACAAGGCAATAAGCGACCTGGAAATTGCAGAGAGAAAGCTAAGCGAATATAAGGCTGAGGAAGAAGCTCTTATGAATGCAACGGATAATATGGACTATGAGGCAATTGCAAAGCTTAAGAGTGACATTGTGAAAGTGGAAGCTGATGTGGAGTCTCTTACACAGGCGGCTCTTGACAATGGCGTTACCGAGGCAGATATTGCCAAGGTCATTGAGCTGTGGACGGGTATCCCTTCAAGCAAGATTATAGAAAGTGACCTTAAAAAGCTTGCAGGTCTTGAAGAGTCTCTCAAGAAAAAGGTTATCGGTCAGGATGAAGCTATCAGTGCAATTGCAGGTGCAATAAAGCGCAGCCGAGTGCAGGTAAGTCCCAGAAGAAGACCCGCTTCATTTATCTTTGTAGGTCCCACAGGTGTAGGTAAAACTGAGCTTGTAAAGCAGCTTTCAACTGAGCTGTTCTCCACTCCCGAAACACTTATCAGACTTGATATGAGTGAGTTTATGGAAAAACACAGCGTATCAAGAATTATCGGCTCACCTCCGGGCTATGTTGGCTATGACGAGGCAGGTCAGCTCACTGAAAAGGTGCGCAGAAAGCCCTACAGCGTTATCCTTTTTGATGAGATTGAAAAGGCACACCCCGATGTTATGAATATTCTTCTGCAGATTCTTGACGAAGGCAGAATCACCGATGCTCAGGGTAGAACTGTCAACTTTGAAAACACCGTTATAGTTATGACCTCAAATGCAGGCAGTGAGCGTAAGGGTGGCGCACTTGGCTTCGGTAAGGAAAAGGGCGACGCTACAAGAGAAAAGGTTATGAAGGCACTTTCCGACTTCCTCAGACCTGAATTTCTCGGCAGAGTTGACGAAATAGCTGTCTTCAACAGCCTTACCGTAGAGGATTACGAAAAAATATCCGCACTGCTGCTTGACGAGCTTGTTGCATCTCTTAAGGAAAAGGATATCGACTTTAAGTACACTGCCGATGTGCCTGAGTACCTTGCCAAGAAAGGACACGGTGGTGCAAGGGGAGCGAGAGACCTGAGAAACCTCATCCGTAAGGAAATTGAGGACGAAATTGCAAACATTATAATTGACAATGCAGATTCACCCGTTTCGGCAATTGCAGCAGAGGTGAAGGACGAAAAGTTAGTTTTTTCACATCTGTAAAAAATCAAAATAAATTATAAAAAACACTTGACATTGCAGCGCTGATTGTGTATAATAATCAGCGTTGCAGTGAAGATGCGGGTGTAGTTCAATGGTAGAATCCCAGCCTTCCAAGCTGGTCGTGTGGGTTCGATTCCCATCACCCGCTCCAGTAAATTTAATATATGCGCTTTTAGCTCAGCTGGATAGAGCAACTGCCTTCTAAGCAGTAGGTCGGGGGTTCGAGTCCCTCAAAGCGCGCCATTATGTGGTGGATATAGCTCAGTTGGTTAGAGTGCCAGGTTGTGGCCCTGGAGGTCGTCGGTTCGAATCCGATTATCCACCCCATTTTTTTATATCCAAAATTAAATACAGGGATGTCGTCAAGCGGTAAGACACAACACTTTGACTGTTGCATTCGTAGGTTCGAATCCTGCCATCCCTGCCAAAAAAATACCAAGTCGCAAGACTTGGTATTTTTTTATCCAATCCGAAGGATTGGTATGTAATCGCCGTCAGGCGTATGTAATCCATTCGCTTTGCGAATGGTATGTCATCAAGGCGTAAGCCTTGCATTTTTCCTCCTTCGGATTGATTACATACCTTTCTTTGAAAGAATTACATCCACAACTGCGTTGTGATTACATTCCGTCTTACGACGGATTACATGCAAGGCTTCGCCTTGATTTTTTCATTTTAAGTTGATATAATTATATAAGAGGTGATTATATGAAAGAAGAAAATCAAACTAAAGAAAAATGGATTCGTATGAATAAGAAAATGAATACAATTCTTAAGATTACACAAATTATTGGTTTTATAATTTTAGTGGTAAGTTTGTTTGTGTTTTTTTCAGGAATTGTAACAGGTAGTGAGTTTCTTTTTAACATCGGTGCTTCAGTTTTATTTGTAGTGCTTCCAGCTTATTTTATTCTTTTTTTACTGATTTATTTAATAGCAGTAATTTTAGAAAAAAAGAGCAATAAGTAAGGTGATAAATCAATTTAATAATGTAGTTGTTGCTAATTTGAGCTGTAAACACAAACGAAAATCCGTTCACGAAAGTGGGCGGATTTTCGTTTGTATTATTCATCATTCAATACTCATCATTCATTATTCATTTTAGCAAGAACGGATTTTCAAATGAATAATGAATATTGAAGTCGCTTCGCTGATGAATAATGAATAATTATGGGCGGGACACCCGCACCCGATTGTAATGAATATTTTTAGTGTATAGCTTTAAATTGGGTGGTTTTTTGCATGCATTGTTCATCATTTTTATTTGTTCAGCATTGACATATGAAATGTTACATGTTATCATATTCTTAATAATACATTAAAAGGTTGTGCAATAAATGAAAAAAGCAATATCTTTATTTCTTTCTCTTTTACTCTTTTTTGCGGTGATGACACCCGTTGCTTCAGCAGTTGATGAAGCAAACCTTCCTATAATTTACATCCGTGGCAACGGAGAGACTATTTACGATGGCGACGGCAAACCGCTTGGTCTGGGAATTTCAGATCTTTTCTCTAATGTGACCAATGGTGATTTCGATATGGAGACAGTGGTTGAAACCTGTGCCAACATTATGCTTCCTATGCTTACTGAAGGTCTCCTTTTTGACGAGTGGGACAGATACGGTAAAGCAGTTTATGAAGAGCTTAAGCCTATATTTAAGGGCTCTGAGATTGACGAAAACGGAAATCCCATAAACGGAAGCGGTATTGCTCAGTCTCGTATTGACGCCTCTGAGGCTGAAGCTGAACGTGATACTGTAAATTACGGCCTTTATGATTACAATTTTATGTATGACTGGAGACTTTCTCCCTATGACCATGTTGACAGACTTCATGAGTATATTCTCAAGGTGCTTAAAACAACCGAAAAAGGCCAGGTTAACATCCATGTGGCTTGTCTGGGTGGCGGACTTCTTATGGCATATCTTGAAAAATACGGTGATGAGGGTCTTATAAAAAATGTTATGTTAAATGAGGTTCTTTCCAACGGCGCAACAATTATCAGCGAGACCTTCAGCGGTCAGATTGAATTTGATGCAAAACAGATTGAAAGATATCTTGCTCAAATGACTTATTGTTCCGAGATCGGTATGCCCGGAGGATTTGGCCTCAGCGATTTGCTCAATGAAATTGTTTTTAAAACAATAGATCTTTTTAATCAGGTAACAGTAACAGATAAAGTCCTTGATACTGTTGAGGATTTGTACGATAGACTTTATAAAGCACTTGTTCCTGCTCTTTGCCACGCAACGGGTCTTGCTACTGTTGTCAATTACTGGACATGCGTAAGCAAGGAAGATTTTAATGCAGCTCTTAATCTTATTTACGGCGAAGATGGTTCAGAATTAAGAACAAAGTATGCAGGACTCATCGAAAAGATTGTGTATTACAGAGATCACTGCACTTTAAAACTTGATGAGCTTTACGATAAATGTGAAAACGAGTATGACATTCATATCGGTTTTGTGGCAAGGTACGGATATATGAATCCGCCTATAACTAAGGGTGCAGATAAACTCTCCGACTTCCTTGTAAGCCTTGATGCTGCAACTATGGGTGCTACCTGTGCGAAAATCGGCAGCACTCTTTCCGAAGACTATATTGCACAGAGAGTAGAAGAGGGTAAGGGCGATTATATTTCTCCTGACCGACAGGTGGATTTATCAACGGCTCTTTATCCTGACAGAACATGGGTTATTAAGAATGCTCACCACAGCTTTATCAATGTGAGCGATAACATAACGCTGTCTTTCCTTCAGGGAACAAATTATTCTATCCGCTCTGAAGGTGCATATCCTCAGTTCAGCGTATTTTTTGAAACCGAGGGAAGACTTGAGCCTATGACGGCAGAGAATTCTGCAGATTACGAATGGGTTTCACTTCCTGAAGAAAAACCGACAACTCAAACAAGACTTGCTTCTTTGATTCGATTCCTTACAATGATTCTTAATTTCTTTACAAAACTTTTTAAAGGCGAACTTGATTTTGGAAATCTTTTTGGTTGATTGATTGTCAGCAATAAAATAATAAGTTTTAGAAAAGTTTGGTTTGAATACCCCTTATGTAAAAGGGGTATTCATTGTATTATAGTTGCAGTTGATAGCCAAAAAAATACCAAGTCGTAAGACTTGGTATTTTTTTATCCAATCGGTCGGATTGGTATGTCATCAAGGCGTAAGCCTTGTATTTTTTCTTCCTTCGGATTGATTACATACCTTTCTGTGAAAGGATTACATACATCACTTCGTGATGATCACATTCCGTCTGCGACGGATTACATACAAGGCTTCGCCTTGATTTTTGCTAAACTTATATATTGTATTTTAATAATATATGTTATATAATTATTTCGACAAATACTAATTTGACAAAGGTGATTTATATGAAATACTGTAAAATTTGCAACAACGGATTTGAAACCGAAGAAAATATCTGCCCTGTTTGTGAAGGTTCGCTTGTTGATGTTTTAAATAGTGTAGATAACGAAATTAATGAATACGAAGCGGCAGAGATTATTTCAACAATGATGATAACGGGAATTCTATAAGATCCGATTTATCGTATTGTTGCTAAATTGGTCACAAAACACAAAAAAGACATCGCAAAAGCGGTGTCTTTTTATACAATCCGAGGGAGTGGTATTTAATCACGCGTAGCGTGTATGTTATGCTCAAAAATTATTCATTTCTTCTTAACTTTTGCTATGGGTTAAAAGACACCGCAAGCCGAGAATGTCACAGCTTGCGGTTTTGATTTTTAAAATATCTGTATTTCGCTGATAATTTTTTTCGTGTTGTAAAGAAACTCTTTGAAGCTCATATCATCTGCTCTTGCGATTTTAATGAGACTAAAAAATCTTGTGAAGACATTTACTGTATCTATATTAAAAAGAATACGTGCTTTGTAAAGTGGATCAATGTCAGGATATACATCCGAATATGTAAGACAGTAGGTTTCAAAGCTTTCAGGCTTGTTTTCATCAATAACAAAAACTCTTGAACCTATATTTATATCATTATAAGCGTTAAATCCTACAGTAGGTGTGTTGATAATCTTTATACCCTTGTAATCGATTTCAAAGCTGTTTTCGTGGTCGTGGCCGCTTACTGTAGCAAGAACATCGCCCATTTCAAGCATCGCATCATACTGACCGTTGTTGTAATAAGGCGGACAGGGATATTCTCTGAGCTGACCTTTTGCGTCCTTTGGCAGAACATAAAATTTTGTTTTATCGTTGAGGGGATTCTTTTTTCTTATAATACGGCCGAACCATAAAAATTTAACCTGCTTTAATGCGTCGTAAATTTCGGGTACTATAATATGCTGGAAATTTATTGACGGAACAACCTTTCCGCCGTTTTCTTTTTTTAGCTCTGCAGCTGTTTTTTTATACCAATCTATCTGCTCCTTATATACGCAGGCATAACCGCCGTATTCATTTTCAGTGTTATATGTACCCGAATCGGTAAACCAAAGATTGAAGCCGTATGAGCTGTTATCGCTTTTCATAATGGGAAGATTATAAGTACCCACTCTGTCTTTTACACAGAAGCCTCTTTCACCCACATAACAGTTGTAGCTTTCATAAACGGAGAGCTGATGTTCCTTGGTTGATTTTGTTTCTTCGTCGTCATGATTTCCGAAAACGGCGGCAACCTTGATGTTTCTTTTTTCAAAAATATCCATATACTCACTTATGGCAAGTTCGGCATCCTTTTCCTCGGGAACATCATAACCTGAAATGTTATCACCCGTAAGAACAATCAAATCGGGTTTTATCATATCAACGGTATCTTCTATATATTTTTTTGTAAGAGGATTAATAGGATAACCATCCTGAATATCACTCAGATTTAAAATAGTAAACTTTCCGTTTTTATTAAACTGCAAAGTTTTTTCAGTACCGTTATTATCGGCGTATACTGATAAAGAAAAACAGCCTGCGAGCATAATCAAACTTAAGATAAGAGATATAATTTTTTTCATTTAAACTCCTCCTTTTTTTATATTATAAAACAAATCCATACATTTTGCAAGGGTAACATCTTTTGGAACACTTCAAAGAGCAGTTTTTACACCTTAAACCCAAAATAAAGCCGCAGGGGATTCCTGTGGCTTTAAATATTATTAAGTTTATTAACATACTCGTGCATTTCACTGCTTGATTTAACAAAATGTGTACCGTTAATTATTTCCTGTTTTTTCTCTTCACTTAACATGGCAAATTTTTGCATAGCTTCGGGATTTTGCGCCAAAACCATAGCGAAGCCTACCGGCATTTTATCACGCTGCATTCTTCTCCCTCCTGAATAATTTTTCTGCTTGTATTTTGTCTCTTTTTATAGCTTTTATACTTAAAACTTTTGTATATAGCGCAAACACGATGAGAATAATATTAGCAATAAGCAGAGATTTTTATGATCATTACCGAATGCTGCCCGAACACCTTGAACTAAAAAAGGAGGAAATCATTTGAGCAACCGTTTGCAATATGAAACAAGCCCATATCTTCTTCAGCATAAAGACAATCCTGTTGATTGGTACCCGTGGTCTGCTGAAGCCTTTGAAAAAGCAAAAGAAGAAGATAAGCCCATATTCTTAAGTATTGGCTACAGCGCTTGTCATTGGTGCCATGTTTTGTCTCACGAAAGCTTTGAGGATAATGAAATAGCTGAGATTTTAAATCGCAATTTTATTTCCGTAAAGGTTGATAAGGAAGAACGCCGCGATATTGACAGCGTTTATATGTCAGTGTGTCAGGCGTTTACGGGGAGTGGTGGCTGGCCCACAAGTATTTTTATGACAGCTGATCAGAAGCCGTTTTTTGCGGGTACTTATTTCCCGAAAACCTCCCGTGGCAGAATGATAGGCTTCAAAGAACTTCTTATTGCTGTTAGTGATGCTTGGAAAAGAGACAGAGCCTCATTGATGAGCCAATCAGATGAGATTATAAACCGTCTGAAAAGAAACGAAACATTTCATAATAGTGCAGAAATAGAATCAGTACACTATGCCGTGTCTTTATTCAGCAGAATTTATGATGAAAAATATGGCGGATTCGGTGGCGCTCCCAAGTTTCCGACACCGCACAATATTTTGTTTTTACTTTCATATTACGAACGGTACAAAGATAAAAAATGCCTTCAGATGGCAGAAAATACCCTTTTGCAAATGTACCGGGGCGGTATCTTTGATCATATCGGTTTTGGCTTTTGTCGGTACTCCACAGACAGGAAGTTTCTTGTTCCCCATTTTGAAAAAATGCTTTATGACAATGCGTTGCTGATACTCGCTTACTGTAAGGCGTACTCTGCAACAAATAAGAGGTTATATCTTGAAATTGCCGAGAAAACAGCAGATTATATTCTGCGTGAAATGACATCAGACGAGGGTGGCTTTTTCAGTGCGCAGGATGCCGACAGTGAAGGCGAAGAGGGAAAGTATTATTTGTTTACTCCTGATGAAATTAAGGGAGTGCTTGGTGACACAGAAGCAGAAAAATTTAACCGTCATTACGATATAACCAATATAGGAAATTTCGAAGGGAAAAGCATTCCTAACTTGTTAAAAAGTGATCCTCACGATAAAAGTTTTGAGCCGTTTTTGCCTAAGCTGCAGCAATTCAGAAAAAACAGATATGCACTTCACTTAGACGATAAAATTTTAACAGCGTGGAACTCACTTATGATAGGGGCAATGTGCGAGTTATATCTTACAAGTAAAAAACAAATTTATCTGAATGCAGCGCAAAAAGCAGACGAATATATAAGAACACATCTGTGTGAAGACGATAAATTGTTTGTGAGCTTTCGCGACGCAAAACGCGGTGTCAACGGCTTTTTAGATGATTATGCTAGCTATATTTTTGCACAGATTTGCTTGTACCGGGCAACTTTCGATGAGGAAAAATTAAACCGTGCAAAGCAGATGTGCGATAAGGTTGTAAGTGATTTCAGTGATAAGGAGGGTGGATTTTATTTATACGGCAACCTTAGCGAAGAACTGATACTCCGACCGAAGGAGACCTATGACGGTGCTGTTCCCGGCGGCAACTCACTGATGGCATATAATTTTGTTAAACTATATCTTCTGACCTCAGATGATAAATATAAACACCTGGCGGAGCGGCAGTTAGATTTTATTTCTTATGAGGCTGATGCGTACCCGACAAACCATGCAATGTATTTAGTGGCACTTTTGGAATATAAAGAGCCGCCGATGAAAATTACTGTAGTTGCGGATGAAAAAACCGATAGAAAAACACTGCCTTTGATTTTGCCTGCAAATGCAGTTGTTATTCTTTTGAGGGAATCTTCAAAAGAATATCAGCTTAAAAACGCAAAGACGACATATTACGTATGTAAAGGTCACAGCTGTATGCCGCCTGTCAACGATTTGAATGAAATAGTAAATAATGATTAACAATAACAGCCGAAAGGAGTTGTATTTATGAACGATAATGATAAAAAGCAAAAGTCTGAAGCTAAAAGAAAAGAAGATAAAAATCACGTTAAACCGAGTGATATAGCAGGAAAAATAGAGGTGAAAGATACTCGCGAGCGCAGAGACGGCCCCGGCGGTAATTAAAAAGGTAAATCACTCTTGCCAACCCGTTATAAGGTGCAAGGGTGATTAGTTTTTTGAGATTGCAAAAGCAATGGCATATCATCGCATTGAATTTGATGAAACCTTTTTGATTTGGTTGCAAAACACAAATGAATAATGAAGCCGCTTTTCTTATGTGTAAATTAACTTTTCTCTTGAAAATATGTTTATTTTATGTTAATATAAAGACAGCGACAGACTGTCGAAATAAGAAAACATTAAAATTTTAAGGAGGAAAAACTATGTTTGAAAAAATCATTGCATTTTTTATGGCAATCATTAATTTCTTTCTGGGACTTTTCGGACTCGGGGAAGTTGGCGGGCAAAAATTTGACTGTCAGACCTTCTTTAATATGTCCTACGGTACTCACGAAAGACAGGTAGTTGACCTTTGTGTACCCTATGATGCATCGGGAGACTTAGGGATTGTTTTGTTTATTCACGGCGGCGCATGGATAGCGGGGGATAAGGAAAGCTATGAGGGCGGAATGAATTACGGTGCTTCCAATCTCGACATTGCAACTGCATCGGTAAATTACCGTTATATTTCAGAAAATGTTGACATTCTTGATGTGCTTGATGATATTGATGCGGCTCTTGCTGAAATAAAGAAAAAAGGTGCTGAAGTCGGTGTAAACATCAACAGAGTACTTCTTACGGGCGACAGTGCAGGCGGTCACCTTTCACTGCTTTATGCTTATGCAAGAAAGAATACAGCTCCCATTACTCCTGTTGCAGTTGTCAGCAACTCAGGTCCCACTGACCTCTATGACGATAACTTCTATCATAATAATGCTCTGGGTGACGAAGCGGCAATGAGTGACCTTATGTCAAAGGGGTGCGGTCAGCGCTTTACATATGAAACAAAGGAAAACGCAAAATCAGCACTTTACAGTGTTTCTCCCATCGCTTATGTAAGTGCGGACTGTGTACCCACCGTAATCAATCACGGCAATGCCGATTCGATCGTACCTTTCTCAAACGCACAGACACTTGATGCTCTTCTTACACAGTACGGTGTTGAACACGTGTTCAATGTTTACGAGGGAGCAGATCACGATTTGGGCAAGGATGATGCGGCAAAAAAGAGAGCAGAAGAGCTTCTTTTCGGCTACATTGACAGATTTCTCAAATGATAATTATTAAGTAATAAAAAGAGACACATAAGTTTCATAAAACAGTTTTTTTAACAAAATGAACAGCCCGGATAAAACCGAGCTGTTGTTTTTTTATTCTGTTGCTTCTTCAGCTTTGTCGAGAAATACAATCATATCCTCATAAAACTTCTGAGTGATATCCTTTGATTCAAAAAGACCTATGGCAGTGCCGTGGTCGCCCTGAGTTATAGGCATAACATGCCAGATGCCGGGCTTGATTTCCATATCGCTTTCCCAAAGACAGTGAGGCTCATCATGGGGATGCGTGGCTGAGAAGGTATCAACCAGTCCGTCGTTGTAAAGCTCAATTTTGCTGCCGGGAAAGTCGGGATGATTTTTGGTGTCGTGGGTCATCAAAGCACTTGTGAATGATAAAAAGGGGAACTTGGTGTAAGAAGGTATGTGCATCTTGCCGCCCTTGGTTTCCCTGACGGAGTTGTAGGCGTAGGAGAAGTAGCAGACCTTCGGTGAGATTTCAATTCTGCCGTTGATTATTTTTGTACCCTCGGGTGACATATCAAATTCAACCTGGTCGTTTGTTGCGGCAACTATTTTTATTGCCTCTGTTATGGGCAGAGCGTCTTTCTGACCGGGTGTGTTTGTGAGGCCGAATTGTTCAAGGTGGAAGTCCACGAGATTACCGTTAAGAGGAGTTCTGCCGAGTACTCCTGAATAAAGACTTGCACCGTATGTGAGCAGATTTTTCAGCTTGTATCTCACTACAGTATCATGAGCTGCAGTACCGTTAAGAGGGGAGCATATTGCAGTCAGAGAGCAGACCCAGTCGCCTTTGCCGCCCTTGAATAAGGGCGAAACATTGTTTCCGCTTGCCTGCACCTCTTCAGGTGCGCCGTAGGTGAGCAGGTGGCAAAGCATTCTTATTGTTGTGCCGCCAAAGGAGTGACCTATAAGATGAATCTTGTTTTCCGCAGACCAGTTTTCCAGCATAGGAGTTTCATAGTTTCTGCCGAATTGCTTGTGACCGTGCTGTTCGCTGTGAGCTTTGCCATAGTCAACCCAAGTACCCGTAAGCTGAGCGTAAAGCTCGCAGGCTCTGTCCCAGGCACTTGACATAGGACCGACGGAAGCTGCATATGCCTTGCAGCCGAGACTTTCCATATGCTCTGTTATGCTGCCTCCTGTTGCACCCCAATAGGGCATATATTTATTTATTCCCTCGTTGTCACCCCAACCGAACATTCCATGGACGAATATAAGGGGATATTTAAGTTTGCTATCTGTTTTCATAGTTTCACCACCGTGTTTACAATTTATTTATATTCTAAGTATAATTCATTTTACGGTCGTTTTCAAGTAGATATTATATTTAATTGACAAAAAATTTTACTTTTGATAAAATAGTCTAAACAATTCAAAATCTATTTTTCTTTTAAGAATGTAACGAGGTGAATTTATGGATGCCGTAACCCATATCAGACTTATTTCTTCACTTGAAAAGCTTTATGACAGTGACAAAATGCCTGAAAAATCACTTGAAAGATTTTCAGTGCTGAAAAACGAAAAGAAATCCTTTCAGGTTGCAATTGAGGCTTCAGGGGGAGCGGATGTTTCTTTCTGCATTGATAGTGACCTTAAAAACATAAGAGCCTACACGGTGGAGCATATAAAGTCTGATTTGCCAATGACAAAAGACGGTGCCGACGATTACTACAGATTCAGTGAAAGCGGATATTATCCCGATTTGCTTCTGCCGGCGGCGGATAGACTTAAATTAAAAAAGGGTATAACGGTTTTATGGGTTGAAACCGATGCCAAGGACAATGAAGCAGGGGAGTATACTGTCAAAGTTACTGTGGGAGATAAAACTGTCAGCGTGGATATGGAAATTATTGATGCGGAGCTTTCCTTTGACGATTTTGTCTATACCTGTTGGTTCCATACAGACTGTCTTATGTCTTACTATAACTTTGAGGCTTTTTCTGAGGAATATTGGCAGACAGTTGAAAGCTTTCTCAAAACCGCCCGTGAATACGGTCAGAACTGTGTACTCACTCCCATATTTACACCGCCTCTTGACACTGAAAAGGGCAAGGAAAGACCTACGGTACAGCTTGTGGATGTAACTCTTAACAAGGGTGAATACAGCTTCAATTTCGATAAGCTGACCCGCTGGATTGATATGGCACATCGCTGCGGTGTTGAATATTTTGAGCTTTCACATTTTTATACTCAGTGGGGTGCAAGAAATGCTCCGAAAATTATGGCAACCGTTGACGGTGAATATAAAAGGATTTTCGGCTGGGAAACCAAAGCTGACAGCAAGGAATATAAGGCTTTTCTCAAGGCGCTTTCGGTGGAGTTGAAGGCTTATTTTGAAGCAAGGGGACTTAAAGATAAGGTGCTCATTCATGTCAGTGACGAGCCTAATATAGGTGTGCTTATTAACTATTACAAGGCATCTAAGTATATTCATAAGCTCTTTGGAGGTTACAAAATCGTTGATGCTTTGTCAGACCCTTGGTTCTATAAGCTGAAAATCGTCAGCAACCCCATCCCCGCAAATGACCATATACATAAGTTTTTCGGATTGAAAAAAGATCTGTGGGTCTATTATTGCAGCGGTCAGAAAAATTACTATGTTGCAAACAGGTTTTTCTGCAACGAGTCATTGCGTACAAGAGTTATCGGCTATCAGATGTATGCTTACGGCATAAAAGGTTTCTTGCAGTGGGGCTATAACTTCTATTATACTCAGCTTTCAAGGGGACTTGTAAATCCTTATGAGGTCTCCGACGCGGGCAAGGCATTTCCCTCGGGCGACAGCTTTATTGTGTACCCTGCCGAAGACAGAACACCTTATCATTCACTCAGGTTAAAGGTTTTTTATGATGCTCTTCAGGATATGGCAGCGCTCAGAACTCTTGAAAAATATGAGGGCAAGCATAAATGTCTTGAAATAATAGAAGAAGACGGTGAGCATCATATAACCTTCCGTGATTATCCCCACGATAACGAATGGCTCCTTTCCACACGTGAAAAAGTGAACGAAAGCATTAAAAAAGTCTTGGAAAAATCATTAAATCTTGACATTTAATTTTAATAGTGTTAAAATAATC
The DNA here is from genome assembly GCA_045534675.1 of Acutalibacteraceae bacterium. GTDB lineage: Bacteria > Bacillota > Clostridia > Oscillospirales > Acutalibacteraceae > UBA6857. Next base: position 50,012 of record JAZSKE010000059.1, read on the forward strand.
TGCGTTAAAACATTATATGAGGAGGATTATCATTATGGTAATGCGAACAATTTTTCAGAAATTTTTCTATTGGCTTTTCGGTGTGTTCATGGCACTTGTTTTAGCTCTCAACGGCGGTTATGTGCCTCCTTCAACAGAAACACCCATTGATACAAGCAAGGAAGATGCAAAGGCAGTTTTTGCAATTTTAGCTGACCCTCAGATTTCAAACTATATGCTTGGCAGATATCCTGTTTACACAGCAGCTTGTGAAGACCTTCACAATGCAGAATGCAAGTTTGACGCAGTTATCGGTGTAGGTGATATTGCTGAAAACGGTCTTTCAGTTGAATATCAGCTTATTTATGACAAGCTTCACGGTCTTGACACTCGTTACATAATGGCAGCAGGTAACCACGATATCAGACTTCGTATCTATAAGCAGAGCCTCAACACCTTCAGCTATTTTGTCAACACTCTCAACGGCGACGAATCAATGGATAGCTTCCACTTCTCAGAGGTTATCAACGGCTATAAGATTATTGTTGTAGGCTCAGATAAAACAGAATTTGAATCATCATATCTCAGTGATGAGCAGCTTCAGTGGATTGACAGCGAAATTGCTGCAGAAAACGGCAAGCCTGTATTTGTAATTGCGCATCAGCCTCTTAAAGACAGCCACAACATCGAGCAGGCTTGGGGCAGCTCAATCAAAACCGGTGCAAGCGTAGGTGAGCAGAGCGAAGAGCTTCAGGCAATTATGTCAAAATATAAGAATGTATTCTTTATTTCAGGTCACCTTCATTCAGGTTTTGGTCCCGATAACTACAACAATATTGACGGTATCCACTCCATCAATGCTCCTTCAATGACAATTGAGAATAAGGACGGCACCTATAACGAGGCAGGTCTCGGCTTTATACTTGAGGTTTATGAAGATGAGGTTATCTTCAGAGCAAGAAATATGGCTAAGGGCGTATGGGTTGCCGATGAAACAGGCGACAGCAGCTACGATATCGTTATCCCCGTTGAATAATTTAATATTTTCAGGTACTCTGCCGAAATTAACGGCAGGGTACTTTTTGTTTTGCCTCTTGACAAATCGATACTACAGGTGTAGAATGTAATTGCAACGATACTACAACTGTAGTAAGGAGGAGCGAATATGAAGCTTACACTGCCCGAATGGGATATTATGGAAGTGCTGTGGTCAGGAGAAAACCTATCCTTAGGGGAGATTACCTCAGCGCTGAGAGAAAACCACGGTTGGGCGCCAAATACGGTGCATACATATCTGACGCGAATGAACAAAAAAGGTCTTGTGATAATTGAAAAGTCTGCCGCTGCACCCTATAAAGCTGCAGTGTCTAAGGAAGACTGCGCAAGGCAGGAGAGAGACGAATTGTTAAACAAGGTCTATTCAGGGGCTACAGGAGAGCTGATTGCAGCCTTTCTGAAGGAAAGTGAAATGTCAAAAAATGAGATAGAACGCCTTAAAAAGCTCCTTGATGAAATGGAGGTGTGATTATGTTTAATATATGGTACATACTTCTGCACAGCTTTAATATAACAGTTGTTGCCCTTGTTATTTTACTTCTCAAAGCACTTTTCAAGGATGTGCTTTCCGCACGCTGGCAAAAGGGAATATGGCTTGTGCTGATTCTTCGCATAATCATTCCGTCGTCTTCTCATCGAAGCATACTCCTGCCCTCGATAGGCTCTTATGTCGAAATGCTGAAATTTACTGCTGAGAAAGGTCTTTCCTCGGCATATACACCTGAATATTCACTTATAAGGCCTGCATTGGATTTACCTGAAAGTCTTATTCCTGTGAGTGTGACAGATTACCTTTATGTTGCTTTCCTTTTGGCGCAGCTCTGTTGGCACTTTATTATATTTCATCATACATAAGGCTGAAATTTATCCTTAAAAAAGGCAGTGCCGTACCCGATGAAATTAGGCGTGAAATTAATCTTCTTGCCGGCAGATATAATCTTTATGCACCTAAAAGGATAGTCGTCCTTAAGGGTCTGCCCTCGGCATTTGTCTGCGGAATTATAAAACTCATACTTGTTCTTCCTGAAGAAAAGGAAGTTGACGAAAAGATAATTTTTCACGAGCTTTTGCACCTAAAACACGCAGATACACTGCAAAGCGGAATTATATGTATTCTTCGCTGTCTTAACTGGTTTAACCCAATTATGCACTATGTTTTTGACAGAATGGGTAATGACATTGAGGCTCTTTGTGATTTGCGTACTCTTGAAAAATTAGAGGGTGAGAACAGGCGTGACTACGGCAGACTTCTGCTGAGTATGGTAAATGAACGCTATCAGAAGGTGCCTTGCACATCATCTGCATCAAACGGCGCTAAAAATATTGCGAGAAGAATTGACTCCATTGTCAAATTCAAAAAGTATCCTAAGGGAATGGGTGTGGTCAGCGTTTGCATTGTGCTGTTTTTGTTTATGCCCTGCCTTTACGGCTATGCAGTTGAATTGAAGGACTACAATCCCGCATCTGAAAAGGATTTCAATCTTGCGGTTGCCTCGGCAAGAAGCGCAAGATGCACCACAATGGCAGGTGCCATTGATGCTTTCTCAAAGGGTGTGGCACAGAAAAACGGCGTTATGCTTCTTTGTGCCGTGCCTGAAGAAAGACACGAAGAAATTATATCTCAAATGACAAAGGATGAGGAATACAATTATTATTTCAGCTCCGGGTTTGAGTTTGATAATCTCACATTTCCTGATACGGGAACATGCCATGCAGTATATAATATCGAAAAAACAGGCGACAGAACATATGAGGCTGACATTCATTTTGATATCGAAACAGATGTGAACACTGCAAAGCTCAAAGAAATATACGGTGAAGTGCCCAAAAATCACGCTACGCTTGTTATGCCCGTAATTATCGAAAATTCTGACGGCTGGATTGTCAGGGAAGCGGGCGAAAGATTTCTTCTTGACATAAACTTTGACGAAAAAGATGAGTATTATCCCTATACCTACGGAGCTGAAGGCAAAACGGGTAAAGTCACATGCTCTTTCAGGTATGAATATTTTATAGCAAGCAAATCAAAAAGTCAGAACAACCTTTTTGGTTCAATGATGTTTTTTAATAAAACTCCCGATCTTTCTGCCGAGTTTGAAAGTGAATATTATGACAGATATACAGTTTATGAAGCTAATGAAGAAACACATCACAATCTTATAGGCAAATATCTTTCCATTGCAACAATGAAATGTGATGATAAAGCTGAACTTGAAAATATAGATTTTGAAGCTATAAAGAAAAGAGCAACAAGCATGGGCGGTTTAAGCGGCAGCGGCAGCAGCTCTGACGGTGCTTCATGGTCAGGTATGACAGTATATAGTGGTTGGGACGGCATTGAAGAAGCCGGCAGCGGCGGCGGTTACAGCGGCAGTGGAATAAAGCCTGCCGAAAACAAAAAGCCTTTTGCATATAAGGTGTGGATTTTTGCTGACGGCGAGCTGATAGATGAAATTACAGTTTATACAAAGGAGGACAAATAGAATGATAAATAACATTTCCGAAATGCGCTCAGCGGTTAAAAAAGTAGCATGGTGATTTTTCCTCATATACATTCACATAAATTTAGGCACTCTTGATATTCTTCCCGACTGGGCAGGCTATGCACTTATGGTGTCGGCACTGTCTGTTATAGCCCTTGAAGAGGAGAGTGCAAAGCTTATAAGACCCTTCGGTATAGGCCTCGTTGTCTGGAATGTTATAGAGTGGGCGCTTAAAATATTCGGTATGCAGGCATATCTTAACTATGTTTCGATTATTCCCTCTGCAATCAATCTCTATTTCACCTTCCAGCTTTTCACAAACCTTGCATCTGTAGCAGACAAATATTCCTGCCCACAAGGTAAAAGGATTCTTACACTCAGAACGGTAAATGTTATTTTCACCGTCACTAACACATTTCTGCTTTATTTCGGCATCATAACCGAGGGCGGCGAGGCATACTCGGTGCTTATGATTGCAATTCTTGTTGTGGCACTTATAATTATGCTTGCAATACTTATCACTCTTTTTTCCTTTGCATCATCTCTTGCGAAAAAAGAAGAGGAAATCAACACAAAAGAACAGTCTCCTGATACGGTTGACGGGGTTATTCCTTATGTACCACTGCCGAGTGAGGAGGACAGTCAGTAAAATTTTATATTATTTCAGTCCGGTTAATCCGGGCTGATTTTTTTATTTTACGGATGTTAATAATATTCATAGAAATGTGATGAATCTTAACATTATTCGACAGGGTGTCTACTGTATAATACAAACAAATTATCATAATCTTTTTTGTTTTGCAACATAAAAGCCTTGATTTTTAGGGGCTAAACCAAGTTTTGATATAAAATCTCAAATAAATTACAAAAAGTGCTTGCATTTTACAAATGGATGTGATAATATCTAACATAAAGTGAGCGATACTCACATTTTATATTTTGGAGGTAAATAAAATGAACACACAGTTAAAAGTTATGACAGTGCAGGATGAAAATGAATTTTCACTTCATATGATGAAGTTTATGGAAGAGTTCGGTTTCAGTGTCATCAGAAAGCAAAAAGACGGCAGTAAGGTTATCGGGTACATAAAAGATGATAAACCTGATGTGGTGCTTCTCGATGCTTTCATGCCCGGAATTGATGCCTTGGGAGTTCTTAAACAGCTCAGAAGTGCAAATCTTGAAAAAGAAAGTCTGATTGCAGTTATTATGCCCAGTGATAACCCCCGTTTTGAGCAGGAGCTTCTTGAAGCCGGTGCGGCTTATTGCTTTATCAAGCCTTTTGAGCTTGGCATAATGGCAGAACGAATAGTGCAGATTTCAGGCTGGTCACAAAGCAGTATAACAATGCAGAACAGGTCAGATTCAGATCTTGAAATTATCATATCCGATATTATGAGACAAATCGGTGTGCCTGCCCATATTAAAGGCTACCAGTATCTGAGAGAGTCAATAATTCTTTCTGTCAATGACCCTGAGCTGATGCACAGCGTTACAAAAGTGCTTTATCCCACCGTAGCCAAAAACCACAAAACTACGGCATCCAGGGTTGAAAGGGCTATCCGCCACGCAATTGAGGTAGCCTGGGACAGGGGAGATGTTGATGTGCTGTCATCCTATTTCGGCTATACCATACAGAACTCAAGAGGCAAGCCTACAAATTCGGAGTTTATTGCCATGATAAGTGATAAGCTTCGTCTCAGACTTAAAAAAGGTGCCTGAATTTCCCGAATGTCAATTTGAGGTCAGTGATTGCCAAAGGGCGGTCACTGACTGCTTTTTTACTCTTCAAAGGGCAATTATTATTCTCTTTTTGTGTTGACAAATTGTGTGATTTAAAGTACAATATATGTAAATATGGGTAGTGTGTTTTCTGCCCTGACAATAATTGTTATAATGAGATATAAATCTATGGAGATGAGAGAATAGATGATGATCCCATAGGGGTTGTTGTGCTATTCTCTTTTTTATAAGGTAATAATTTATCTTACAGGAGGATATGAAGATATGGAAGAAAAACTCGTTCTCGCCCTGGACCAGGGTACCACAAGCTCAAGATCAATTGTCTTTGATAAAAAGGGCAATATCATTGCAAAGGCTCAGAATGAATTTGAGCAGATTTATCCCAAGGCAGGCTGGGTTGAGCATGACCCGCTGAATATTCTTTACAGTCAGCTCAATTCAATTACCACAGTGCTTCGTTCAGGCAAATTCTCAGCCAAGGACATTGCGGGTATTGGCATCACGAACCAGAGAGAAACAACCATCCTCTGGGACAGAGCTACAGGTAAGCCCGTTTACAATGCAATTGTATGGCAGTGCAGAAGAACTGCCGATATGTGCGAAAAAATCAAGGAAGACAAGGAGCTTTGCGACTATATCACAGAGCATACAGGTCTTATTGTTGACGCATATTTCTCAGCCACAAAAATCAAGTGGATTATCGATAATGTTCCCGGTGTAAAGGCTCTTGCAGATGCAGGTCAGCTCCTTTTCGGTACTGTTGAAACCTGGCTTATCTGGAACCTCACCGGCGGCAGAACTCATGTAACAGACTATTCCAACGCTTCAAGAACAATGCTCTTTGACGTTGACAAGCTTAAGTGGGACGAATATCTCTGCGAAAAGCTTGGCGTGCCTATGGGAATACTTCCCACTCCCGTTCCCTCAAGCAAGGTTTACGGTTGGGTTTCAAGCGGCATCATCGGTCTTGAAGAACTTGAAGGTGTGCCTATCTGCGGTGCAATCGGCGACCAGCCCTCAGCGCTTTTCGGCCAGGCTTGCTTTGAGCCGGGTATGTCAAAGAACACCTACGGCACAGGCTGCTTCCTGCTTATGAACACAGGTAACAAGAGAGTTGTTTCAAAGAATAACCTTCTCACAGGTGTTGCATGGAGCCTTGGCGGAGAAACCACCTATTCAATTGAAGGCTCAGCTTTCAATGCAGGTTCAGTTATCAAGTGGCTTCGTGACGAGGTTCAGCTTATTGACAGCCCCAAGAGATGTGACGAGCTTGCCGAAATGGTACCCGATGCAAACGGCTGCTATCTTGTGCCTGCTTTCACCGGCCTTGGCGCTCCCTACTGGGACATGTATGCAAGAGGCTGCTTCACAGGTCTCACACGCGGCGTAAACAGAAAGCATATCTGCCGTGCAGTGCTTGAAAGCATCACTTATCAGATGACAGATCTTCTCGAGGCTATGAAGGACGACTCAGGTATTGACATCAGTGAGCTTCGTGTTGACGGCGGCGCAAGTGTAAGTAACATTATGATGCAAATTCAGGCGAATATGGCACAAACTAAGGTTGACAGGCCAAAGACAGTTGAAACCACAGCTCTCGGTGCCGCATATCTTGCAGGTCTTGCAGTAGGCGTATGGGAAAGCCTTGACGACATTCAGGCTAACCGTGAGGTAGACAGAGTTTTCGTGCCTGAAATGAGTATGGAAGAAAGAAATAAGTACTATGCAGGCTGGAAGAAGGCTGTCACCCGTGCAATGAACTGGGAAGAAAAGGAATAAGATAGCTTTTTCCGATAGTTACGGAGTGCAGAATTTTCATAAAATTATTAAACTTAGTCTTTAAGCCTTCGGGCTTGAAATATAAAAATAATAAATTATATACAGGAGTGAACAAAATGGCTAAAGTAATTCTTGATTGGAAAACCACACATGACTTTATCAAGGACGCATTCATCGGTGTCGGCGTGCCTGCTGACGAGGCTGAAATCGTAACAGACGTACTTCTTGAATCGGACAGAAGAGGTATTGAATCACACGGCTGCAACCGTTTCAAGCCCGTTTACATCGACAGAATCAATGCAGGAATCCAGTTCCCCACAACCAACTTTGAAATTCTCAAGGAAACCGAAACAACTGCAGTTGTTGACGGTCACCACGGTATGGGTCAGGTTATCGGCTATAAGGCTATGAGCATGGCTATTGAAAAGGCTAAGAAGTACGGTATGGGTATGGTTACAGTGCGTAACTCAACACACTACGGTATTGCCGGCTACTACACCACAATGGCAACAAAGGCAGGTTGTATCGGTATGACAGGTACAAACGCTCGTCCCAGTGTTGCTCCCACACTCGGTGTTGAGGGTATGTTCGGTACTAACCCCTTCACACTCGGCGTTCCCACTGATGAAGATTTTGACTTCAACTTCGACTGCGCTACATCAATCACACAGAACGGTAAGGTTGAATATTACGAGAGAATCGGCGAAGAAATCCACCCCGGCACTGTTATTGACCTTGACGGTAACCCCGTTGAAGGCGATGCGGGTGTAGCTCTCAAGAAGATCCGTCAGGGTACTGCAGCTCTCACAACTCTCGGCGGTATCGGTGAAGCTCTCGGCGGTTACAAGGGTTACGGCTTTGCTCTCTTTGTAGAATTCCTTTCATCAATTCTTCAGGACGGTGCTTACGGTAAGGATCTCGACGGTAAAGATGCAGACGGCAACATCCGTCCCTATCAGCTTGGTCACTTCTTTATTGCTATTGACACAAATCACTTTATGGGTGAAGAAATTGCAAGAAAGAAGGCAGGCGATATCCTTCGTTCAATGCGTGCTTCAAAGAAGGCTCCCGGTGAAGACAGAATCTACACCGCAGGTGAAAAAGAGTACGACATCTGGATGCAGAGAAAAGACAGCGGTGTACCCATCAACGAATCAGTTCAGGCTGAAATGAATAAGGTACGTGATGACCTCGGTCTTGATTATAAGTTCCCCTGGGAAGCATAAGAACTCTTGTTTTACAACGTAAAACATATCGGGTTTGACATTGGCAAACATATCGAATTTGTCTTCAGACAAATATATCGAGTTGCCCCTGAGGCAACATATCGATAATTTTATTTGATGATATCCCGTGTCGATATGCCTGACGGCTCGATATGTGCTACGCACTCGATATGCCTAACGGCTCGATATGCACCTTTGGTGCAAGAAAATAAATTAAAAAAGGTGATAAAAATGGATTACGCAAAAGAATCATTAAGACTTCACGGCGAATGGAAGGGCAAGGTTGAAGTTGTTTCAAGAGTAGCAGTTAAGGATAAGGAAGCACTTTCACTTGCTTACACACCCGGTGTTGCTCAGCCCTGTCTTGAAATTCAGAAGGACATCAACAAGTCATACGAACTCACAAGAAGATGGAACACAATCGCAGTTGTTACTGACGGTACTGCAGTTCTCGGTCTCGGCGATATCGGTCCTGAAGCAGGCATGCCCGTTATGGAGGGTAAGTGTGTTCTCTTCAAGGAATTCGGCGATGTTGACGCAGTTCCCCTTTGCATCAAGTCAAAGGATGTTGACACAATCGTTGACACAGTAGCTCTTATTTCAGGCTCATTCGGCGGTGTTAACCTTGAAGATATCGGCGCACCCCGTTGCTTCGAAATTGAAAGAAAGCTCAAGGAAAAAACAGATATCCCCATTTTCCACGACGACCAGCACGGCACAGCAGTTGTTTGCTCAGCGGCTCTTATTAACGCTCTTCGCCTTTCAGGCAAGAAGATTGAAGAATGCACAGCAGTATTCAACGGTGCAGGTGCAGCAGGTGTTGCTATTGCAAAGCTCTTTATTGCTATGGGTATCAAGGATGTTATTATGTGCGACCGTAAGGGCGTAGTACACAAAGACAGAGAAGGTATTGAAAACGATCCCGCTAAGATGGAACTCGCTTCCTTCTCAAATAAGTCAGGCAAGACAGGCTCACTCGCTGACGCTCTCGTTGGCGCAGACATCTTCATCGGTGTTTCAGCTCCCGGTTGCGTAACTCAGGATATGGTTCGCTCAATGGCTAAGGATCCCATCGTATTCCCCATGGCTAACCCCGTTCCCGAAATTATGCCTGACGAAGCTCTTGCAGCAGGCGCTCTTGTTGTCGGTACAGGCCGTAGTGACTTCCCCAACCAGATTAACAACGTTCTTGCATTCCCCGGCATTTTCCGCGGTACTCTTGATGTAAGAGCAAGCGACATCAACGAAGAAATGAAGATGGCGGCAGCTAAGGCTATTGCTTCACTTATCAGCGACGAAGACCTTAAGGCAGACTACATTCTTCCCGCAGCATTTGATGAGAGAGTTGGCCCCACAGTTGCAGCAGCAGTTGCTAAGGCAGCACGTGACAGCGGCGTAGCAAGAATATAACTCCGCGTTTTTGATTACTTTTTCCGCGGTAGGAAAAAGTAATGCCTGCACGGCGAGGACGAGAAAAAAGAAATCAGACGGTAGAGTAAAATCTACCGTCTTTTTTATGAATGAATCAGCTCCCCGAAAATCGGATAGCTTCAGACTGTCGATAAAGGCACAAGAACACACAAAAGTAATAAACATAAAAAAGATGTGACTATAAACCATAGATTGATACATATAGTTCAGCGACACAGTATCGAACTGTGTCGCTGAAACTTTTGTGCTTGCCGTTTTTTCGCCCTCTCGCGGTACCGTCGTACAGCTTCGGAGCGAAGAAAACAGCATCTTGTACCATTCTCGAAAGTCAAACAGCGTGCCAAAAAATACTTTTTTGGCACGCTGCAGCTCCCCGAAAATCGGGTAGCTTTGTTGTATGCTTATTTGCCTGCCTTCTTAGCTCTGTATTTTTTGTAAAGAGTGATAAGTCCGCTTGCACCAAGATTAAGAATGATTGAACCAAGGAGAAGTGAAAGCAGGTGGCTGGGGAGATTCTCAATCATTTTGTCGCTCTCTATAAATGAGCAGATGAGATAAACAAAGCCTACATCATTAAAGAACATAGGGATGAAAGGTCTTGTGAGAATAAGTACGCCGATAATGATAACAAGGGGAATGCATACTGCAACAAAGTGGCTCAGACCAAATCCCATAAGCGCTTTTGCACCGAGGCTTACAAGTGCGGCAAGCAGAAGACCTACTGCACCGCCGCAAAGGGTGTACCAGAAGCGGTCTTTATATGAAAGCTCTTCCTGAAGGAAGAAAACTGCAACACTGATGAAAAATGCCCAGTTGACAATACGCAGACCTTCATGGGGCATAACTCCGTGAAGAGCCTGGAAAATAACATTCCATGTTGCAATCCATAAAAATACAAGGCAAAGTGCGGGAAGCTTACCCTTGGGGGGCTTATGTAAGAGCTTGAAGCCCTTCTTTTCATTTGTCTGATTCATTTTAATATCCTCCGTAATTACATAATAATAGCTCCATGTTATGGCTTTTAAAGTCGTAGCATGAAGCGTCGGGAGATATTTTATCATAAAACATACTAATCGGTCAACAAGCAGATTTTAAAAAAACGCCGTAAATGAAACAAATACGGCGTTTCTTGTCTTATTAATATCAATATCTGGAAAAGTGAGTGAACTGTTAAAGAATTATTTTATAAATCAGAGGATTTTTCTTGGGTTCACTGTCGCTGAAAGACAGTGCGGATAAAAAGAGTTTTTCGGCGTCTTTGAGCTTTCTTTCATCGTTGGTGTGAAGCTCGGCAATAACCTGACCTTTTTCTACCTTATCACCTGTTTTTTTATGAAGGATAATACCTGCAGAGTAGTCGATAGTGTCTTCCTTTGCAAGTCTGCCTGCACCGAGAATAACACTGACAGAGCCGATAGTTTCAGCCTGCATTTTTGAAATATAACCGCCTTCGGGAGAGCGTATGTCATAGATATAGTGAGCTTTCGGCAGAAGGTCTGTATCGTGTATCTGTGTTCTGTTGCCGCCCTGAGCAAAAATAAATTCCTTGAATTTTTCATAAGCCGCACCGCTTGAAAGAGCTGTTTCAGCCTTAAGTCTTGCAGTAGCTTTATCTGTGCCGAGAGCAAGGGCAATAATATTTTCCGCAAGGGTCAGACACACTTCCTTAAGGTCGTCGGAGCCTTTTCCTCTGAGGACCTCAACGGCTTCTTTCACTTCAAGTGAGTTGCCTATGTTTTTGCCCAGAGGTGTGTCCATATCGCTGATAACGGCAGCCATTTTTCTGCCTGCTGCCTTACCTATATCCACCATTTTCTGTGAAAGGTCAATGGCATCCTCGGCGGTTTTCATAAAAGCACCGCTGCCGTATTTAACATCAAGAACAATAGTACCGCTGCCTGCTGCCAGCTTTTTTGACATAATGCTTGAGGCTATGAGGGGTACACTGCCGACAGTTGCCGTAGCATCACGAAGAGAATAAATTATCTTGTCCGCGGGAGCAAGTCTGCCTGTTTGTCCTACAACGGAAATGCCGATTTTTTTCACCTGAGCAATAAATTCATCAGGTGTAAGGCTCACTCTGAAGCCTTCAATTGATTCGAGTTTGTCAACGGTGCCGCCTGTGTGACCCAGTCCTCTGCCTGACATTTTGGCAACATTTATACCGAGTGAAGCAACTATAGGCGCAACGATAAGCGTGGTTTTGTCGCCTACACCGCCTGTTGAGTGCTTGTCTGCGGTAATGCCAAGTTCGCTTAAATCGAGAGTGTCACCCGAAACAGCCATTTCCTTAGTGAGAGTTATCATTTCTCTGTCAGACATACCTCGGATATATATTGCCATTAAAAGGGCAGTTGCCTGATAGTCCTTTATATTTTTGTCTGTCAGCTCACGCACAAAGAAGGCAATTTCTTCATCTGTAAGCTCATAGCCGTCACGCTTTTTTGCAATAATATCATAAATTCTCATAGGCTTACTCCTTATCTAAGGTGAATCTTTCGGGAAGGAGATTGCGAAGGGTGAGTACCTTGAAATTCTCAGCGGTTTTACCCATAATAACTCTGAAGTCACCGCTGCAGAATTCAGCCATAACCTGACGGCACACACCGCAAGGGGTACAGTAATCTTCAGCCTGCCCTTTCTTTCTGCCTATAACGGCTATGGCTTCAAACTCTCTTTCGCCCTCGCTTAACGCCTTAAAAAATGCAGTGCGTTCAGCACAGTTAGTGGGGGAGTATGAAGCGTTTTCTATGTTGCAGCCGGTGTAAATTTTTCCGTTTTTGCAGAGCAGTGCCGCACCTACCTTGAAGCCCGAATAAGGGGCGTAGGCGTTTTCTGACGCTTTTTCTGCAAAAAGTATAAGTTCAGTTTCTTTCATTTTTCATTTCTCCAATATTTCATTTTTAAGGCTTGTACCCATTATTTTGCTTTCAATACCGAAGATATCCGCAATAGTTTTGCCGATGTCTGCAAAAGTTTCTCTCGTGCCGAGGTTGATGTTTTTCACATTCTTGCCGCAAATGAGCAGAGGAGTGTATTCTCTGGAATGGTCAGTGCTTTCTGTCATCGGGTCGCAGCCGTGGTCAGCGGTTATCATAAGCAGGTCGTTGTCCTTCATTTCCCTAATGAAGTTGCCGAGCCAAAGGTCGAAATCTGTCAGTGCCTTGGCGTACCCGGCCGCATCGTTGCGATGACCGTAAAGCATATCAAAATCCACTAAGTTTGTAAAACACAGCCCTGTGAAATCTTCTTTCAGAGCCTTCATTGTCATATCCATACCATGCTTGTTGCCTTCAGTGGGGAAGGCTCTCTCCAGTCCCTTGCCGGCAAAAATATCATATATCTTGCCTATGGGAATAACTGTAATCCCCTTCTCGCTCAATTCATCAAGGAGAGTATTACGGGGTGGCTCAAGAGAGAAATCGTGGCGTCTTGCCGTTCTTTTAAAAGAGGGATATTTGCCCTCAAAGGGTCTTGCAATAACTCTGCCTACGGAGTGTTCACCGCAGAGGATTTCTCTTGCTATTTTGCAGTAGTCATAGAGTGTTTCTATGGGTACAACATCCTCGTGGGCGGCAATCTGAAAGACACTGTCGGCTGAGGTGTAGACTATGAGAGCGCCTGTTTTTATATGCTCCTTGCCGTAATCTTCAATTACCTTTGTGCCGGAATAAGGCTTGTTGCAGATGACTTTTCTGCCGGTCCTTTTTTCAAATTCACTTATTATCTCTTCGGGAAAACCCTTGGGGTAGGTGGGGAAAGGCCTTTCGGAAATAAGACCTGCAATTTCCCAGTGTCCTGTTGTGGTGTCCTTACCCTTGCTTTGTTCAGTCATTCTGCCGTAAGCACCTGTGGGGTTTTCCTCTTTTTCACCGAAGGATATGCCGTCAATGTTATAAAGCCCCAGCCTTGCCATATTCGGCAAAGAGAAGCCTTCCTGCATATGGCAGGAGCGCAGAGTGTTACTGCCCTCATCACCGTAAAGGTGACTGTCGGGCATTTCGCCTATACCAAAGGAGTCAAGGACTATAAGAAAAACACGCTTTATCATTGAGCATCATCCATTCTTACTGCGGTTTCAAGGGCTATTTTCATCATATCAGTAAAGGTGTTCTGTCTTTCCTCTGCACTGCAGCCTTCTCCCGTTGCGGGAATATCGGATATTGTGCAGATAGCAAGAGCTTTTTTGCCTGCCTTTTTAGCGGTGAGATAAAGTGCTGCAGCCTCCATTTCAACTGCAAGCGAACCAACCTCTGCCCATTTTTTCAGACAGTCGGGGTCGGCATCGTAGAAGGTGTCACTTGAGAAAAGGTTGCCTACCTTAAGACTAAGACCTAAATCCTCGGCAGAGTACACTGCCGCACCCAGAAGCTCATAGGAGCAGGTGGGAGCAATAGTACCTGTTACGCCGTACTGTGAGGCAAAGTTTGAGTTGGTGTTGGCACCCAGACCTGCAACAATATCACGAAGCTTGACTTCACTGCTCAGACCGCCTGCAGAGCCTACGCGGATGATGTTTTCAACACCAAAGAAATTATAAAGCTCGTAGGAGTAAATGCCGATTGAGGGCATACCCATACCGCTTGCCATTACACTGACCTTGTGTCCCTTATAGGTGCCGTTGTAGCCGTGAATGCCTCTGATGTTGTTTATGAGTACGGGGTTTTCAAAGAAGGTTTCTGCAATCATTTTTGCTCTGAGAGGGTCGCCGGGCATAAGCACAGTTTTTGCAAATGTAACGCCCTCGGGCAGATTTATATGGGGAGTTGAGATTGACATAATATCATCCTTTCTTAATAGCCTGAACCGTTTTCGTTTTTGACTATTTTAACAATTCTGCTTGTGCCAAGACGGTTTGCACCGAGACTGAGCATATCTTCCGCATCCTTGATGCTTGCAATTCCGCCTGCAGCCTTGATATTCAGATGAGGCTCCGCATTAGCCTTGAAAAGAGCGATATCCTCTCTTGTGGCACCGCCGGTGGAAAAGCCTGTTGATGTTTTGATGTAATCTGCACAGCTCTTTGACACGATTTCGCACATCTTTACCTTTTCTTCATCGGTGAGAAGGCAGGTTTCAATTATAACCTTAAGAAGCTTGCCGTCACAGCTGTTTTTGATTTCGTTGATTTCATAGAGTATATCTTCATATCTCTTGTCCTTGAGCATGCCGATGTTTATAACCATATCGATTTCATCTGCACCCTCTTTTACGGCTTCGGAGGTTTCAAAGCATTTCACTGCAGTGGTGTTATAGCCGTTGGGAAAACCGATTACGGTGCAGATTTTAAGGCTGTCACCTGCATATTCCTTAGCTTTTTTTACATATGAGGGTGGAATACATACACTTGCACAGCCGTATTTTATGCCGTCATCGCATATAGCTTTGATTTCATCCCAGGTTGCGCCCTGAGAAAGAAGGGTATGGTCAACCTTTGAAAGTATTTCTTTGATATCCATAGTAATTACCTCACAATTATATTATGCTTTAATTTTACATCTCTAATGGTAAAAAGTCAAATAAATTGAAATAAATGTAGTCTTGTTTTCATAAATATCTAAGGGTGATATTATGAGATTTTTAAAGGTACCCCTCTGCCTTATGCTTATTGTTATGCTGGGCGGCTGCACAAAAAGTCAGTTTATGGATTTAAGCGGATTTATCCACAATTATAATGAGGTGACAAACGGAGATACGGCAATCACTGATTTCATATACCGCAAAGACGAAAGCTCGGAGTATAAGCTCATAAAAGGAAATATCCTCATCACGCTGAAAGAGGCGTCTGACGGCAAAATATGTGAATGCAGAGTGATGGTGCTGAAGCTTGATGAAAATGGGCAGAGAAGCAAAAGTCTCCTTTCAGACGGTGAGGCTTTTTATGCGGAAATAATAAATGTCATAGAAGCCTTCTGCCACTATGACAGGTACTCTGCCGAAAAATTGGCAGGGGAGTTTGCCCTTGGGAAAAATGCGGATTATCTCAAAGAGGGGGAGCTTACAAAGAAACAGGATAACTTCTATTTTGTTTATTATTCCACGCCTCTTGTATGTCAGATGATGATATATGACACATACCTGACAAAAATCGAAACCACCAAAAAGCCTAAGACTTCACTACCCGAAGAAAAAAGCCACCCGTCTGAAACGAGTGGCAAGGATGATTAGTCGAGAATGTAAAGTCCTGACTTGAGCCAGACGAATTCTCTGCCCATAACATTGATGTATTTATACACCTTTTCATTGAAAACACGGTAATCTCTTACGGAGTTTGTCTGAATGTTAAGGGTGCGGATTTTCTTTGAGGATTGATTGCAGATATAAAGGGTGCTGCCGTGAAGAGTAACTGCACAGGGGCTTTCAAAAGCTGTAGCATCGCCGCCGCCAACACGAAGAAGAATTCTGCCTTCACGGGGTGAGTATTTGATGATTGCATTTTCTGAGGGTACGGCACACCAGACATAAGCTCCGTCAACAGCAATATCACAAACGGGAGAGCCGTGATATGTAAGCAGTGAGGAAACATTCAGAGAGCCGTCGGTGTTGAAGATGTTATATTCACCGCTGGGGAATATAGCCATAACTCTGTTGTCATTGAGTACACCTACATCGCAGGAAACATAGTCGCCCAGCTGCTGTGCAATTTCTTCATATTCATAGCCGAATTTTATTTTGAGATAAACGGATTTCTTTATATGAGTGAATTTATCGTTAACAGCATCGTAGCCGTAAAAATTAGCCTTTAATCTTCCGTCAGGAGCAACGCCCTTTGTTGCAAAAACAAAACCTTTTTTAAAAGGTGTTATATTTAAAATCTCACCTGAGAATACATTTTCCATTTAAATTTCCCTAACCTTTCTGTTTATCAGTTGCCTTCCATGGCACCAAGCTCTTCAAGCTCTTTTTTATCAACCTTAATCTGAGTATCTTTTATAATTTTGACATCTTTTCTGTTTGTCTCAACAGGAGCAGCCTCGGGACGCTTGTCAAGGCTGACCTTAAGCTTACCGGTAAGCAGATTGAAATCAACAACAGTACCTCTGCCTTCGGCGGTGTCAACAATAGCACCGTTTTTAGGTGTTATTCTCAGCAGATGCTCATAAGCCTCCTGCTCATATTTAAGACAGCACATAAGTCTGCCGCAGGTGCCGCTGATTTTAGCCGTACTAAGGAAAAGGCTCTGTTCTTTTGCCATTTTGATTGAAACGGGCTGGAATGAACCTAAGAATGTGCTGCAACAGAAGGGTCTGCCGCAGATGCCGAGACCGCCTACTTTTTTGCTTTCGTCTCTTACGCCTATCTGACGAAGCTCGATACGGGTATGGAATATGGCAGCAAGGTCTTTGACAAGCTCTCTGAAATCCACTCTGTTATCGGCGGTGAAATAAAAGAGAATTTTATTTCTGTCAAAGGTATATTCAACATCAACCAGCTTCATAAGAAGTTTATGCTCTGCAATTTTTTTCTGGCAGATGTCAAAGGCTTCCTTTTCTTTCTTTTTGTTTTCTTCAACGGTGATAAAGTCCTTCTGAGTTGCCGGGCGGACAACTGGCTTTAAGGGAGCAGTTATCTCTTCATCGGGAATTTCTCTGTTGCCTATTGAAACCTCGCCGAATTCCAGACCTCTTGCAGTTTCAACAATAACCTTGTCACCGTTTTTATATTTATTATTCTGAGGGTCAAAATAGTAGTTTTTGCCCACTTCCTTGAATCTGACTGATATTACCTCTGCCATAATCAATTATCCTTTCTGCTTTATGGAGTAAAACACGGCGCTGAGCCTGGTAATGCTCAGATTATGGTTTGCCGCATTTTCGGTGTTTTCTATGATGCTGCCCGTTTCTTCAAACAGACGCAGCAACTTTTTCTGAGTGAGAGAATTTTTCAGCATTTCAGCCGTTTCCTTGGCATCGCTTATCAGTACCCTGCCGCCGCTTGCTATTATAAGCGCATCTCTTATTATGTGAAGTGACGCTTTGAGTGTGAGCAGAAACAGAGTTTTATCTTTTTTGAAAACAGCCGTTTTTCTTATGAAGCTGAGTTCCGATTCATTGACGAAGCAACTGAGAAGCTCCTTTGCAATTTCTTTAGCCTGAAGTGATTTTTCATCTGAAAGGGTATTTACTTCTTCACCGAGGCTGTAGGCTGTGGCTCTTGAAATTATGGTTTCAAGCAGTGATGCTTTAGAAGGGCAGGTGAGAATAAAGCTCACATGAGGTGAAGGCTCTTCAAAGATTTTCAGCAGTGCATTCTGAGACTGAACATTCATAAGCTGAGCCTCTTTTATAATAAAGACACTTTTGTCACCGTCATTGGGAAGCACTGTAGCCAATGTCTTGATGCTTCTTATGGTGTCTACCTTTATCATTGAGCTTTTTTCGTCTTTTATTATTATGTGAAGGTCGGGGTGTGAAGAGTTTTTTACCTTACTGCATGAAGAGCATACGCCGCAGGGCTTGTTTGCACCCTTGCATAAAAGGTGCATGGCAACAGCCGTAGCTGCAGCCTCTCTTGTTTTTTCATCTGAGCCTTCAAGAATAACAGCATGTGAAAGCCTTGATGAAGCAAGAGCGTTTTTTAATGTATTTTTCACGGTTTGGCTTATATTTATATCTTCAAACACACTTATTCCTCACATAGTTTTTCATACTCCGGAATATTATACAATAAATAAGTTGTTTTTACAATAGTTAAATTTTAAATTTTTATAAGGGTTTTTCTTTTATAAAACGACAAATTGCTACACAGAGGAATATAATTACTTTTTAGAATAAAAATTCATAATTTTACAAAATTTTTTTATTAAATCAAGGAAAAACCGCTTAAAAGGTATTGATATTTTTGATTTATGTGTTAAAATGAAATCACAAATTATTAAGGAGGAAACTATCATGGCATATGTAATTGGTGACAACTGCGTTGCTTGCGGCGCTTGCGCAGCAGACTGCCCTGTTGAAGCAATCAGCGAAGGAGACGGCAAGTTCGTTATTGATGCTGACACATGCATCGAATGCGGCGCTTGTGCAGGTTCATGCCCCGTTGAAGCTATCAGCGAAGGCTAATAACTCACACTGTAGGGACTGTCTTTTCGGCAGTCCCTGTTTTTTTATCTTGACATAAACACTCAGAACATATAAGATTATATAAGCAAAAACGCAAAGCAGGGAGGTACTCTTATGATTGCAGGCATAGTCTGTGAATATAACCCTTTTCACAACGGACATTTATATCATATCAAAAAGACACGTGAGTCCGGTGCAGATTATGTTGTCTGCGTTATGAGCGGCAACTTTGTTCAAAGAGGAGAGTGCGCTTGCGCCGATAAATGGCTCAGAGCAAAGGCGGCGGTACTTGGTGGTGCAGATGTTGTCATAGACCTGCCAACCCCCTGGAGCTGTGCTTCGGCTGAAACCTTTGCAAGAGGCAGTGTAGGACTTCTTATGAATTTCGGCATTGATATGCTTTCCTTCGGCTGTGAGACTGACAGTAAAGAACTTCTCATAAAATGTGCAGGTGCTACGGATAATGAAGAGGTTTCTTCTTTCGTCAAGCGTGAAACGGCAAAGGGATTGTCTTATCCCTCGGCGGTGCAAAGGGCAGTGGAGGAAATCTTTGGCAGTGAATACGGCAAGGCTCTCTCTCAGGCTAACAACACTCTTGCAGCGGAATATATAAAACAGCTTATTAAATACGGCAGAGAAAATGATATTCTTCCTGTCAGGCGTGAGGGTGTTTTTCACGACAGCTGTGAAGCAAAGGGCGATATTGCAAGTGCCTCAATGATAAGAAATATGGGACTTGAGGGCGGCTCTGACTATATGCCTAAGGATATAGCTGAGCTTTTCGGCGGCGAAAGAGAAAAAGGCTATGCACCTGCCTGCCTCGCGTACAGTGAGAGAAGCATATTAGCCTGCCTTCGCGGTATGAACAAAGAGGACTTCTCACTTTATGTCAGCGATGAGACGGGCCTTGCCCCAAGAATTTTTGAGGCGGCTAAAAGGGCAGAAAGCCTTGATGAGCTTTATGAGAAAGCCAAGAGCAAAAACTTCACCATGTCAAGGGTGCGCCGTGAGGTGATGAGCCTTTATCTGGGCGTGAACAAGCAGTGGAGCGAGGGTATACCGCCCTATATGAAAATTCTTGCTGTCAGTGAGAGAGGTCTGACACTGCTCTCAAGGGCTAAGGAAAACTCTTCACTGCCCATTGTCACAAAGCATTCCGAGGCTGAAAGGCTTACGGGCAAGGCTAAGGAAATCTATGATGCCGAGTGCAGAAACACCGACCTTTTTATGCTTATGAGCAAAAAAATAAGAGAGTGCGGTCTTGAAAAAACACACTCTCTGTGGGTAGTTAAATGAGTTCGCCTATTAGATAATCTTCATCACAAACATCTGTAATTTTAACATCAATTATACTGCCTTGGTAGTCCCGGGGCAGTTTTACTTTTACGGGGATATAATTTGCGGTGTGACCTGTAAAGAGGCCGTCTTCGTTTTCACTTTCTATGAGTACGCCGTAGGTTTTGCCTATCTGATTTTTAAAGAAGTTACGTCTGATTTTGTCTGTTTCGGCGGCAAGAATTTTGCAGCGCTCGTCTTTTATACTTTTATCAAGGTGACCCGTCAGCTTTTCGGCACGGGTGCCTTTTCTTATTGAATAGGGGAATATATGCACCTTTTCGAAGGCAATTTCCTTTGCAAAGGCGAGGCTTTCAGCGAAGTCCTCTTCACTTTCACCTGCAAAGCCAACCATAATATCTGTTGTCAGAGTGCAGTCGGTAAAGCACTCACGGAGTTTGTTTGCAATTTTACGGTATTCGTCGGCAGTGTAGTGTCTGTTCATAGCTCTGAGGGTTTTATCGCAGCCGCTTTGCAGTGAAATATGAAACTGAGGGCAGAGCTTTTGGCACTGTGACAGAGCTTCAATAACCTCATCAGTCAGGTGGTCAGGCTCAAGTGAGCCGAGGCGTACACGAAGTATTCCCTCGGTGTCGTTGGCAATTTTCACTGCCTCGGGGAAGGTGCAGCCAATATCCTGACCGTAGGAGGAAAGGTTGATGCCCACAAGCACAACCTCTTTATAGCCGTTTTGGGCAAGCTTTTTGAGTTCAGCCTTCAATTCACCGAGAGGCTTACTGCGTACCCTGCCGCGGGAGTAGGGTATAACACAGTAGGAGCAGAAACGGTTGCAGCCGTCCTGAATTTTCACATAGGCTCTCGTTCTCTCGTCAAAGGAGGTTATGGTGTCACCCTGAAAGCTGTCGCCGGCTTTATGCTCGCAAACCTGAAAAACTCTCGAAGAATATTTAATATAGCTTTCAAGCATATCGGGCAGGTCTTTGTTGTTTTTGTTGCCAAGGACAATGTCGGCTTCAAGCAGCTCCTTAGCCTTTTCGGGATAAGCCTGAGGCATACATCCCGTAAGCACAACAATGCCGTGAGGATTTTGTCTTTTGAAGCGTCTGACAGCCTGACGGGTTTTTCTGTCGGACTCTGTCGTAACGGTGCAGGAGTTGACCACAAAAACATCGGCAGTGTCATTATCGCTTACTGTTTCATATCCTTTTTTTCTCAGCTTTTCGCCCATAGCCTGAGTTTCATACTGATTTACCTTACAGCCAAGGGTATAGAATTTAATTTTCATTTATTATGCCTCTGATTTTAATATTTCAAGGGCAATTATATATTACTATCTGTTAAAGGTCAAGTTTTATTTATCTTTCAACCGTCATAACTATAATTGAGGTGATATAAGTGAAAAAGCTCACAGCAATTATTTTATCTTTATTTTTAATTCTGCCCCTTAGTATTATTTCCCACGCCGAGGGGGAAACTGTTATTGATGTCAAAGCCAAGGCGGCACTGCTTATGGATGCTTCAACGGGTGAGGTGCTTTATTCCTTTAATGAAAATGAAAGGCTTTATCCTGCTTCCGTGACTAAGATTATGCCACTTCTTTTATTTATGGAGGCTCTTGACAGCGGTAAAATTTCCCTTACGGATACGGTGACTGCGAGCCCCACGGCGGCAGGTAAGGGCGGCAGTCAGATATGGCTGAAGGAAGGCGAGCAGATGACAGTTGATGAGCTGCTTCGTGCAACGGCAATCGGCAGTGCAAACGATGCCTGCACGGCACTGGGTGAGCATATAGCGGGCAGTGAAACAGCCTTCGTAAAAATGATGAATGAGAGAGCAAAAGAGCTTGGAATGGAAAACACAAATTTCGTCAACTGTTCCGGTCTTGACGATGACACTACGGAGCATCTGACAACGGCTTTGGATATAGCTATAATGTCAAGGGAACTGCTTTCACATGAGAGAATTAAAACCTACACAACAGTGTGGATGGACTCACTTCGAGGCGGCGAAACACAGCTTGTCAACACCAACAAGTTAGTTCGCTTTTACAGCGGCACAACGGGACTTAAAACGGGTACAACCTCAAAGGCAGGTCACTGCCTGAGTGCTTCGGCAGAAAGAGACGGACTTCATTTAATAGCCGTTGTTTTAGGTGCGGCAAACAGCACAGACCGCTTTGAAGGTGCAAAGGCTATGCTTAACTGGGGCTTTGCCAACTTTGAAACGGTGACTCCTTCCGTTGACTCTTCACTTTTCGGTGAGGTGAAGGTGCTAAGGGGAGTAGAGGACAGTATCAGACCCGTTCTCACGGGCATAAAGCCTCTCACCCTTAAAACGGGAGAAAAAAATAAGCTTGAAACAGTGATAACTGTCAGTGAGGATGTTGAGGCACCTGTTGAAAAAGGTCAGGTGATCGGCAGGGTACAATTAAAACTCGGCCAAAAGGTTATTGGGGAGTATAACCTCATAAGTGAAAAGGCTGTCGAAAAAACAACATTGGGTCATATTGTGTTAAGATTTTTGAGAAGTCTTACAAAAAGTGCATAATAATTATCGTCTAATCAGTTGACAAATCGTCAAATTTATATTAAAATACAAAAAATAGATATACTAATTTAGGAGTCCGGTTTAATGTCATTAGAATTTAAGAAAAAGTATGTTTCTGCTTTCCTCAGCGATGAAGAAATCCTTTCATATCAGGAAAAAATCACAGCTGCTCACAAGGCACTTCACGAAAAAACAGGTGCTGGCAGTGATTTCACAGGCTGGGTTGATCTTCCCGTGGATTATGATAAGGAAGAATTTGCAAGAATAAAGGCAGCTGCAGAAAAAATAAAGAAAAACAGCGATGTTCTCATCGTTATCGGTATCGGCGGCTCATATCTTGGTGCAAGAGCCGTTATCGAATTTATAAAGAGTCAGAATTACAACGACCTGAGAAAAGGCACACCTGCAATTTATTTTTCAGGCAACAGCATTTCATCCTCATCTCTCAGCGAGCTTATTGAAATCTGCAAGGATAAGGATTTCAGCGTCAATGTAATTTCAAAGTCAGGCACGACCACAGAGCCTGCAATTGCATTCAGAATTTTCCGTGAGATGCTCACTGAAAAGTACGGCAAGGACGGAGCTGCTGAAAGAATTTTTGTCACAACCGATAAATGCAAGGGTACCCTTAAAAATCTTGCTGACAAGGAAGGCTATGAAACCTTCGTTGTACCTGACGATGTAGGCGGAAGATACAGCGTACTCACTGCAGTGGGTCTTCTTCCCATAGCTGCAGCAGGAATTGATATTGATGCTCTTATGCTCGGTGCGGCAAATGCAAGAACAGAGCTTATGAGTACTGATATAAACGAAAACGATTGCTATAAATATGTAGCTATCAGAAACGCTCTTTACAATAAGGGTAAGAAAACAGAAATGTTCATCAGCTATGAGCCGTGCTTCACAATGATGAATGAGTGGCTCAAGCAGCTTTTCGGCGAAAGCGAAGGCAAGGAAGGCAAGGGGCTTTTCCCCACATCGGCAATTTTCTCAACAGACCTTCACTCTCTTGGTCAGTATATCCAGGAAGGCGAAAGAATTATGTTTGAGACTGTTGTTTCCTTCAAGAAGCCTAAGCAGGAAATTTTCATCAAGGAAGACCCGGAAAATGTTGACGGTCTCAACTTCCTCACAGGCAAGAGCATTTCCTTCGTCAATGAAAAGGCATATCAGGGAACAGTTCTCGCTCACAATGACGGCGGCGTACCCAACATTATCATCAAGGCTGATGACATGACAGAAAAATCACTTGGCTATCTCATTTATTTCTTTGAGAAGGCTTGCGCAGTTTCAGGCTATGTTTTAGGTATAAATCCCTTTGACCAGCCCGGCGTTGAAAGCTACAAGAGAAATATGTTTGCACTTTTAGGCAAACCCGGCTATGAAAATGAGAAAGAAGTACTTGAAGAAAGACTTAATAAGTGATATAATAAAGGTGTAATTGAATAGCAGTTGCCGAAAAAGCAACTGTGAAGCAATAAATAAAAGGAGGAATTATAAATGATTTCTATTATTTTAGGACACAAAGGTTCAGGTAAGACAAAGCGCTTGATTTCTTGCGTTAACCAGGCAGTTGAAACTTCAAAGGGCAACGTAGTTTGCGTTGAGAAAGAAACCAAGTTAACATATGATGTTAATTATCAGGCAAGACTTATTGCAACAGATGATTACGAAATTAAGGGCTACGCTTCATTCTTCGGCTTCCTTGCAGGTGTATGTGCAGGCAACCATGACATCACAGACGTACTTGTAGATGCTACACTTCGCATCGGCGGCAGAAACTATGAAGCTCTTGCAGAGTTCCTTGAGAAGATTTACGAGCTTGCATCAGCTCACGAAAAGAACTTTGTTTTCACAATTTCAGCAGACAAAGACGAGCTTCCCGCAGCAATCTTCAACTTCTGCTCAATTCTTGAATAAGAACAAACACGAAGCTGTCGCGAAAGCGGCAGCTTTATTACAGTTAGCAATTAGTAATTAGCAATTAGCAATCGCGGGGGAGCATGGGAGAGGAAACAACTCTTTTCCCACCGAGGAAGAGCGAAGAATTTACGGAGGTAAAATATGGAGAAAAACACCAATGAATTAATGGAAGAGTATTTTCAAACGAAAGACTTATATATAAGGTGGCAAATATTAAAGAAACTGGTGTTAAATTTACCGGAAGATGCCAAAGATTTTTTTGTTAAGGTGTTTAAACAAACAAGGTCGCTCGATAGAAAATTGCTTGCTGTAAGAGGATATTCGGCCTATGCAACCGAAGAAGAAGTGGAAGTTTTAATGGCAAAAATGTTGGAAATTTTAAAGAAAAGACCAAAGCATACACCATATAATTATCAGGAATATGAATGTATGAGATCGGTGTTTTTAATGCCATACTTAATAAACAAATACAATTATGAGTGTTTTCATGTTTTTTTCAAACAGTTAGAAAAGCAATATAATGAGATGCCGGACTGTTTTAAGAATATTTTCTCTTTAGATGAAGAAGGAAATATGTATAACATAAGAGAACCTGAAGAAGTTTCGAAGTCTTGGGATGAATTCCATAATATAAATAGTTGCAATATCTGAGCTATATATTACACTGTACAAAATGCAGAATGCAGAATTGTGGGGAGCAAGGCTACGATTGTATCCGTTCAGATATGATAAAAAAACAGCTCCTTTCCGACGGGAAAGTTGGGTTAAAAGAGAGGGTATTTACGGCTATAACAGTAAATATTTATTATAAAGGTGAAAAGGGTAATGCAAGAAAATTTGCCGAAGAAATGATTTCTACGGGAACCGTAGATGAAATTCGAAAGGAAAGAGGTAACCTTCGCTATGAATATTTCTTTCCCATGAACGACAGCGAAAGGGTGCTTTTAATTGACAGCTGGGAAAATCAGCAGGCACTTGATATTCACCACAAATCACCTATGATGGCTAAAATACTTGAGCTTCGGGAAAAATACAGCTTGAATATGGAAGTTGAACGCTATATATCCGACGAGTTACCCGACAAGGATAAAGCTTATATAAAGGAATAAGGGGAAAAGCGAGGAAATAAAATGACATACGAATACGAAAAACAAGCCATGGCTGAAGGCTACAAAGTCGTCTGCGGTGTTGACGAAGCAGGCAGAGGGCCTCTTTGCGGTCCCGTATGCGCTGCAGCAGTTATATTGCCTCTCGACTGCGAAATTGAAGGTATCAATGACTCAAAAAAGCTCAGCGAAAAGAAACGTGATATACTTTATGACATCATAAAAGAGAAGGCTCTGGCATATTCTGTAGTGATGGTTGATGCAAAGACCATCGACGAAATCAATATATTACAGGCTACCTTCAAGGCTATGCGTGAGGCAGTTGAGGGACTTTCAGTTAAGCCCGATATTGCACTTATAGACGGCAACGGCAAGCCGGGCCTTTCAATTGAGGAGCGCACCCTCATAAAGGGCGATGCCAAAAGCATTTCTGTTGCGGCGGCTTCAATACTCGCCAAGGTCACACGAGACAGATATTGCATAGAGATGGATGAAAAGTACCCTGAGTATCAGTTTGCAAAGCATAAGGGCTACGGCACAAAGCTTCACTATGAAATGATAGCCGAACACGGTATCTGCCCCGAACACAGACGAACCTTCCTTAAAAAAATATTAGGTGAGTGATATGGGCAGCACACAAGTTACGGGTACCGCAGGCGAAAACTATGCGGCAGAGTACTATAAAAGCCGCGGCTTCGAGATAGTGGCAAGAAATTTCCATTCACGCTACGGCGAAATTGATGTTATAGCCGAGAATGATTTTTATATTGTTTTCTGCGAGGTCAAGACCCGAAGCGTAAAAGCAATTGAGCGACCTTCATCGGCTGTAACCAAGGCAAAAATCAGAAAGCTGACCCTTACCGCCATGAAGTTTCTCGGGGATTTCCCGAGGGATAAGCAGCCCCGATTTGATGTGTTTGAGGTCTGGCAGAGCGGAAAGGATATAGTGAAATCCGAGCTTATTGAAGGTGCTTTTCAGGGGGAGGACTTTTCGGACAGTTATGATGTATTCTGACCTTCACTGTGACAGTATAACCAAGGCTTATGAGAAAAAGATGAGCATTACTGACAGCAGACTTGCTGTGAAAATCAGCTCGGACAAATTTATAAAACGTGAGCAGTGCTTCGCATTGTGGCTCAGTGATGAGCTTCATGGGGAGGCTGCTTTTTGTTATGCAAAAAAGCTACTCAAATTTTATAAGGAGTGTGAAGACGAAATAAAAAGCTGGGGAGTGACACCTCATCTTACAATAGAAAATGCTTCAGCACTTGGCGGAAATCTCAGCAACATAGCATATTTCAGAGAGTTTGGGGCTGTTATGATGTCTCTTACATGGAACGGTGAAAACGACCTTGCAAGCGGCGCAGATGCAGTTGGTGGGTTGAAGCCTTTGGGCAAGGATGCCATAAGAGAAATGGAAAAGCAGGGGATTATCCTTGATGTGTCACACCTGAATGAAGAGGGCTTTCGTGATGTATGCAAAATTGCAACAAAGCCTTTTATTGCTTCCCACAGTAACTGCTATGACATCTGCCCACACAGAAGGAATTTAAAGAAGTGGCAGATAAAGGAAATCATAGACCGTGGCGGACTCATAGGTATAAATTTCTATCCTGCTTTTTTAGGGTCGGGGAATGCTTTTGAACTAATTCGACAGAACATCGAATATATCCTGTCTCTCGGCGGTGAAAACTGCATAGCTCTCGGCAGTGATTTTGACGGAGCGAAAATGAGTGATGAACTGAAAACAGCTGATGATGTGGTGAAGCTGAGGGATTATCTTTTATGCAGGGGGATGAGTGAGAGCGTGGTGGAGAAGGTGTTTTATAAAAATGCAGTTAATTTTTTGAGCTGAAAGATTAGCAAAATCTACGGTTCATACTGACTTGACTTCTATAATCTTAAATGTTATAATACAAAAAATTCAGGAGGAAAACGGTATGTTCTTTATCTCTATTCGACGCAGACGAAGATAGCTTGTATCTTGCATTAGGTACAGGCTTGAATTGCTATGTGCCTGATAGAGTGATAGAGAAAAGTTTACCTTTTATATTACTGTTAATGGCATATAGCTGTTAACAGTATTTTTTTACATTTTGGAGGTTTTTAAAAATGAACAACATCAAATATTCATCATTAAATAAAGCAATTTTAGAACAAATAAATTTACCGGATAATGCTGTAATTGCAGACTTGGGTTGTCGTGATGCAACTTTTCTGTTAGGTTTTCAGGAGGCTTTTCCGAACAAAATTAAATCAGCTATTGGCGTAGATATCAATGACAAAGGCTTCAAAAATGTTAAATATAAAAAGCCGATTAAACTCAAAGTGATGAACTGTTCAAAGAAACTTAAATTTGATGACAACACCTTTGATTTTGTATTCACTAAGGATATGTTTGAATGTGTGTCTGATAAAGATTTTTTGGTTAGTGAGATTCACAGAATTTTAAAACCGGGTGGATTAGTAATTTGCGTAAACTGTGATTGGGACAGTATTGCATATAATGGCGAAAATAAAGAGCTGATTTCAAAAGTAATTCACGCTTATGCTGTAACTAAGCAACCTTGGATGGATGATCTCGACAGTTGGATTGGCAGAAGAATGTACGGTTTTTTCAATAAAAGTAATTTGTTTGAAAGTTCAGTAAGCGTTTTCAATGTTGTTGAAACCGAATATGAAGAAGGTGCATTCGGCTATGATTTAAGCTTAGATATTGCGTGGCTTTTTAAAGAGAACACAGGTACTCTCAGCAAAGAAGAATATGATGAGTTTATTAATAATCTGAAATCAGCTCAAAAAGACGGAAGTTATATTTTCTCAAAACCTTATTATATTTACAGAGGTGTTAAAATATAATGCATAACATCTGATTCATAAATTGCTAACAAACTGATGATTTCACAATTTTGTATTTTGCACTTTGCGTTTTGCATTTTTTCTTGCATTTCCTTTCAATTTAATATATAATTACAAGTTAGATGTATATTTTATTTCGGGAGATATGAAATGAGCAAAAAAGTTATTGTTGTAGGCGCAGGTGCAGCAGGTCTTATGGCTTCGGGTACCTTAGGTGAAAAAGGCTATGATGTGCTTCTTATCGAGAGAAACGATAAGGTGGCACGCAAGGTTATGATAACGGGCAAGGGTCGCTGCAATGTGACCAACAATGTAACTCTCATAAATGACCTCATAGCCAATGTACCCGTTAACGGCAGATTTTTATACGGAGCCTTTTCAAAGTTTATGCCGGCAGATACTATCGACTTCTTTGAAGATATGGGCGTACCCCTCAAGGTTGAGCGTGGCAACAGAGTTTTCCCCGTTTCGGACAAGGCTGTTGATATAGTCGATGCCCTCAATGCCTACTCTCAGGACGCAGGTGTTAAGCGCATCAAGGGCAGAGTTACGGAGCTTATTATAACTGACGGTGTGCTTCGCGGAGTACGTCTCGAAGACGGCAGTGAACACTTTGCCGATGCCGTACTCATTTCTACAGGCGGCAAGTCTTATCCTCTCACAGGCTCAACAGGTGACGGCTACGACCTTGCAAAGCAGGCAGGTCACACAATAACTGAGCTTAAACCTTCTCTTGTACCTCTTAATTGCCACGAAGGCTTTTGTATGGACTTGCAGGGCTTATCACTTCGCAATGTTGAAATCAGTGTAATGGATATGACCTCATACAAAGAGGTTTATAAAGACTTCGGCGAAATGCTCTTTACACACTTCGGTGTTTCGGGTCCCCTTATATTATCCGCAAGCTCACATATGAAAGATGTTCAGCCCAGAAAATATGAAATCCATATTGACTTAAAGCCTGCACTGTCTTATGAACAGCTTGACAAGCGCATACAAAGGGACTTTCTTGAAAATGCCAACAAAAACTTTATCAATGCACTTGACGCACTTCTTCCCAAAAAGATAGTACCCGTCATAGTGAAGCTCACAGGCATAAAGCCCTCAACCAAGGTCAATCAGGTAACAAAGGAAATGAGAGCAAAGCTGGTGAATATTCTCAAAGACCTGAAGGTGACGGTTATGTCTCTTCGTCCTATTGAAGAAGCTATTATCACCTCAGGCGGTGTCAGCATTAAGGAAATCGATCCGAAAACCATGGAATCAAAATGCCTTGGCGGACTTTATTTCGCAGGCGAAGTCATAGACGTAGACGCGTACACAGGCGGCTTTAATCTGCAGATAGCCTTCTCAACGGCAATGTGTGCCGCAAACAGCATATAACCCCTCAGTCACGAGCGCAAATGCACTCGTTCAGGCTCCCTTGAAATGGGAGCCTGAACAAGGTTTTATATTAAAAATCGTAAGGAGAATTACAATGAAAGTTATCAACGTAGCAATCGACGGTCCTGCAGGTGCAGGAAAAAGCACAATTTCAAGAAGGGCAGCAGCTGAGCTGGGCTTCATCTATATCGACACAGGCGCGCTTTACAGAACGGTAGGTCTCAACGCACTGAGAAAGGGTGCTGACATCAATGACCCCGCTTCCGTTATTGCAACCCTTACAGACGACCTTAAGGTTGAACTGAAATTCATTGACGGCGAGCAGAGAATGTTCCTTTGCGGCGAGGATGTTTCAGATAAAATCAGAACCCCCGAGGTATCTTCCGCTGCATCAAAGACTTCCGCTGTACCCGAGGTAAGAAAGTTCCTTTTTGACCTGCAGAAGCAGCTTGCAAAAGAAAACAACTGCATTATGGACGGCAGAGATATCGGCACTGTTGTACTTCCCGACGCTGATGTGAAAATCTTCCTTACCGCCACTCCTGAGGCAAGGGCTGAAAGACGTTATCTTGAGCTTAAGGAAAAGGGTATGGATGTAAAGTACGAGGATGTACTCGCTGACATGATAAAGCGTGACTACGACGATTCACACAGAGCAATTGCACCCTTGAAGCAGGCTGACGATGCCGTGCTTGCTGACACAAGCGGCAACACATTGGAGCAGTCAATTGACCTTATTCTCAGCATCATCAAGGAAAGAATTTAACCTATGGAAATCCGCGTAGCTAAAACGGCAGGCTTCTGTTTCGGCGTAAACAGAGCTGTAGATATGCTTTATAAAATGATAGACGAGGGCAGGTCTGTCTGCACTTTAGGTCCCATTATCCACAACCCTCAGGTTATTGAAGACCTTGAAAGCAAGGGCGTGAAGGCAGTTTCTTCTCCTTCCGAGGTACCCTTGGGGTCTGAGGTGGTTATAAGGGCGCACGGTGTAACTAAAGAGGTTATGCAAGAGCTTCAGGATAAAGGTATAAAATATACCGATGCCACTTGTCCCTTTGTACTGAAAATTCATAAAATCATCAAGGAGCAGACAACTGCCGATGATATAATTCTCATAGCAGGTGACGGTAATCATCCCGAGGTATGTGGCTTCAGAAGCCACTGCAAAGGGGAGAGCTACACCTTCAAAACAGCCGAAGAATTTGAGAAAATACTCCCTTCAATTTCCCGAAGGGAAAATAACAGAAAAATTCTTCTGGCACAGACAACTTTTTCGGTAAATGAATTTAAAAAAATCAGAAAAATTCTTGAAAAAGTATGTACAAATTCAATTTATTTTGATACAATATGTAGTGCTACCCAGGAAAGACAGGACGAAGCTGAACATTTATCCCGTTGGGCAGACATAATGCTGGTTATCGGCGGTGCTTTCAGCTCAAATACGGTGAAGCTTAAGAATGTTTCAGCCCAAAACACAAAGACCTATCTTATCGAGAGGGTGCAGGACTTAAAGCCCATTGACTTTTCGGGCTGTGAAAAAATTGGTATAACAGCAGGCGCATCCACACCTGCACGAATTATAAAGGAGGTTAAAGTTATTATGACAGAGAACTTTAACGAAATGCAAACAAATAAATCGAAGGAGACACAGGATCAGGAGCTTTTCTTAGCTGCAGTAGACAGCATGGATAATACAAGCACAAGTCAGAATGTTGTTGGCGTTGTTGTTAGTATCGCACCCAATGAGATTCAGGTTGATATCGGCAGAAAGTATGCCGGCTTCATTCCCAGAGACGAATACAGTAACGACCCCACTGCAGATCCCATGCAGGAACTCAAGATCGGCGATAAGCTGAACCTCACCATCATGTCAACAAATGACAACGAAGGCACAATGAAGCTTTCAAAGCGCATTTATGACAGAAAAGCATCATGGCAGACAATCCTTGACGCTAAGGAAAACGACACTGTTCTTGAAGCAGTTGTTTCAGAGGCTGTTAAGGGCGGCGTTATTGCATACCCCATGGGTTCAAGAGTATTCATTCCTGCTTCACAGACAGGTCTTGCAAGAAACGAAGAGCTTGACGTACTTGTTAAGGAAAAGGTTAAGTTCCGCATCATCGACATCGATGAAAGAAGAAGACGCGTTATCGGTTCAATCCGCAGCGTAACAGTTGAAGAGCGCAAGGCTGCTGCAGAAGCTTTCTGGGCAACAGCTGAAGAAGGCAAGACCTACACAGGTACTGTTAAGTCACTCACCAACTACGGTGCATTCGTTGACCTTGGCGGTGTTGAAGGTATGATTCACATCTCAGAGCTTTCATGGTCAAAGATTAAGCATCCCTCAGAAATCGTTAATGTTGGCGATGTTGTTGAGGTTTACATCAAGGCTATCGAAGTTAAGGATGACGAAAAGAAGAAGATTTCTCTCGGCTACAAGAAGATCGAAGACGATCCCTGGCAGATTTTCACAAGCAAGTATGCAGTAGACGATATCGCAGATGTTGAAATTCAGGGTCTTGCTACATTCGGCGCATTTGCTAAGATTGTTGATGATGTTAAGGGTCTTATCCATATTTCACAGATTGCTGACAGACACATCGCATCACCCAAAGAGGTTCTCTCAATCGGTGATGTTGTTAAGGCTAAGATTACAGAAATCGACTATGACAGAAAGCGCGTAAGCCTTTCAATCCGCGCACTTATCGAAAAGGACGAAAACACTGAAGTTGAAGGCCTTGAAGATTACGCTCCCGCAGCAGAAGAAACAGTAGAAGAAGCAGTTGAAGCTGCTATCGAAGCTGCCGCTGACGCAGCTGAAGACGCTGAATGATTAATCTAAACAGTAAATCCACCTGTTCCGTTGGTTCAGGTGGATTTTTTGTTGCCGGTATGCTTCAGCTTGGGCGGGCGGCTCCATTAAATCGCCGTGGCGATTTTACGGCTACTGCCGTAGCCGACACGAACTTTGTTCGTGTATGGAGCCGCCCCACCGCCGACTTGCTGAAAAATCCCTGCAAGGATTACCGTGCAGGGTTATATACGGATAATAATTGTGCCTACCGTCTTCTTTTACGCAGAAACTTTACCGCGATTTATAATTATCCTTCAGTTATTCCAAAACTTTCTGTCCAGGGAACGGTATTGAACCGCCTCTGTTACATGCTGAAGGGTTATGTTTTCGCTCTCATCAAGATCGGCAATTGTTCTTGCAATGCGAAGAATTTTATCGTAGGCTCTTGCCGAAAGTCCCAGAGTTTCAAAGCTTCTCTCAAGCATCTTATTGCTTATCTCGTCAAGCTTGCAGACCTGTCTTGTCATTGACGGTGTCATTTTGGCATTGCAGTTTATGTCGGTATCCTCAAAACGCTTTATCTGAATGGCTCTTGCCTTATTTACGCGCTTTTTAATTTCAGCTGAGCTTTCGCCCTTTTCTTCTGCCGAGAGCTTCTGAAAGTCAACCTGAGGGACTTCGATATGTATGTCAAGTCGGTCAAGGAGAGGACCGCTGACCTTGGCAAGGTACTTCTGAGGTGTGCCTTTAGAGCAGGTGCATTCCTTTGTGGGATGGCCGTAAAAACCGCAGGGACAAGGGTTCATGGCACACACGAGCATAACCTTACAAGGGTAGGTAAGACTGCCCGAAACTCGCGAAACGGTGATAATCCCGTCTTCAATGGGCTGACGCATTGCTTCCATAGAGGGTCTCGGAAACTCGGGAAGCTCATCAAGGAAAAGCACTCCGTGGTGTGAAAGGCTCAGCTCACCGGGCTTCGGTACTCTGCCGCCGCCTGAAAGTGCTGCCGCTGAAATTGTGTGATGGGGTGAACGGAAGGGGCGTGACCTGATAAGGGATATGTTTTCGGGTAAGGCGCCCGCTATTGAATAGAGCTTTGTTACCTCAAGGCTTTCACGGAAGGTCATATCAGGCAGTATTGACGGTATGCGCTTGGCAAGCATACTCTTGCCGGAACCGGGAGGGCCTATCATAAGAACATTGTGACCGCCTGCCGCTGCAATTTCAAGGGCGCGCTTAACCTGATACTGCCCCTTCACATCTGCAAAATCAAAAAGTGTGTCCACAGGCTGAATATACTCTTTGTAGTCTTCGGGATTAACCTTGTCAATAGGCTTTTTACCCATTAAATGAGTGTAGAGCTGAATTACATTTTTAACGGGATATATATCAATATCTTTAACAACACTGCTTTCACCTGCGTTGTCTTCAGGCAGAAATATTGCTTTGTAGCCCAACTCCTTTGCCTTTATTGCCATAGGAAGTGCGCCTGTTATTTTTCTAACTTCACCGCTGAGGGAAAGCTCGCCTATGAAAGCAAAGTCCGAAAGGTCGGTTTTGAGCTGATTTGTTGAAAGGAGAATAGCAAGCAATACGGGCAGGTCATAGACACTGCCTTCTTTTCTTATGTCGGCAGGGGTAAGATTAACAGTCATTCTGCCCTCGGGAAAGTCAAAGCCGTTGTTTTTCAGTGCGGAATAAACTCTGTTGCGGCTTTCGCTTACAGCCGTATCGGGAAGTCCTACCATATCAAAGCGGGACATTCCTCTTGCAAAAGAACATTCAACTCCCACTCCGTAGGCATTCATACCGAAAAGACCGATGCTGTTAACTCTGGCGAACATAATATCAACTACCTTTATCTTCTTTGTATTGTCTTCATTATACACCAGTTACAGAATTTTATCAATATAAATGCCTTTAAAAAAATGAACAAGGATTTCTTTATAGTCCGCACCCTGCCTTGCCATATAGTCAGCACTGTAACGGCTCATTCCCACTGCCATAGTGTCAGACGCCGTTTCAAAATCGGGCGAAAGCCTGTCGCCCACTGCATTCACACTCTGAAGATAGGGTATGTCTTCGCCAAAAACGTCTTTTGCACTGCGTGTTTTGCCTTCGGATAAAGGAAATGTGAGTGCCATTATAGGTTCACCCTCATACATGATACATTCGCCGAAAACGTTGAGAACCGCATCTTCAATTTTCTTTTTGTAGCTATCGTATTTATTCCCCCATTTCTCTTTCAGTTCCTCATCTGTCAGAGCTTCTTCGGGCACACTGCCGTTTCCTTGGGCTGTCAGGTCGGCATTGTCGGCGTTTTCCTTAAGCCATCTGTAATATGTATATGCTGCCACTGCCTGCGCCTTGAGAGCTTCCGGTTCATATGAAGCAGGCATCTGTGCCGCAACGGTACGGATAAGCAGGTCTTTTATATCTGACTGCACCGCTTTGTCTGAGAGTATTTCTGTAGTGGAGTTGCTTTCAATGCTTTGCTGTGGGTCTGAGGGAGTGTCACTGCTGTTTTTTACTGCTATACATATCAGGGGAGTGAAAACCATAATAAGACAAAGAAGTACCGTAAAAAAGATATATTGCTTCATAAATTCGCCCTTGCTTTCTTAATTATTTTAAGTTAATTTTATTGACTTTACAATTAGTATGTTATACAATATACTTTAATGATTATTTATAATGTATAACTATAACTATTTTTACCGGAGGTAAGAAGATGTACGATAAAATAAATCCCATTTCACCCGAATTGCTGGAGATAATGAGTGACAAAATTGAAAAGAAAAGCCGTATAAATCACGAGGATTTCTGGAAGTACGGTGTTAAAAGAGGTCTGAGAAACCCTGACGGTACAGGCGTAATGGCAGGACTTACCAACATATGCTCTGTTGAGGGTTACTATATGGAAGACGGTGAAAGAGTGTCCAAGCAGGGTGTGCTCAAATACAGAGGTCTTAACATCAACGATATAGTTGAAGCCTGCGAAAAAGAAGACCGCTTCGGTTTTGAGGAGGTTGCTTACCTTCTGCTTTTCGGCTCACTGCCCACTAAGGAGCAGGTTAACCTTTTCAAGGACGTTATCGGTACCTGCCGATTCCTGCCCGAAACCTATATTGAAGACGTGCTTATGAAAAACGCTTCAATTGACATAATGAATAAGCTTGCAAGATGTATTCTCATTTCATATTCCTTTGACGAAAACCCTGACGATATCTCAATTGAAAATGTGCTTCGTCAGTCTGTTCAGATTATGTCTCAGCTTCCCGTTATGATGTGCTATGCATATCAGGTGAAAAGAAAGAAATTCTATAATAAGAGCATGTATTTCCACCCTGAGAAGAAGGAGCTTTCAACTGCAGAAACTATCCTTCGCTCACTTCGTGCCGACAGAAAATATACTGATGAAGAGGCTAAGCTCCTTGACATCTGCCTTATGCTTCACGCTGAGCATGGCGGCGGTAACAACTCCACCTTTGCAGACAGAGTTCTCACCTCAAGCGGTACGGACACCTACTCTGCCTTTGCGGCGGCTATCGGATCACTTAAAGGCTCACGCCACGGCGGTGCAAATATAAAGGTAAGCCATATGCTTGACGAAATCAAGGCAAATGTTTCTGACCCCACTGACGAAGATGAAATTGCAGCTTATCTTGAAAAGATTATCAGAAAGCAGGCAGGTGACGGCAGCGGTCTTGTTTACGGTATGGGTCATGCTGTTTACACACTCTCAGACCCGAGAGCCGTTATCCTCAAGAGAAAGGCAAGGGAATTTGCCTATAAATACGGCTTTGAAAAGGATTTTGAGCTTATCAATAATGTAGAAAAGCTCACTCCCGAGGTATTCAGACGCGTCAAGGGTAAAAACAAGGTTATGTGTGCAAATGTTGACCTTTATTCAGGTCTTATCTATAAGATGCTGCGTATCCCCGAAGACCTTTACACTCCCATATTTGCAACGGCAAGAATAGTAGGCTGGTCTGCTCACAGACTTGAAGAGCTTATCTCAGGCGGCAGAATTATCCGCCCTGCTTATAAGAATATTGCTCTGCCCAAGAAGTATGTGCCTATGGCTGAAAGAATTGAAAACTATAAGAGCAGCGGTGACTACATACCCTCTGATCAGAGATTTTACGATAAGGAGGAAGTCTGATGAGTAAGGATAATAAAGAAAAGAGAGAATCTAAATTCAAAGAGAAGCTCCCTGTCAGTGTAAAGCCCCTTTCCATACTGTTTTTCTGCGGTGCTGTAGTTTCAGTTATACTCAGAGCTATTCAGATGGCAAAGCACATTGACCCTGAAACAGGCTTTTATACCGGCGGTAATGCAGTGAAGGTTATCCTTTACGGTGTGCTTGCTCTCTCAGCACTTGTTTTCTGCGGTGTGTCATATTTAAGCCTCGACTGTGCAAAACTCAGCTTCCATAACAATGAAAACAAAACCGTAGGTACGGTAAGTGCTATTATGGGTGTTGCCTTTTTTATTGACAGCTTTTCGAGCTTCGGCGGAAGCTTCAGCAGTCTCGGCTCAGCCTCAGGCAATTATACATCCCTTATGTCTTCAGGTGCCGCACCTATGCTTCTTCAGGCTGTTTTCGGTTTTTTCTCAGGCGTGTTTTTCTTCATTCTCGCTAAAGATATGCTCAAGGGTACTGCCGCAGCCTCAAAGAGAAAGTTTCTTGCTACTATGCCCGTCTGGTGGGCAGGCGCAAGACTTATCCACCGTTTCCTTCGTCAGATAAGCTTTGTTGAGGTCTCAGATCTTCTTTTAGAGCTGCTGATGATTGGCACTATGCTATTCTTCTTTATGGCTATGGCTCAGGTGGTGTCGGGCGTTTATTCCGACGGATTCCGCTGGAGAATTTTCGGCTTGGGTTACACTGCTTCCCTTTTGGCACTCACTACAAGCGTACCCCGACTTGTTTTCTCATTTATAAACAGCGGCTTTATAAACGCTCAGCATCCCTTCTATCTTTGCGATCTTGTGTTCGCGCTCTTTGCAGTAACACTTATTCTTTGTCACAAGCCTCAGGAGCCTGAAAGCGAAGCTGTGACGGAAAACGAAACGGCGGTATAACTATAAATGGAACTGTTTTTAAGTAATCTTATGACGGCGGCAACTAATGTTGCAGTGCTTTATATTATGGTTGCCGTTGGTTTTATTTCGGACAGGGTGGGCATTTTCACCGAAGAAACTGCCAAAAAGGTTGTCACCTTCCTGCTTTATGTGGTGGCATCCTGCACCCTTATAAATTCCTTTATCAAAATTGAAGCTACACCTGATACGGTCAGCAAGTTTTTCACTGCCTTCGCTCTTGCGGTGGCAACCCATGTGATTGCAATAGTGATAAATATGCTCACTTTCCGCAATAAAAAAGACGAGAAAAATGCAGTGTATAAATTCGCTTCGATTTACGGCAATGTTGCCTTTATGGCTCTGCCTCTTGCTCAGGCTGTTTTAGGTGACGAGGGCGTACTTTACTGTGCCGGCGGTGCTGTTGTGTTTAACCTTTTCACCTTCACTCACGGCGTTAAGCTTATGAGCAAAGAAGGCACTAAGCTCGATATGAAAAAGATAATTATCAACCCCGGTGTTATCGCTTGTGTTATAGGACTTCCTATATTCCTCACGGGTGTGGAGATACCTTATCTCATAAGTGCGCCTGTTGAAAATATTGCGGCTCTCAACTCTCCCGTAGCTATGCTTGTTTTCGGTACCTATTTATCCCGTACTGACCTTAAGACAATGCTTTTTGATAAGAAGATATATCGCACGGCTGTGATGAAGCTTCTTGTGCTTCCCCTTATATGTATGGGCGCTTATTATCTTGTGGGGCTTCGCGGTGCAGTGCTCACTGCAGCTATTATTACCGCCAGCGTACCCTCAGCCAATAATACCTTTATGTTCTCATCAATTTACGGCAGAGATGCTGCCACTGCTTCAAAGACGGTTGCTCTTGTCAGCTTTATTTCGATTCTGACCATGCCCGTTATGATAGCAATAACTCAGCTTACTTGGTAGGTGAATATATATGGATACAGTTTTAGTTAAATTTGCAGGCGTAGCTCAGGAGTTCACCGTTTCAAAGGTGCTTGATCTGGGCTTTGCAGAAGTCCGCTGGTACGGTGCTATAATTGCCTTCGGCTTTCTTCTTGCTGTTCTCTTCGGGGGAAGAACTGCCTATGTGTGGAAAATCAATCTTGATAAAATGATAGATGTGCTGCTTTTCGGTACTGTTGGTGCCATAGTTGGCGCAAGACTTTATTATGTTGCCTTCAAGTGGGATTATTACAGCCTTCACCTTAGTGAAATACCTAAGATATGGGAAGGCGGTCTTGCCATTTACGGCGGCATTATCGGCGGTATAGCAGCTGCCTTTATTGTGTGTAAAATTGAAAAGCTCAACTTTTATAACCTGCTTGATATGGTAGGCATGAGCCTTCTTATAGGCCAGGGCATCGGCAGATGGGGCAACTACGCCAATCAGGAGGCCTTCGGCACCTTCACCTATAAAGACTTCGGTATGATGAGCGATACGGTTATTGATTATATCGAAAGACATCCTGCCTCCTTCGGTCTTGAAGGAGTAAGTGATATTCCTGCCCATATTGCCGAAAACAACCTTTATGTGCATCCCACCTTCTTTTATGAAAGTGTGTGGTGTATCCTGGGCTTTTTCGTGCTTTATATCATACTCAAAAAGTACCGTAAGTTCAGCGGTCAGCTTTTTCTCACCTACGGTTTATGGTACGGTCTTGAAAGAATGATAGTTGAGGGAATGAGAACAGACAGCCTTTATATCGGTTCAACGGGAATAAGAGTTTCCCAGGCTTTATCCT
Organism: Acutalibacteraceae bacterium; assembly: GCA_045534675.1. Classification (GTDB taxonomy): domain Bacteria; phylum Bacillota; class Clostridia; order Oscillospirales; family Acutalibacteraceae; genus UBA6857. Next base: position 89,537 of record JAZSKE010000059.1, read on the forward strand.
TTGGTATAGTTCTTGTCTGCGGTGTGTTGCTTACGGCTCTTCTTATAAAGTACACTAAACATCCCAAGCCCATTGAGGGTGTGGATTACTTCCCTCCTAAAACAGAAAAAGAACTCAGAGCTGAAGAAAAGAAGCAGCAGAGAAAAAAGGAACGCGCCGAAAGAAAAAATGTCAAAGTTGTGGGCGGTAAAATGAAAATAGACAAAAGTGAAAAGGAGGAGGAAAATGTATAAGATAATGGACGGTAAAGAGGTTTCCGCCTATGTCAAAGAGCAGGTGAAACTTCAGACAGACAAGTTAAAAGAGCAGGGGACAGAGCCTTGCCTTGCCGTTATAATTGTTGAGGGTGACCCCGCTTCAAGAGTTTATGTCAATAACAAAAAAAGAGCCTGTGAGGTCTGCGGTATAAAGTCCCTTGAATATGCACTTCCCTCAGATGTGAGTGAAGAGGAACTTCTTTCCCTTATAGATAAGCTGAATAATGACGGCAGTGTACACGGCATATTGTGTCAGCTGCCTGTGCCGAAACATATTGACGAAAAGAAGGTCATTGATGCAATTTCACCTTCTAAGGATGTTGACGGCTTTTCGGCGGTTAATGTGGGCAAAATATGGCTCGGTGACTATGAGTTTTCACCTTGCACTCCCATGGGTGTTATTGAGCTTCTGGATTATTATAAAATTCCCCTTGATGGTAAGAACTGCGTTGTTGTGGGCAGAAGCAACATTGTAGGTAAGCCTATGGCTGCACTGCTGCTTGAAAGAAATGCAACTGTTACTGTCTGCCACAGCAAGACAAAGGATTTAGCTTCCTTCACTAAAAATGCAGATGTGATTATAGCCGCCGTGGGCAGGGCGAATTTCATCACTGCCGATATGGTTAGTGACGGTGCAGTTGTAATTGATGTCGGAATCAACCGTCTTCCAAACGGCAAGCTCTGCGGTGACGTTGACTTTGAAGCTGTTAAAGAAAAGGCAAGCTACATCACCCCCGTGCCCGGTGGCTGCGGACCTATGACAATAGCAGTGCTGATGAAAAATACTTTGGCAGCAGCTAAGAAATAATCAATGAGAGAATGAAATGACATTCGGTCATGAAATGCCTTCGGCATGAATTGAAGCTGCGCTTCATGAATTGACCTTCGGTCATGAATTGGATTCGCCATGAATTGAAGCTTCGCTTCATTAATAAAATTAAGGAGTAATAACATGAAAAAGATTTATTTAAGCAAAGATAAAAAACTTTTAGGCATTTGTGCCGGTGTGGCTGACTATCTCAATGTTGACCCCACTCTTATCAGAATCGGCGTTGTGTGCCTTTCACTTTTAACTGCAGTGTTTCCTGCGCTTGTGGTTTATTTTGTGCTTAGTCTTGTTTTCCCTCAGGCACCGGCTGATTATGTACCCTCACAGCCTGCTAAAAAACTTATGAAGGGCAGAGACAAAAAGCTTTCAGGTGTCTGCTCAGGTCTTGCCAACTACTTCGGCATTGACGCAACTATTGTGAGACTGATTTTTGCAATAGCGTTTCTTGCGTTCGGCTACGGACTTGCACTGTATATCGTCTGCCTCATCATGATGCCCTCAGAGCCTGTGCAGGTTGTAACAGACGGCAGATATGAAAACTGAGGTTTATTTCCTGAGACTGTCGGACTTCGATGACCTTTATGTGCAGGCTGAATATGAAAAAGTCAGCTCACATTTTATCAGCACTGACGGTGAAAGGCTTTCAAAAAGAAAAGAAAGTCTCATGGGCAGGCTCCTTCTTTCCCGTACCCTTGAAGAAAGAGGTGTAGGAGAGTTTCAGGTGCATTATAAAAACGCTGAAAAGCCTGTGCTTGTGTGCGGCGAAAAGCTTTTCTTTAATATAAGCCACAGCGCCGATTTTGTGGCTCTGGCTGTATCCGATGATGAGATAGGCTGTGACATTCAGGAAATAAGACCCTATAATCCCAAGGTTGCAAAACGCAACTACTGTGAAAATGAAACAAAGCTCATTGAAGACAGTGAAAATAAGGCGGATGTGTTTATCCGTATGTGGGCGCTGAAAGAGAGTATTCTTAAATTCACGGGTAAGGGACTGTCCGGTGGACTTTCTACTTATGATTTTTCGCCTTATATCACAAAGGAACGCTTCACTGCTTTCGGTTTGGATTTTTATGTAAAAAAAATTGAAAACTGTTATTTCGCCTTGTGCGGCAAAATAAATGCAAAATGCAAAGTTCAAAATGCAAAATTGCGGGGAGCAGAGCTCCGATTATATCCGCTTGAATTTGAATAAAAAGCAACTCTTTGTCCGACAAGGACAATAAAGAAGTAAATCATATCCTGAAAGGAGAAAAAATAAATGAATTCAATCAAGTATATCAAAAGTAAGCTTGGCTACGGTGTAGGCGCTATCGGTCTTGATCTGAGCTACGGAATGTTTTACAGCTTCCTCGCCAAATATCTCACTGACGTTTTAGGTCTGAAAGCATCATTCCTGCTTATTCTCACACCTATTGCGCGTCTTTGGGATGGCATCAACGACCCCATGATGGGTACTATCGTTGATAACACCCACACTAAAATGGGTAAATATCGTCCCTGGATTCTTCGCGGTTCAATACTCAATGCCATTGTTCTCGTCTTCCTTTTCAGCAACCCCTTCAAGCTGACAGGTGCGGCTCTTATGGCTTATGTAGCCGTTATGTATATAGGTTGGGGTATGTCAAACACACTTGCTGATATTCCCTATTGGTCAATGGTGCCTTCCTTCACAAGCGACCCTGAAGAAAGAAGTCTCGTTTCAACAGTTGCCAGAGTTTTCTCAGGTCTCGGTCAGGGTATAGTTTCAATTCTTGCTCCCATTCTTATGACAGCAGTAAGTCTTACAACAGCTCCCGGTGAAAACGGTGAAATGACAAAGGTACACGATGAACGAAGCTATTTCATCTGCGCACTTGCCTGTGCAATTGCCCTTGTTTTCTTCTCAAGTGTCAGCGTTGCCACCACAAAAGAAACACAGACCACTAAGTCAGGAGAAAAATTCTCCTTCAAGCGTACTTTTGAAATTATCAAATCAAATGATCAGCTTCTTGTGTTTATGCTCTTTGCTATGATTTCAAATGCAGGTTGGTATCTGACATCAGGTGTTGCAACATATTACTTCGACGTTGTTGTGGGCGACCCCAACAAGCAGGCAACCTTCTCAACAAGCCAGGCAGTAGGCTCTGTTGTGGGTCTTCTTATGCTTCCCGTGCTGACAAAGATTATGTCAAAGCGCAAGGCTTATCAGACTTCACTTATTCTTTGCGCCGTAGGCTATACAGGTATGGCTATCGGTGCATTCACTCAGGCATTCCTTATTATGAATATCTGCTACTGCATCGGTGCTATCGGTATGTCTTCAATGTTTATTGCTCAGACTATTTTCCTTGCTGACGTTGTTGACTACGGTGAGGTTAAGCTGGGCTTCAGAGCTGAATCCATCACCTTCTCAATGAAGGGCTTCCTTCAGAAGATGGCATACACCATTCAGACAATTATTCTCTTTGTTTCACTTGGTGTTTCAAAATATGACGGCTCACTCCATAACGCTAACCCCCAGAGTGCAAAGCTTGCAATTACAATTATGCTTACGGTTATTCCACCCGTACTCTTTGTAATTTCACTTATTATCTTCTCAACCAAGTTCAAGCTCCACGGTGAGTTTATGGATAATGTAACCAAGATTGTTACTGAAAACAGAGCAAAAAGAGAAGCTGCAGCTGCGGAATAAGGTATAAACATCAACGCGTTTTGGTTACTTTTACGCGGCAGTAAAAGTAACGTCCGACCGGCGAGGGCGATAGAAATATATTATTTAATTGCAGTTCAAATCTGCCTGTTCCAATGGTTCAGGTGGATTTTTTTCTTGGATTTTCTTTGGATTTCACTTAAATTTCACATTGGTATAATATAATGGTTAAAAACAAAGAAAGATTTATGATATAATAATCTTAACGGAGGTGTAAATATGGCAAAAATATTAGTTGTTGATGATGACAGAAGAATAAATGAGCTTATGGTGGATATTTTCACCATGGAAGGCTATGAGACACTTTATGCCTTTGACGGAGACGAGGCAATTGAAATTCTCGATATGGTACCCGATGTAGATGTAGTTATTCTTGATATTATGATGCCTAAAATTGATGGCTGGGACTCTCTTGCCTACATAAAGACCCATTATGATGTGAAGGTTATTATGCTTACGGCTCTTGACGATGAAGAATATGAGGTCAGAGGTATCAGAAGCGGTGCTGACGATTATATAACAAAGCCCTTCAAGCGTGCTGTTCTTTTAGAGAGGGTGAAAAGACTTGTAACTACCTATAAAGAAAGAACTGACACAAAGCTTGTCAGCGGACCTATCACCTTAATTAAAAGTGAGTGCAGAGCTTACCTTGACGGTCAGCCCATAAAGCTGACAACAAAAGAGTTTCATCTGCTTATGCTGCTTATGCAGAATTATAAACATGCACTTTCAAGAGAAACCATACTCGATAAGGTATGGGGATATGAATATGACGGTAACGACAGAACAATTGACACCCATATCAAAATGATAAGACACTCCCTTAAGGATTACGGCTATGTTATCAGAACCATAAGAGGTATGGGCTACAGCTTTGATGCAGAGGTAGTTGAAAAATGAAAAAGAGCTTGCGACTGAAGGTTGTGCTTGCTTTTACTGTGGGTATTCTGCTGTGTGTTGCCGTGCTTATAACAGGCTTTCGTTCTATGCTCAGACCGATATTCATCCATGATACTAAATACAGCATGGAAAACTATGCTCAGCTTGTTATTGACGCTTATATGGGCGGCTCCACCAATGTCAAGCGCACTATGGATATGATAGATTCCTCCCACGATATACAGTCTGCCCTTATAACGCAAAACTGCGAGGTACTGCTTAACAGCGGTGAGGTTATTTATCCCTCTTCATATAAGATGACACAGCTTGGTGAGTGGTTTGATATGTACTCTGCCGAAAAGGAAAAAGACGGCATTTTCAGCGGTGAAATAACGGATAAAACAGACAACCTTGCCAGAGTGGTTTATATTGAAAAAATTGACGAAACTACCTTTATATGTATGAGCAAGGTAGTAAGAGGTATAGACCAGGAGGTGCGTATTGCAACCTATGTTATAACCGCAATGGGTATTATCATTATACTTATGGGTGCGCTTATATGGGGTGTGCTTACACGGCCTTTCACAAAGCAGATGGAAAAAATGAGCAAGGTGACCAAGAAGATGTCTCAGCTTCAGTTTGATGAAAAGCTGTGCTATAACCGTAAAGATGAAATAGGTCAGCTTGCAGACAGCATTGACGAAATGAGTGACGAGCTTAAAAAAAGTATTGATAAGCTTCAGAAAGACGTAGAAAGAAGAAAGAGGCTCATAAGAGATATATCTCATGAGCTGAAAACTCCCGTAACCACAATAAGAGGCTACACTGAAAATATTGAGATAGTGGTAGGGGATAATGAAAAAATAAAGCGGTACTGCAGCATTATGCTCGAGGAATGTGATGTTATTGAGTCTCTTTTAGGTGAGCTGCTTTATATGTCAAAGCTTGAGGACGAAGGCTATGAGTGCCGTATGGAAATAATTGATACTGCCAATCTTGAAAATAAACTCAGGGCAAGAATAAGAAACGAATTCGGTGACAGTGACATTGATATAAGCTTCCAAAAAGAAGTTATCTGCGCTAATGAAATTCTAGTTGAAAGGGCAGTTTATAATTATATTTCCAATGCCATAAAATACAGAATTCCCTACACTGCCGTGAAAGTGAAGGGATATAGTGAAAATGATTACTATACCTTTGCCGTCAGCAACTGCGGAAAGGAAATAAGCCCTGCCGACAGAGAACAGCTCTGGGATGTCTTCTATAAGAGCGATAAGTCCCGCACCAGAAGTGTAAAGGGCCACGGTATAGGTCTGACTATGGTAAAGCAGATAGCTTCCCTTCATGGCGGAAATGTGGCAATTGAAAGTGAAGAGGGAATCAATACATTTATAATAAGATTTCCTCAAAAGAAATAAAACTTCCCGAAAAAATTAAGTTTTTCTTAAAATCCGTCTGAAAGATGACGGATTTTACTTTTCCTATTGCCTTTTTTATTCTTTGGGTATAATATTGTATTTGCACACGAAAGAGAGTGATTATATGAAAAATAATATATATAAGCTTGTTACTGTTTTTTTTGCTGCGGCAGTGCTTTGCCTGAGCTTTACGGGCTGTGATATAACGGATAAATTTTTTACTGCAAGCCCAAATGAAGAGAATACCGTTACAACGTCACGGCAGAGTACAACACAAGGCACAACACAGGCACCGACTACCCTTCCAACTGAAACCACAACTCAGCTTCAGCAGGTAGTGCCTCAGACAACAACTCAAAAGACCGACAGTGTTTATACGGAAAAGGAAGAAAAGGTCTGGGCAACAAGGGATGTCAATGTAAGAGACGGTGCTTCAACCAAAGCAAAACAGGTGGGCAGACTTCACGAGGGTAACAGCGTGACAAGACTTGCAAAGGGTGAAAACGGCTGGAGCAGAGTGCTTTTTGAAGGCAAGGAATGTTATATTTACAGTGAATATCTCACAACGAATGAGCCTTTCAGAGTAAGCAGCAACAGAACACTGGTTGACCCTACGAGTGAGGATTGGAATCTTGTGGTAGTCAACACCAAGCGTGAAATCCCCGCTGATTATGTGCCGAAGCTGGCCGAGGTTGCCTCCTCAGGTGTTTATATGGATTACCGTGTAGCACCTTATTATAATGAAATGTATGCTGCGGCAAAAAAAGACGGCATAATACTTACACCTTTTTCAGGATATCGCTCCTATGCAAGACAGCAGAGAAACTATAATAATCTCACTAAGCAGTATATGTCACAGTACTCTCTTTCAAAAGAGGCTGCCGCCGCCAAGGCTGCAACGGTTATTCTGCCTCCCGGTACCAGTGAGCATAACTTAGGTCTTGCCATGGATATCTGCAACACTAACTCCACCTTCAAAAATCAGAAGGAATATAAGTGGCTCACGGAGCATGCTCATGAATACGGCTTCATTCTCAGGTACACTGCCGAAAAACAGAGCGTGACGGATATTATTCCCGAACCCTGGCACTGGAGATTTGTAGGTGTTGAACACGCTGAGAAAATTAAAAACAGCGGACTTTGCCTTGAGGAATATTTAGGTATGGTATGATAGCAACAACGCGTTTTGGTTTGCCTTCCCCTCTCAGGTGATTTCCCCCACACTGTGGGGGAATCTTCCGCCGGCGGCGCTTCAGTGACGATGCCTGCACGGCGAGTGCAAAGTGAAAATGCAAAATTGCGGTCGCGGGTCAGTCTGCGGCTGCATTTGTTTTTGTCACCGCAAAAGAGAATGTGAGATAAGAGCAGATGTGGTGATTATCTTCCTTATCCGTCGCGGCGTTGCCGTGGCACCTTCCCTCAAGAGGGGAAGGCAGGCTGATAAGTTTGTCTGTGCAGGAGGGTAGTGAGGGCGGCTCCATACCCGAATAAAATTCGGGTCGGCGGCCGAAGACCGCCGTAAAATCGCTTAAGGCGATTTAATGGAGCCGCCCCACCGCCAACTCACCTTATAAAATGAAAAAGAACCTCTCGTAAAGAGAAGTTCTGTGTTCATCAATATCCTATAATCAGATAGCGCGAGTAACCTTGCCTGAGCGTAAGCAACGAGTGCAAGCGTGTACTCTCTTGGGAGAGCCGTTAACGATAGCCTTTACGCGCTTTACGTTGGGTTTCCATGTTCTGTTTGAACGTCTGTGTGAGTGGGATACTTTGATGCCGAAGGATACATCCTTGCCGCAGAAATCACATTTTGCCATGTGTCGCACCTCCTTAAATATATTAAACTACATAAGCAGGGTATATAATAGCAGAAATCAAAATAAAATGCAAGTGTTTTTGTGAAAAAAATAAATTTTTTTGAGGTAATTTGTAAAAGCCTTTTATCCGCGGTTTAACCGTTATATAAATAATTTAATCGGGAGAGCAAAGTGACATTTTTTGGACTGAATTAACTTTATTTCTTTATAAAAACTGTTGATTTTTTAATTTAATTGTAGTATAATGCTATCAAACGAACATTTGTACGATTTGGAGGACGAAATCCATGGCAGATAAAAACAGTGCGCTCAATGCAGCTCTTGCTCAGATTGAAAAGCAATACGGTAAAGGTGCGGTTATGCGTCTCGGACAGAATACGGAAATGAATGTTGAGGCTATTTCAACAGGCTCACTTTCCCTTGACCTTGCAACAGGTATAGGCGGACTTCCCAAGGGAAGAATAGTTGAAATCTACGGTCCCGAATCATCAGGTAAAACAACTCTTGCCCTTCACTGTATAGCTGAAGCTCAGAAGACAGGAGGCGAGGCAGCATTTATAGACGCCGAACACGCTCTCGACCCTGTTTATGCAAAAGGCATAGGCGTTGATGTTGATTCTCTTCTTGTGTCACAGCCCGATAACGGTGAGGACGCTCTTTCAATTACAGAAGCACTTGCCCGCTCAGGCGCTCTTGACATTATTGTTGTGGACTCTGTTGCGGCTCTTGTTCCCAGAGCTGAAATTGAAGGCGAAATGGGTGACAGCCATGTGGGTCTGCATGCAAGACTTATGTCCCAGGCTCTTCGTAAGCTCACTGCAGTTATTGCAAAGTCAAACACTCTTGTTATTTTCATCAACCAGCTTCGTGAAAAGGTTGGCGTTATCTATGGCAACCCCGAGGTAACAACAGGCGGCCGTGCTCTAAAGTTCTATTCCTCAGTGAGAATTGATGTCAGAAAAACAGAACAGCTCAAGGGTGCAGGCAATGAATTTATCGGTGCAAGAACGAGAGCTAAGGTAGTCAAGAATAAGGTTTCACCTCCCTTCAAAGAGGGCGAATTTGATATTATGTACGGTACAGGCATTTCCCGTGAAGGTGAAATAGTTGACCTTGCAGTTAAGTTTGATATCATCAATAAGAGCGGCGCATGGTTCTCTTACGGCGAAACAAGACTCGGTCAGGGCAGAGATAATGTAAAGGCTCTGCTTAAAAGAGAAGACTCATTGCGTGAAGAAATTGATAAGAAGGTCAGAGACCGTTTTATGCAGGAAAAAAATGCAGCTCAGGGAAAAGGTAAACCCGAAGCAGCACCTGCTGCAGAGGCTCCCAAGAGCGTAGCAAGACGCAGTGCAAGCTCCGTAAGAGCTAAAATAGACATTCTTGTTGACGATGATGACGAATAATGAAACTGACGTATAAAAAAGGAAAACAGGATAAGATTCACATTTCAGTCGACGGTGAGTACAGTTTTACCGTCGACGAAGCATATTTTATGTCCCTTGGCATATATAACGGAAAAGAAGTTGACGAAGACGAACTCAATGAGCTTCGTGAAACTGTAACTGTAAGAAGAGCATATAATTATGCTGTTTCTCTGCTTGCAAGGCGCGACCACAGCGAGAAGGAACTGAAAGACAAGCTCTCACTCAAAGGCTATAAAGACGGAGCCGACGAGGCAATCGAAAGGCTCAAAGCAGGCGGTTATGTCAGCGATGAACGCTTTGCAAGGCTCTTTACCCGAGAATTGCACTGTCTTAAAAAGTACGGCAGGAAACGCATTGAGCAGGAGCTTTTCCGCAAGGGCATAGACAGGGATATTATAAGCGAAGTCCTCGGTGAAACCGAGTTTGATGAAGATGAACTGGTAGGCCTCATTGAGCGAAAATACGGCAGATATCTCGGCGATGAAAAGGGTCTGCAAAAAACTGTGAACGGCCTTCTTCGTATGGGCTACACCTACGGCGAAATCCGAGATGCTCTGAGAAAAATCAGTGAAAATACAGAATTGGAAGATAATATGTATGATTAAAGTTGGAATGATATCTTTAGGCTGCCCAAAAAATCAAGTTGACGGCGAAATGCTTCTTTCACGCCTTAACGATGCAGGCTTCACAATAGTCGGTGACATTGAGGCTGATATTGTGATTATCAACACTTGCGGTTTTATAGGTGACGCAAAAAAAGAAGCAATCGACACCATTTTGGAGGTCTGTCAGTATAAAGAAGAGGATATGGTGGGTGCCGTTGTGGTCACCGGATGTCTTGCACAGCGCTATAAAGACGAAATTATGAAGGAAATCCCCGAGGTTGATGCTGTAGTAGGTATCGGCGGTAACGGAGATATTGTGTCTGTTTGTCGCGAGGTAATGAAGCAAAAAAAGGTAAACCTTTTCCCGCCCAAGCTGTCACTGCCCTTAGAGGGTGACAGACTTCTCACTACACCGCCTCACTATGCATATCTCAAAATTGCCGAGGGTTGCTCCAATTGCTGCACCTACTGTGCAATTCCCAAAATCAGAGGCAAATTCCGCAGCCGTGAAATGGAAAACATCATTGCCGAGGCAAAGTCCCTTGCCGAAAACGGAGTGAAGGAGCTTATAGTTGTGGCTCAGGATACCACCAAGTACGGCATTGATTTATACGGTGAGTTAAAGCTCGCTGAGCTTCTTCGTGAGCTTTGCAAGATAGACGGCATAGAGTGGATTCGCACCCTTTACTGCTATCCCGAATCGATAACAGACGAGCTTATTGACACCATGGCGGTCGAAAGCAAAATCTGCAAATATATTGATATACCTCTTCAGCACTGTGACGGCAGTGTACTTAAAAGAATGAACAGACGAGGCGACAGAGAAAGCCTCACCGCCTTAATAAACAAGCTCAGAGCAAGGATTCCCGGTATCACTATAAGAACAACCTTCATTGTTGGTTTTCCCGGGGAAACCGATGAAAACTTTGAGAGCCTCTGCGAGTTTGCCGATGAAATGAAATTTGACCGCTACGGCTGTTTCTCTTACTCTGCCGAAGAGGATACTCCTGCAGCGCTGATGGAAAACCAGATAGACGAAGACGTCAAAACCGAGCGTGCAAGCATTATGAATTCTCATCAGCAGAGAATATTTGAAGATAAGCTCGACAGTCTTACGGGTAAAGAGCTGACAGTTATTGTTGACGGCTTTGACGAAGAGGAGATGCTTTATTTCGGCAGAAGCTATATGGATGCTCCCGACATTGACACTGTGGTTATTATCTCAAGTGAAGAGGAGCTGGTAGCGGGTCAGTTCGTTACGGGTATCGTCAAGGGTAGCCTTGGAGGAGAAATCATTGTTGAAATTGAAAACGCTGAATTGATATAACAACGCGTTTTTGATTCGTTTTGCCTTCCCTTTTTAGGGGAAGGTGGCAGACCGAAGGTCTGACGGATGAGGTCAACCGCGGCGGGAAAAAGAATGCCTTGCGGCGGGCAATATAAAAATTATGAATGATACAGTTTGTGGTCTTGAATAGTTATCTATAAGAAATGGAGTGATGCTTGATGATTTACTTAAGCACTTTTCATTTTCCGTCGCCGGAGCAGGAGGAAAATTATTTTTTCAGCCATAACCCGAAAACTTTACGAACCTGCTACACAACAAAATATCCCTTTGGCATGTTCCGTCAAAGAGGCTTGCCTGAGGATTTTGAGTTTAATGATATAACAATCATATGTGGCAATAACGGCAGTGGTAAAAGCACAATTCTTAATGTTATTGCAGAGAAACTCTCTCTTAAGAGAAGCTCACCTTTTAACCGAAGTGATTTTTTCGGCGATTATGTGGAGCTTTGCGACTATGAATTAGACAAAACGCTGTCTTTAAGCAGTTGTGTAATTGCCAGTGATGATGTTTTTGAGCGAGTTCTTGATATCCGCCGTGTAAATAACGGAATAGATGATAAAAGAGAAGATCTGTTGAGAGAGTGGCTTGACAGCAACAGTGATAATGCCGATACTACACTTCACGGATTGGATGATTATGAACGTTGGAAAAGAGTATCCGATGCCCGTAACAAAAGGAAATCTCAATCACAGTTTTTACGTTCCCGTTTAATCAGAAATATTCAGGAGCGTTCCAACGGCGAAAGCTCATTAGCTCTTTTTGTTGACAGCATAACTGACGATGCTTTATATCTGCTTGACGAGCCTGAAAACAGTCTCTCACCCTCAAATCAGCTGGAACTTAAATATTTTATTGAGGACTCAGTGAGAAATCACGGCTGCCAGTTTATAATATCTACTCATTCGCCTTTCTTGCTTTCACTGAGAGGTGCAAGAATATATGATATAGACTCAAATCCTGTGGAAACGCGCAAGTGGACAGAACTTGAGTGTGTAAGAGTATATCAGGAGTTTTTTGATGAAAACAAATATAATTTTAAATAAATCGGGCGGCGGCTCCATACCCGAACTTCGTTCGGGTCGGCTACGTTGTAGCCGTAAAATCGCAAAGCGATTTTAATGGAGCCGCCCGCCCCTGCAGAAACTTTCCCATTATATAAAAAAGTGTTGACAATCTTTCTGTTGTTGTATATAATATACTATAATATCGAAATGTGATAAAAGGGAGAAGTAATCACATTCTCTTCTTCTCAGAGAGAGGCTGCAAGGTGAAAGTGCCTCGTTGAAGACGTGATGAAATGCACCCTGTAGCACCCGTGGGGAAAGATATCGAGTATCTTCGGGCGTATACCGGCGTTAACGGTAGGGCAATAATTATGTTGCCTCAGAGTAATAAATCAGAGTGGAACCGCGTTACACGCCTCTGGTGCTTACGGCACCGGGGGCGTTTTTAATTCGGAATTGGGAATGCGGGGAACACCCATTGAGACGGTTAAATTCTTCCCGCCGAGTGGGTTTGAGATAGATGAGAGTTTATGAAGGTGATATTGTGGCTAAAGAGAAAAGAATACCCGATGATAAATATCGCATTATAAAAATTGGTAAAGAAGCCTTGTTTGAATTAATATGTGAGGCTTTTAAAGAAAGGGAAGAAGCTTTTTTTGATGTCTCTGATGCAACAGCAATGGTTAAAAGCTTTTGTATAGATTGGGAAAAAGGTGAATTTATCTGCGTTGCCAGAAATGAACTGCCTGAAGAAGAGGAACATCTGCAATTTGATGTTGATACCTATGAGTTGATGTCAAAAATTGATGAAACAACCGATACGCTATTTGCACCAAACAGATATATTGAGGTGTTAAAGTCTGACCTTGATAATTTATAATTTACTTACTATAAGGTGATAATTTTTATGTTTGAACGATTAAAAGAGGATTTGCAGTGTGTCAAAGACCGTGACCCTGCAGCAAGAAGCAATGTTGAAATTATGCTGCTTTATCCCGGCTATAAGGCTGTCAGAAGCTACAGACGCGCCCATTGGTGCTATAAACACAAGATGTTTTTCCTGGCACGTGCAATCTCTCAGCACTGCGTCAAGAAAACCAATATAGAAATCCACCCCGGTGCCGAAATAGGCAGACGCTTTTTCATCGACCACGGTACGGGTGTAGTTATCGGTGAGACTGCAATCATCGGTGACGACTGCACTATTTATCAGGGTGTCACTTTGGGCGGTACGGGTAAAGACAGCGGCAAAAGACACCCCACCCTAGGCAATAATGTGCTTGTGGGTGCAGGTGCAAAGGTGCTTGGACCCTTTAAAATTGGAGACAATTCAAATGTAGCCGCAGGCTCGGTGGTACTAAATGAGATTCCCGAAAACTGCACGGCTGTCGGCTCACCTGCAAGGGTTGTCAAGCAAAACGGTAAAAAAGTTGACAGGCTCGACCATATTCATATGCCTGACCCTGTGTCACAGGAGCTTTGCCGACTTCAATATAAAATTCAGAAATTAGAAAAGAAAATAAAAGAATTGGAGGAAAATTCATGAGAATTTTTAACACACTTTCAAGAAACAAAGAGGAGCTTATCCCTATTACTCCGGGCGAATTTAAAATCTATGCCTGCGGTCCTACAGTTTACAATTTCATCCATATCGGCAACGCAAGACCTCTCTGCGTTTTTGATGTAATGCGCCGTTACCTTGAATACAGAGGCAACAAGGTTAATTTCGTTCAGAACTTCACCGATATCGACGATAAAATTATCCGCCGCGCAAATGAAGAAGGCGTAACCTTCAAGGATATCAGCGAAAAATATATCGAGGAATTCTGGGTAGATGCAAAGGGTATGAATATCCGTGAGGCTACAACACATCCTAAAGCTACAGAAAACATCGGTGAAATTATTGACATCGTTTCAACTCTTATTGAAAAGGGCTACGCTTATGAAGCAAACGGCGACGTTTATTTCAGCACAAAGAAGTTCTCCGAATACGGCAAGCTTTCACATCAGCCTCTTGAAGACCTTGAAGCAGGTGCAAGAATCAACGTTGGTGAAGTGAAGCGTGAGCCTATGGATTTCGCTCTTTGGAAGAGTGCAAAGCCCGGTGAGCCCTATTGGGAGTCACCCTGGGGTCACGGCAGACCCGGTTGGCATATTGAATGCTCAGCTATGGTAAGACGCTACCTCGGTGAAACTATCGACATTCACTGCGGCGGCCAGGACCTTATCTTCCCGCACCACGAAAACGAAATTGCTCAGAGTGAATGCTGCAACGCTGCACCCTTCTCAAGATATTGGATGCATAACGGCTTCATCACCGTTGACAAGGTTAAGATGTCAAAGTCATTGGGCAACTTCTTCACAGTGCGTGATGTTGCAAATCAGTATGGCTATGAGCCTATCCGTTACCTCATGATTTCATGTCAGTACAGAAGCCCCATCAACTACAGCTTCGATGCTATTGAGCAGTGCAAGGCTTCACTTGAAAGACTTTACACCTGCCGTAACAATATGGACTTTGCTCTCAAGAATGCAGCAGAAGAAGCAGGTGAAAAGGATGCAGAAATCATTGCTGCAATCGACGCTAAGAAAGACAAGTTTATTGAAGCTATGGAAGACGACCTGAACACAGGTGAGGCTCTTGGTGCTGTCTTCGAGCTTGTAAAAGAAATTAACTTAAATGTAAATGACGGCGTTCAGTCAAAGGCACTTGTTGAATATGCTATAAAGGTATTCGACGAGCTTATGGATGTTCTCGGTCTTCTCTATAACAGAAATGCTGAAAAGAGCCTTGATGACGAAATTGAAGCTCTCATTCAGGCTCGTAACGATGCAAGAAAGGCAAAGAACTGGGCAGAGGCTGACCGTATCAGAGACGAACTCAAGGCTCAGGGAATCGTGCTTGAAGACACACCTCAGGGTGTTAAGTGGCACAGAGCGTAAGCGGTGACGCGTTTTTGGTTGCTTTTCCTCGCAAGGAAAAGTAGCACCTGCCCGACGAGGGCATAATCATTAATAATTATCGTAGGGACACGGCATGCCGTGTCCTCGATATGTTGTCTGCGACAACGCGATATGCCCGATGGCTCGATATGTTTACCTGACGGTAAACTCGATATGCAATCTTTGATTGCAAGAAGAATCAAGGTGAAAAATATGATAACAAAAGAAAGTCCCATTGCTGTTGTTGATTCAGGTATGGGAGGCATAACGGTGCTCAAAAAGCTTCACCGCATAATGCCCAATGAAAACTATATATATTTCGGCGATTCAGCCAACTCTCCCTACGGCACAAAGACCAAGGAGGAAATCAGGGACCTTACCGTAAATGCTGTTGAAGCTCTCATGAAAAGGGGAGCGAAGAGCGTTGTTATTGCCTGCAACACAGCTACAAGTGCGGCGGCAGGGTACCTGAGAGAGAAATATCCCGACTATCCCTTTGTGGGTCTTGAGCCTGCAATAAAGCCTGCAGCTCTTTCGTCAAAGTGGCCCCGTGTGCTTGTGCTTGCCACAAACCTCACTCTCAGAGAAGAGAAATTCAATAAGCTTATGGCACGTTTTGACGATGAAGCAGAGTTTATAAAGCTGCCCGCCCCCGAGCTTGTAGGCTTCGTTGAAAGAGGCGAGGCAGACAGCGAGGATTGCCGTGAATATCTCGAAAGGCTCCTTGAACCCTATGCAGACCACAAGGTGGATGCAGTTGTGCTTGGCTGCACTCACTTTCCCTTTGCAAGAAAGCCTATTCAGGAAATTTTAGGTGAGGAAGTCCTTGTTTTTGAAGGCTCAATGGGTGCGGCAAAGCAGTGTCAGAGATTACTCGCTGAAAGAGAGCTGCTTACGGACAGTGAAACCGAGGGTATGATTTCCTTTGAAAACAGTGATGAAAGCAAAATTGAGCAGTGCATAAAAATGTTCGGCTGCGGAGACATCTAAAAGGGGAGTAGCAATGAAAATTCAGGACGAATTAAAAGAGTACCTCATATCACAGGGTGCAAGTGATGTGGGCTTCTGCAAAATTGATGACGGAGATTTCGGCGAGTGTTGTTACGGTGTCAGCATAATTGTGCGCCTTTCCGAAAACATCGTTGACGAAATCGGTGCAGAGCCTACCCACACCTACTTCAACCACTATCGCAGTGTCAATGCCTTTATCGATTCCCTTCTTCTCAAGGCAGGACTTTTCCTGCAGAGCAGAGGCTATAAATACATTACCGTTGCCGCCTCACAGAGCATAAACAAGGACGGTTGGAATTACAAGGGCAGATACTCCCACAAGAAGGTTGCCACACTTTCTGGTCTCGGCTCCATAGGCAAAAGCTCAATGTTTCTGCATAAAGACTACGGTGCCAATGTGCGCCTCGGAAGCATTTTCACAAACTGTGAGTTTGATGTCAGTGATGTTGTACCGCTCGATTTGTGCAGTGGGTGTGATAAGTGCGTCAAGGCTTGTCCCGGCGGAGCTATATCCGGCAACACATGGCAGGTAGGCTGTGACAGAGAGTATATGTTTGACCCCGAGAAGTGCAGCAACTATATGAAAAATCACTTTAAGCACATTGGCAGGGGAGCGGTATGCGGAATTTGCATGAAGGTTTGCCCTTACGGGAAATTATGAATTAGGAATGCGGAATTGCGCCGTACTCTGCCGAAGAGGGGAGTAACAGACAGCAGAACATATTAAGACTTAGCTCTGTAGGATTTTCTTGCAGGGCTGTTTTATTATCCTGTATAAAAAAGTACCCACCGTAAGGTGAGTACTTACTGTAGATGTACCTTTGCGAATACATAATAAGCGGGAATTACTTCCGCTTTACATTATAAAAAATAATTAACCCTTTCTTGGTGTTTCAATGTTAAGTTCTATTTTGCTGAATTCATTTCCGGTTAAGCGATAAGTTCCTTCAAAATTTCCGTAATATTTATCATTGAAATTATCTTGTATTGTTACTTTGCCGTAAACATGGTATATATCGCCGTCGTTTCTTATTGTTGATATATTGGTAGATACATGTTTTACATCCTTATACTCAAACATACAATATACGCTTGCATCTGCCCATACAGTATCTTCAAGTTCAGCTTCAATTTCGTCCTCTGAAAATTTTGCTGGACTTGTTGGTATCTCTTCGGCTATGTATCCGCCAATTGGTAAAAGAAAACCACCTGCAAGCATAATAACAGAAATAAGCATTATCAACAATGCAGGTTTCTTCTTTTTCTTTCTTATTGCTTGCACTATTAATACTATTAAGCCGATTATAAATGCAGGAATACTAATTAACATTAAAATCATTCCAATATTTTCTAAGTTACCCATGTTAAATACCTCTTTTTTAATAAAATACGTTTCATAAAAGTTTCTTTATTTTGTGATATAATTCTGCACCGCAATTCTTATGCGTTGTGGCACGTTTTTGTGGAGTGTGTTTTCTTCTATATTCTCTCCTCTCTACAAGTCTGCACAATTTCACTCCACAAAATAAAAAAGTGCGCCAACCGAAGCAAGCGCACCAAAAACGCAAACTCCGATAGTCGCCAAACTAACTTATGTGAAACAGGTGTAACCAAACTCAACATAAAAGGAACTTGCATTTTTAACAAATTCTATAATGTTAAGTTTGGCGCAAAAGGATAGACTTATCCCGTAAAAAAAGATAAATTACACCCTTGGTTGTCACATATTAAGTTAGTTTGGCTCTTTCAGTATAACACAAATTTCTGTGATGTTCAATATTTTTATCAAAATTGTGATTTAAACAAAAAAATACCCGCCGAAAGGTGAGTATTGGCGATTGTTAAACCAGTAAAGATTAATGGAATTATTTTTTAAAAACAGTTGATTTTTATATCTGCTTCGTGTATAATACTAAAGTCCTCGGGGTGTGGCGAAGTTTGGTATCGCGCTTGGTTCGGGACCAAGAGGCCATGGGTTCAAGTCCCGTCACTCCGACCATTTTGAGTATTCATAAGGCACTTGTGTCCTGTGAATACTCTTTTTTTTATATCGCTTTGCAATTAATCTTCCGTCATCAGCGGGTAGAGATAATATCGCAACACATAGGCACTCATCTGAATGGAGAAGGTTATCACGATTGCTATGGCAAGCTCTGTAGGATGGTCTGCGGATCTTGTTAAAAAACCTATACCCGATACAATTTCGGCTATGCCTATATATAAAAATCCGCGGCTGTTGTCTGACAGTTCGATTTTTAACCGAAACGCTTCGCCTATTTTGAATGCGCCAAGGGACATTTCCCACATTGCAAAATATAGGGGACTTGTTTTTCTTGATAACAGCAATACTGACAGCACGGTTGTTACAGCGCCGTCAGAAAGAAGCCACAACCTGCCTTTCAGGCTACTCTTTTTAATTGCAGCAATAAAGATAGTTACTGCACCCACAATAAATAAAGGTATGCCGATTTTCTCTATATTACCTGAGGATAAAACAACAAAATCGCAGGCAGCAAGCAACGCTATACAAAGCAAAAATAAAATCTGTACCCATGAAATTTTCTTGCCGCTGTTGCTGAAAAAATTATCCATAATTAACCTCTTGTTTAATATTTTAAATTTATTATTGGCGAAAAAATGTGCTTATATTATTTGACACGCAAAGTTAAAAGTGATAAAATATTTAAAAAAAGGAGATGATTTTGTGTCATGGATTCTCAGATACGGTCCTGTAAGAGCTGTGCTTTCTCTTGTTGCTATTCTTCTTGTACTGTTGCCTTTGTCGCTTTCGGCAGGACACAGGCAGATTGATGAAAATACTGCCTTTCAGCAGGAACATATGAGGTTCCTGAAAGAGGAATATTATAACGAAAATTATGTGCCTTGCGATGAAAGTAAATTTGCCTCATTCGATATTGACGATGCTGTTTCCTCAGGTGTTAAGTTTAATGAGGTAGCTTTTCTCGGCACTCACAACAGCTATAAAAGCGGTGCAACACAGGAGTATAAAAAACTCTATGATGCCCTTGATGTGGTTACCTTCGGCATAGTAAGTAAAGAGACGGTAGATTTTTCTGCCGACACCCTTACACAGCAGCTGGAGGCGGGTATCAGAAATCTTGAAATTGACATAGAAACCGTTGCAGGTGACGAAATAAGCTTTGCAGTGTCTCATATGCCTTATCTTGATAATGTGTCAAACTGTTATGACCTTAAAGGTGCCCTTGAAGAGGTTAAGCTTTGGTCGGTTAATAATCCGGGTCATCTTCCGGTGTCAATTATAATTGAGCCAAAAAGAATGGTACCGCCCATAGGTGGTATGAGAGGGTTTAATCTCAGCTATGCCAACGCGCTTGACGCCCTTGTCAGAGAGGTTATGGGCGAGGTGCTTCTCACACCTGCTGATATGATGGGGGATTATGCCTCCTTCAAAGAAATGCGTGAAGCTGATGGGTGGCTTTCTCTGGGTGACACAATGGGTAAGGTTCTTGTGCTTCTTCACGACTGCAGCGCAACTGATAAATTTATAAAGCAAGACATTACCGTAAAATCAAGAGCAATGTTCCCTGTGCTCAGATATAATGACAGAAATGAAAGTTATACATCTTTCATTCTCGATAATGAACCCGATGCGGCACTCAGACATCAGCAGGAAAATATAAATGAAAATAACCTTATAGTCAGAACAAGAGCAGACAGCTTTCCGAATTTCAGCGATGAGAGATATGAGCTTATAGCTCAGTGTTCGTCACAAATTATATCCTCGGATTATGTGCCGAAAACGGGAGAAACGCCTTATCACACCTTCAGCTTTGAAGGTTATACCGTGAAACTTATTAATAAATAAGGAGGAGTAATATATATGAGAATCGCAGTAACTTATGAAAACGAAAATGTTTTTGAACACTTCGGTCACGCTAAGCAGATAAAAATCTACGACTGTGACAGCACTCAAGTAACAGACAGTAAGGTCATGGCTACAATGTGCAGCGGTCACGCTTCAATGGCTGGTCTTTTAAAGGTTATAGGTACCAATGTGCTTATCTGCGGATGTATCGGTGACGGTGCAAAGATAGCTCTCAAAGAAAAGGGAATTGAAATTTATGCCGGTGTTTCAGGCAGTGCTGACAAAGCTGTTGAAGCCTTCCTCAAGGGTGAACTTAATTTTAATCCCGATGCTAAGTGTGACCACCACTGATAAGAATGTACTAAGCCCTGCAGGATCAACTCCTGCAGGGCGTTCTCTATTATTGTAATTTGTAAATTGTAAATAGCAAATATTATTTACAGAGATTGGTTACAAATATTTCAATGCCAATAAAAATAAGTATTGCTCCGCCTAAAATTCCGGCTTTGCCTGCAAGCTTTGTGCCGAATTTTTTGCCTATGACAAGACCTGCGGCGCATATAGCAAAGGTAACAGCGCCGATAACAAGGCAGCTGACAAAAGCGTGGAGTGTATCATACTCCGCAATGGTGAAGCCAACGGAAAGTGCATCGATTGAGGTGGCAACACCCTGAAGCATAAGTGCGCCTAAGGCTACACGAGACTTAGGACAGTCTTCACCCTGACAGTCCTTGCTTTTAATACCCTCAATAAGCATTTTACCTCCGATGAAGCAAAGGAGTATGAGAGCAATCCATGGAATAAACTTCTCGAAGGCGCTGAAATATTCAGCTAAGGTATGTACACACAGCCAGCCGATTAAAGGCATCATAAACTGAAAGAAGGAGAAAACACCTGCCATAGAAAAGAGTCTGCCTTTTTTCATTGTCGGCTCATTGAGACCGTTGGCAAGGGAAACGGAGAAGGCATCCATTGCAAGACCTGCACCAAGCAGCGCGCTGTTAAAAAAGAACATGAAATCCCAAGTCATATTATTTCCTCACTTTGTATATTTTATGATACATAGTTTTAAATGATGTATCGTCGTTGGCGATATGATGTTATGCTTTGCATAATGATGTTGCTTGTTTCACTCGCAATGATGCGATGTTTACCTTAAAACGTTAGCGAAGCAAGGGCTTACAGTTTGCTTTTTTCCAAATACAAAAACAGGAAATTTGTATTCTTCCCAAGGCGTCTGCATAATCTTCACATCATTATAGCAAACATCCGAACCCAAGGGGAAAAATCCAAAGTAATTAACTTTTACAAACACATTCTTCACCTCTACGAATATTATAACATATCAAATGAAATATTGCTACGCAATATGAAATAATCCTTCGGATTATGAAATATTTTGCCTTGTTGGCAAAATGTGAAATAAAATAAATCCCTCATACGCCGCAGCGTATTTCATAGCGTCAGCTATTTCATAACGCGTAGCGTTATTTCACAAATCCGCAAGGGATTTATTTCATTGAAAAGAAACACCTTTTGTCCGGTAGACAAAAGGTGTTTTCTTTTCTGGTGCCGGTGGGGGGGGTCGAACCCGCACGGTATCGCTACCAACGGATTTTGAGTCCGCCTCGTCTGCCAATTCCAACACACCGGCATTTCATTGCGTCTAATTATATATCAATGAGCTTTTATTGTCAAGCACTAAGACGAATTTTCCTGCATGCATAATCGCATTTAAATTGCTGATACTAATACCGAAAGTGAGGCTGAAATTTATGTTTAAACACGAAAAAATGCTTTTTCATCCGGTAGAAGTTGAAAGACCCAATCCGCAGTATGCAGCTCTTTTGCAGGAGCAGTTAGGCGGTGCAAACGGTGAACTCAAGGCGGCAATGCAGTATATTTCTCAGAGCTTTCGCATTAAAGATCCGGAAATCAAGGATTTGTTCCTCGATATTGCAGCCGAAGAGCTGGGCCACATGGAAATGGTGGCACAGACTATCAATCTTCTGAACGGTCATAATGTTGATGCTTTGTCCGTACCGGCAGGGGAGATACAAAGCCATGTTCTTCTCGGACTTAATCCTGGTCTCATAAATGCTTCGGGTTATTCGTGGAATGCTGACTATGTAACAGTGACAGGTGACCTTTGCGCCGATCTTCTTTCTAATATTGCTTCCGAGCAAAGAGCGAAGGTGGTCTATGAATATCTTTACAGACAGATTGACGATAAAAAGGTTAGGGAAACCATTGATTTCCTTCTCAACCGTGAGGAAGCACACAACGCAATGTTTCGCGAAGCCTTCAATAAGGTGCAGACAACCGGTTCAAACCGTGATTTCGGCACAACAAAAGCGGCGAAAATGTATTTCAGTATGTCTGAGCCTTCACCCTCAGGAAATGCCTTTGCCGATAAAAGCGTAGAGCCTGTATCCTTTTCATAAATAAACACTTTCGTGTTTAATTTACAGTGGATATAACTTCCTGAAATTTTTCTGTTTTACCTCTTGATTTTTCATTTTTCTTGTGCTATACTATCGCAGATAAAAACGGCTCAGGAAGGTGAAGGATATGTGTATGACAGCTATTGCGCAAAACAAGTGTTCTTCAATTTTTCCTTTTCAGCTTTATATTTGTGATATTGACTTTATTTGTGAGTAACTTTTTTAAGTTGCTCACTATTTTTTTGCTCAAAGTTTATTGATTTATATTCACTTATATTGTATAATTATTTAAATAAGCTGGATTATTATGCTTAAATAAATTAAGTTGCGTGGTTTCGGCGCAAAAGGAGATAGATAACAATGAAACACTTACTCAAATTGCTTGACTGGTCAAAGGAAGAAATTCTTGAAACCCTTGACCTTGCCGATGAGCTTAAGGCTCAGAAAAAGGCAGGTATTGAGCATCACATCTTAAAGGGTAAAACCCTCGGCATGATTTTTGAAAAATCATCCACAAGAACAAGAGTTTCTTTTGAGGTTGGTATGTATGACCTTGGCGGTCAGGCTATGTTCCTTTCATCAAGAGATTTACAGATAGGCAGAGGCGAACCCGTACAGGACACAGCAAGGGTTCTCTCACGTTTCCTTGACGGCATCATGATAAGAACCTTCGATCAGGAAGAGGTTGAAGCTCTTGCAGAGTATGGTTCAATTCCCATTATCAACGGTCTTACAGACTACTGCCATCCCTGCCAGGTGCTTGCTGACCTTCAGACTATCCGTGAATATAAAGGCTCACTTGAGGGCAAGAAGCTCTGCTATATAGGCGACGGTAACAATATGGCAAACAGCCTTATCGTGGGCGGTATCAAAACCGGTATGAGCGTAGCAATTGCTTGCCCGAAGGAATATCAGCCCGACAGTGAAATTATGGCATGGGCTAAGGAAAACGGCGACTTTATCTGTACCGATAACATTCTCGAGGCTGCTGCAGGCTCAGATGTACTTTACACTGACGTTTGGGCATCAATGGGTCAGGAAGGCGAAGCTGAGGAAAGAAAGAAGATATTCAAGGATTATCAGATTAACGACAGCGTAGTTGCAGTGTCAAATGAAGATGTTATGGTGCTTCACTGTCTGCCTGCTCACAGAGGCGAGGAAATTACAGACAAAGTACTTGAAGAGCATGCAAACCAGATTTTTGATGAAGCTGAAAACAGACTTCACGCTCAGAAGGCTGTGCTTGTCAAATGTATGAAAGACTGATTAAATAAAATATAACGGAAAGGATTCACACCCTGTGTGAAAAAGAGGTGTTACGAATGAAAAAACGTTATCTTGTGCTTGAGGACGGCACTGCTTTTGAAGGCTACGGCTTCGGTGCTGAGAAGGAGAGTATAGGTGAGCTTATCTTCAACACAAATATGGTAGGCTACATTGAAACTCTCACAGACCCCACATATTACGGTCAGATAGTGCTTCAGACCTTCCCCATGATAGGCAACTACGGCATTATTGAAAGCGACTTCATCGGTGAGAGTAAGCTCAGCGGTTATGTTGTAAGAGAGTGGTGCGAAAAGCCTGCCAACTTCCGCTGTGAATATGATATAGATAAGTTCCTTAAGGATAAAGGCGTACCCGGAATTTACGGTGTAGACACCAGAGAGCTTACCAATATTCTCAGAAGCAAGGGTACCATGAATGCAGCTATCTGCGACGAAGTTCCTGCAAATCTTGACGAGGTTAAAAACTATAAAATAGTTGACGCAGTCAAGAATACAGGCAGCACAGAGGTCAGTGTATATCTGCCCAAGACAGAGATCAAAAAGCACATTGCTCTCGTGGATCTCGGCTCAAGCAAAAATCTTGAGGTAACTCTTATGGATATGGGCTGCAAGGTCAGCGTAATGCCCTATAACTTCAAGGCGGAGGATATCCTTGCCCTTGGCGCTGACGGTGTTATCTTCACAGAGGGTCCCGGTGACCCGAAGGAATGTGCTGCAATTGCAGAGGAAATCAAGGCTCTCTTTGGCAAGCTTCCTCTCTTCGGTATCGGTCTCGGTCATCAGCTTATGGCTCTTTCACAGGGTGCAGACACATATAAGCTTCCCTACGGACACCACGGTTCAAATCAGCCTTCAAAGGTTGTGGGTACCGACAGAACCCTCATCACAGCACAGAATCACAACTATGTTGTTGTGAAAGACAGCATAAAGAAGGGCGAAATCAGCTACTTCAATGTCAATGACGGTACCGTTGAGGGTATTGCATATAAGGGAGATAAGGCATACTCAGTTCAGTTTGAACCCACAGATGCTATTATCGCAGAATTTATGAAAGTAATGGAGGAGTAAACAATGCCGCTGAATAAGGATATTAAAAAAGTACTTGTTATCGGTTCAGGCCCTATCGTTATCGGTCAGGCTGCCGAATTTGACTATGCAGGCGCACAGGCTTGCCGTGTTCTCAAGCAGGCAGGCGTAAACGTAGTTCTTGTTAACTCCAACCCTGCTACAATTATGACAGATAAGGCTCTTGCAGACGAAATCTATCTTGAGCCTCTTACAACAGAAACAGTAAAGAGAATCATCAAGCTTGAAAAGCCCGACTCACTTCTTGCAGGTCTCGGCGGTCAGGTTGGTCTTACTCTTTCAATGCAGCTTTGGAAGGAAGGCTTCCTTCAGGAAAACGGTGTAAGACTTATCGGTACTGATGTTGAAGCTATTGACAAGGCTGAAGACAGACAGCTTTTCAGAGACACAATGGAAAGCATTAATCAGCCCTGCATTCCTTCAGAAATCTCATATGATATCGAGACATCACTCGATATTGCAAAGCGTATCGGCTATCCCGTTATCGTTCGTCCTGCTTTCACCCTTGGCGGTGCAGGCGGCGGTGTTGCTTACACTGAAGACGAGCTTCGCATTATTGCAAAGACAGGTCTTGATGCTTCACCCATCACACAGATTCTCGTTGAAAAATATATCAAGGGCTGGAAGGAAATCGAGTTTGAAACAATGCGTGACTCAGCAGGTAACGCAATTGCAATCTGCTCAATGGAAAACTTCGACCCCGTTGGTGTTCACACCGGCGACAGTATCGTTGTAGCTCCTGCTCTTTCACTTTCAAGTAAGGAATACAATATGCTCAAGCAGGCTGCTCTTGACATCGTCGGCGCACTGAAAATCGTTGGCGGATGTAACTGCCAGTTTGCTCTTAATCCCGACTCATTTGAATATGCAGTTATTGAGGTTAATCCCAGAGTTTCACGTTCGTCAGCTCTTGCATCAAAGGCATCAGGCTATCCTATTGCAAAGATGACAACCAAGCTTGCTCTCGGCTATAACCTTGACGAAATAAAGAATGACATCACAGGCGAAACAAGTGCTTGCTTCGAGCCTTCAATCGACTATGTTGTTTGCAAATTCCCCAAGTGGCCCTTCGATAAGTTCATCGGCTCTTCCCGTAAGCTCGGCACACAGATGAAGGCTACGGGCGAGGTTATGTCCATCGGTCAGAGCTTTGAAGAAGCTATTATGAAGGCAGTACGCGGTGCAGAGATTTCTCTCGACACACTCAATGCCGCCCCCATAAACGACAAGCCCTTACTTGAAAGACTTGAAGAGCAGGATGACAGAAGAATCTTCACTATCTTTGAAGCTATCAAGGCAGGCATCTCAACAGACACAATCAACGAAATCACAAGAGTTGACAAGTGGTTTATTGAAAAGCTCCGTAACCTTGCAGATTTTGAAACTGAAATCCAGGGTAAGGAAATCGACGAGGAAACCTACCTCAGAGCTAAGAAGTTCGGTTACACAGATAAGACACTTCGCAAGTTCTGCTCATTCCCCGAAAGCTTCCACAAGCAGGCAAGCTACAAGATGGTTGACACCTGTGCAGCAGAATATCCTGCAACAACACCTTACTTCTATTCATCATACGATAAAGCGTGTGAATCAAGACGCTTCCAGCGCTCAGGCAAGGATGTTGTTATGGTTCTCGGCTCAGGTCCCATCCGTATCGGTCAGGGTATCGAATTTGACTACTCAAGCGTACACTGCGTATGGACACTCAAGGAGCTTGGCTACGATGTTGTTATCGTAAACAACAACCCCGAAACCGTTTCAACAGACTATGACACAGCAGACAGACTTTACTTCGAGCCTCTTTGCGATGAAGATGTTATGAACATTATTGAGGTTGAAAAGCCAATCGGTGTTGTTGTTGCCTTCGGCGGTCAGACAGCTATCAAGCTGACAAAATTCCTTGATGACAGCGGAATTAAAATTCTCGGCACATCACAGGAGGGTATCGACACTGCAGAAGACAGAGAAAAGTTTGACGCACTTCTTGAAAAGTACGGCTTTATGAGACCTCAGGGCTGCGGTGTTATGACACTGGAAGAAGCTCTCGAGGCTGCTAACAGACTTACTTACCCCGTGCTTCTTCGTCCTTCATATGTTATCGGCGGTCAGAATATGACTATCGTTCACAATGACGTTGAAGTTGAAAGATATATGAAGAAGATTCTTTCAACAGGCATTGAAAACCCCGTGCTTGTTGACAAATATATGAGCGGCACTGAAATCGAGGTTGACGTAATCTCCGACGGTAAGGATGTTCTTATCCCCGGTATTATGCAGCACATCGAGCGTGCAGGTGTTCACTCAGGTGACTCAATTGCAGTTTATCCTCCCTTCTCACTTACAGATAAGATGACACAGACCGTTATCGACTGCTCAGAGAAGCTTGCTCTCGCTCTCGGTACAAAGGGTCTTGTTAATATCCAGTACCTTATCTATGAAAATCAGCTCTATGTTATCGAAGTTAACCCCAGAGCTTCAAGAACAATTCCTTATATCAGTAAGGTAACAAATGTACCTATGGTTGACCTTGCAACAAAGGTTATGGTAGGCACGCCTCTTAAGGATTTAGGCTACGGCACAGGTCTTTATGAAGCACCTCCTTACTTTGCAGTTAAGGCTCCCGTATTCTCATTTGAGAAGCTCAACGATGTAAACTCCTACCTCGGACCGGAAATGAAGTCCACAGGTGAAGTTTTAGGTATCGGCAAAACTCTCAATGAAGCACTCTTCAAGGGCCTTACATCCTCAGGCATCAAGGTTGAAGCTAAGGGCGACAAGAAAGAAATGGGCGTGCTTCTCAGCGTTGACGAGCATGACCTTGATGAAATCGTTTCAATTGCAAAGAAGCTTCAGGATTTAGGCATCAACATTTATGCAGCAAAGGACACTGCAAGAGCTATTGTAAATCTCGGTATCAATGTAACCTATGTCAAGGGTATCACAGAGAGCGACTACTGCTTCAAGCTTCTTGAAAGCGGCAAGATAAACTTCATTGTTTACACAGGCGCACTCTTCGATTCCACAATGGATAACTATATCGCCCTTCACAGAAAGGCACTTCAGCTTGGTATTGCCTGCTTCACATCACTTGATACAGCAAATGCAATGCTTGATATTATGGCAAGTAACTACAGCCAGCTCAACACAGAGCTTATTGATATCAACTCAATGCGTAAGACGAGAAATACCCTTAAGTTTGCTAAGATGCAGGGTACCTGCAATGACTATATCTTCATCGATAACAGAGACGGCAGCATCACTTGCCCCGAATCACTCTGTATCAACTTCTGCAACCGTCACAGCGGTATCGGCGGCTACGGCATAGTTCTTATTGAAAATTCCGACGTTGCCGATGCAAGAATGAGAATCTTCAACCGTGACGGCTCCGAAGGTAAAATGGCAGGTAACGCTATCCGCTGCGTAGGTAAGTATCTCTATGACAAGGGTATCGTAACCAAGGAAGAGCTTACCGTTGAAACAGGTGCAGGCATAAAGGAACTCAAGCTCTATGTTTCAAACAAAAGAGTAACTGCAGTTCAGGTTTATATGGGCAAGCCCGTTTT
Source organism: Acutalibacteraceae bacterium (assembly GCA_045534675.1). Taxonomy (GTDB): domain Bacteria; phylum Bacillota; class Clostridia; order Oscillospirales; family Acutalibacteraceae; genus UBA6857. The sequence goes on from JAZSKE010000059.1 coordinate 117,990, forward strand.
TGATGCAAAAGCACTTCCCTGTACACTTGATGAGGGCGAAATTATTGACTACCCCATCACAATCGGCGCTAACAGCTATAATATCACCTGCCTCGGCGTAGGTAACCCCCATTGTGTAGTATTCCAGAGAGATATCGATTCCCTCAATCTTGAGGAGATAGGACCTTACTTCGAGTATGCAGATATCTTCCCCGAAAGAGTAAACACTGAATTTGTAAGAGTGGTCAACAGTCATACTCTCAAGATGAGAGCTTACGAAAGAGGTAACGGTGAAACCTTCGCCTGCGGTACCGGTGCTTGTGCGGCAGTTGTGGCAGCAGTTGTAAACGGCTTCTGCAAAAAGGGCGAGGAAATCACTGTCAAGCTCAAGGGCGGTGACCTTGCAGTAACCTATAACGATGAGGGCATTTACCTTACAGGTAACGCAGTACTCGTTTATGAGGGTGAAGCTGAATATTAATATCAGTTTAACCAAATATCAACGACCATCTTTTACAGGTGGTCGTTTTCTTTTATATATTATCTTTTTACAGCCAATAATCAGTAAGAGCAATTCTTACAATTTCATTATTTTTATAAAAAATCCGTTTTAAAGGTTGATTTAGTTTTGCTTATATATTATAATACAATAGAATGACTATGTATATCCGATTTAAGGAGGATAGCTTTATGGCACAAAATCCAAAGGAAAGAAAACCTCAGACTGCCCCTAAAGGCGGCAAGGCTAAAAATAAAAAGAAAAATAAGAAGCACCCCGCACTTTTCACTATGTTTACTTTCTGCTTCTGCATTTTTGTTGCAGCTATGCTTACATTTATAATAGTGGGTACCAATGTGCTGACCTATGCCACAGATTTCATTGACGGGGGTATAGTGCTTAACCTTGATGACTATAAGGATAATCAGAATCAGACCTCTATTATGTATGCCTATGACAGCAACGATAATGTTATAGAGCTTGCCCGTCTTCACGGTGAAGAAAACCGTATCTGGGTTGACTATGACGAAATGCCGAAAGAGCTTTTATGGGCATTTGTCTATCTTGAAGATAAGCGTTTCTATGAGCATAACGGCGTTGACTGGATAAGAACAATCGGTGTTCTTGTTAAGCGTAAATATAAAGGACAGGGCGGTTCAACCATAACTCAGCAGCTCATTAAAAATTTAACCGATGATAATGAGGCAACCTTCAACCGTAAATTCGGTGAAATTCTCCGCGCCCTTAATCTTGAAAAGAATTACTCGAAGAAGGAAATTCTTGAAGCGTACCTGAATACTGTTTCACTCGGTGCAGGCTGCTACGGTGTTAAAACTGCAGCAGAAACCTACTTCGGCAAGGAGGTTTCAGAGCTTACCCTTCTTGAGTGCGCAACACTTGCAGGTATCACTCAGGCTCCCTACAGTCAGAACCCCTATGCTGACTATGAGGAATGTATGAACAGAAAAGATCAGTGCCTTGAAGAAATCTGGAAGGCAGGCAAGATAACCGAGGAGAGAAGAGATAAGCTCCAGGCTAAAAAAACAAAAGTGCTTGAAAAGGGTACAAGCGGTTCAACAAGCGCAAACACCAACACGGATAAAAGTGAAATCCTCTCATGGTATGAGGAATATGTAGTTGACCAGGTAATAAAAGATTTACAGGCTGAATACGGCTATGACAGTCACGAAGCATGGCGTAAGGTTTATTACGGTGGTCTCAAGATTTATGCGGCTGTTGACCTTAGAGCTCAGGAAATAGTTGAAGACAGCTACGAAAACAGAAAGGGCTTCCCTTATTCACATAAGGATAAAAAGGGCAATCTTCCCGATTCATCAATTGTTATTATGGATTATAAGGGTAGAATAGTAGCTCTTGCCGGCGGTACAGGTGCAAAAACAGCCAACCGAGGCTACAACAGAGCTACCGATGTCAGAGCAAAGCGTCAGCCCGGTTCATCAATCAAGCCCCTGTCAGTTTATGCTCCCGGTGTTGATTTAGGTGTAATCACGGCTTCATCCGTAATTCTTGAAAAGGCTATAACCCTTCCCAACGGTGACGAGTGGCCCAGAAACTTCAACGGTGACCACGGCTCAGAGGAATATATAACTGTTGAGGAAGCTCTTGTGCGTTCACTCAATACCGTTCCTGCAAGAATACTTGAGGAAAGCCTCGGTATCAAGCCGGCATTCAGATATTGCAACGAAAACTTCCATCTTAATCTTTCGGCATATGATGCTGACCGAAGCCCCCTTGCTGTTGGCGGTACCAACACAGGTGTAACCACTCTTGAAATGGCAGCAGCATTTGCAACCTTCGGTAACGGCGGCAGATATTTCGAGCCTTACAGCTACTATAAGGTTACAGACAGAAAGGGCAATGTCCTTCTTGACAAAACAACAGAGCAGCCCGAGCAGGCTATTAAAGATTCAACTGCACAGAGCCTTTTAGGTATGATGACAAAGGCAGTTACCCAGTCAAACGGTACAGGTTACGGCTCAAAGATAAGCGGCTTCCAGACCTTTGCAAAAACAGGTACAACCTCAGATAACTGCGATAAATGGTACTGCGGCGGTACACCCTATTATGTGGCTGCTGTATGGTATGGCTTCAATGAGCGTGCCGACCTTCGCACAGGCACATCAAACCCTTCAAAGAATATTTTCAGACACATTTTCTCACAGATTCATCAGGGACTGCCCTCAAAGAGCTTCACTGATACAGAAAACGCAGTTGATGCAATTGTTGCTATGGGTCAGGAGGGATAATTATGGTTATCCTTTCAGTTGACTACGGTGATAAAAGAACAGGCATCGCTGTTTGCGACCGCCTTGAAATGCTTGCTTCCCCCGTTACGGTTATATGGGGCGACTATGCACCCAAGGTTATTGCAGAAATTGAGAAATTTACGGCAGAGTACAAGCCAGAGCAGATAGTTGTGGGTCTGCCTAAAAATATGGACGGCAGTGAAGGTGAGCGTGCTGAAAAGTGCCGCGAATTTGCCCATATGCTCAGTGAAAAAACGGGTATCGAAACAGTTATGGTTGACGAAAGGCTCACCACCGTTTCAGCTCACAAGGCTCTGAATGTCACTAATGTACGCGGGCAGAAACGCAAGGATGTTGTTGATGCCGTTTCCGCCGTTATGATTTTAGAGAGCTATCTGAGCAAAAGAAAAGCATAACAATTAACCGAAAAAATAAAATCCCATTACGGAGGTAATTATGGAATATAAGTATTATGATGATGAGAAGCTGTTTTTACTTAAATCAAGCCTCGTAAAAGAATACAACAAGTTCAAATCTCAGGGTCTCAAGCTGGATATGTCAAGAGGTAAACCGGGTGCTGACCAGCTTGCAGTTTCAAACGGACTGCTTGACGCTATCACTTCAAGAGACTGGGATGACGATGCAAGCAACCATTCACTTGAATACAGAAACTACGGTCTTCTTACAGGTATTATTGAGTGTAAGGAAATTTTTGCAAAGCTTCTTAAAGTACCCACAAAGAATGTTATCGTCTGCGGTAACTCAAGCCTAAACCTTATGTTCGACTATGTAACTCAGTGTATGCTTACAGGCTCAGGTGGTGCACCTTGGAGAGATCAGGGCGAAATAAAGTTTATTTGTCCCGCTCCCGGTTATGACAGACACTTTGCAATATGCGAATACTACGGCATAAAGATGATTCCCGTTGATATGACAGAAAAGGGTCCCGATATGGATGTTGTTGAAGAGCTTATCAAAGACCCCAAGGTAAAGGGTATGTTCTGTGTGCCTAAGTATTCTAACCCCACAGGTGTCACCTACAGCTCCGACACAGTTGAGAGAATTGCTAAAATGCGTCCTGCAGCCGAGGATTTCAGAATTATATGGGATAACGCTTATATTATCCACGATCTTTCAGAGCAGGGTGATAAGATGGAGTCAGTTTTCGATGTGCTTAAAAAGTATGGCAACGAAGATATGGTAATTGAATTTACATCAACCTCAAAAATCAGCTTCCCCGGTGCAGGTGTTGCGGCTATTGCAGCATCAGACAGAAACATTGATATGATTATCAGCCGTATGTCGGTTCAGACTATCGGTTACGACAAACTCAACCAGTTCCGTCATGTGAAGTTCTACAGAGATGTCAGAGGCATTATGAATCACATGAGACTTCACAGAAGCATTCTTGCGCCCAAGTTCAAGGCCGTTGTCAATGAGTTTAACAATCAGCTGGGCGGTCTGGGCATTGCAACATGGACTAATCCCAAGGGCGGATATTTCATCTCACTTGATGTTATGGAAGGCACAGCAAAGAGAGTTTATGAGCTTTGCAAAGAAGCAGGCGTTACCCTCACAACAGTTGGTGCAACCTTCCCTTACGGTGTTGACCCGAAGGATCAGAACATCAGAATTGCTCCCTCATATCCTCCTGTTGACGAGCTTCTTTCAGCAACAAAGCTTCTTTGCATATGCGTTAAGCTTGCTGCTTGTGAAAAGCTCCTGGAAGAAAAGAAATAATCGTATTGGCAGTTCACCTTGTGTGGGCTGCCCTTTTATATGTGAGTTGGTGCAGGGGGGCTCCGCATTCGGACTTCGTCCGAATCGGCGACTTTGTCGCCGAAAAATCGCACAGCGATTTTTGCGGAGCCCCCATCGCTGACTGAAAGTTCACCGCCTGAGCTTGGCAATTCCCATAATTATAAGCATTGCTCCGAAAAGCTTGCCTGCCAGGTCACCGGGTAAAAATGAAATAAGAATATTTCCCGTAAGCGAACCCAACAAAGCAGGCAACAGCACAGGCATAATTTCTTTAAAATTAATGAATTTTGCCTTTAGGTACATAATTACACTAAGAGCTGCAATAGGAATAAAAAACACAAGATTTATACCCTGTGCCTGCCTTTGCTCCATGTGAAGAAAGCTTGTCAGATAAATGATAAGTACACTTCCGCCGCCGAATCCCATAGCGCCGAGAAGTCCCGACAAAAGAGAAGAGACAATAACAGCAAAATCCATAATTCACCTCGTCAGCATTTTAATTCCCGTATAAATCAGAAATAAAGCGAATATTTTTTTTAAGGTGCGTTCAGGTGTTTTCCTCAGCAACTTTGCTCCCAGATAAGCTCCCAAAAGTCCGAAGGGCAGATATGGCAGGGCATCGCCTATGCTGAAATATCCCTTTAATGCGTACACAGTAGAAGAAATAAGGCAAAGGGGGAGTATCACAGCTATGGCTGATGCCTGAGATTTTTTCTGTGAGAGACCTGCATTTCTGAAGGCAGAAACTGCGATAAGACCTCCGCCGGCACCGAAAAGAGCGTTCACAAGACCCGACAGAAAACCCGGTAATAAGGTTTTGATTTTTTTCATATAAATCACCCTGAAGCATTAATTTTACTGCTGAAACCAATAAATATGTATATTTTCTTACAAATTATTTGCTTTACCTATTGCAAGTGCAAAAATTTAATGTTATAATTTACCCATAAATCAAAGGAGGAATATTAATTATGGTTTGTAAGTTTTGCGGAAACACAATTGAAGACTCATCAGAGTTTTGTTTTATCTGCGGCAACAAAGTTATGAAAGAGGAAGCTCCTGCAGTATATACTGAAGCTGCTCCCGCTGAAGTTCCCGTTGTAGCTGCTCCCGCACCTGAGGCTCAGCCTATCTATGCTCAGCAGGCTCCCGTTTATGCACAGCAGGCATATGCTCAGCCCGCAGCTCCCGTGGCTGCTCCCGAAGCTGCACCTGCAGAAGAAGGCAAGAAAAAGAAGAATAAGAAGGATAAGAAAGATAAGAGTGTATGCTCAAAGGCTAAGAAATTCTTTGCAGCTCTTTTTGCTATTACATTTGTTCTTCAGTTTATTCCCTGGATTTGGTATAAGAATGCAAAGAAAGCCGGCTACGAAGAAAAGGCTGTTGCAATTCTCAACTCACTTATGACAGGTCTTTGCATCTTTATGGCAATCATCTGTGGTGTGCTGATTAAAACGAATATGTTTTAATTGAAACGATTACTTTTGACCGTTCGGATTTTCGGACGGTCTTTTTTGTTTTATATAGAATAAAATCTATGTTATCGGCATAAGCATTGAGTGTAGAATTTTTGAAAAGAGGACGCAGGATATGACTAATACCGATATTTATTCATCCATAGCAGGTCGCACGGGCGGCGATATTTATGTGGGTGTTGTAGGACCTGTAAGAACAGGCAAATCCACATTTATAAAGAAATTTATGAATGAGCTTGTGCTGCCTAACATCAGTGATACCTTCAAGAGAGAAAGGGCAAATGACGAACTTCCCCAATCATCTTCAGGCAGAACTATTATGACCACAGAACCCAAATTTATTCCCGAGGATGCGATAGAGCTTTCTCAGGGGGATAATATGCGTTTTCGTGTCAGACTTATTGACTGTGTGGGTTATATTGTACCCGGAAGTCTCGGATACATAGAAAACGATAAGCCGAGAATGGTAAAAACGCCGTGGTTTGATAAGGAAATTCCTTTTAATATGGCGGCTGAAATCGGCACTAAAAAGGTAATCGACGAACATTCCACAATAGGTCTTGTTATCACTACAGACGGCACAATAGGGGAGATTCCCCGTGAGGACTATGTTGAAGCGGAAGAGCGTGTAATCAATGAACTCAAGTCAATTGATAAGCCCTTTATAGTGCTGCTTAACTCCAAAACGCCTTCGTCATCCAATTGCAGGGAGCTTTCACAAAAACTCAGTGAAAAATTCTCTGTTAAGGTTATGCCTGTGAACTGTCTCGAAATCACTCAGGATGAAATAGGTGAAATACTCAGCACACTTCTTTATGAATTTCCTATAAAAGAGCTGAAGCTCAATTTTCCAAAATGGATATGCAAGCTGGAAAAAGAACATCCTCTCAGAAGTCAGCTTTACTCCAAAATCGCTTCCTGCGCAAAAGAGCTTCACAAGGTCAGAGATACAAATAACTTCCTTACCCTAATAGCTTCTCACGATAATGTCAGTTCATGCAGAATTGATGATGTGGATTTATCTGTGGGCAGCGTGAAAGTCAGCCTTGATATTTCACCTCATTTGTTCTATAAGGTGCTTAGCGAAAAAACCGGGATGAAGATTGAAGATGAGCAGCAGCTTATGAGTCAGCTCATTGAACTGAGTAAAGCAAAAAAAGACTTTGAGCGTTTCAGGGTGGCTCTTGACGAGGTTGAGGCTACGGGGTACGGTATAGTGATGCCCACAATGGACGAACTGACCCTTGATGACCCTGAAATTATGAAGCAAGGCGGTCGCTACGGTGTACGCCTGAAAGCATCTGCACCGTCAATTCATATGCTCAGGGCAAATATCAACACCGAGGTTGCACCTATTGTGGGTACGGAAAGTCAGTCGGAGGAGCTGATAATGTATCTGCTCAAGGAATTTGAGGAAGACCCGGCAAAAATATGGCAGTCCAATATTTTCGGCAAGACCCTTGACAGCCTTGTCAACGAGGGACTTCACAACAAGCTTTATAAAATGCCTACCGATGCAAGAATGAAACTGCAGGAAACCCTTGAAAGAGTAATAAACGAGGGCTGCAGCGGACTTATCTGCATAATACTTTAACAGTAACAAATCTCATCCTCAGGGGATGGGATTTGTTTTTTTACTTGAATTTTTCACGGTACTGTTATATAATAATTAAAATAAAGCAAAAGGAGAAAGAACATGGCAAAGAAAATCATTATTGCAGGCGGCGGTCACGGCGGTATTACCTGTGGCGCAATTCTTGCTAAAAACGGATATGATGTAACTATTTACGAAAAGAATGCAGCGGATAAAATGGGTCATGATTGGACAGATATTTTTGACCCCAAGGCATTTGCTGCAGTTGGTATGGATATGCCTCCAAAAGAGATGTATAACTTCAAGCACAATATGACCTTCTTCGGTCCTTCACTTACAACGCGTCTCGTTCAGGATGTTCCCGAGGATGAGCTTGAAATCCAGATGGAAAGAAAGGATATTTATAAGTGCCTGATTTCCTACGCTGAAAAATGCGGCGCAAAAATTGAATACGGCTGTGAAATTGAAGGTCCTCTTATGCTCGGCAACCGTATTGTTGGTATAAAGACAGACAAGGGGGATTTCTTAGGTGACCTTGTAATTGATGCCTGCGGTATCAACTCACCAATAAGAAGCAAGCTGCCGAAACATCTTGGCATACAGAATGAAGCAATTGAGTTTGAACGCTTCTATGTTTACCGTGCATTCTTTGAAAAGAATGATGTTGGCGAAATCGAAGACCGTTTCAGAGTGCTTATGTTCTATAAAGGCAAACTCGGTATTTCATGGGTTGCTGATGACGGTGATTATACTGACGTGCTTATCGGCAGATTCAACAAGATTGATATGGAAGAGGTTGAAGCTACACTTGCTGACCTGAGAAAAGAATTCCCCGACCTTGGCGAAAAGAAGCTCCGCGGCGGTCAGTTTGTTGAAATTCCCGTAAGACAGCCTCTCGGCGTGCTTGTTGCAGACGGCTATGCAGCTATCGGCGACAGTGCATTTATGACAGTACCTATTATCGGTTCAGGTATTGCAAACAGCATGAAGGCTTCAGCAATTCTTGCAAAGACGATTATGGATGATACAACTGAAAGCTACAGTGCAAAAACTCTTTGGAGATATCAGACTGAGTTTTATGGTAAGCTCGGCACAGGTCTTGCACCTCTTGCTTCAATCAAGCTTCTTCTCACCCGTCTTGCACCCGAAGACCTTGACTATATATTCGCTACGGGCATCCTCAACGCTGACGATATGACTATTTCAGCCGACTCCACAAGCCTCTTTGCCATGGTTAAGGATATGATCGATCCCGAGCCTCTCAAGGCAAAAATTAAGGGTCTTGCAGGCAGACCTGACATTCTCAAAAAGGTGCTTCGTATGATCAAGGATATCGGTGCCGTAACAGCCGTAACCGCAGTTATGCCCAAGAGCTACGATGTTGTTGCCGTTCATAAGTGGGCTAAGATGTATAACGCTTGCTTCAAGCACTGAGAGAAAATTAATTGTGAATCGCGGGTGAGGCGGTTCAGGAGGGGAGACTTTTCCCGCCGATTTAATTATCTTATATAACAAATCGACCACCTGTTCAGTAGAGGTCAGGTGGTTGTTATGTTAGTGGCAAATGATATTATTTATAGTAGGTTGTAAAGAAGTGAGGAAGGCGTATGAATCGAAAACTCATAGTACCGGATATGGGTGCGATACCGTCTGATTTTCATATGTTGTTTTCAGATGCAAACATATATGACAGCAGTTGTTCAAATGAAGCAAAGGTTTTTTATATTGAAAAAGATGCAGGATATTTCCTGAAATGTTCAGCAAAAGGAACCCTGAAAAAAGAAGCGAAACTAACAGAATATTTTAATAAAAAAGGTTTGTCATCAGAGGTTCTGAAGTATATAAGTAATGAACAAGATTGGTTGCTTACCGAGAGAGTGAAAGGGGAAGACTGTACATATCGTTTATATCTTGATGACCCTAAAAGAATGTGCGACACAATTGCAGAAAGTTTAAGAATGTTGCATGAGACGGACTATGCAGATTGTCCGGTTTCTGACAGAACTAAAGAATATCTTTCTTTCGCAGAGTATAATTATAAATCCGGTAATTATGATAAGAATTTATTTCCCGATAATTGGGGATATGCTTCGGCTGATGAGGCATGGCAAGTAGTCGAAAATTACGGCAAGTATCTCAGAACTGATACACTTCTTCACGGTGATTATTGTCTGCCTAATATTCTTTTAAAAGATTGGAAATTCAGTGGATTTATAGATCTTGGCTGTGGTGGAGTAGGAGATAAGCATATTGACCTTTTTTGGGGTGCATGGACACTATTTTATAATCTAAAAACAGATAAATACCGTAAAAGATTTTTTGATGCTTACGGCAGAAATGACATTGATGTTGATATGCTGAAAGTTATTGCGGCAATTGAAGTTTTCAGTTAAACGATACAACCGACAGACTAATCCTCTGTCGGCTTTTTTATACTACATTCATCTATTATTTCCTATTGACAAATGAGCTTCAGGGTAGTATAATACAAACAGAACAAATGTTCGAGAGAAGGCGAAACGGTGAAAAGAATTATAATACATTCGGATATGAATTCCTGCTATGCATCAATTGAGTGCAGCTTAAACCCTGACCTTAAGGGTAAGGCTGTTGCAGTTGGCGGCAGTGTAGAAAACCGTCACGGAATTATTCTTGCCAAAACTCCCGAGGCTAAAAAGTACGGTGTGACAACGGGGGAGGCAATATGGCAGGCAAAAAGGAAATGCCCCGACCTCATTGTGGTGGAGCCTCATTTCGATGTTTACGCTAAATACTCTCGCCTTGCAAAGGATATTTACCGCCGTTTCACTGACAGAATAGAGCCTATGGGTCTTGACGAAGCCTGGTGCGATATAACAGGCAGTATTCTTATGTTCGGCAGTGTACAGAATATAACCGACGAAATCCGCAGAGCCTTCCGCGAGGAGCTTGGCATAACTGTTTCTATCGGCGTTTCCTATAATAAAATTTTTGCGAAGCTGGGCAGTGACCTTGCCGGCTGCGATGAGGTTGTGACCATAACCGAGGAAAATTACAAGGATATCGTCTGGCCATTGCCTGTGGGGGCTATTATGGGTGTGGGCAAAAACACTGCGGCAAAGCTGGGTTCCTATGGCATTAAAACTGTGGGTGACCTTGCGCGCAGACCGCCTGAATGGTTAAGGCTCGTTTTTGGTGTTCACGGTGAAGATATGTGGCAATACGCCAACGGCTTCGACATCTCAAGGGTTGCCCCTGACGGATATGAAAGGGAAGTCAAGAGTGTGGGTCACGGCATAACCTGCAAGGCTGATTTGGTCAGTGACGATGAGGTGTGGAAGGTTTTTCTTGCCCTTTCTCAGGACGTGTCTAAGCGCCTTAAAAAGGAAAAGCTTGAAGCCACCGCCGTACAGATATGTATAAGGGATAATGAACTCACCAATCTGCAGTATCAGGGTGAACTGCGCATTCCTACTCAGTCTGCCATTGAGATAGCAAAGAAGGCATCAGAGCTGTTTAAAAAGAATTATAACTGGCGCCGTGATGTGAGAGCGCTTACAGTCAGAGCAATTAATTTACAGCAGGAAAACACGCCTTTGCAGCTGGATTTGTCAGGTGAATATAAGAAAAGTGAAAAGCAGAAGAAAATTGACGATACGGTCATGTCCCTTCGTGAACGTTTCGGTAGCAGTGCAGTTTTCAACTGCTGTCTGATGACAGAGGAAAAAGCCCCGGATATGGAGGGTAAAAAGTCGCCTTTACCCGTAATAATAAATATGAAATAGGATGTAGTTTAAGTGAAATACAGAAAAGTTTTTGTCAGGGTACTTGCCGAAATTGATGAAGAGGGGAGTGTCTGCCCCAAAAGTGTCACTTGGGAAGACGGCAGAGAATTTATTATAGATAAGGTGACGCGTGTTCAGCGTGCCTGCGCAAGTAAGGTAGGCGGCACCGCCATACGCTACAGCATTTCAGTCTGCGGCAAACAAACCTTTCTTTATGAAGATGACGGCAAGTGGTTTGTTGAAAGTGAGATATGATTAAACCCCGTCGGTTCAGAGCCGACGGGGTTGCTGTTTTTATGATATAATAAACTGAAAAGCTAATAACAACCCAAGTCCTACAACATTAACCGCCGTGAAGACTCCGAGAAATTTCATCGCCTTGCTGTTTTGGCTCTGCATATAAATTTTAAGTGTTATAAGGCTGGCAAGGGAGGCTATGGGTGTGCCGAGGCCGCCTATGTTTACACCTGCAAGCAGGTCTCTCCAGTTATCCGTAAATGACGAAAGCAATATCGCTGAAGGCACATTGCTTATAATCTGACTTGCGCCTGTCGAGGTCAGAAGTGTACTCTTTTGCAAAAGCATCTGCAGAAACTCTCTTATCACTTCAACTCTGCCTAAGTTTTCCGAAACAACAAAGAAGCACACGAAGGTCAGCAGAAGCATAAAGTCAATTTCTTTCAGGCTCTTTCTGTCTGCAATCATAAAAACAAAAATAACGATAATTGTTGTTATTACATAGGGGATTACACGGAACACCGTCAGCAGACACAGGATGAAAAGTGCTGAGTAAATTATGAGATTTTTGGCGTTGCCGAGAGTTTCCTTTTCGCAATTCTGTTCGGGCAGATTTTTAGGCAGAACGGGCAGTGCCGCCGTCGCGAGAACAACAAGGCTTATTGCTGTCAGAGGCAGCACACAAGAGAAAAAGTCTCCCGCCGAAAGATTATATGCAGAGTAAAGATAAAGATTCTGCGGGTTTCCTACGGGCGTTGCCATGCTGCCGAGATTTGCCGCCACAGTCTGAAGCACAATAAGTGGTATCACTGATTTTTCACATCCGAGACCCGATAGAAGCCCCAGAGTAAACGGTACAAAAACAATGAGTGCAACATCGTTTGTCACAAGCATTGAAAGGAAAAACGGGAGCAAAACTAAGGTCACACTCAGTACCCTGCCGTTTTTTATGCGGGAGAGAAGCTGATAGGTCAGCACCTTGAAAGCCCCGACGCTCTTAAAACCGGCAACAACTGCCATAAGGCACATCAGAAGGCAGAGTACCCGAAAATCTATGTATGAGAGATATTCTTTGTCAGGTGGTACGGCAAACATTGTTACAATAGCGCAGACCGCCGCTATGCACAAAACAGCCTCTTTTTTTATGAAGGCTTTAACGGAGTTAAGCATTTTGTCACATCCTTTAGGTTAAGTCCTGAACATTATAGCAGAAATATGGACAAAAGCCAACAAAATATCTGCCTTTTTTACAGGAATATTGATTTTATTTTCTTTGGGAGATATAATGAAATAAAGTTTCCTCAAGGAGAATTATATGATTGAACTTGCAACAAAAATAGGACTTTCCTCTTGCATGACAGAAAAACTGAGCGCACTCATTTTTCGTGAAGGTGCAGAGATTGACAAGTGGGCAGAAAAGTGTATGTCTTCAGGGTTTCATAATTTGAAAGCCAAAGCGCCTCTTTTCAGACTTGCGGTTATATTAAAACTTGCCTGCCAAGTGAAAGAGAAATATGACGAGGCGGGCATTGACGAAAAAATATATTATGACACTATGAGTGATATTAAAATCTGGAGCGACAAATGTAAAAAAGGCGGACTTGAAAATTTCGGCTGGCTTAAAAATCATGTCAGCTTTGAGCTTTTCAGACTTGGCAGACTGCAGTTTCAGCTCTATGAATGTAAAAACAAAACTCTGCTTTATAACAAACTGCCTTTCTCTTACGGTGATAAGCTGATTTATGTGCATATTCCCGAGGGTGAAAAACTGTCAGAAGAAAAGTGCCAAGAGTCTTTTGGCGCGGCAAAGGAGTTTTTTGCAAAATATTTCCCTGCGTATAAATATGGATACTATTTCTGCGAAAGCTGGCTTTTGTTTGAAGGTAACAGAGAGTTTATGGCAAAAGACAGTAATATAGTGAAGTTTATGGCATTTTTTGATATTTGCTACAGCGTAAAAATTGATGAGCAGGCTATTGAAAGAATTTTCGGCAAGCGAGAGCTTCTTAAACGAAACTACCCCGAAAAAACAAGCTTGCAGAAAGCTACAAAGCATTATATGCTGTCCGGCGGTAGGCTTGGTATAGGCGTGGGTGTAAGAAAACTTCGGTAACACAAAAAATTCTAAAACATATTATTGAAATTTTCACAGTTTTTGATATAATTAAAGGGAACTATTCTTTTAAAGGAGAAAGATATGGATAATTTACAGCAAATTAAAGAGCAAATCTGTGATGTGTGTCATAAAATGTGGCAGCTTGGTTGGGTTGCGGCTAATGACGGCAATGTCAGTGCAAAGCTTCCCGACGGCAGAGTTATTGCAACGCCTACAGGTATAAGCAAATCTTTTATCACACCCGATAAGCTTGTTATTCTCGACAGAGAAGGTAACGTTCTTGAGGCTCAGGAGGGCTACCGTCCCTCAAGCGAAATCAAAATGCACCTTCGTTGCTATGATAAGAGAGAGGACGTTTTCAGTGTTATTCACGCTCATCCGCCCGGGGCTACGGGCTTTGCAGTTGCTCACAAGGCTATGGATATGTACAATATGATTGAGGATGTTGCCGCAATCGGCTCAGTGCCTCTCACACCCTACGGCACTCCCTCGACTTCAGAGGTGCCCGATTCAATTGAGCCTTATCTTGAAGAGCATGACGTTATGCTTCTTGAAAACCACGGCGCTCTTGCAGTGGGTAGCGATGTTATCACCGCCTTTTACAGAATGGAAAGTCTTGAGCTTTGGGCAAAAATCACTATAAACGCTGTTATTTTAGGCGGCAGCCGCGACATCAGCAGTGACAACATTCAGAAGCTCATTGACCTTCGCAGTTACTACAGAATCACCGGCAGACATCCGGGCTATAAGGTGTTCAACCCCGACGATGAGCTGCTTCACAAAAAAGACTGAGAGGTGCATTATGCTTAAAGGAATTTCACCTGTAATTTCACCTGAACTTCTCAAGGCTCTTGCCCAGATGGGTCACGGTGACGAGCTTGTTATTGCAGACGGCAATTTTCCGTGTCACAGCGTTGGCAAAAACTCAATTGTTGTACGCGCTGACGGTCACGGTGTACCCGAGATGCTCTCCGCCGTTTTAGAACTCATACCTCTTGATACATACACAGAGAAACCCGTTGCACTTATGGAAGTGGTTAAGGGAGATGCCTGCGGTACCCCTGAAATATGGAAGTCCTATGAAGAAATTTTGAGTAAATATGAGCCTGAGCATCACGCAATAGAATACACCGAACGCTTTGCCTTTTATGAGAGAGCAAAGGGAGCATATCTTATTATTGCCACAGGCGAAAAAGCAATTTATGCCAACATTCTTCTGAAAAAGGGTGTGGTCAAATGAAAACAGTTTTAGCTTTTGACTTCGGTGCTTCAACGGGCAGAGCCATTAAAGCCACCTTTGACGGCAAAGAAATAAAGTATGAAGAAATACACCGTTTTGAGAATATCCCTAAGACTGTTGACGGTCACATCTGCCACGATGTTGATATGATTTTAGCAGAAATTAAAACTGCCATAGACAAGGCAGGTGAGGCGGATTCTCTTGCATTTGACACATGGGGTGTTGACTACGCACTTCTGGATAGCGAGGGAAATATTATTCACGAGCCTTATCACTACCGTGACGAAAGAACAAAGAATGCTCTTGAAACAGCTTTCAGTAAAATCAGTGCCGATGAGCTTTATGCTGAAACGGGCAATCAGATTATGAACATCAACACACTCTTTCAGCTCATAAGCGATGACGAGCTTGAAAAAGCAGACAAACTACTGTTTATGCCTGATTTATTCGCTTATCTGCTCACAGGAAAAAAAGTCTGTGAAATGACAATTGCTTCCACTTCACAGATGCTTGATATGAAGGGCAAAAGCTGGAGCAAAAAAGTTCTTGATGCTTTCGGAATAAAGGAAAGTCTTTTCCCGTCCCTTTGTGACAGTGCTACGGTAAACGGCGAATATAAGGGTATTCCCGTAATCAGTGTTGCAGGTCACGATACTCAGTGTGCCGTTGCCGCTATGCCTACTCTCAGTGAAAACGCGGCATTTTTATCTTGCGGCACCTGGTCCCTTATTGGCTGTGAGCTTGACAGTCCTGCTATGACGGCACAGAGCAATGCCCTTCAGCTTTCCAACGAAATGGGTGCAAACGGAAAAATCAATTTTCTTAAAAATATCAGCGGCCTGTGGCTTATTCAGGAAACTCGCCGCGACCTTGCCAAAACAGACAGAAAGTATTCTTATAACGAGCTTGAAATGTTGGCGAGAGAAAGTGAAAAATTCAGAAGCTTTATTGATCCTGATGCGCCTGAGCTTTCGGCTCACGGCAATCTTCCCGAAAAGATTAGGGCCTACTGTGAAAGCACAAATCAGCCCGTGCCTGAAACAGTCGGTCAGCTTGTAAGATGTATATATGAATCTCTTGCTTTGAAATACCGTCTTGCTCTCGAGCAGATAGAGGAGTGTACGGGTAAGAAATTTGACGTGCTTCACCTCATGGGCGGCGGTACAAAAGACGGCTTCCTTTGTGAACTTGCCGCACAGAGCTTGGGCATACCTGTTATTGCAGGTCCTGTTGAAGCAACGGCACTCGGTAATATTGTGCTGCAGCTTATAGCTCTCGGTGAAATAAACAGCATTGAAGAAGGCCGAAAGATAATTGCCGAAACAGAAAAGGTGAAGACCTTCAGTCAGGCGCATACTCCCGATTGGGATGAAGCCTATGAAAGATTTTGTGAAATTATAAAATAAACATAAAGGAGAAATTGTTATGTTATATCCAAGAATTGGTATAAGACCCACTATCGACGGACGTTGGGGCGGTGTAAGAGAAAGCCTTGAAGTGCAGACTATGGGTATGGCTGAGGCTGCAGCAAAGCTCATTTCTGAAAATCTCAGATATCCCGACGGTACACCTGTTCAGTGTGTAATTTCAGAAACAACAATCGGCGGCGGTGCAGAGGCAGCTCGCTGTGAAGATCAGTTTTCAAAGGAAAATGTTGTGGCAACTCTCAGCGTAACTCCCTGCTGGTGCTACGGCTCAGAAACCTTTGATATGAATCCTAACACTATTAAAGCTGTGTGGGGTTTTAACGGTACAGAAAGACCCGGTGCGGTTTATCTTGCTGCAGTTATGGCAGCATATGCTCAGAAGGGGCTTCCCGCATTTTCAATCTACGGCAGAGATGTTCAGGATATTGATGACAGAACTATCCCCGAAGATGTTGCAGAGAAGATTCTTCGCTTTGCAAGAGCTTCAATTGCAGTGGGCTGGATGAAAAATAAGGCATATGTCAACCTTGGCGGCATCTCAATGGGCATCGCGGGCAGCTACTGTGATGCGTCCATGTTCCAGAAATATTTTGGCATTCGTGCTGAGTGGGTTGATATGAGTGACATTATCAGAAGAATCACTCTTGAAATTTATGACAAAGACGAGTACGAGAAGGCTCTTAGCTGGATTAAGGCTAACTGCAAGGAAGGCTTCGATGTCAACGCAGGTAAGGATCTTCCCGAAATTATCCGTAAGTCTAAGGTTGTTCCCGCCGACAAGGACTGGGAATTCATCGCTAAATTCTCAATTATTGTTAAGGATATCCTCTACGGCAACAAGAAGCTTGATGAGCTTGGTTGGCACGAAGAGGCTTTGGGCAAAAATGCCGTTGCAGGCGGTTTCCAGGGTCAGAGAAACTGGACAGACTGGCTTCCCAACGCTGACTTCACCGAAGCTATTATGGCATCAACCTTCGACTGGAACGGTCCCAAGGCTCCCACACCCTTTGCAACAGAAAATGACACCCTCAACGGTGTTGCTATGATGCTTGGTACTCTCGTATCAGGCAGCGCACCATGTTTCCACGATGTCCGCACATACTGGAGTCCCGAAGCTTGTGAAAGAGTAACAGGCTATAAGCCTGAAGGCAAGGCAAAAGACGGCTTCATCCACCTTATCAACTCAGGCGCAACTGCACTTGACGGCAGCGGCGCTGCAAAGAATGACAAGGGTGAAGGCTGCATGAAGCCCTTCTGGGAAATGACTGATGATGACATGAAGGCTTGTCTTGAAGCAACAGACTGGTGCAGAGCGAACTATGAATACTTCAGAGGCGGCGGATTCTCAAGCCACTTCCGTTGCAGAGCTGAAATGCCCGTAACAATGCTCAGAGTTAATATCATCGAAGGCATCGGACCTGTTATGCAGATTGCCGAGGGTTACACCGCAGACCTTCCTGATAACGCTCACACAACAATTGACCTGAGAACAGACCGCACATGGCCCACAACCTGGTTTGTACCCAATCTCACAGGCGAAGGCGCATTCAAGGATGTATATTCAGTTATGGCTAACTGGGGAGCTAACCACGGTGTAACAGTTTACGGTCATGTTGGTGATGATCTTATCACTCTCGCTTCAATGCTTCGCATTCCCGTAAATATGCACAATGTTCCTGCTGAAAGAATATTCCGTCCTCACTCATGGGCAGCCTTCGGCACAGAGGACAGCCAGAGTGCGGACTATAAGGCTTGTCAGACATACGGACCTATATACGGCTGATTTTTGAATAATTATCTCCTGTGCTTTTTTGTGAAGGCGCAGGAGATAAAATATCGTTAAAAAGGAGGAGTAACCTTTGACGGAATCTTTCACAATCAAAGACGGTGAATTCTGTCTGAACGGCGAACCTTTTAAAATTTATTCCGGTGCAATGCACTACTTCCGTACCCTTCCCGAATATTGGGAGGACAGACTTTTAAAACTCAAACTTGCAGGCTTCAATACAGTTGAAACCTATGTCTGCTGGAATCTTCATGAGCCTCAGAAAGGCGTTTTTGATTTCAGCGGTATGTTGGATATAGTAAGGTTTATTGAAACAGCTAAGAGCCTCGGCTTATATGCAATTGTAAGACCGGGTCCGTATATCTGCGCAGAATGGGACTTCGGCGGTTTTCCTGCCTGGCTTTTAAAGGATAAAAATATTGAGCTTCGCTGTAACAATGAAATTTACCTTGGGTATGTAAGAGCTTACCTTGAAAAGCTGTTTTCGGTTCTGGGGCCCTTGTTTATCACAAACGGCGGTAATATAATCGCTTTGCAGGTAAGTCGGAGGCCAAGCGGTCTTAGGAAGACAACCCAGTCAGGC
>JAZSKE010000001.1:0-94699 GCA_045534675.1 Acutalibacteraceae bacterium
GGAAGTGTTGTAACAAAAGATATTCCCGATTGGTCATTTGCCGCCGGAAATCCTTGCAGGGTTATCCGCGCCATTACCGAGGAAGATAAAATGTATTATTTCAAAAACCGTGAAATTGACGAGGAAACAATGAAACAGATATATAGTGGCGAATGATTTTGAAACGAGAATGAGCAGAAAGGTTGGAGGCCTTTCTGCTCAGTTTTTTGTTAACGAAAACCCCCGGCTGTGCCGGGGAGTTCAAAAAAGCTTTAGCGTTGCATATGAAAATAAAGCTCCTTTTGATACAATAAAGATGCGGCTACCAACTGCATCAAACAAATCAAAAGGAGGACATTCAAAATGAATGACAACAAAAGTTTAGCACATACAACGTGGAATTGCAAATATCATATAGTATTTGCACCGAAATATCGTAGAAAAGTTTTTTATGGTGAACATAAAGAAGAAATAGGAAAGATACTTAGAGAATTATGTAATTGGAAACAAGTAAATATAATTGAAGCAGAAGTGTGTCCTGACCATATACATATGTTAGTGGAAATACCTCCCAAAATGAGTGTATCTGGATTTGTAGGATTTCTTAAAGGAAAGAGCACACTTATCATCTTTGAGCGTCATGCAAATCTGAAGTATAAGTACGGGAACAGAAGTTTCTGGTGTAGAGGATACTATGTCGATACAGCAGGAAAGAACACTAAAAAGATAGCAGAATACATACAAAATCAGCTCAAAGAAGATATGATACACGACCAAATGACGCTCAAAGAATACGTGGACCCGTTTACGGGTAACAAGTAACAATCTTTTGCATTTGGTAGTCGTAGGGTACGCCTTGAGGCGATGCCAGTATCATAGGGCTTTGCCCGCATATGAAGAACCCCCGGCTTAGCCGGGGGGTTACTATTGTTGCCTTTAGATGTGGAATTTAACCCCCGGTTCTACTGGGGCAACGATAGAGTGGTGCTACAAAAAAATCGGCGAGCTTGATGCAATCCGAACTATGTTAGTGCAAACTAACAAAATAGCATCAACAAAGATTAGAAAGTTTTCGACCCGTTTACGGGTGGTAGGGCGTGTAATGCTATGATATAATTCAGTGGTCCTTTTAGGGGAGCCAGTAATAGCCCCTTCCAGGAGCAGAGCAAACCCCGGTATCTGTGGCGGTTTTTTCTATTGCCAACTCACAATTCTTGTGCTATAGTATAAACACAGTCACCTGTACAAATATTTGCACACCTACATCTGGTACAATGAAGTCACCAAAGAAAAGGGAGATGTGAATACAATGTTTGAACGAAAACCTATCACTAAAGAACAGCAGATGTCAGCACTCAGAGAAGCCCTAAGACTATGGCAAATGGGCAAGTATAAGCGAGCAGTTGACCTGTATAAACGCTATGGAATATCAGACCGACAGTTTTCGCAGGCACTTGTAGGTTCAATGCATTCGGAGGGTAAGTGATGGCTGTTATAAGTTTTGACAAGGCGAGAGGTGTCAGGCGAAAGGAGCCTACCCATTCCAAGAAGCTTGAGTTTATACTCCGTGACTTTATTTCGAGATGCGGCCACGGGTACTATGACGATGAGCTTGATAAAGGGATACTGAAAAACTATTTTTATCTGAATGAAAGTGTCTCTATAGAGCAAAAAATCACTATCAGAGAAAACGATTGCATTTGTTATTCGACTTTGTCGATTACTCTGAAGCTCACCGACAAACAGTATGATATAAGGCTTCTTGCGCTTTTAGTTGAGCTCAACGACATAAACTGTCAGCTTGATTACGGTAATTTTGAGTACGATATGGAGTCGGGTGATATCAGGTACAGAACAAGCTTCGAGCCTAATGAAGGAGTTATATGTAGTGAAGATTTAGATAAATTTTTGGGTTATCCGAGATTTATTATCAACAAATACGGTGAAAGAGTAGCGAAAGCTATACATATATGGGAGGAATGTGACGATGCTTACTGAAAAAGCTATAACAATGTGTCTTCTGGAGATTCTCAAGGAATACTCCGACGAGGCTCACGAAATGACAATGAAAGAGATTCTCTCAAAAATGGAGAGCGACTATATGCTAAGACCTGACCGCCGTACCATTTACAGTGCCGTGGCAACTCTTATGGACTTCGGCTATGACATTTCCGCTTATGAGGATAATGGCAAGGGTTACTTTCTCAGGGTGCGTGACTTTGAGCAGTCGGAGATTATTATGCTCACCGATGCTGTTTACTCCTTTCCTTTTGTATCGGCTAAGTACTCCGACGAGCTTATAGACAAGCTCCAAAAGCAGCTGAGTATACATCAAAGAAGAAAGTTCAAGAATCTCTCCGTGATACGTAGTGACCGTAAGTCTCTCAATGCTCAGGTGTTCTTGAATATAGAGAAGCTGGATAATGCTATCTCGCAGAAGAAGCAGGTCAGCTTCACCTATCTTCACTACGGACTTGACAAGAAGCTCCACCCAAGGCGTACCAAACCATACACCGTCAACCCCTACAGCATGGTGTATATGAATGAGCATTACTATCTTGTCTGCAATCTTGTGGGGTACCCCAACATCAGCCTTTACAGAATAGATTTCATTTGTGATATTGCTGTACTCGATGAGGTTAGCGAGCAAAGGAAAGAATACCGTGACAATTCAGATGAGGCTGTTTTTGCTTTTACGGGTACTTCAGAGCATATATCTATTATTTGCGATAAGATAATTCTTGATGATGTTATCGACAAGTTCGGCAAGGATATTCAGCTTTATGAAAATGACGAAAAGACATTCACCGTAAATTTCACTGCACCTGCCAAAGGCGTTAAATTCTGGGCACTTCAATATCTGTCTTATGCTGAGGTAATCGAGCCCAAGTGGGTGAGGGATGAGATAATTGACAGTGTTAAAGCGAATAGGTATAATTTGGTTGAGGAGAATTAAGGAGGGGGTTATATGAATACTAAAATTGAAAACTGCAAAACTCTGGAGAAACTTTTTGAGCTTTGGAAAGAAGACTACAAAGGCAAAGTCTTTGTAACTGATGGTATTGTAAATCCGGAAAAATGGAAGTCACAAAAAATAAGACCGATGTTCCTTTTAAAAGAAGCATATGGCGGTGATGCAAACTGGAATTTAATTAACAACCATATTATGCATCATTTAGATAGCAATGTTGATAATACTTGGAAAAAGGTTACACAGTGGACATACGGGATAATGAACACCGACGAATCAAGAGTACAGCCTTTTGACGAAAAGTCAATTCCCAAAAAATACGGAAACGAATATCTCCAGAGCATGTCTATAGTAAATGTCAAAAAAGAATCTGGAGAATCCAGATCGATATGGAATAAGTTAGAAGAGGCTGTGGCAAGAGATAAAGATTACATAAAGAGAGAAATTGAATTAATAGATCCTACAGTTATAGTTTGCGGTTATACTATGGATCTGTTAGAAAAAATATTAGGTGTAAAAATTAAAAAACATAGGAACAGAAATCTTTATTATTATGCTGAAATAAATGGAAAAACAGTTATAATTCTTGACTATTATCACCCTGCTAGTCAGTATCCTGATGTAATGAACTATTATGCTTTAGTGAATATATATCATTTGGCTTTGCGAGATTTGAATAAAGGAGAATAAACTATGATGCAACCTATCAAAAGCGGTATAAGAGTTATTGGCTATACTGATGAATTTGCAGGCAAAATTAAAGTGTATAATGACAAACGCAAGCAAGTCGGAGAGATAACCAAGTTTGGTACAAAGCACACTGCAAAAGACACCCATTTAAAAGTAATAGCTATCTATGAAGAGCGTTACGATCATACAACGGATTTTTATGGGAAGAAGCTCGGAAGAGGCAATATGCTCGTTGAATTGCTTCTCAAAAACAGATAATATGTTTACCCTGTACATTAATTTGTACAGGGTACTGTTATATAATACAGATACAATAAAAATTAATCAAAGAAAAGAGTGTATATCATGTTTGAATTAAAAAAAGATTATGAAATCGTCAGAAAAATCAATATGCTTGAGCATGAGCCTGAAGAAATGCAACTCGATAAGGGTCGTATTGATATTATTAAATTTAGTGATAAGTACGGTATAATTGACCACACAGGAACAAAAATACTTCCGGTTGAATATGATAATATATTCTTTGATGGATGTCATATTTTTATTCTTATAAAAAATGGTAAGATGGGATTGTTAGAATATCATGTATATTTAGATAGCCGCCAGGCAACATGTCGCACCATTAAACGATTAGTACCGTGTGAATATGATTATATTGATGAGCAGACTCAAAGACTTGATAATTTTCACATATTATATAAAAGCACCAAAGATGGTGTAAAGTTTCAACTTTATTTTCCTCTTGAAAATGGTTTGACAGAAGAATTTGAAGAAATAAAGCTTTTAGATGAAGGTTATGTTGAACTCAGAAAGTGCGATATCAGAAAAGTCATTGATTCAGAAGTAGGAACACTTTTAACTGATGACAACAGGTATTCTGCTGTAAGTGCATATGGTACAAATGCAGGCAGAGTATTATATGATTCTGATGAAAACGGTAACGGCAGACTGTTTTTTGAAATATTTACGGAAGATATGGTTGATATTGAGAATAAGGTTATTGAGTTCGAGGGAGAATTAGAGGTAATTTTTAGTTCAGAAGGTGTTTTAGGAAGTAAAGATGGACTTGAAGCAGTAGCTGTCGCTTTTAAAATTACAGATAAAAACGGTGAAACCAAGACTATTAATAGTAAAGCCGAGTATGTTGATTAAAATAAAAGTTGAAAAATGAAGTAATATATGATAAAATCCTTTTTAGAAAATATGGAGGTGTTCATATGAAACGAAACGCTAAATTCTGGGTATGCATTGCATTACTTCTGTGCCTTATCAGCTCTGTCGGTGCATCTGTTTTTCAGACTGATTTCGGTGCTATTGAGTACCACGACCTGACTATCGAAACCGACAGCGGACACAAGCTTGATGCTCTTCTGCTTGTACCCGAAAATGCAACTGCCCAAGAGAAGGCACCGGGTATCGTTGTCAGTCATGGCTGGTACAATAACCGTGAAATGCAGGACCTTAATTATGTCGAGTATGCCCGCAGAGGTTATGTAGTTCTTGCTATCAGTATGTACGGTCACGGTGATTCCGAGGTTGTGCCGTCTAATACATGGTGGGATGACGAAAACAATGCTAATGGACTTTATGACAGCGTAAAATATTTATCCCGTCTGCCTTATGTCGATGCTGAGAAAATAGGTGTCACGGGTCACTCAAACGGTGCTCTTGCTTGCCGTGAAGCTGTTTTGCAGGATGAGGAGTGCCTTATCTCTGCCGCACTGC
The DNA here is from genome assembly GCA_045534675.1 of Acutalibacteraceae bacterium. Classification (GTDB taxonomy): domain Bacteria; phylum Bacillota; class Clostridia; order Oscillospirales; family Acutalibacteraceae; genus UBA6857. The sequence goes on from JAZSKE010000001.1 coordinate 5,366, forward strand.
TCGTTTCAAATGATGCCGTGTATAAGGACGAAAACGATGACTTTTACAATATGTTCGGCAGCCGTGATGCCGCAATTGTTGCCTGTCAGTATGATGAATTTTTCCACCGTGTTGACGGCAAGGCTCCGAGAGAATTTATAAATCAGTTGGTGGCTCAGTCCTTCCTTAATTTCGGTGCTGACCCTGAAGGCCTTGAAGCAAGAACTGCTGATGTCTTCTATGAAAAAGAGATTGATGGTGAAAACGCTATCCGTGCTATCTATAATCCTGCCATTACACACCCTTGGGCACATTTTTCCTCACATGTTGTATCCTTCAGCGTTGACTTTTTTGACAGAGCTTTAGGGGCATCTAATGAATTAGCTCATACAAATCAGATATGGCAGTTCAAGGCGGCATTCAATGCAATAGGTATTGTAGGCTTCTTTATGTTTGCTCTGTTCTCGGCTCTTGCAATGCTTGATTTGCCCTATTTCAGCGAATTAAAAGCTAAAACGGATGTAGCTCTCTGGCCGGCACCCGAAGAAAAGGTACGCAAAAAGATGCTTCGCAGTCAGATTCTTACTGCTGCTTTGAGTATCCCTGCTTATCTTATTGCTTTTGCAATAGGCTTCCTTTTACAAAGCTCCTTCTGGAATCAGGGTGCATCCCGTGTTATCGGAATCTGGTCGGTACTCTGCGGAGTTATTATTCTGATTACCCTTCGTACAAGTCAGAAGAAGAATCCCATCGACAAGGCAGAACGAGGTATCGCAATAAGCAAACAGAAGCTTATCAAAACTGTTGTTCTTTCACTCAGCGTTGTAGGTGCATCCTTTATGCTTGTTTACCTTTCGGATTATTTCTTCCTTACAGACTACCGTCTGTGGTGCTTTGCAACCATCCGTGCCTTTGATGCACAGCACTGGGGTATGATTCTTCGTTTTGTGCCTATGTGGCTTTTCTATTACATAATCATCAGCGTTTCAGGAAACTGCTTCAATTATATTGATATGGGCAAGAACAAGTGGAAGAGTCCTCTTCTGCAGATGTTCTTCGTATTCCTCGGTCCGCAGATTATGATTATGTCACAGTACATCACATTCTTTATTACAGGCAAGATGCTCCTTGACCCTCTCAGCGGTATTATGGGTATATGGCTGTTCCCGATTGTGCTGATTTTACCTCTGGCATCACTCATCAGCCACATTATTTATAAAAAGACCAAGAACCCCTACATCGGCGGAATTATAATGGGCATGATTGCTTGTATCCTTACCGTTACCAATACGCTCACAGGCTGAGTATTATATCAGAATCAGTGCCAACCGTAGTGCTAAAGATAATAGTTTCTCTCATTAATGTGCTATAATAAATCATATCAAAAAAATCTACTTTCAAATTATTGCGAAACTAAAATAATTGATACCGGTTCTGATACCGGACACAGAATAATAGTTGGAAATAGTAAAATCTACCCCTGTTTTGTACTGTATCCGGCTTTCCCACATAATTTCATACAAGAGAAAACCTCTCTCGTTTGAACACTTAGCTCATCTGAGAGAGGCATTTTTTATTCCTGTTTTTTGAGAGCGTAATACTGCGAATGGCGCCAATGAATTATACAGTCATATCTTCAATCTGAGCTGAAGCTCTTTTTTCCTTAAGCAGTCTTTCAACCTCTGCTATATGTTCTTTATCATCCTTAAGGAAAAGGATAACTATAAGATAAAGAGCTGAACCGATTGCAGGGCCGAGAATGAATAGATGCCAACGGTATTTGAGAAAACGGGGAGCAACCTGTGCATTGATAACAGTCTGATTTGCCGCGTGCTTGATATTCTGGTCGAAGCCAAGGAACTTAAGTACATAGCCCTGAATGAACTTGGGAACGGCACTTATGAGCTTTGAAACGAAGTTTTGCATTGAGAAAACAATACCTTGGAGATTGACAGAAGCGCACGGTGTGCAATGTCCTTCATATTTGTGAATATCTGAGTTATGCTGAGAATAGCTATTACTGCTACAATAGCACCTACATTAAGCAAACGGTCATTTGCAATCTTTGTTTCCGATTCTTTTCGTGATAAGAAAAAAAGTGGGTTCATATTTTCATCCCTTTCAAAGGATTTTATTTATATGGATTATACAATAAAAGATAACAGAAATTAACAATATATATTGATTTTTTGAACCACAGTATTGAAAGGGGAAAATTCAGAAAAATATCCGGCTCAATCAAAGCATATTATTAAAAGTCAAACAGTTGATTTTTTTCTTCAGAGGATGTAAAATATAGAAAAACAAGAGAACGGAGTAAAGCAATGAATATACTTGTTATAGACGGTCAGGGTGGACAGCTCGGCTGCCAGATAATAAAAGCGATTTATGCAAGATATCCCGAAGCAGAAATTATGGCGGTGGGTACTAATGCCGTTGCAACCGCAGCTATGATAAAAGGCGGAGCTAAAAAAGCGGCAACAGGTGAAAATCCGATTATAGTTGCCTGTCGCAAGGCTGATATAATAATCGGACCCATTGGTATTGTAATTGCCGATTCCTTGCTTGGTGAAATTACGCCTGATATGGCCGTTGCAGTGGGGCAGAGCAACGGGGCAAAAATTCTCATTCCCGTTAATAAGTGCGATAATCTTGTAGCCGGTGTGCCTAATCTTCCAGTTTCGGCACTTATTGAAGATGCGTTATCAAAATTGCAGACAATTATTGATAATAAGTCTTGAAATCTGATGTAATTAATGATATACTTTCATAAGTTATTCTGAAGAATAGCTCACGGAACAGAAGTTCCTTCAATACTTATTTAAAATTAAATTTACATGCAATACTATGAAGGTGTTGTTTTCTCAGAAGAGATAACAGCACCTTTTATTTTTTGCCTCGCACACAGAAAGGAACTCTTTATGAAAAAACAAAACAATTTAGTGAACCTTGCATTGGCATCAATGTTTCTTGCCTTGGCATTTGTAATGCCCTTTTTTACGGGACAGATCCCTCAGATAGGCTCCAGACTTTGCCCTATGCACATTCCCGTTATTCTTTGCGGATATATCTGCGGCGCACCATGGGGGCTTGTTGTGGGCTTCGTTGCACCTGTGCTTCGCTCATTTATACTCGGTATGCCTACCTTATTCCCTAAGGCCTTTGCTATGGCTTTTGAGCTTGCCACTTACGGCTTGATGTCAGGTCTCTTATATCGTAAACTGCCTCAGAATAAAGTTAATATTTATATCTCACTCGTTGCTTCGATGATTTCAGGCAGACTTGTGTGGGGATTTGTGCAGCTTTGCTGTGTAGGCCTTGATGTAAGCAAGTTCAGCCTCACTGCTTTCTGGGCAGGTGCTGTTGTCAATGCAATACCCGGCATAATTGTTCAGCTGATACTTATTCCGCTGATTGTTATTGCAGTGCGAGGTTTTAAAAAAGCCGGAATCTGATTGATTTCATACAAATTAAAAGGGGCGTGAAAAATGCATCTGCACTTTTTACAGCCCCTTTTTTATCTAATTCAGTTCGCCCTTTGCCTTTAACTCTTCATAAATTCTGCGTGTTTCTCCTAATGAGCCATTGAAAAGCTCGTCATCCCAACCAATCTGCAGTGCATCCTGAATCGTTCTGAATGCCCACACATTATTGTAACCGCTGCTCATCCTGATTTCCTTAGCCGTTTTGGCAGGGTACTGTAACCATGTGGTCTGATGAGTGTAATTGAACCATGAATCAATAATATAATCACTTGCCGCTTCAATTATGGGGTATGATACATAGCCGCGCTGCTTTTCGCCTTTGTCGGGGAGTGAAAATGTTGCAAAGGGATAGGTCGAGGTTCTTTTGCCGAAGAAAATATCATTTGAGGTGTAAGTCTCTCTGCCCAGGCTGTTAAAAGGCGACACATAGTCAACACCGTCTTTGGTGTAAAGCACTCTGCCCGTGAACTCGCCGTTTTCGCTCCAGCCGTCATTTTCCGCAGCTGTCCAAAGCTGGATTGACTCCGTGCCGTAGAAGCCGGGATTCACTGTCCACAAGAAGTGATGGATTATCCTTACCGTTTCAGGCTTTGTGCCGAATTTCACGGCAACACCTGTGGTACGCAGCTCTCTGACATCGTAAACAGTCTCGCGGTGTATTACATTTCCAACTTGAGAGGTTACCTCTGTGCCTTTATTTACAGGGTTTTCGTCTATATGGAAAATCACTTTTTCTGCGCCTTTACACGCTAAAATATCTTCGTCGCTCATATCGTCGAGAACATATTTCGGAAAGCCCAGATCTATAAGCTGCGCCTTTACCTCGGCAACCTGAGGACTTTCACTTTTTTGAAGAACCTGCCACTGCATATCATAGCCGGAATTGAAAATGAACCCGCAGGCAAGGGCTATAAAGAGAATAACCGTAATTGCTCCTGAGAGCGGGCCGTCGGAAATCCTTACAGGTGCAGCATTCACCGTGTACCCTGCCGCTTGAGTTTCTTTTGCGATTTTATTGAAGCCCACCATAATCAAAACAAAACCTATCATCATGGCATAGGGAAGTATATAACCCGCAAACTGTATAATGCCGAGGAAAAGCAACAGTGCGTACCATAAAATCACAGCTATCGAAGCCGCTTTTTTAGGTGCAAGACCTGCTTTTTTCTGCGTCTGAGCAAGAGCCACAATAAAAAAGATAATCTGTAAAAATACCGGCAGGGGAGTTGCGATATAGAAAAACGCCTGAGAAAAGTCATAGAGTGTTGTGTTGAGAATGAGAATTGCAAATTTATATACTGCATTAACAATTGTTACAGCATAGCAGGATGTAAACCACTTGTTTTCTTTTCGGAGTACTCTTAAACCAAGGATGCTGAGAATAGTGCCTATTGTGGGAAGAATATATTGAAGACCTATGATATTTAGTGTTAGTGCGTTGAGTGAAAATCCAAAGAGAATACGTTTTATAGCTTTTCTCCAGGGTGTAACTTCATTTACAATTTCGTCGGGTGCCTTCTCAGGAATTGATTCTCTCAGCATGGCTTCAAATTCAGCGTTGTTTAAGGCTGTGAAATCAGTTTCATTCATATATGTCACCTCCTAATAATTTTTTGAGCTTCTTTTTAATACGGTAGAGCTTTCCTTCTACGGCCCTTTCGGTCATTGAAAGCTCCGAAGCTATCTGAGCAGTTGACTGCATATAATAATATTTTCTGTAGAATAAAGTTTTCTCCTTCTGTGAAAGGTGAGACAGTGCCTGCACCAATAGTTTTTTGCGTTCCTTATTGATTAGAATTTCCTCAGGTGTAGGCTCCTTTGAGGGAATATCCGTTGCTATATCCTCAGTGCTGAGTGTAGGCTTTATCTGTCTTAAACGGTTCAGTGCCGCATTTCTTGCTATGGTTGTGAGCCACGCCGACCAGCTTCCTTTTGAAGCATCATACTGTGAAATATTATTCCACACCTTCATAATTACCTCAGATAAACATTCATCGCTATCTTGTGAATTATTAAGAATAGGAGAGATTATGTACCGTATCAGCGGGGAGTAATATATTTCAAGAAGCTTTAATCCTTTTTCATTTTGCTGAGTGATAAGCTCAATAATTTCTGTTTCCTTCATAATCGACCTCCTTTTATTCTTTTTGAATGTCCATTCACTTTATTATACACCCGTTTTTGCCAAATCCCACGCTTTTCTGATAAATTTTTATCTGCTTATAAATTCGTTGACAAATAAAGTTGCATAATGCTATAATCAAATTAAATTACACCTCTTAGGAGAAAAAATATGAAAAAGGATAAAAAAGTTTACACTGTAGCCACTGCACATCTTGATACTTGCTGGCTCTGGACATACGAAAAAACAGTTTCAACCTTTGTTCCCGGCACACTGAAAGAAAATTTTGCTCTGTTTGAGAAGTACCCTGACTACAAATTCAACTTTGAGGGAAGCAACAGATACGAGCTTATGGAGGAGTACTATCCTGAAGATTTTGAAAAACTCAAAGAGTACATAAAAGAGGGCAGATGGCACCCCTGCGGTTCATGCTATGAAAACGGCGATGTCAACACACCTTCACCCGAAGCCCTGACAAGAAATATAATCTTCGGTAACGGCTATTTCAGAAAAAAATTCGGTGTTGAATCCAACGATATTTATCTTCCCGACTGTTTCGGTTTCGGCAGAGCTTTGCCGAGCATTGCCGCGCACTCGGGTCTTACGGGCTTTTCAACACAAAAGCTCACATGGGGCGGCTCCGTTGATGTACCCTTTGATATCGGCAGATGGACAGGTAAGGACGGAAAGGGTCTCTGGTGTGCATTGAAGCCCGGCTCATATTCCAATATTGCAGGTAATATGAGAAAAAGCAAAAGAGTGCATTCCAATCTCAAGGAAAATGAGAAATACGGCAACGATAAAACCTTTATTTATCACGGTACGGGTGACAGAGGCGGTGCGCCTGCAGAAGCATCTGTAAGAAACATTGATAAAGCATTTAAGCTCAACGGTAAAAATGATATTAAGGTGCTTTTCTCAACTACAAAGGAATTTTTTGATGACCTGGAAAGTCTCGGTGACGGTGAGAAAAAAGCAATGCCCGTCTACAACGGCGAGCTTCTTTTAACAGAACACGGCGCGGGCAGCTACACCTCACGAACAGTTACAAAGCGTTGGAACAGACGAAGTGAACTTCTTGCCGATGCCGCCGAGAGATTTTGCGTTGCTGCACTTGGTGAGGGACTTGCAGCTTATCCGCAGACTGCCCTTGAAAAGGCGTGGAAAAAGGTTATTCTTCACCAGTTCCACGATGACATTACAGGCACATCCTTTGAGGAGTGCTACAAGAGAAGCCACAACGACTATGTTCAGGCTATGAACACATTCTCTTGTGAATACACGACTGCTGTGGAAGCTCTTTCCTCGCAGCTTGATACCTCATTTGCAGAAGGTACGGCTGTGGTGGTTTCAAATCCCGTGCAAAGTGCAGACGGCAGAAATGAGGCTGTGTCTGCCGATATTGCTTATGAGGGCGAAATGCCTTTTGTGAGGGTTTTTAACTGTAATGGTGAAGAAGTGCCATCTCAGATGAAAAAGCTTCCTTGCGGCAAAATCCGCGTCAGCTTTATGGCAGCAGTGCCGTCATGCGGTGTTAAAGTCTATGATGTGCGCTTCTGCAACGAAAAGAGCAATATTGAAACTTCACTTAAGGTCACGGACAGTGTCATTGAAAATAAAAACATCAGAGTAACCCTTGACGAAAAGGGTGATATAGCTTCGGTGTTTGATAAAAGCAGAAAAGTTGAAGCTCTCAGCGAAAGCATAAAACTTGCAATTCTCCATGATATCGACAGCTATGAGTGGCCATCCTGGGAGGTCAAGCTGTCTGATTTGAGCAGAAAACCTTATATGTACCCTGCCGCTCCCGAAATCAGCATCCTTGAAGAGGGTTCAGCAATATGTAAGCTCAAAGTAGTGAGAAAAGCAGGCAAATCAACCTTCACGCAAATAATTTCGCTTGATGCCGAAAGTGACTTCATCAGCGTTGAAAACGAGGTGGATTGGCGTGAGGAGGCATCCCTTCTTAAGGCTGAATTCAGAACTGCAGCAAAAAATGAAGCTGCTCAGTATGATATCGGCTGGGGCTACACCGAAAGAAAAACAAACACAGCAAGACTTTTTGAGGTTCCCGCACAGAAGTGGGCTGGCATAACCGATGAAAGCGGCAAAAACGGCACTGCAATTTTCAGCGATTCACGCACAGGCTGGGATAAGCCCGACAGCGGCACTCTCAGGCTTACCTGCATACACACGCCTCTCAACAACTACCGCTGGGAATGCTCTCAGCACATCATGGATATGGGTCTTAACCGCTTCGGCTTCGGAGTTTATCCCCACGGCGGCGAAACGCAGAAAATTATCTCCCGTGCCGATTGCTTCTGCCAGAAAATGCACACCTTTATAACTGAAGCTCACCGCGGCAGTCTCGGCAATGAGTACTCTGCCGTAAAGGTCAGCTCTGATAAGGTCAGGGTGTCTGCTCTCAAAAAAGCAGAAGACAGCAACAGAATAGTTATCCGTCTTGTCGAATATACAGGCACTTCCGAGGAAAATGTAACTGTTGAATTTCCTCATAAAATTGTTGAGGCTTTTGAAGTCAGAGGTGACGAAAAGGAAATCGGCAGTGTATCTGCAGAGGGCAAAAAGCTCTGCATAAATATGGCGGCAAACGAAATAAGAAGCTTTGCCATCACTTTTGAAAAAGCAGATTTAAAAGCAAATCAGCAGTCTCTTGAGCTTGACTTTAACGCTGTTGCCGTGACATCAAATGACAGCAGAGGACTTTCTACACTCAAGGGCGGTGTGTCAATTCCAAAGGAGCTTGTGCCTGAAAAGGTGCTTTCCTCAGGTGTCAACTACAGTCTGCCTGCGGGAGAAAAAAACGGTCTTATCTGCAAGGGTCAGACCATAACCCTGCCTGAGGGTTACGGCAGTGTAAGTTTTCTTCTGACATCCCTCGACGCAGACAGAGAAGCTGTCTTCACAGTGGGTGATAAAAAGATAACGAGAAAGATTCAGGACTGCTTTGAAGCTGTCGGCGTGTGGGATTTAATGAGAAGCAGAATGACGGGCTACATAAAGAGCGAGCCTCAGATTTTATCCTTCAGCCATACCCATTCAAAAAATGAAGATATGATTGCAAAGCAGATGTATTTTTTCAAAGCCGATATTCCTCTCAATGGAAGCATCGCTGTTACTCTGCCTGACGATGAGAATATTCTTATTATCTCTGCAACTCTGCTTAAAGAGACCGCTTTCTTCGAGAAGGGTGACACGCATTTTGATACACTTGAAAAGAGAGAGTTTGACTACAGCTTTTCTTCATATGCTCTTAAAGCCTCCGAGCCTACAAAAACTGAGGCGTTCCTTGATAAATTCCTTGACAGAACTCAAAGTCCCTCAATAAGGGCATTTGTAATGTACAGTAAGCTGTCCCTCGGTGAGCTTTACTATTACCTGAGAAATATCCCTCAGCTCATAGCTTTACCCGCAAGAAAAAAGAAAATGTTAAAAAGATAAAGGAGCTTTATTATGAAAACAATACTTTTCCAGGGCGACTCGATTACCGATTGCGGCAGAGTACGCCAAGAGAATAACAACTTTTTTGTCAAGTGCTATAACACAATAAAAAGAAAAACGCTCTTGGGCAGCGGTTATCCTGCACTTGTTGCGGCGGAATTGGATGAAAGCTGTAATTTTATCAACAAAGGTGTTGGCGGTGACAGAATAGTCGATGTTTATGGTCGTATCGTCAAAGATATCATCAACATAAAGCCGGACTGTATGAGCCTTCTTGTTGGTGTCAACGATGTGTGGCGTGCCTTTGATTCCGATAACGGCACAGGTATCGTTAGATTTGAGAAGATTTATAATATCTTCCTTGAAGAGATGAAGCAGGAGCTTCCCGACACTAAACTTATAATCATGGGAGCTTTCGTTCTTGAGGGAACTGCAACGGCAAACAGACCCGGTCAGCCTGAAAGATATAAAAGCTTCAGGGCAGGTGTGGAAGAGGTTGCCGCTATAACAAAAGCTCTCGCAGAAAAGCACGGTCATAAATTTATTGATCTGCAGAGTGTTTTTGACGAAGCTGAAAAAGCGGTAGCTGCAAAAGAGCTGCTTACAGACGGTGTACACCCCACTGCTAAGGGACACGAACTGATTAAAAACGAATGGATAAAGGCTTATAAAGAGCTTTACCGATAAAAGTAAGAGGGCTGTAAAAAACGAAAGTTTTTTACAGCCCCTTTTCAGGGATGTGAAAAAATGCGAAGAATGAACAAACTGAGTAAAAATACAGCTCGGGTTCTTATTTACCAATTATATTCAATTATTTCGCCGTCTATTTCCCATTTTTTCGGGATCTTGCCTTCAAAAATATCGAGTGGCTTTATACTGTGTCTTTCATTGAAAACCTTATATGCACGGCTTAAATCTTTTCTCTGCTCCTCGTTTATTTCGTCGGTGCAGGAAACAAAAAGGGGAGTGTTACTGTAAGACAGCAGATGAAGCCACTGCTTATTCTTTTCCCAGGGAATGCAGTCTTTGAGTATGCCCACACAATCGGCATCACACATATAGAAAATTTCATTCTGTGCAAGGCGGAAGGCAAGTGTGTTTACGCCCATATTCCTTGTTCTTTCCCATTCTCTTCCGCTTGTGTCGTCGCCTGTTCTGTAAATATGCACAAGGCCTGCCGATAGATGTGAAACAGTGTTACAGCCGATTATCAGCATATCGCCTGCAGCATCCTTTATAAGTCTGTAAAGGTCAAGAGTAATTTCTGCGTTGGTTTTGGTTTTGTCATAGAAATGCCAATTGTCTGTCTTTGTGATAGTCGATGTCAGCTCCATACCGAAATCACCGAAAAGGTCAAATGTTGAAAAATCGTGCTTTATAAGCTCATAACCCCAGCCTTTGATTCGCTCAATATCGGCTCTTATATATTTCTGCACCTCAGGATGTGTCGGGTCGAGATACTGCCTTCTTCCGCCGCGTTTAATACGCATATTTCTTTTTATTGCTCTGTCTTTGTTGCGCAGAAGCCTCAGCCATATGCCCGGTCTTGCCCCAAGCTCTTTTATCTCACGGGCGAGCTTTTCCATATCTTTGAATTTCCTGTTGGGGCGCCACGGACCGCAGCACTTCTTCGGTTGCCAACAATCATCTATAACCTGAAAAGGCTTATTGTCAATGCCTTTGGAAAGCTCAGCCTGAAGGCGCGCATCGGAAATAATCTGATTATAATTGCTCTTGCCGTAGGCGTAGTACCAGTTATTTCCGCCGTAAATTCTTTCTTTCGGAAGCAGGGGCTTATTGCAGAGCTTTTTGCAGTAATCGCAAAGGCACGCGAAAACATCACTGCTGTCATAGTGTGCAAAAACAAAGGTTGCTGCGTGAAGTTTTCTGCCGTTGAGGTGTACACCGTTTCCGCCGTTTCTGCAGTCAATGAGGGCTGTTATACCGCTTTTATCATATCTGAAGCTGACGAAAGAGTTAATTCCCGTCTTAACGCCGAAACAGAAGCTTTCCTTTTTGTCTGTGGCTATAAAGTACCATGGCATATAGCGGTTATTTTCAGTAAGAGGTAAAAACTCCAGGTTGCCGTAGGTTCTTTCCCATGCATCACCGAGAACGAGAATATCCTCATCTGAAGGGGCATCCCAGTGAAGTTCAACAAACTTGGGTCTGTCTTTTGTGGCAGTTATGTATAAATCAAGCTGATTTTCAGACAGTGCGGTCTCGATTTTAGTGTCGGACACAATATCATCGCAGATGATTTTTGCAGTAAAGTTTCCTATTGATATATTCATATTCCGTCTCCTTCAATGACTGATGAATAAATAATAGCATTTATCCAATATTTTGTAAAGAAAAACCGCAAAACAATTTACAAAAGTGAAATTATATGCTACACTTAAAAAGCAGTTAAACTGTATAACTTTAAGAAAGAAGGAAAAAATATGGACATTTCAACAGTAATTACTTTCATCAAAGAAGTTGTTTCAACACTTTTGATACTTCTTGCAATGATGTCACCTGCCTTTAGTGGCGACGGCGTAGAGTATGTGGCAGAAAAGCCCGATGAGCTTATTATGAGCTTCGCAGCAGTTTCCGACATTCATGTTGAAACAAACAACCCCAAGGCGTATCAGGCATTCAGTGACATTCTCGACGGTGTGAAGGCGGGCAAAAACATTGACGCTACAGTTTACACAGGCGATAACGTAATGAACGGTCAGCTTCTTGAAAATTTCTTCTTCTATTCTGCCGTTCGCACTATAAAGCCCGCAAAAGATAACTTTATCGTTATGGGTAACCATGATATCGGCAACGGTACGGGCGAATTTGATAAGCACCTGAGAAACTTCGTTTTAAACAACAAGCTTTATCTCGGCAATGATGTGGGTAAGGCGGGCTATTACTACAGAGTTGTCAACGGCTGCTATATGATTTTCCTCGCATCTGAGGAACTCACCGTCAACGAGTGCGTTATGACACAGGAGCAGCTCGCTTGGCTTGAGGGCATACTGAATGAAGCTGCTGAAAAGAATGCAACTATCTTTGTTTTCAACCACCATCCTCTTTATTATCTCAGAGGTGTTGAAAGCGATGCCCTTGCAAAGCTTCTTGTAAAGTATGATAATCTTCTCTACATCCACGGTCACATTCACGATGAGCTTGGCACTGATAACTTCAAAAACCAGGGTGGCGTTGACACAATCAATCTTCCCCGTACTTCAGAAATTGTTGACTATGAGCCCGGCGACGGCATTGTAGTTGAGGTTTATGAAAACGAAATCCTTGTAAGAGGCAGAGACTTTGTCAAGGGTGAATGGATTGACGGTCTTGAATACAGATATCCGCTTGGCTAAGTATTAAGCATAAATTTTGGGGTAACACCGATTCTTCGATGTTACCCCATATTTTTATTTTTGATTTATCAGCTGATTTTGTTTAAATCCTCATTTATCTCGTCAAGGTTTTTCTGTCTGCGCTCTTCCAAAGCCCCGACGATTTCCTTATGCTTCTTGCCTGAGAGCTTGTAGAAGAACATAGGAATAATTGATGAAAATGAGAAAAGTCCGGGCATAAGAGCGAAGAGATAAATCAGACTTTTTTTAGCCTCTAAAGGCATAAACTCGGGAGTATCTGCAAACTGCGTGTAACCCACATATATGAGGAAAAGGTTAGTGAAATATGTTGTGCAGTTTGAGAGAATTCTTGATAAGGTACCCTTCAATGCACTTACTGTAGCTTCGTTTCTTTCGCCGTACTTATATTCACCGTAGTCATAAGCCGCCATTTGAATAAGACCGGGTACGATGTTGTAGAAGCCTGTGGTGAGACCGTGAAGTGCATACCAGAAAACAACATTGATGAATATTTCCTGAGGCTCGTGTTCTTCGTAAGGATAGATTGAAAAGAACATTGCAGTATAGCAAATACCCGTGCCGACCTTCATACCGATATAAATGAACTTGTCATCGACCCATCTGCGTATGATAGGAGCAACGAAAAGAGATATACCTGTTGTTACAAATGATGCGAGTGAAGCAAATGAAAGCAGTGCCGCATAGTTTCCGTCGTTATATGTATAGGTGAACTCCAAGAATGTATCTCTGAAGAATGTGATTTCAAACTGCTCTGTTCTGAAGCAGGCAATAAATGCATAGGTCATGAAACCGTAGCCTATGGAGAAGCCGTGACCGAGGATTTCCGAAAGCATGAAAAGCATAATGGGCTTGTTGCGAATAATTGTCTTATAAACCTCTTTGAGCTTGGGTGTTTCAACTAACGGCGGGTCTGTGATACGCTCTTTTGTTTCGATTATATTCCAGATTGAAAGCGGAATAGCGGCAAGTGTCACAACACTGTAACCGTAGAAATATCTTTCTGCATCTGACATGTTAGGTAAAATGAAAGGCAGAAAAGCCGCAATATAAGTACCGGTGGAACCGATAGCTGAACCGAGAATGCTGTCTATGGCAGCAATGTAACCACGCTCCATATTATCGGTGGTTCGTCTTGCATTAAGGGCAGTCAGTGCCGCATTATAGAAGGTGCTGAAAGCATCGTTTAGGAAGTAAAGCAAGACAAGATAGGTAACTTTAAAGGTATCTCCCACACCCGGAAAGAAGTCTTTGATTGGCAGGGTCTGCAAAATAACAACAAGATTGCAGGGTACAATCATAAGCATAAGCCAAGGCTTGAATCTGCCCCATCTGCCGAAGGTTCTGCGGTTCTTATCAAGGAAGCTGGCAACGATAATATCATTAGCAATATCCCAGAAACCGAGTATAAAGACAATGGTGCTGTAGGTTGCAAATGCGCTTTCGCTAAGGCCAAGGAAGGTTGACGCAACAAGTCCGCCGAAAAAGCCACTCATGGCACCGCCGATTTTTGATACAGCCGCACTGGAACTGTAGGCAGCATATTCCCTCAGGGTAAGCTTCTCACTTACAACAGTTGCACGGGAGTTTCTGATTTTCTTCATAATAATTCTCCTTTGTTTTACTGCTTTCATTATATATTATACTTGCGTCAAAGTCAATTAAAATAAATCTAATGATATTCGCTGCTAAAAGCAGTCAAACCAACTTAAGATTATTTATGCAGAAATTCATTGAGAAAACGGCAGAAATTTCCGAGGAAAACAAAAGTCTTATTCTCGGTGAAAATGCAAGAAATTTTTACGGTTTTGCTGATTTGCCCCTACCTCATAATGTTAAAAATATGGTTGAGGACTGACTGACTTTCCTTTAGTGATAAAATTTTACAAAAAAAATCTGCTGAGCGCGGCAATTTATTATAAAAAAACTATTGAAATATTTAAAACAATGAATTATAATATTTTCATGCTCGTTTGACAAATAACAGCTAAGCGAGCGGAACGGTTAAGTTAATTTATAGCATAAGGAGCTGTTAAACAATGAAAGTACTCTACACAGGTAAAACAAAGGACGTTCTTCTCGACGAAGAAAAAAACATCGTAAGCCTTTTTTTCAAAGACAGTGCAACAGGTGAAAATGGTGTATTCGACCCAGGCTCAAACACAGTAGGTGGCAGCGTTGAAGGCAAGGGCAAAATCGGTCTTGCAATTTCAAAATATTTCTTCGAGCTTATGGAAAAGAATGGTATTCCTACTCACTATATCGACTGTGATGTTGAAAAGGGCCTTATGCAGGTTCGTAACCTCACTGTTCCCAAGCTTGAGTTTGTTCTTCGTTACTTCACAGCAGGCAGTATGTGCCGTCGCTTCACACTTGAGGAAGGCATCGTTTTTGACCCTGTTTACACAGAGGTTACTCTTAAAGACGACATTCAGGGCGACCCCCTCATCAGCGAACGCATCTGCATTATGAAGGGTCTTCTCAAGGAAGGTCAGTATGACGAAGCTCTCGATATTCTCGTACGTGTTGGTGAAGTTCTCAAGAAGGAGCTTGCTGCTCTCGACCTTACACTCATCGACTTCAAGATTGAAATCGGTTATGACGAAAACGGCAAGATGTATGTTGCTGACGAAATCACACCCGACATCTGGAGAGTCCGCGACGAAAACGGCAATATCCCCAATCAGATTGATTGCGCTAAAATGCTTCTCAAGAAGATGGGTCTGTAATTCAACAGGATATTCACGGCAGGGTTTTGGTACTCTGCCGTTTTTATTTACTCAGGGTGTATATTTATATAGTTTTATATTGACATATGAAGAATTTTTGTGTATTATACACTATATGGGTTTATATACATTTGACCCGAAAGGAGACTTCAATATGAAAAAACGTATAATCAAGGCAATCTCTCTCATTATGGTAGTCGTAATGGCTTTTTCCTGCTGTCTGACTGCATCTGCATACAGTGGCAGAATTGATCCTGCTATTGTTGCCGAAACCTCAAAGGTTGCAATTGAAATTGAAGGTGAAGGTATTGTCCTTCTCAAAAATGAGGAGAATATGCTTCCTCTTGAGGGCAAGAAACTCAACGTATTCGGAGTTGGCTCAGTGCGTCCTTTCTTCGGCGGCGCAGGTTCAGGCTGCATAACATCAGAAGACCCCATCAGCTTCTACGATGCACTTGACGCAGAAGGCATTGAATACAACAGTGAGCTTCGCAAGCTTTATGAAAAGAATTGCGGCGATGAAGCAATCCCCACTACCAAGCATCCCGTTGTCAACAATGCTCTGGGTCTTATTCTCACCACAAGCTCACTTGACGAAATGCCCGTTAAAAAGCTGAAAGATAAGATTATGAAGAATGCAGTTGAATATTCTGACACTGCTCTTATTGTTATCAGCAGAACAAGTGAAGAAGGCTCTGACCTTACTGACGATGTTCTTCGTCTTAGTGATGAAGAAGCAAAACTTGTTGATAAGGTTGCAACTACATTTGAAAATGTTATTGTACTGTTCAATATTTCAAATATTATCGAAATGGGCTTCATTGAAAAATATGAAAGCATCAAGGCTGCCGCTTCAATCTGGATTCCCGGTGAATTTGGTATGCTTGCAGTTGCAAAAATGCTCAAGGGTGATATCAATCCCTCAGGTAAGCTTGCAGATACAGTTGCTTACAGCTCTAAGGATCATCCCTCAGGTGTCTGCTTCGGCACAAACAAATATAAGGGCGGCGACTACTATGTAGAATATCTTGAAGGCATCTATATGGGCTACCGTTACTTTGAAACCTTTGCAAAGGATAGGGTTCAGTATCCCTTCGGTTACGGCCTTTCATACACAAAGTTCAATAAAGAGCTTGTTTCCTACAGCACAGAAAACGGTGTTATCAGCGCTGATGTGAAGGTAACAAATGTCGGTGATGTTGCAGGTAAGGAAGTTGTTGAACTTTATTACAGCGCACCTTATTATGATGGTGGCATCGAAAAGAGCGCTATCTGTCTCGGCGCATTCGATAAAACAAAGCTTCTTGCTCCCGGCGAAAGTGAGATTGTTAATGTTAAGTTTGACATTGACGATATGGCTTCCTATGACCATAAAAATCTCGAAGCCTGGATTCTTGAAAAAGGTACATACAAAATCATTCTCGGTGAAAACGTAAGAGAACACATCGCGACATTTGACTACGTTCTCAGTGAAGATAAGGTAATCAAGTACGACGATGTAACAGGCACTGAAATTTCAAATAAGTTCGACGATGTTTATAATGACTTCCCCGTTCTTTCAAGGGCAGAAGGCTCAGAAACATTCCCGACCTTCAGACAGCTCAAGGCAACAGATGAAACCAAGAATGTTGACAAGATACCCGACACAAAGGCTGAGGGTACAGCTCCCACAATCGGCGCAGTTTATGATGAAACCATTATGCTCAAAGACGTTTATAACGATATGAGCCTTATGGATAAATTCCTTGACCAGCTTACACTTAACGAAATGGTTATGATGGTTATCGACGGCGGCTACGGCACAAGAGGTGTTGAGCGTCTCGGCATTCCTCAGACATGGGATAACGATGCTCCCTCAAGCGTAAAGGGCCCCAAGGGTATTGCTTTCACAGACAGCGGTACCGCATATCCCTGCGAGGTTGCAGTTGCCTGCACATGGAATACTGACCTTGCCGAGCTTATGGGCAAATGTGTTGGTATCGAGGCAAGAGACCTTCATACAGATATCTGGTATGCTCCCGGTGTTAACCTTCACAGAAACCCTGCAGCCGGCAGAAACTACGAATACTATTCAGAGGATCCCATACTTTCAGGTAAAATGGCAGCTGCAGTTATAAGAGGCTGCGATTCAGAAGGTCTTGTTGTTACTATCAAGCACTTCGTTCTCAATGACCAGGAATCACACCGTGAAGGTGTCTTCACATGGGCAGACGAGCAGACAATGCGTGAGCTTTATCTTAAGGCATTTGAAATTCCTCTCAAGGAATCAAACTGCATGGGCGTTATGTCAGCCTTTAACCGTATCGGTACAAAGTGGTGCGGCAGCAGCTCAGCACTCCTTAACGACCTTCTCAGAAAAGAGTGGGGCTTCAAGGGCTTCGTTGTTTCCGACTACTCATGGAACTTTACAGGCACGGGCTATATGAATCCCGTTATTGCAGTTTACAACGGCAACGACACAATGCTTACAGGCATCTGGGCAGTAAACATGCCTTCGCACGTACTTACAACCACTCTTCAGTACTATAAAGACCCTGTAGGATTCGGCACTGCACTTCGTGAGGCTTGCAGACATCTCTGTATTGCCAAGATGCAGACTAAGGCATTCCTTGAGCCTTATGAATATGATTCATCACTTATCGGCTCACTGACAACTCCCGAGGAATGGGGCTTTGAGCCACCCTACATCTCCGACCTAATCTGGTATGTGCTTAACAACCTTCTTAATGTTATCATATACTTTGTGAGATTTATTCTGTAACGGATAACCTTGAGTTTTGGAAGATGAAGTGAATAAAATAATATAAATTATGACCGCTGGAAATTTCGGCGGTCTTTTTATATAAAACTATTGACATATTGGTCTACGATGTGTAGAATATAATTGTCTACAAGATGTAGACTAAATCGGAGGTGAATATATGAAAGATTTACAGATGGGCGCAGTAGAAACAAAGTTTGCAGAAATCATATGGGAAAAGGAGCCTATATCTTCCTCGGAGCTTGTTGCATTGAGCCTCTCAGAGCTTGGCTGGAAAAAATCCACAACCTACACGGTACTTAAACGGCTTTGCGACAAAGGCATTTTTCAGAATGAAAAGGGATGTGTAACTTCACTTATTTCGGAGCAGGAATTCTATTCACTTCAGAGTGAACGCTTCGTCGAGGAAAACTTCGGCGGCTCGCTACCCACATTTTTAGCGGCATTCGCTTCAAGAAAGAAACTGTCAAAAGAAGATGCCGATGCGCTACGCAAAATGATTGCCGAACACGGGGAGGGGTAACAATGGAAGCTGTTTTTCTTAAACTTCTCAATATGAGCATAAACGCAAGCTGGTTTGTCCTTGCTGTAATTGTTTTGCGTTTGCTTTTAATGAAAGCACCTAAAAAAATCAGAGTTATTCTCTGGTCTTTAGTTGGTATCCGTCTTATATTTCCCTTTAAACTTGAGAGCATTTTCAGCTTTCTGCCCAGTAGCGAACCTATTCCGCAGAATATAACTATGACCCCGGCACCGCAAATTCACAGCGGAATCCCTGCAATTAACACAATGATTAACCCTATTCTTACAGAAACCTTCGCTCCGAATCCCGGTGACAGCGCAAATCCATTGCAGATTATAACTTTTATTGCGGCGGTGCTGTGGATAATCGGTGTGCTTGCTATGCTGATTTACACCCTTGTTACTTACATTGTTATCCGCAGAAAAACCGATGAAGCAATACTCCTTAAAGATAACATCAACATCTGTGACAGAATTGCCACGCCCTTCATCCTCGGTGTCTTTAAGCCGAAAATCTATCTGCCCTCGGATATGAATGAAACGGATATGCAATATGTTTTAGCCCACGAAAAGGCACACCTTAAGAGAAAAGACCACCTCTGGAAGCCGCTCGGTTTTCTATTGCTCTCGGTTTATTGGTTCAACCCTGTCATGTGGCTTGCTTATATTCTGCTTTGCAGGGATATCGAGCTTGCCTGCGATGAAAAAGTCATAGCCGAAATGGGCGCTGAAATCAAAAAGCCCTACGCCGAGGCACTTGTCAACTGCAGCGTACCGCGAAAGCTCATAACCGCCTGTCCCGTCGCTTTCGGTGAAACAGGCGTCAAGGGCAGAATAAAGTCCGTACTCAGCTATAAAAAGCCTGCTTTATGGATAATTATTATTGCCGTACTGGTCAGTACTGTGGTGGCGGTAGGCTTTATGACTGACCCCAAGGGTGATGTGACCGACATTTACGGCAAAACCTATGGCGGCGAGCTTGTCTATGAAATGTCAAGTCTTTCCCATACCAGCATTTATATGGGGTACTGTGACATCAGCGATGACGGCAGACTTAGTCTTGCGGTTATTGACCATATTGTCAGTTACGGCAAGCTGAAAGAATCAGACTTTGATAAAGCAGAATTTCTTAGACTTCTCCCTGATAATGATGACGGAATTTTCACTTTCGGTGATATTGTCAAGGCTTATGAGGTGGCAATTCCCGTTGCAAGCGGAAACGATCAACGGCTCGTTATTTTTATCACTGATGACGGCAGAATTTACAGAGTGAATATTGCCGAAGGACATATCGTTGCAGCTTTCAGGCTTTATGAAACAGAGCTGTTCGAAGATGTGGAAGAACCCTCACTGCATAGAGAAGAGCTCGAAGCAATACTCGAACACAACAAAGACAACTATTACATCGCACAGAACCGTGAAAACTGGGACGATAACACTATGACCTTATCTGTTGTCAGTTCTGAAAGAGGCCATACAATTGTTAACGCTGATAATGGCACGCGCACAATTTATACCACAATGCTCTATGAGGAATATGTGCGGGATTCTCAGTGGAATGTGCTTAATGTTGCCTCTCAGTCAAGTCCCGTAAAGCTCGTTTTCAAAGAGCAGAAGGAGGGTCAGTATAAGCTTATAAAGTATGTTCAGCCCAACCCTGAAATGAAAGGAATGCCTGATGACTTCATCGAAAACCTCTTCAACAGACCCACAGGTGCTGAATATGATGAGGCGGCAATAATGAAAAAGCTGAGAATGGACTGCCACGATAAGGCTACGGGATATTTCGGATTTTTCAGCAGTTATTCTTCAGATGCTGACTATGCTTTATACGGTCATTCTGATCAGAATATACTCATTCACAGAGGTAATGCCTTCGGCTCATATTATGACCCTTATGTTCTTGGTGAAAGTGTGAGACTTCGTCACAGTGACATCAATATGTCAGGTTCAATTGACCCCAATGATGTGCCTATCTATGACTATAACCTCACTTTCAATGAAGCCCTTTCAGGTGATGATGCCCTTAAAAAGCTGAAAGAGATCTGTACTAATTTTGATGAAGACAAGCATATGCTGAAGGATAATGATTTATATCTTATTAATATTTCTGTCAGTTACAACAGTGAAAGTGACATAAAAGACTATCTGCCTGTCGCAGCTTTCCCTGCTGCGGTAAACAATAAGGGTGAGCTTATAAACGCCGAGTGCAGGTTTAATCTGAAATCATATGCCAACGAAACAAAAAATGGCAAAGTAAGCAACTGGTATCCTCTTCTTGTGCCAAATGGTCAGGACTTCAAAGCAGCTTTTGTTATCGGCAGCATCTTCGAAGCTCCCGGACCGACAGAAAAGGTTTATTATGACATAACCACAAGCGAAAGAAAGCCGGTTATATCCGAATCATCCTTAAATTTATATCAGGATAAAATTACCTTTGACATTGACAATGATAATGTTAAAGAAAACTGCTATATTACAGCAGGCCCGACTTCGGGCATATTCACCTTCTGCCTTGTTGCTTTTCATAACGGTCAGCTTGAATATTTCAATATATTTGCACCTGATGAGTGTCAGGATTTAAGCTTTCAGATAAACGAATACACCGATAAGCTTCAGATAATAGGTGTGCCTCAGTCTGAAACTGCAACATCTTATGTATATACATATACATACCATATCAGCATTAATCACTCAGATGTTTACGGTGATAATATCAGCCTTAATAATATGAAATATTGGGGTGAGCAAGGTATAGAATCACCTTGGGCAGATTTTACCCGTGAGCTTCAGCAAATGGAATATATCGATGAGCTTCGCGGAAGATACCCCTTCTATTTTGACCTGCCCACCGAAGACGGTCTCGCTGTTTATGTCTGGCAGATGAGTGAAACAAATTATCAGTGCGCCCTTGTCAGCGGCAAGGATGCCGACCTTCCCGATAAAATTATTTACAATAATGAAAGCGTAAGCGTACACATTATGAAATATATACTTGAAAGCTATGATTTGCCTGCAGAAGAGATTGCTATAAAACCGACTGCATGCGCTTATTCGAGCTATTATTATGTGATTGACGGTGAGTATCAGGAAAGGATCAATGCCTTGTTCGGCAGATAAAATCTGCAAGGGTGTAACTTACACATCAGCTTAAAGGAGGTATTTGACAATGTTAAAAAGATTTATTACTAATACTTTATGTTCATTTTTGACTCTTCTTCTTATGAGCCTGATCTTTACTTTCGCAGGATTTTTAATCATAGAACTGTTTAAAGCCTTTGCAGGTGTTGTTATGGTGATTGTGTTCGGTGCATTGCTGTGTTTGGGATATTTTATCGGAACAAAACTGCATTATGCTAAAGGCATAGGATTAGTTTGCGTTGTAATAATCCCTGTGCTTGTAATTGCTGCTTTGTATGGTTTATCTATGGTGGGCATACCGGTTCTCTCAATGTTAATTCAATACCCGTCTGCCATATGGTGCGAAGCATTTGATTTAAAATTGACGGATTATAATTCGCCTCACTTTTTAATGTATTATGTTATATTGGTTTTACACTACATTGCAAATGCCTTAGCTGTATTTATGGGTGCATATAAGAAACGCAAAGATAATTAAATATCACCAAAAATTAAGGGACTGCTTTTGCAGTCCCGTTTATGCTTATTCTTTAAACTCTGCTGTCCATTCAAAGATGAAAGTTTCACCTTTACCCAAAGCATTGATTGCATCCTTTTGCGAAAAGTCAGCTTTCTTCTCGGTGGAATCATTCACGCCGCACCAGGGTTCAATGCAGACATAGGGTGCGCCGGGCTTTGCCCATATTCCAAGATAAGGCGCGCCGCCGAGGGTGAACTTGATTTTGCGTGAATTGTTATCACTGTGAAGAGTTACATATTCAGATTTAAAATTACTGAGTATGAGGGCATCCTCATTGAAAATATCATTGGTTATTGTTATTGTGCTGCCTTCCTGCTCAACAGGCACTTTGTCCGGCAGACGAAGTGAGCGTACAAGATCAATTTTTTCTGTAACAAACTTCTCCTCAACATTGAAAGTGAGCTTATCACCGATTTCACAGTTGAAAGCAGGATGCGCGCCGAGAGAGAAGTACATAGTGCCGTCATTTTTATTTATAACCGTGTGTTCAACTTTAAGTGTCTTGCCGTCAAGGCTGAATTTTACAATAACCTCAAAGCTGAAAGGGTACATAGTAAGAGTATTTTCATTTTCCTTAAGGCTGAAAGACATTGATGCACCTTCACTGCTGAGGAAATTCCATTCAAGGCGTCTTGCAAAGCCGTGTTTCTCGAGAGTATATTCCTTTCCGTCGAGGGTGTATTTATCGTCAATAAGTCTGCCGATTATAGGAAAAAGAATGGGGGACTGTCCTGACCAGATATCGGGGTTGCCCTGCCACATAAACTCGTAGCCGGTTTCTTTTGAAATGATGCTTGTGAGTTCGCAGCCGAAGCTTTTAACTCCCACTTTTAAATATTCGTTTTCAATGTAATGTATCATAATCATTCCTCCTTGTTATTTTATTCTACTACAAAAATTACGTGATGGCAAGTATAACCAAAAAAGAATTACTTTTTTCATTTAAAACATCAATAGAAATACGCCACAATTGGTGTTATAATTTAGTTTAGAAAAATAAAGGAGACTTTACAATGGAAAACAATATGAATGTAACTGCTAAAGACAAAACCAAATTTGTTACAACAAAAGAGTTCGTTATGTACCTGATGGGCGTGTTTTTTTACACAACAATGACAGGCATGGTAGGCGGCAACAGAAACGCGTATCTTGTCAATGTTTTAAGATTACCTGAGGAGCAGACCTCACTTTTTAATATATTAACTGCGGTTATTCCCTTCATACTCAATTTCTTCATTGTTATGTATATCGATGGCAGAAGGATGGGTAAAAGCGGAAAATTCAGACCTATTGCGATGCTCGTTGCGGTGCCTATGGCAATAGTTATGATGCTCTCTTTTTGGGCGCCTAAAGGTCTTTCCGGCTCTGTTTTGATGATTTATGTTGTCACTCTCGCTGTACTCTGGGCAGTGTTCTGTACCTTCGGCAACTCCATAAATATGGTTGCCAATGTTATGACTCCGAACCTTAAAGAGCGCGATCAGGTGCTGTCTTTCCGTTCCATTTCCAGTGCCGTCGGCAACTCAGCTCCCGTTGTAATTGTGCTTGTTGTGGGTCTCATATGGAATAAAGACAACACGGTACTCATTGACGCTGTTACAGGCACAAGCATCCGCAGTGTTGAGGGCTTACAGTACATAATCTCGGCAGGTCTTTGCGGTGTTGTTGGCGTTATAACGGTTTTACTTGGTATGAAATTAATTCGTGAGAGAACTGTTTACACTGCCGAAAAGAAAAATCCCCTTGTCGGTTTTATTGATATTGTCAAGAACAAATATGCGTGGACAATTATCATTTCTGAGTTTCTCAAGAGCTTCAGAGGCATTTCAACATATATGGAAGCCTTTATTGCGGCGGCTGTTCTCGGCGATATTTCAAAGAAAATTCTTTTCGTACTCCCGGTGGGCATCGGCACGGCAGTGGGTATGCTTGTAATCAACTTCCTGCTTAAAAAGTTTGACGCAAGACAGCTATATATTGCAAGCGGTGTTTATTCTGTTTGCGCTAACTGCATTGCTTTCGGTGTCGGTTACTCTTACTTCAAAACAGGAACTGCAATTTTGCAGATAATTTTCATTATATTCCTGTTCCTCATCGGTATTCAGTTCGGTGCATCAAACCTTCTTCCCTCAATGTTCCAGGCTGACGTGCTTGAGGACATCGAAGCCAAAACAGGCAAGCGACTTGATGCCTCCTTCCCCTTTGTTATCGGCATCGGCACACTTATAAGCGGCACTGTTGCAAGCGCAGTTGCACCCTTACTGCTTTACGGTGACGGTTCGATTATCGGTTACATTCAGCCTACAGATCTTATGCCGACACCTGTTCAGAGCTTTGATACAAAGGTCACACTTCTGTTCTTCTATACAATCGTTCACGGCATTATGATGCTTCTTGCAGGCGTACCCTTCTTCTTCTATAAGCTTACGGGTAAAGTAAAAGAGGATGTTCACGCTCAGGTGCTTAAAATGCGTGAAGAAAATGCTGAATAATATGTAGGGTGACTATTATGAAAATTACAACAAAAATCATCAGCTTCTTTTTAAGTGTATATTTTTCAATGATAACGGCAATAGGGATATTGCCGTTATCTCTGCCGTTTGCAGTGGAACTCGGTGAAATTGAAGAAAACATCATATACGAAGATGAAACTTTTGCTCTCGGCTTCAGCAGTGGCAGATTTTCGCTGGGAATGAACGGTAAAACTATTTTTAAAGATGCCGTAACTGAATATCACCTACAAGACAGAACTGTATCCTCTGCTGATTATACTTCATTTGTTGTTACATCGGATGCCGTAAATGACAACAGAGGCAGCGGCAAAACATTCAGCATTGTTTCATCAAGTGAGACCTTACCGAACCTTGTGCAGTATTTCACTTTCTATGAGGGCGCATCTTATTTTACCCTGAAAGCAGAAATCAGCTCAGACAGTGAAATTTCAACTAACTATATTGCACCTATTGTTATAAGGGATAAAAATATTCAGAACGGCAATCCTCGACTGACACATTTTCTGGAAGTACCCTTTGACAATGACGGTTGGGTAAGCTTTGAAACAAAAAATCTTTGTCAGGACGGACTCAGCCATGAAGTAGGCGCATTTTTTACTCCTGATGATAAAGACGGATTTATATTAGGCTCGCTTACTCACGATAAATGGAAATCAGCAGTTGAATATAAGAGTGAATTTGGCAAGGTTGATGAGCTGAAGGTTTATTGCGGAGCCAATACGGCGCTCACACGTGACCAATCTCCTCACGGCAATGTTAAAGGTGAAACTGTAGCATCACCTGTATTTTTCCTTGGATTTTACAGCAACTGGAAAGACGGTATGAGAGAGTATGCAAAGACAAACACTACCTTTGTGCCTAAAAGAAAAAGCGTAACTGACACTAATCCTGTTGGCTGGAACAGCTGGGGTGCAGTTCAGACAGACCTGAACTACGAAACTGCAATTGCCACAGCGGACTATATCAAGGATAATTTTCAGCAAATATGGCAGAAAAACGGTGAAACCGTCTACATAAACCTTGATTCCTATTGGGACAACATGAATGATGAGCAGCTCAGAAACTTTGTAAGACACTGTGAAGAAAACAACCAGACTGCAGGCATATATTTCAGCCCCTTTGTTTCATGGTACGATGAGTACGGCATGAAAAACAACTATGTTGCAGGCACAGGCTATACCTTCTATGATGCCTGTCTTACAAAAGCAGACGGCACTAAGTACGGCAACGATATTGACGGTTGTTATCCTCTTGATGTTACGCATCCTGCCACACAGCAAAATTTCAGATATCAGCTTGAGCGTCTTATAAATCACGGTTTTAAATATATCAAGCTTGATTTCCTTGTTCACGGTTCACTCGAAGGCGACTTCTATGATGACAGTATACAGACGGGAATTGAGGCATATAACATGGCTATGCAGATGGTCTGTGACATTGTGGGTGACGATGTGTTTATAAACCTGTCAATGGCACCTACATTCCCATATAATTATGCCAACGGCAGACGGCTTTGCTGTGACACTTATTACGGTATTGATGAAACAGAATATATGATGAATTCCCTCACATACGGTTTCTGGCAGAGCGAGCTTTATGATTGGATTGACCCTGACCATATTGTTTTATGGGGCAAAGACGGAAAAGCAGGCAAAAATGAAGCAATAAGCCGTCTTGTTTCAGGCGTTGTAACAGGCGGCAGTTTCCTGACAGGCGATAACTTTATTGCTCCGGCTAAAGATGAAGCAAAGGCAGATGAACGCTTCAAGTCACTTCTCGGCAACGAGGCAATGTTTGATATTCTTAAACACGGTGTACCTTTTGAAGGTGTGCTCAGTGCAGACTGTCCTGATGCCGCGGAAACCTTTATCTTTGAAAAGGATAACAAAACTTATATTGCACTTATGAATTACTCAGCATTGCCAAAGGTGAAAACCATTGATCTTCCTTATGATGAATCGGTAGTTTATAATCTTGTCAGCTCAGAGAGAGAAGAAACGCACAAAAACTCAAAAACAGTTTTTCTTGGCGGAAAAGAAAGTGTCATTTTTGAAATAAGCAATATGAATGCAGGAGGTTAATATGAAAATATATGTCAATGACGGTGTTTTCGTTCTTGAAACTGAAAACACACATTATGCTATGGCAGTTGACTGCACAGGTGTACTGAATCATCTTCACTGGGGCAGACCCTGCAAAACACAGGATTATAAAGCTCTTTACGACCCCTGTGAAAAGAACTCAAACCATTCCGCAAGAGACTGCTGCAAAACTGAATATCTCCCTTACGGCGGTACTGTTTACCGTCCCGTTGCTCTTATGGCAAAGTACCCCGACAATTGCCGTGAAGCTGAGCTTACATATAAAAGCTATAGCATAACAGAAGGGGAGGACTTCGCACTTCTTGAAATCACTCTCACCGATAAACCCTATAACCTTGATGTTGTTTT
This sequence comes from Acutalibacteraceae bacterium, assembly GCA_045534675.1. Classification (GTDB taxonomy): domain Bacteria; phylum Bacillota; class Clostridia; order Oscillospirales; family Acutalibacteraceae; genus UBA6857. The sequence goes on from JAZSKE010000001.1 coordinate 32,424, forward strand.
AGGCTATAAGCTCAGGGAAAACACTGATGTTATTGAGAGATACACTAAAATCATAAATAACTCAGACGGTGAGATTATACTCAGCAAAATTGCATCGGGTGAATTTAATCTGCCCTCAAAAAGACCCTATCTCTCAACAAACACAAACGGTTCATGGTGCGGCGAATTTCGTCTTGAAAGCACTGAGGTGAAAAACGGAACTCTCAGTTATGACAGCAGAAAGGGCGGCAGTGACCATACGGTTAATCCTTATTTCATTCTCTCGCAGAACGCTGATGAAAAATACGGAGATGTTTTCTTTGGCGCTCTTGCATGGAGCGGTAATTTCAAAACTGAAATTCATCGCGATTTTGCCGGTACAACAAGAGCAGTTATCGGTATAAACGATTTTGATTTTTCATATAATCTCAAGGCAGGCGAAACATTCGTAACACCGTCTGTTTATTGTGGCTATACCGTCGGCTTCAGTGAAATGAGCAACCAGATGAATTCCTATGCCGTTGAGCATATACTTCCAAAAAGCTTCGCAAAAGAGCCTCTGCCTGTGCTTTATAACAGCTGGGAGGCAACATGGTTTGATGTCAGCTCTGAATCTCAGCAGAAAATTGCAGAACTTGCCGCCGATATCGGCTGTGAGCTTTTCGTAATGGATGACGGTTGGTTCGGTCAGCGCAAGGATGACCACGCAGGTCTTGGTGACTGGTATGTCAACAGTGAGAAATTCCCCGAAGGACTTGGATCTCTTATCGACAAGGTCAAAAGCCTTGGTATGCGCTTCGGTCTGTGGTTTGAGCCTGAGATGGTCAATCCTGATTCAGATTTATACAGAACTCATCCCGAGTGGGCATATCATTATGACACACGAAAACCCTCCGAGCTTCGTCAGCAGCTTGTGCTTAACCTGACAAGAGATGATGTAAAGGAATATGTTTTCTCCGTTATGGATAAAATGCTCACTGAATATGATATCAGTTATATCAAGTGGGATATGAACAGAGCCTATTCCGAAACAGGCGCAGAAAATCTTGAAAATCCCCAGGAGCTGTGGTACCGTCACACTGCAGCTGTTTATGAAATTGCAGACAGACTTAAAGCAAAGTATCCCTCACTGCAGATTGAATGTTGCGCTTCAGGTGGCGGCAGAGCAGATCTCGGCGCACTTTCACACTTTGATATGGTCTGGACAAGTGACAACACTGATCCCCTTGACAGACTTGATATTCAGCAGGGCTTTTCCATGCTTTATCCCATTAAGTGTATGCGTGCGTGGGTAACTGATACAAACAGATATTCCCGTAAAAATGACTTTGATTTCAGATTCAATGTAACTATGCAGGGTTCACTTTCAATCGGAGGAAATCTTACCAAGTACAGTGAAGAAGAGCTTGAAATTCACAGAAAATACATTGCACTTTATAAGGAAATCAGAAATGTAGTTCAGTTCGGCAGATTCTACCGCCTTGCTAACTTTGTTCAGGATGCAATTTATGCAACGGAGTATGTTCTCGGTGACGAATGCGCCTTGTTCCTTTGCACAAATGCAAACAGCTTCTTTAACGATAAGTTTTATCATATATGTCTTGAAGGTCTTGACAGCGATGCAACATATAAACTGCAATTTGATGATAAGGAGCTTGTTTACGGCGGTGCTTATCTTATGAATGTGGGACTGAGCTTCGAAATGGGCGGAACACTTTCATCAAAAATTATCAGAATTAAAAAGATATAAAATATAAGAGGTCGGTTTTCACCGACCTCTTTCTTCATCGTTTTCAGTTTACCACATTAATGGGTTTTCCGCTAACAAAACCTTCCACATTGCTTCTGAAAATGTTCATAAGTCTGCTTCTTGCTTCAAAGCTTGCCCATGCAATATGGGGAGTGATAAGGCATTTTTCTGCCTTTAGCAGGGGATTATCATCTTTGGCAGGCTCAACTGAGAGTACATCTACACCTGCACCTGCAATTATGTCTTCGTCAAGGGCTTTTTTCAGGTCTGCCTCATTAATTACGGGGCCTCTTGATGTGTTTATGAGAAGGGCAGTTTTCTTCATTCTGCTGAGGAACTCATAATTTACAAGACCTGTTGTTTCAGCTGTTAGAGGACAGTGCAGGGAAACGATATCACTGTTTTCAATAACCTCGTCAAGTGACACAAACCGTACACTGCCGAAGCCTGAATAAGACCTTGTGTTAGGGGAGTAGGCAATAACCTTCATGCCGAAGGCGTTTGCTATCTGAGCTACCGCACTGCCGATTTTTCCGAAGCCTACAATACCCAGTGTCTTATTTGCAATTTCTGTTATGGGAGATTTCCAATAGCAGAAATGCTCGCTTGTGCACCAATCTCCACTTTTAACGCTTTCATTATGAAGTGCAACCTGATTTGTCAGTTCAAGAATAAGGGCGAACACGAGCTGCGCCACACCGTCAGTGCTGTATGCGGGAATATTTGATACTGTAATTCCTTTTTCTCTTGCAAAGGCGGTATCAATAACATTATAGCCCGTTGCAAGGGTTGAAATATACTTTGCCTTTGGTAGCTTTTCGAGAATATCTGCAGTGAGAACGGTTTTGTTGGTTACGATAATATCGGCATCGATGCTTCTTTCGATAACCTTATCAGGGGGTGTAATATCGTATATATCATATTCATCCACCACCTCCGACAGCCAATCCCATGAAAGGTCACCGGGATTCTCTGCATAAGCATCTAAAATAACAAGTTTCATTTACTTAACCTCCATTACACATAGATTTCACATTCGTATTATATCATAAATATGAAATTATGTCATTATCTTTGAAAAAAATTAAAATTTATCTTACCGATTTTGTGTATTATTTGTAAAGATGTACTTATTTTAGGGAAAATTCTAAAAATGTGTTGACCTTGTGACAGATTTGTTATAAAATAATATAGCTTGTATTATGCACACAAATCATTTGGGAGATGGATTTTTTGAACAAGAGTAAAAGCAGGGTTTATATGCTTAATACAATGGCGTTCATTTGTTTTTTGCTTGCTCTTGCTCTAATTGTGCTTCTCAGAGTGTTCAGACTTGAGGGCTTTCTCGAATGGTACGGCAGATATAACGATACATTGGTGTCTTATGAAATCTGGATGCAGACATACGGTGCCACATGGATTTCGGTTATCTCAATTTTAGTTAATTTTGCTCTCAAAGCCCTTATACCCTGGTTCCCCATACCTTGCTTATGTGTTGTCAGCGGTGTGCTTTTTGAGTGGTACTATGCACTTCTCATAAACATTGCAGGCTTGATAGTGCTATTTTCAATTAAATTTTTCTGGGGAAAAAAGTTCGGCGGCGGTAATGCCGAAAAGATACTTTCCAAGTATGATACGGCGCACAATTTTATTGACAGCGGCAAATCAGGCTCAAACCTTGTGCTTTTTGTGCTTCGTTTTGTACCCTGTGTCCCCGTAAATTCGGTAAGTTGCCTTTACGGAACGACGAATATATCTTATATCAGGTATATTCTGCTCTCTGTATTCGGCTTTACATATAAGTTATTTTCTTATACCGTAATCGGCAGAAATGTATTTGACCCTGCTTCGGCAAGTTTTATAGTACCTTTTATACTTCTGCTGATATTTTCCGGTATGGTATTGCTTACTTTAAGCGGTGCATTTGAAATAAGACGCTTAACTGCAAAATATAATAAGAAAGGTTGGCTGTAATGACAAGCTATAAAGAAATTAAAAAGTTGCTTGAATCAAGAAGCCTGGACGAAAGCTTTTCTAAGGTTTATCTCAAAGAAAACTATGAAAATCAGTACATAAGATTTCTCGATGTGCTTTCGGCTTTCGGTGAACTTTTTGACAAAGATGAAAAGAGAGACGTTGCCCTTTTCTCTGCTCCCGGCAGAACTGAAATAGGCGGCAATCATACTGATCATAACCACGGACTTGTTCTTGCGGGCGGCATAAGCCTTGATGCTATAGCCGTTGCCGCAAAGAACGATGAAGGCATAATCCGCATCAAATCGGCAGGGTACCCTATGGACACTGTTGAATGCAGTGACCTTGACGTGAAAGAAAACGAAATGGGTAAGAGCCAGTCAATTATCAGAGGTATCGTTGCCCGTTTTAAGGAGCTGGGCTATGAGGTTGGCGGCTTTGATGCAACCACAGCTTCTCAGGTGCTTTCAGGCTCAGGACTTTCATCCTCAGCTGCATTTGAGGTTCTTGTCTGCACAATGCTCAACTATCTTTATAACGATGGCAAGGTTGACCCTGTTGAAATTGCTAAAATTTCACAGTACAGTGAAAATGTATATTTCGGCAAGCCCTGCGGACTTCTCGATCAGATGGCTTGTTCCGTTGGCGGCTTCGTTAAGATAGACTTTGCAGACACAAGCAAACCCGTAGTTGAAAAAGTTGATTTTGATTTCGGGCAGTCAGGCTACAGTCTTTGTATTGTTGACACTAAAGGCAGTCACTCAGACCTTACTGATGAGTACGCTGCGGTAAGAAGTGAGATGGAAGCTGTTGCTTCCTTCTTCGGCAAGAGCGTTTTAAGAGAAGTTGACAAAAAGGATGTTCTTGACAATGCCGGAGCAATTGCTGCAAAGTTCGGTGAAAGAGCCGTACTCAGAGCGTTACACTACTACGGTGAAAATGAAAAGGTACTTCTGCAGGCAAAGGCTCTTTCTGAGAATGATTTTGAGGCGTTTATGCAACAGATAATTGCCAGCGGCAGATCGTCATATATGTATAATCAGAATGTTTATACTTGCAAATCACCGAAAAACCAGCCTCTTTCACTTGCGCTTGCCGTAAGCGAGCAGATTCTTTCAGGCAAGGGTGCGTGGCGTGTACACGGAGGCGGTTTTGCAGGAACAATTCAGGCTTTTGTGCCTAACGGCATGGTGGCAGAATACACAGACGCAATGAAAAAGATTTTTGGCGACGATGCTTGCTATGTTCTTGCAATCAGACCCTTTGGCGGCGTAAAAATATATTGATACAACTATAAAATTTATACAAAGGAGAACTCATCATGAAAAGAGTTATTAACACAATTGCAGTGCTTGTTCTTTGCCTTACAATGGTATTTTCAAGCGTAACAGTTGCTTTTGCAGCAGATGAAGTCGGCAAATCCGGCAATATCGTTATCGGCAATGTAACAGCAACAACAGTAGAAGTAAGATGGAGAGTAGTTGACGGCGTAAAGGGTTATGTTCTTTACAGAGCAACCAATCCCGACGGTGAATGGGAGAGTGTTGGTAAAACATCCAACAGAACTCTTACAGACGATGATGCAAAGCCCGGTACAGTTTACTACTATAAAGTCCGTGCTTACAAGCTCAAGCAGGGTATCTTCGGCGACAAGATTGACATCGACAGCAACAGAATTTACGGTGAATATTCAAAGACTGTTAAGGCAATAACCGACCCAAATAAGGTTGCAGGTCTTACATCACTTTCATCAACAGTCGGCTCAGCAAAAATCACACTTACATGGAACGCTGCTTCAGGTGCTAAGGCTTATCAGGTTTATATGCTTGATGCTGCTACAGGCAAGTATAAGAGAATTGCCAACACATCAAAGACAAAATACACAGTTAAAAACCTTCAGCCTCTTACAGAATATTCATTCAAGGTAAGAGCATACCACAAGCTCAAGGGCGTTGTTTACGGTGAATTTTCACCTGTTTATACAGTTTCAACAAAGCCCGCTGAAGTTAAAAATTTCAAGCTCGAAAAGAGTACAAACACATCATATACTCTTTCATGGTCTACCAATGATTCTATTGTTGGCTTCCAGCTCGGCAAGTATAACAAGGAAGATAAAGAGTGGAAAATTGTTCTTAACGAAACAAAAGAGACTTCATACACAGTAACCGGTCTTGAAAAAGGCGGTTCAGACAGATATAAGATCAGAGGTTATATCCTTGAAAACGGCAATAAGGTTTACAGCAACTGGTCAGAAGAAGTTGTCGGTGGCACTATTCCAAAGGCTCCCGTTAATCTTAAGCTTGCTGCCAATACCGACAACGGTATTTCAATCACATGGGATTACTCAGACAATGCTGCAGGCTACGAAGTATATTGCCGCGAAGAAAACGGTAACTGGGGTTCAGTTGGTACAACCCATAACAACCACTTCTCACACGCAAATCTCACTGTAGAGAAGACATATGAATACAAGGTCCGTCCTTATATCGGTGCTGCTGACAGCAAGATTTACGGTAACTTCGGTGAAGTTGTTTCGCTTAAATATACTCCGCTTAAAGATACTGAAACTGTTTATCCTGAAGATTGGGATAACACCGGTATTCTCGGTTATCTCTATGACCCCGAAGCTAAGTGCTTCTACACAGCCGATGACCCCTGGCAGAGAAACTTCGGTTACAATGAACTTTATGATTTTGGTGCAAACTTTGTTGCTATTATCATTGAAACATGCAGACTTAAGTTTAATTACGATGACAGAAACTGGATGATCCAGCTTTGGAAGGGTAACTACGGCTTCATTCTCTACGGCGCTGAAATCGGTATCTACAACAAGCCTACGGACAGAATGCTTGAGCATTATGACTGTGCAAATGATAAAGATATGCTCCAGATGGAAATGACCCTCTATGAAAGAACACAGCTTCTCGGAAAGGATATTTGGACTAAGGTCTTCTCACGTCCTTATCAGAGACAGTGGTGGCACACCGGCTTCGTATTAGGTAATATGATGGCTGATGCCCGCTACGATACAGATCTGAGAATCTATGCAAGAATCACTATGAGAGACTATGCTATGCTCGCTGAATGTGAGAAGGCATTTATTGACCAGGATTTCAAGAAGGTCGGCTATCTTGAAATTGCAACAAAGATTAATGCTGAAGGCAACTTCTACACAACCAACGGTCTTGATATTATATTCTTATGGACATAATTTAATTAATATAATCCCTCGGCTTAGCCGGGGGATTACTATTAGTGGCTTGAGCAGTTGAGGACGGAGAGTCCGAAACAGACAACAACACCCGCTATGCGCGTGGGTCAGACTGTCGACAAAGGCACCGGATTGCACAAAAGCCATAAACACATAATAAGTTTAACTACAAAAAAAGCTCCTTTTTGCTACAATAAAGTTATTCAGGCTTATTGCAGATAAAAGAAAGGAGCTTTTAAAGAAAGCCGGCGTCTTCAGGCGCTGGCCGGTAAATGCCCTCTTTTAGGGGTGAGAAAACCACCCGTTTTGTTTTGACGGGTGGTTATGATTGTGTAGCTATCAGATGAGCTTTTTCTTATACATAAGGTGTGCGCCGAGCATTGAGAGAACAACGCCGATGGGGATAAGCACGCCGATGCCGGGATCGATAAATACAAGAAGAAGTGTGATTGCAGCAATGGGGAATATTGAAATCTTCCAGTGCTTAACGAAATATGTTGCAGCAAGTGAACCGAAGATTGTATATGTTACCTGCTGGAATGCAGGAGCAAATGTGTCACTTGACATAACTTCTGAGAACTGAGGGTTAAGTGCAAAGACAATAACGAAAATTGCAATTACAATTGTTGTTGTGATGATTGATGAGCAAATTGCAATTGTTGTAATTACTTCGCCTTCTTCAGTGTTAGCCTTAACCTTGGCATTTTCCATAGCGTTAAGAGCGCAGGGCATTTTAAGGTTCATAATATTACCTGTAACGAATGAAAGATATGTACCGCCTGCACCGAGCATAGGGGAGTAAGCTACAACTTCAACGATACCTGTAACGAAGAAAAATGCAATTGAAGCAAGACCTTTACCTACAATAGCGGGGTTGGGCCATACATCAAGATGAAGGCAGATTGCAGCGGGGATACAAATGAAGAAAATAAGTGAAGCAACACACCAGATTCTGCCCCAGGTATGTACTTTATCCATGTAAGTTTTATTCATAACAGCATCTCCTTTCTATTAATAACGCCACTCAATGGCTGCAAGCTCAGGCAGGAAGTTGTTGATAAGCACAACTACAACCATAGCAAGAACCATACTCAAAGGCATTGCAAGAGCTTCAATCCAATTCTTCTTGAGCTTCTTGTTGAGAAGAGTGAAGATAAGCATAAAGCCGATTGAAGCGATAAGAGCTGTGAGTGAAAGTACACCTGCACCGTCACCGATAATTGCCTCTTTTGCGCTGCCTGTACCTGCAAGACCTCTGCCTATGAAGGCAGCAATAAGACCTATGAAAGCAGCAGCAGTCATAACATCCATCCACTTTGAGTTCTTTGAAGCAACGTCTGAAACGCCCTTCTGGATTTTCTTAAGGATAATCGGGATAAGAATAAGGGGAAGAATACTGCCGATTGTCATTACCCATGCAATAGCGGCAAAAATTTCTTTGTCAGTGATAGGCTGTGAAATACCGCCTGTCATACCGGCTGCTTCAAGAGCTGCAATGGCTGCAGTTGTTTCGTACTGAATAGCACCGATAACGGTAAGTCTTATCCAGGGAAGAACATAGCCGAGAGCCACTGATAGAGTAATAACTGTTACTGCAATACCGATTGCAGGTGCAAATGAGAAGATTGCACTTGATGTAACTGAATTTTTGAGTTTGTCGGTTGTTATGCCAAGTTCCTTGCCTCTCGTCCAGGCTTTTTTCATAAAGAAGAGTGCCTGTGCGCAAACAAAAATGATAACTGCAAGGATAATCAGATACATAAAACCGTCTGATTTGAAGTCTGAAAACATTTTCATTTACCTCCGCTTTCAAAATTACACTTTAAGATAAACTTAAAGCTATATTGTATATTATAATATCATTATAAAACACAATAGTCAACAAATTGTGCGAAAAAGACATAATTTAATTATGTGACCCATTTCCATGTTTTGGTTGTTCTTGACGGTTATGTTAAATAATGTTATAATTTTTTATAAATGATCTGATGCCCTTTGTAGCGAAAGTGGAAGGAACCTTCCTTAATTCTGAAATTATTAGAGAGTGGTAAACTGCCGGGTAATCATCATATAAATTTTATGGTGATATTTATGCAGAAAAACACAAGCACTGAAAACAAGTCTGTAAAAAAGGATTATTACAGCAGAACGGTTATATGTCAGATAATTTCGGCAGGTGTACTGTTTTTGATTTACCTTCTTATAATCAGCCCCTCACAAAAGGTAAAGGATGAATTTCTTTCATACCTTAGTGAAGAAAAATGGGATGCCTACGGAATTGTCTCTGCCGTGAAAGAATATTTCACTTCCGAGGGTACCTGGCAGGTTTTCGGTAATAATGTAACCTTTGCCGCCGAGGCTGAAACTACAGAGGCTCTCAGCGGTACCGGCGGTGAAGATATTGAAATATATGAAGCTGCTGAAAACACAAGCTTCGCATCGGTCAGAGCTACAGTGCCGGCAGTGCAACCTATTGAAGAAGGCAGATACACATCCTACTTCGGTTACAGAATTAACCCTATAACAGATAAGTTTTCCTTTCATACGGGACTTGACATCGCCGCGCCTGAAGGCACAAATATTCGTGCTGCCTATTCAGGCAAGGTAACTAAAGTCAGTGAAGATGACAGGGCAGGTAAATATATTTTTCTCTCCCACGATGACGGCTTTGTAACCTTCTACTGTCATTGCAGTGAAATTTTAGCTCAGGAAGGTGCTGTTATAAGGCAAGGTGAAACGATTGCTAAGGTGGGCACAACAGGCTGGTCAACGGGTCCTCATCTTCATTTTGAGATAAGAAAGAACAATATACGCTGCAACCCACTGTTTATACTTGAAAATGACAGTTGATATTTGCGGCACTGAAATTAAGTTCACCTTTTCTTTTGCACTTACTCTTACTCTGATGCTGATTCTGTGCGATGAAAATATTGTTCTGATGTGTGTTGCATCTTCGTTTTTGCACGAAGGCGGTCATTTATTCTTTATGAGGCTTTACGGCGAAAAAATCCTGAGCATAGATTTGGGCGCATTCGGTGTACGCATTGAAAGAGCATACAGCTCTGCAATTTCATATAAAAAAGAAGCTGTCGTTGCCTCAGGCGGAATTATCATAAATTTTCTGCTTGCTTTTCTGTCGATAATATATTATTATTTAATGCAGAGCAAATCGGCACTTGCCTTTTCTCTTATAAACCTTCTTATAGCGCTTTTCAACTGCATTCCGATATATGTGCTTGATATGGGCAGGGTTTTGAGAAATCTGTTTATGCTTAACTTTAACGAGGAAACAAGCGAGAAAATTCTTAACGGAATATCAGTTGTTTTCGTAAGCTTATTGGCAGTTTTCTGCTGTATATATAATGTGTCTGTCGGCGTTAATATAAGTCTTATTGCCGTCACAGTCTATCTCAGTATTATTACACTCTTTAAGAAATGGAGTTAAAAATAAATGATTAGTAAAGATGTTCAGAAAATACTTCCCCTTGTGCAGAAGCCGGGCAGGTACACAGGCGGCGAGCTTAACAGTGTGGTGAAGAATAAAAAAGAGGTTGACCTTCGCTATGCCTTCTGCTTCCCTGACAGCTATGAAATTGGTATGTCGCATCTGGGCATAAAAATTCTCTACTCCCTCTCCAACGCCCGTGATGATGTGTGGTGTGAGCGTGTCTTTGCGCCCTGGCACGATATGGAAGAGGAAATGCGAAAGAGAAACATACCTCTCTTTGCCCTTGAAAGCGGTGACCCTTTAACTGATTTTGATATGATCGGTTTCACTCTGCAGTATGAGCTTTCCTACACAAATGTACTCAATATGCTTGATCTTGCAGGTATCCCTGTAAGAAGCGCTGACAGAGACGGTCTTACACCTATTATTGTTGGCGGCGGACCTTGCGTATGTAACCCTGAGCCTATGGCAGATTTCTTCGATTTGTTTATGCTCGGTGACGGTGAGGAAGTAACCAACGAGGTTATAGATTTGCTTATCGCATGTAAAAAAGAAGGTGTAACAAAGTCTGAGTTTCTTCGTCGTGCAGCACAGATAGGCGGTGTATATGTGCCGTCACTTTATGATATTAAGTATAACACTGACGGCACAATTGAAAGCATTACAGCAAAAGAAAATGCACCTGAAAAGGTGACAAAGCGCATTATCAGCGACCTTGACAGTGTCCACTATCCTGATAAGTTTATTGTACCCTTTGTTGAGGTGGTACACGATAGGGTAGTGCATGAAATTCTCCGCGGTTGCATCAGAGGCTGCCGTTTCTGTCAGGCAGGTTTTATTTACAGACCTATAAGAGAAAAGAGTGCCGACATAATTAATGAGCAGTGCAAGCGCCTTTGTGAAAGCACTGGCTATGATGAAATTTCACTTTCATCCCTGAGTACAAGTGACTATACTCACCTTGAGGAGCTTATGGGCAAGCTCCTTGAATGGACAGAGGATTACAAAGTTAACATCGCTCTGCCTTCTCTTCGAGTTGACAATTTCTCCGAGAAGCTTATGGAACATCTGAGAAAAGTAAGAAGAAGCGGACTTACCTTTGCTCCCGAGGCAGGCACTCAGCGCCTGAGAGATGCAATAAACAAAAATGTTACTGAAGAGGAAATGCTCCGCACAGCACGCAATGCCTTCAGTGGCGGTTGGTCAACGGTCAAACTCTACTTTATGCTCGGACTTCCCACAGAAACCTACGATGATGTTGCAGGCATAGCTGACCTTGCACAGAAGGTAGTAGGGGAGTTCTACAACAATCCCGACAGGCCCAAGGGTAAGGGAGTGCAGGTCAATATCAGTGTTGCTTCATTCGTGCCAAAACCCTTTACACCCTTCCAGTGGGCGGCTCAGGACACAATTGACGAGCTTATCAGCAAGCAGAACCATCTTCTTTCAAGTGTAAAGACGAGAAAAATCTCCGTCAGCTATCATAAGGTTAATATAAGCTTCCTCGAGGGCGTATTTGCCAGAGGCGACAGAAGGCTTTGCAATGTTGTTGAATACGCCTGGAGACACGGCTGCAAGTTTGATTCCTGGGATGACAGCTTCCTTTTCGACGTGTGGATGGAAGCTTTTGAAAAGTGTGGAGTTGACCCACTGTTCTACACAAGCAGAAAGCGTGATTATACTGAAATTCTCCCGTGGGATCACCTTGACTACGGCATAAGAAAGCAGTTCCTTATTGATGAAAACGAAAAGGCTCTTGAGGCTGCAACAACACCTCACTGCCGCATAAAGTGTGCAGGCTGCGGTACAAACAGACTTAACGGAGGTAAATGCGATGCGCTGTGTCAGAATATGGTTTAAGAAAATGGGCATGAGCCGTTATGTGTCACACCTTGACCTGATGCGTGCCATGTCCCGCACCCTTCGCCGTGCTAATGTACCTTTATGGTACACTGAGGGCTATAATCCACACCCTTATATGACATTTTCGCTGCCTCTCTCATTGGGTATGGAAAGCCTTTGTGAGAGTATGGATATAAGAATTGAAGGGGAGAGTACCAACGAAGAAATTTTCGATATGCTTAAGGGCGCAATGCCTCCCGGAATTGAAATCATCAGTGTGGACGAGCCTGAGTTCGACCCGAAATATATAGCCTTCGGTGAATTTGATATTCTCTTTGACTGCGATAAAAAGGCAGACAGTGTCAAGTCTCTCATTGAAGATATGCTCTCACAGGACGAGCTTATTGTGCAGAAGTTGGGTAAAAAAGGCAGACATAAGGTACTCAAAGATATCAACCTCATTGAGTTTATTAAGAGCTACAGCGTCTCCCTTATGGGTGAGCGTGTGAAGCTGACAATCACCCTGCCTGCCGGCAGCACGACCAATGTTAACCCCTCACTCCTCGCTGATGAGGTGGTGAAAAACGCAGGTGACATCAGCTATACCATTATCAGAAAAAAGCTGATGGTTGAAGACGGAACAACGTTCAGATAATTGTGAATTAGGAATTATAAATTATGAAATGGGTTAATTATATTGTAAGTTTAATTTTTCTTGTTGTTGCTGCGGTTAATTTCGCTGTTCCATTTGTTGAAAATTACAGTGATGAATATTTGTATTATGAAGATGAACAATATTATGATGATTTGTTTTATCCTCAGAATTGTCATAAGGATGGTTTCTATTGGTTGGGTAATTTAACTAAAACTGAATACAAATCAGAAGGTTATGTGCCTTTTTATAGCGATGAGATGAACAACGAATTTATTGCTTTAATCGAAGATGCCGTATATACTTCATTGTCACCTGTTCAGACTTATTTAGTTAAGCTGAGTTCAGGTGAGAGTAATGAATTGTTTAATTTTGTAGGCAATGTCAGTGTTTCTATTGAAGATAGCCCTACCTATGACAAAGAACAGTATGAGAAGATTTTAAATTTTAATAAACACAATGTAATTACATACGGAACCTTTTTGAGGCTTTTTGATAGTGTGTATTTGTATGCTTATGTGGGAGATATTTCTAACGGCTTCAGGAATTTTGCACTGTTTAAAGTCGATGATGCAACTGCCGATAAAATTTTATTATCCTATAAGTTAGAAAGTGACGGCGGACTGGATTTTCTCGATTCATTTTCTTTTGAGTGGCTTTTCAAAGTAATGATACCATTAGTTCTGTATTTTATACTCAGACCTTTAAAGAATGATAGAATCAAAATCAGACATTATATTTCAGATGTTGTCAGAGTGCCAAAAACCTTAAAAAAATCTCATAAAAACCCTTGACTTTTATATCCTATTGTGGTAATATATTCAGGCATTTGTATCACAGTTATGTGGTTGGTGCCGGCTGAATTCAGTCAGTATATTAGCAAGCGGTCCTCTGTCGGCAGAGTTTCGGCATGAACGTGGCAGAATTTAGGAGGATAAAAACCAATGGACAAACTCAAGCTCATCTCAGATTCAAGCCTTAAGGCTGAAGCACCTGAACTTAACATCGGTAGCACAGTTCGTGTTCACGTTAAGATTCGCGAAGGCGAAAGAGAAAGAATTCAGGTCTTCGAAGGCACAATCATTGCTCTCAAGGGCAGTGGTGTTTCATCAACCTTCACAGTTCGCCGTGTATCATACGGTGTTGGTGTTGAAAGAGTATTCCCCGTACATTCACCCAACGTTGCTAAGGTTGAAGTTGTCAGAAACGGTAAAGTTCGCAGAAGCAAGCTCTACTATCTTCGTGACAGAGTTGGTAAGTCAGCTAAGGTTAAGGAAAAGATCGGCTGATAAAATCGCAAATGAGAGGAAGGCGCAGACCTTCCTTTTGTTTTTTATTATATATTTTATTGACTTATCTTTTAATTTGATTTATACTAATATGAGTATTATTTATCTATAAGTTCAGGGAGATTAATTATGATTAAAGATATAACCAAAAAAGACCCCAAGGAGTTTACCTTCAAAGAAAAATTAGTTGTCAACTTCTATGATATGGCTTCGGTGCTTGCAACTGCCCTTGTGACAATTATGATTATTTTTACCTTTGTTTTCAGAGTTGTGGGTGTTGTGGGTTCTTCAATGGTACCCACCCTCTATGACGGGGATTGGCTTATAGTTTCAGCTTATGACAGCAATCCTGAATACGGTCAGGTTGTTATTGTCACTCAGCCCAACTATTTTCAGGAGCCTATTGTAAAGAGAATTATTGCAACTGAAAATCAGACCGTTGATATCAACTTCACCACAGGCGATGTCTATGTTGACGGTGTACTCCTTGACGAGCCTTATATAAATAACCTCACACTCAACAACGAAGGTGTTGCTTTCCCTGTTACGGTACCTGAAGGTCATGTCTTTGTTATGGGTGACAACCGTCAGGGTTCAACAGACAGCAGAAGCGATAAAATCGGCTTCATTCAGGAAGAATACATCCTTGGCGTAGTTAAATACAGAATGTTCTCCATAGATCAGTATACGGGTCAGATGAAATTCAATTCACCCTCCGAGTGGAAGGTAGTATAAAGGACTGATTGTTTTGCTCAAAGATTTAGCCAATAAGAAAAGCAATGAACTTTCCTTTAAGGAAAAGCTCATACTTGCCTTTTATGAAAATGCTATGATGGCAGTTACGGGACTTGTTATTGTATTGCTGTTTTACGCCTTCGGCTTCAAGATAGTAGCTGTTGACGGAAATTCTATGTTGCCTACTCTTCACCACGGTGACAGACTTGTTGTTACAGCCTTCTGCAATGAGCCTAAGCAGGGTGATGTTATTATCTCAACTCAGCCCAATTATTTCGGCAATTCAATAGTCAAGCGAGTGATTGCTACCGAAAATCAGACTGTTGACATTGATTTTTCAAACGGTGATGTTTTTGTTGACGGTGAGCTTCTTGACGAACCCTATATAAACAATCTCACGCTTAATAAGGACACTCTTGACTTCCCTGTTACGGTACCCGAAAACCATGTCTTTGTTATGGGCGATAACCGCCAGGGTTCAACAGACAGCAGAAGTGATAAAGTAGGCTTCATAAGAGAAGAATATATCTTTGGTGTGGCAAAGCTGAAAGTAGCAAACTACGATGAAGAAAGACAGGAAAATAAATTTCAAATGATACCGTTCTCTGAATGGAAAGTAGAATAAAGAAAGCAAGGGACTGATATTGCATCAGTCCTTATTTTGAAAGAGGGGAGTAATTATTATGGCAGACCAGCAGAAACAGGTTGTGCAGTGGTTTCCCGGTCATATGGCAAAGACACGCCGACTTATAAAAGAGAGCTTACCTTTAGTTGATGCTGTAACGGAGCTTCTTGATGCAAGAATACCTTATTCAAGCCGTAACCCTGAGCTTGATGAGCTGACACAGAAAAAGCCGAGAATAGTGCTTTTAAACAAGTGTGACGTGGCTGACGATAACATCACAAGACAGTGGGTAGAATACTTCAGAAGTCAGGGACAGTACGCTCTGCCCGTTGATTGCCGTACAGGCAAAGGTCTTAACAAATACGGTGACTTAGTCAGAGAGGTACTCAAAGACACGATAAAGAAAAACGAAGACAGAGGTATGCCCGGCAAACCTCTCAGAATGATGGTGGTGGGTATTCCTAACACAGGCAAGTCCTCATTTATCAACCGAATGGCAGGCAAAAACAGAGCTAAGGTTGCCGACAAGCCCGGTGTTACAAGAAGCAACCAGTGGTTTGCTATTGGTGGAGGCATTGAACTGCTTGATACTCCGGGTGTTCTATGGCCTAAGTTCGATGACCCTGAGGTAGGCGACAGACTTTCATTTATTGGCTCGGTCAAAGACGAAGTCACTGATATTGAAACTATGGCTGTCCGGCTCATTCAGGTCCTTGTTGACGGTTATGAGGATAAGCTGACAGGCAGATATAAGCTGAAAAACATTGATGATATTCACTCAGTTATGCCATGGGAAATTCTTGAGGAAATCGGCAGAGAACGGGGAATGTTAATTCGCGGCGGTGAAGTCAACACCGAACGTGCATCTGTCATGCTTCTTGACGAGTACCGCGGGGGAAAGATGGGCAAGATTTCATTTGAGAAGCCGCCGAGGGAATAACAACGCATTTTTGTTATATTACTAAAGCAACAAGGTTCTTAAGTACCTTGGCACGAAGGGTTCTTACTTTTTTGTGCGGCAGCAAAAAGTAACGCTCGTACGGCGAGGGCGAATACACATAAAAAATCAGACAGTCCGGTTTTAAAGACTTCCGGGCTGTTTTTTTATTGAACAGAAAATTTTTCTCTAAGCTCACCGATAACTCGTTTTTCAATACGAGACACATAAGATCGGGATATGCCAAGTGCCTTGGCAACCTCATTCTGTGTCATTTCTTTCTGATTATAAAGGCCGTAGCGGCGGATAATTATCTCTCTGTCACGGTCATCGGTTATCCCTTCAATCAGTTCATAGAGCCGCTTTGTTTTATTTTTCAGGTCGATGTCATCGCATATGGTGTCATCAATACTGATAATGTCAATCAGGGTCAGGGGATTGCCCTCACTGTCCGTATCTATCGGCTCATTGACGGATATCAGGTTAGCATCCTTTTTACGGGAGCGATAGTGCATGAGGATTTCATTTTCAATACACCTTGCAGCATAAGTGGCAAGCCTCGCGCCCTTATCAGCATCAAAGCTGTCTATAGCCTTAATCAATCCGATAGTGCCGATTGATATCAAGTCTTCCTGCTCATCATAGCCTGAATAGTACTTCTTGATAATGTGGGAGACAAGTCGCAGATTATGCTCTATAAGTTCATTTCGTGCGGCGGTATCGTTTTCGTGCTTCATCTTGCGCAGAAGCTCTGTTTCTTGTTTGGCTGATAGTGGTTTAGGGAATGAGGTGAGGTTTTTCAGGTGTAGGGCAAAGAAGGTGAGGTTCTGGATGATTAGCTGGATAAGTTGGAACATGGTATCAACTCCTGATTAAAAGTGGTGTAGTATAGTATATGATGTTGCTATGCGTGGGATATAAAAAAAGCTACAAGTACTTTTCAGACCTGTAGCTTAACTTTTTATTAAATTGTCACTGATTAACCGCCGGCAGCGGGACTGAGAAGCCACACTTCATCACCGTCAGAGAGTTTTTTGCTCTTACGCATACATCTTTCACCGTTGACATAAACAACAGCATCACCGAACTGCAGCTTTTCGTGAGGATTAAGTGCAGGATTTCTCGGCTTGATGTATTTGACATTGGGGTCGTTTTTCATCTGCTCAAGCTTTTCCTGATCTTCACGGTAGCCCTTTTCCATCTTTTTTGAGATTTCATCAAAAATATCCTTGACGCTCTTTGCTTCTACCTCAAGAAGACCGAAGCCTGTTGTTGAACGGATAACGCCGAAAATCTTAACCTTTACCATAGGGGTAAACCTCCTTTGCACATTCGGGAAGCTTGATTCCCAGTCTCTTGATTGTACGCATTGTGGGTGCGCCGTCTTTCCAACCACGGATTATGTAGTAGCTCTTCTTCATCTTATGGAGAGGCACCTTTGTCCTTTTGTCGCCGGGAACCTGTTCTTCGTCGGTAAGACGTTTTGGCAGAGTGTCGGTTTCATCGCCTACGGGAAGGCCCAGGATTACATTGGCAACTCTCTCTACACTGTAACCGTATGAGCCGCATTTGAGAAATTTGCCCATTGTGTAGTGCAGACCCGTTGCAGCGTTGAGTACTCTGGGATACTGCACAAGAGGGATGTTAATTGCAAGAATTTCAGGATATTGCATGCCGATGTAAAGAATAGGTGCGAGGAATTTGAATGCCTGTTGAACTGCTCTTGTAAGAACGCTTGTGGGCTTTGCAACAATAAACCAGGGCAGAATGGCATATGATGTGAATACACAGAAGCCTGCTGCCGAACAACCTTCCATAACATTCTGGAAGGTTATCGCGAGACCTGCTTTACCCTTGGGAGTGTAGGAATTCATATTAAGTCCGAGACCCTCAAGTACAACCATATAACCCGCATTAAGATGGCATCCGCCACGGTTTGCCGTTGCATAACCGAGACCCTGACCTACGGCACCTCTTGGCTCGTAGGCTGCAAGCTCCATACCCTTAGCGTGAATTGCAAATTCCTTGCCGCCGAATTTTTCGCTCATTCGTTTTGTACCGTCAGCGAGGATGTCACCTATACCTCTGCGGTAAGCAATATCTTCAAAGACCTGACTGAGATTATCCGTCTTGCCAAATTCAAGACCGCAATCCCACATGCCTTTTTCATTGAGTTCCATGGCAAAAGCAATTGAGCCAGCTGCGGAAATTGTGTCGATACCAAGCTCGTCAAGCTCGTAGTTCCACTTGATAATTTTTTCAATATCGTCATTCATAATATTGGGACCGAGAAGACCGAGAGTTTCAAGCTCGGGTCCCTTTATGTTCTTCCCGTTATGCATTACGCGTCTTTCACATCTCATGGGACAGGAATAGCAGTTGCCGTTCTTTACAAGATGTTTTTCGGCAAGCTCTTCACCTGATACCTTTTCAAAATTGTCGAAACGGCCGTCACCGAAATTTTTAGTCGCAAGTATTCTGTGAGCCTGCATGGGCGCTACGAGGCCTGCCGTTCCAAGCTTTGAAAGCTGAGCGCCTGTAATGGGATGGCGTTTAAGTTGCATATTCCACTGCTCATTGAGAAAATCAAGTCTTTCTTGGTCATATATTTCAGGATTCTGCGTGCCTTTTGCTGTAATTACTTTGAGGTTTTTGTCACCAAAAACTGCACCTACACCGCCTCTGCCAGCCGTTCTTTCTCCGCTGAAAACACCTGCATAAAGCACCTTGTTTTCACCGGCAGGGCCGATAACAAGAGGACTCATACCTGCCGTAAACTGCTTCTGCACTTCACCGGTATGCATTCCTTTAAGGTGTGTTGCATCGTGGAAGGTAACTTCACTGTCATTGATTTCAATCCAGGTCAGTTCACTTGCTCTGCCTGTAATAACCATAGCATCCCAACCGGCTTTTTTCAGTCGTCTGCCGAAGGGACCACCGCAGTTTGAGGATGTGAGAATGCCGGTCAGAGGAGAAACGGTGGAAATATTAAAGCGTGTTGATGAAGGGGATTTGCATCTTGTCATAGGACCTGTTGTAATAACAAGCCAGTTATCCTCATCAAAAGCCTTCATTCCGGGTCTGATGTGCTGCAGAAGAATGTCAGCAGCCATAATCTTGCCGCCTATTGTTCTTTCTCTGTCTTCGTCTGTCCATGGAAATTCACTGTGAGTTTTGTTGGTAAGGTCAACGAAAAGCACCTTACCCATGTAGCCTTTTAAGTTTGTCATACTTTCACCTCGGGTTTATTACATATTTTACATTCAGAATTATTTTTTATTATGAGGGTATCCCATAAGTCGCCGTCAAAAAGGAAGATTTTTCCTGCTGAACCTCCGTCATCTGAGATAAGATATCTGAGTGCAAGATTAACCTCCATAGAGCCTACAATTCCTGCTGAAGAGGAAACGGAGCTTCCGACTGAAACATCATTGATTATTCCTGCACAATCAGGACAGGGCGATCTGTCGGGAAGATAGAGATATACTGTTCCGTAAAAGCCGTCCACGCCGCCGAAAACAGATGGAATTTTTTCTGCTGACGAAAAGTCTGCAACTGCTCTTCTGCCTGTAGCATTGTCAACGCAGCAAAGAATTATGTTACAGTCCTTGGCAAAAGACATATCCCGGGCGCAAGTAATCTTTTTTACTACAGGAACATACTCAGTCTCCGGGGAATAACACAAAAGCCTCTCCTTAAGAATTTTGCACTTAAGAGCGCCTTCATCTGTTTTTGTAAAGAGAAACTGTCGGTTGAGATTGGACGGGCTGACAGTGTCAAAGTCGCAAAGATAAAGCCTCTTTACTCCTGCTCCTGCCAGGTGCACTGCAGCGTTCGTGCCAAGTGCTCCGCAGCCTACGATGCAAACGGTTTTATCATCTATGCTGAAAAGTTGGGTATGCTTTTTCAAATTCAATCAATCACCGTCCTTGCCGTAATTTCCGCCGCAGCTAACGGTGTTGCCGCTTAAAACCTCCACAGCATGCGCAAGCACGGGAAGAACAAATTCAAGAGATTCTTTAACCGCCTTGGGGCTGCCGGGAAGATTAATGATCAGAGATTTTTTTCTTATGCCGGAAACAGCTCTGGAAAGCATAGCTTTGGGAGTAATCTCCATGCTTTTCTGTCTTATACCTTCAGCTATTCCAGGTGCCTCTCTTTCAATAACGGCTTTCGTAGCCTCAGGTGTAACATCTCTGGGTGCAAAGCCTGTGCCGCCTGTAGTAAAAATTACATCAGCATTCACATCGTCGCAAAGATAAATCAAAGCTTTTTTGATTTGCTCTATTTCGTCGGGTACTATAATGTATTCCCCGGTTTTTCCGTAGGGAGCAAGAATCTCGCTTATCAGAGGGCCGCTCTTGTCCTGACATATACCTTTTGAGCATCTGTCGCTGACACACAAAACCGCAAAATTCAATTTTTATCACTCCCTACTTGAAATATTTCCTTAACTGATATATAATATATCATAAAGATATTAATTTTACAATGATTTTTGTGTCATATTTGTTAAAAATTAAACAATATGCGTCTCAAACAACGGAAGTTAGCGACCCGATCGCTTTAATTCATATTCCGACACGACACTTCTAAGCGTTTTCGTATGAATGGCCGTGCGTGACCGAAAAAACACTGCCTGTTAGCAGACAATAATACAGGTACCGGTCTAAGGGTATATAAGGGAAACCTTTTTGCCTTCCGTGATTGAAAAGGAGAATGAATTATGAAAAAACTTCTTACAGTATTACTTTCAGCACTTATGCTCTTCTCACTTGCAGCCTGTGGCGGCACAGAAGAACCCAAAGCCCCTGAAAACCCCGTTATCCGTATGTCAACAACCACATCCGTAAACGACTCGGGACTTCTTCCTTATCTGCTTCCTGTTTTTGAAAAGGCTACCGGATACACCGTTGAGGTGCAGTCTGCCGGTACAGGCGCTGCCATTCAGAAAGCAGTTGACGGCAATGCTGACCTTATCCTTGTTCACGCAAAAGCAAGCGAAGAAACATTTGTCAGTGACGGCTACGGCGTTGAAAGAATCCCCTTTATGTATAACTATTTTGTAGTTGTCGGACCTGCTGATGATCCTGCGGCTATCAAGGGTAGCGAAAGCGCCGCAGTTGCATTCGGCAAAATTGCCGATGCCAAGGCTAATTTCATTTCTCGCGGTGACGACAGCGGTACACACAAAGCAGAACTGAAAATCTGGGGCGAAAATGTTCCCGATGCTGAAAAAGACACCTGGTACATAAATGCCGGTCAGGGAATGGGTGCGTGCCTTACAATGGCAAGTGAAAAAGACGCATACTGTCTCACAGATAAAGCAACATTCCTTTCAAACAAGGCTGACCTTGACCTTGAGATTATACTCGCTGAAGGCGACGATATGATGAATACCTACTCACTTATTGAGTGCAATCCCGAAAAGCTTGACGGCATCAATACTGAGGGTGCAAAAGCACTTATCGAATGGATGACAGGCGAAGAAGCCTCAGCCCTTATTGCTGAATATGGCAAAGAGCAGTACGGCGAATCACTTTTCTACCTTATTGAAGAATAAGTTTGGAAAAGTTAATGCAAGCCTTTGAAATGCTCATGTCAATGCATAGGGAAATTCTGCAGATAATAGGCGTTACACTGCGAATGTCATTTTTCTCAACCGCGATTTCCTGCCTGATAGGTATGCCTGTCGGCGTACTTATGACAAGCACTGACTTCAAGGGCAAAAGGACAGTCAAAAAGATAATAAATACCTTAATGGGCTTGCCGCCGGTGGTGGCAGGCCTGATTGTCTATATGCTTTTTACAAAATACGGCATTTTCGGTTCCTTGGGGCTTCTTTTTACCGTTGAGGTGATGGTGGTTGCCCAGTGCCTTCTTATAACCCCTGTTGTGATAAGTCTCACTTCAAGTGTATGTTCGGTAGGCGGCAAAAATCTGCTCGAAACTGCAAAAGGGCTTTCCTTCAGTAAGATTAAGACCATGAGACTGTTTCTTTTACAAAACAGAACAGCTCTTGTTTCTGTGGTGCTTACTGCCTTCGGCAGGTCAATTGCAGAGGTCGGCGCGGTGAGTATTGTCGGCGGTAATATTCAATGGAAAACGAGAGTTATGACAACAGCGATTATGCTTGAAACCAATAAGGGTAATTTTACATTTGCTCTGTCTCTCGGCATGGTACTTCTGGTTATTTCTTTTATTGTCAATATTCTTGCTTCACTTCTTACAAAGGAGGGCGAGGGATGATTAAGATTAATAATCTGAAAAAGATCTACGGTGATAGATGTGTGCTTGATATTCCCCGTCTTGAAATTAAAAAGGGTGAGCATGTCATTCTCACAGGTCACAACGGCAGCGGTAAAAGTACGCTTTTAAAAATTCTTGCAGGAACAGTAATTAAAAGTGAGGGTGACGTGATTGCTGACGGTCAGATTTACTATTTGCCGCAACAAAGTCTGCCTTTTAACAAAAGCGTTAAAAGCAATTTGCTTTTTTGCCTTGCAGGAAAGAGAAAAGAAAAAAATGAGCTTTGTCAAAGATTACTCGACGCTTTTAACCTGAAGCATCTTGAAAATAAAAATGCAAAGACCCTTTCAGGCGGTGAATGTCAGCGCCTTGCTTTGGCGAGAGTGCTTTACAGAAAAGGCGACATTATTTTACTTGACGAGCCTTCAAGCGCAGCGGACAGCAAAGGCAGAGAGCTTATAAATGAGTTAATAGGTCAATACTGTGAAAAAACCGGCTGTACCCTTGTTATGACTACCCATACGGGTGAATATCCGAAAGTAAATAATCTTCGCATTATCGAGCTTTGCGACGGTAAAATCAAAACTGATACAAAGGCAGGAGAAATAAATGATGCTTAATGTTGTTTCCCTCGAAGAAGCAATGAGAATAACTCAAGAGGAGTTTTCCTTTTGGGAGACTAAAACAGAAAATCTGAATATTTCCGATTGCCTCGGCAGAGTTCTTGCAAAGGAGATAGTATCAGCTGAAAATATACCGCCCTTTAACAGAAGTACTGTAGACGGCTATGCAGTTTTATCTTCAGATACCTTTGGTGCAAGTGAGAGCATACCTTCAATGCTTTCTCTGAAAGGCGAGATCCTCATGGGCGAAGAAGCAAAAGCCTCTGTCTCAAGCGGTGAGTGTATTAAAATCTCAACAGGCGGAATGTTACCCGAGGGTGCCGACAGCGTTGTAATGGTTGAGCACACCGAAAAAATGATTGATGAAACCTGCCTTGTTTTTAAGGCGGTAAGTCCGTTTCAGAATGTGACAAAAACAGGCGATGATGTAAGAATCGGTCAGACTGTTATAAAAAAAGGTACTGTTATTACCTCGAAGCATATTGGCATTCTTTGCGCCCTTGGAATAAAAGAAGTTGAGTGCGTTAAAAAAATCAAAGTCGGGATTATTTCCAGCGGTGATGAAATTGTGCCGATTGAAGAAAGTGTCCCCGCAGGTAAAATACGTGACATAAACAGTCACTTCTTAGCGGCATTGATGAGAGAAAACGGCTATGATGCTATCGAGTACGGTATAGCAGGTGACAACTTCATCGAGCTTTATAATGCTTTGCAGAAGGCGGCAGACGAATGTGATGTTGTTCTGATTTCAGGCGGTTCATCTGCAGGCAGTAAGGATATGACTGCTGCCGTTATAGAGAAAAACGGGCAGGTGTTTTTTCACGGAATTGCAGTAAAGCCGGGAAAGCCTACTATCTTCGGCAAGGTAAAAGACAAAGCGGTTTTCGGTCTGCCGGGACATCCCGCCGCAGCTTATCTTATTGCAAAAACAGTTGTGATGAATCTTCTTCGTTACTGCAATAAGGAAACACAAGATACCTTGACAGTTACCGCCGAAATCACCGAAAGCATATCATCAAATCACGGCAGAGAGGAATTTATTCCCGTTATACTTGAAAATACAAAGGCACAGCCTCTTTTCTTCAAAAGCGGATTAGTTTCTCTTCTTTCATTGGCTGACGGATATGTTATTATTCCGCGTAACAGAGAAGGTCTTTTCAAAGATGAAAAAGTCACAGTAAACTTATTTTATAGGAGATAAATTATGAAGCATAATTATCTTGATAACATACCTCTTGAAGTCGCAAAAGAAAAATTCTTCTCTCTTGTAAAGAGTGAGTTTTCGCATAAATCTGAAGAAATTCCAACAACTGAAGCAGTCGGCAGAATACTGACAAATGCGGTTTATGCAAAAATCTGTTGCCCGCATTATAATGCTTCGGCTATGGATGGCATAGCCGTCAGGGCAAAAGATACCTATACGGCAAGTGAAAATTCTCCGTTGATACTTTCACCCGAAAAATATACAGTTGTTGACACCGGTGATGCAATACCCGAAGAGAAAGATGCCGTAATAATGGTGGAAGATATTTCCTTTGAAGCAGGCGGAAATGTAAAGATTATAGCCTCTGTGCATCCTTTTCAGAATGTGCGGCAAATCGGTGAAGATATCTGTATGGGTGATATGATTGCGCCGTCTTTCACTGAAGTCACACCGTCTCTTTGCGGTGCAATACTTGCAGGCGGTATCACAAAGGTTTCTGTTGTAAAGAAGCCTACGGTAGCAATTATCCCCACAGGTGACGAAATTGTATCGCCCAGAGAAAATCCTGAAAAAGGGCAGATTATTGAATTTAACTCCTCAATTTTTTTAGGTATGCTTAAAGAATGGGGAGCCGATGCGAAAGTTTATCCCATTATTCCCGATAAAAAAGAGTTGCTTAAAGAAAATGTTAAAGAGGCATGTGAAAAATACGATGCAGTTTTAGTGCTTGCAGGCTCTTCCGCAGGAAGAGACGATTACACTTGTGATATCATAAACGAGCTTGGAACAGTATGTGTTCACGGCATTGCAATTAAGCCGGGCAAGCCTGCCGTACTCGGAAAAGTTGGAAGAACACCCGTAGTAGGTCTTCCGGGCTATCCCGTTTCCGCTATAGTTGTAATGCGTGAAATTGTCAGAGAACTTATTGCTTTGCTTTCACACAAACACGTCAGATCCGAAGAAAAAATAACTGCCGTTTTAGGCAAACGCATTGTTTCTTCCCTTAAGTACCGCGAATATGTGCGTGTTACACTTGGAAAAATCGGAGATAATTATGTTGCCGTACCCCTGCCGAGAGGGGCAGGTATTGTCACAAGCTTTACAAAGGCTGACGGCATACTTGTTGTACCTCAGAACTGTGAAGGTATAGAGCAAGGTGAAAAAGTTGAGGTTTCCCTTGTGAACGCGAGCAAAGATATAGAAAATTCAATAATTGTAACCGGCAGCCATGACCCCATAATTGACGAAATCAATGATATTTTAAAACTCAAAGGATTTCCCTGCTCGGTTTCTTCATCCCATGTTGGAAGCATGGGAGCTTTGAGTGCAATTAAAATGAAGCAGGCACACCTTGGAGGTACACATCTGCTTGACACTGAAAGCGGCGAATACAACAAGAGCTACATTAAAAAATTTCTTGATGTTAATGAAGCAACACTCATAAAAGGCATAGGCAGAATCCAGGGCCTTATGGTGCAGAAGGGCAACCCGAAAAATATTAAGTCTTTCAGCGATATTGTCGGACACAGATATGCAAACCGACAGCTTGGCTCAGGAACACGAATCCTTTTTGATTATCTGCTGAAAACCCATAACATAAACAAAGATAAAATTGACGGTTACAAAAACGAGGAGTTTACCCATACCGCCGTTGCAGCACAGATTGCAGGCGGAAATGCAGATTGCGGTCTCGGAATATATTCCGCAGCTCAGATGTATGATCTTGATTTTATTGAGATTACAGTTGAAGAGTATGATTTTTTAGTAAATAATGATTTTATCGATACACCTATGTTTGGCGCTTTTATGGAAGCATTCCGCAGCGAGGAACTCAAGGAACGAATGGCACGGATGGGAGGTTACAGATTTGGCTGATTTCACACATCTTAACAAAAAAGGCGAAGCGGTTATGGTTGATGTAGGTAACAAGGACATAACGGAAAGAACTGCAGTTGCCTTCGGAAAAATCAGAATGAAAGAAGAAACCCTTTCGGCTCTGCTGTCAAGTCAGCTGAAAAAAGGTGACGGTCTTGCAACTGCAAGAATAGCAGGCATTATGGGCGGAAAAAACACATCTTCACTTATACCTCTTTGTCACAACATACCAATAGATAAAATTGAAATAACCTTTGACAACAACGGCAAAGACGAGCTTCATATTTTTGCCCACGCAAAATGTAGCTATAAGACCGGCATCGAAATGGAAGCACTTACCGCCGTCAGTGTAAGCGCTCTCACAGTTTACGATATGTGTAAGGCTATAGACAAGGAAATGGTTATTGAAGAAATCAGATTGCTCGAAAAAAAGGGCGGAAAGAGCGACTATTGTTATGAAAGATAAACTTGGAAGAGATATTGATTACCTGCGTATTTCTCTTACGGACAGATGCAACCTGAGCTGTATTTATTGCAAAGGTAACTCGGCACATAAAAATGAGCTTACTGTTTCTCAAATTGAAAAAATTGTCAGAGCCTTTTCTCTTTGCGGAATTAAAAAAGTCAGACTGACAGGCGGAGAGCCTCTTTTAAGAGAAGATATAGCAGATATAATCAAACGGCTGAAAAACATCGAAGGCATAGAGAAAATTGTTCTTACCACAAACGGTATACTTCTTAAAAAATATGCAAAAACCCTTAAAGAAGCAGGTCTGAGCGCTGTCAACATAAGCCTTGACACAACGGATAACAAGCAATATCTCGAGCTTACGGGAGCTGATAAGCTCAATGATGTTTTCGAGGGAATAAAGGAAGCTCAAAGAGCTTCGCTATCACCGATCAGAATTAATTCAGTGCTGATAAAGGGTAAAAATGATAATTCTGCCGAAAAACTTATTGAGCTTGCAAAAAACAACAAAATCGATGTTCGTTTCATAGAACTGATGCCTTTTACAAAAGAAGGTCAAAAGGAAGAACAAATAGTAACAGGAGATGAAATTTTAAGCCGGTTTCCTGAGCTTGTTCCCATTGAAAGCAAAGGTGAAAAAAGTGTAGCGAGATATTTCACTGCAGACGGCTATAAAGGCAGAATAGGACTTATAACACCCGTCAGCAACAAATTCTGTTCTCAGTGCAACAGAATAAGGCTTTTGTCAGACGGCAAAGTACGCCCTTGTCTCGGTGACGAAAAAGAAATTGACCTTATGCCTTTTATTGATGATGAGGAAAAGCTTTTGAAGGCAATCAGAGAGGCAATTTTTAATAAACCTGTAAACCACAGTTTTTCCTGTGAGTACGGAAAGTTTCATTCAATGAATCAGATAGGAGGATAAAGCATGGCAAAAGTATTATCAATAAATATAAGCGAAAAAAAGGGTACACCCAAAACGAAAATCAACCCGGGTGTGCTTATAGAGGACTTTGGCTTTGAAGGCGATGCCCACGCAGGCAAGTGGCACCGTCAGGTAAGTCTGCTTGCAAAAGAAAGCATAGAAAAATCGAAGGGATTACCAAATGACGGACTTTGTCACGGTGTGTTTGCTGAGAATATAACTACACAAGGCATAGAGCTTTACACTATTCCCGTCGGCACTCAGCTGAAGGTGGGAGAGTGTATCATCGAAATCAGCCAGATCGGTAAAGAGTGTCACGAGGGCTGCGCCATTCAGAAGCTCGTAGGCAAATGTGTTATGCCGAGAGAAGGTATTTTCGCAAAGGTTATCAAAGGCGGCAAGGTCTTTGAAGGCGACAGCATTGAGGTGCTGTGAACAATCTGCAATAAAGTCTGTGACTTTTAACCGGTACATAATGTGCCGGTTTTGTTTTTGTGCCGATTATAGATTCATTTATAGCAATAATATTATTAAATAAATTTTGTTAGTTTTTTCATTACTGTTGATTTTTTGATAAAACTATAGTATAATAAATCGAACATTTGTGCGCGGAGGCGGATATTTTGGATAAATTCAAGTTGGTTTCGAAGTTTCAGCCTACAGGTGACCAGCCTGAGGCTATTGATGCTTTGGTTGACGGAGTGAATAAAGGCTATCGGGAGCAGACCTTGTTGGGTGTTACCGGCTCAGGCAAAACCTTCACAATGGCTAATATAATTGCGCAAGTGAACAGACCTACACTTGTTCTTGCCCATAACAAAACCCTCGCTTATCAGTTGTGCAGCGAATTCAGAGAGTTTTTTCCTGAAAACGCAGTTGAATATTTTGTCAGTTACTATGACTATTATCAGCCTGAGGCTTATATCCCAACCACGGACACATATATTGAAAAAGACTCCGCTATTAATGATGAGATTGATAAGCTCAGACATTCGGCAACCTCGGCACTATCTGAAAGGCGCGATGTAATCATCGTTGCAAGCGTTTCCTGCATATATACTCTGGGTAACCCTATAGATTACCGCAATATGGTTATTTCGCTGCGTACGGGTATGGAAAAAAGTCGCGATGAACTTATCAATAAGCTGGTTGAAATCCAGTATGAAAGAAACGATATTAACTTTATACGCAATAAGTTCAGGGTACGCGGGGATGTGGTCGAAATCTATCCGGTTTACACCACCGATACAGCTATCCGTGTTGAATTTTTCGGCGATGAGATTGACAGAATAAGTGAAATTAATCCGCTGACAGGTGAAATTAAGAATGTTGTAAACCATGTTGCAATTTATCCTGCTTCACATTATGTTGTCTCTCAGGACAAGCTTGAAGTTGCTCTTGAAGAAATAAGAAAGGAAATGAGCGAAAGGTATATCGAATTTACTCAGCAGGGCAAGCTTCTTGAAGCTCAGCGCATTAAAGACAGAACACTCAATGACCTTGAGCTTCTTAAGGAAACAGGCTTCTGCAAAGGCATTGAAAACTATTCGAGAATTATGTCAGGCAGACCCGCGGGTGTTGCTCCTTTTACTTTGCTTGACTATTTTCCTGATGATTTTCTGCTTTTCGTTGATGAATCCCATGTTATGCTGCCTCAGGTAAGAGCAATGTACGGCGGTGACCGCTCAAGAAAAGACAGTCTCATTAATTTCGGATTCAGGCTTCCCTCTGCATATGATAACAGACCTCTTACCTTTGATGAGTTTTACGGCAAGGTGGGTCAGAAGATATTTGTCAGCGCAACTCCCGGACCTTTTGAAAAAGAAAAAAGCGCACAGATAGTTGAGCAGGTTATAAGACCGACGGGCCTTCTTGATCCTCTTATCAGTGTCAGACCAACCGACGGGCAAATGGATGATATATTCAGCGAAATCAATATCCGTACCCGGCGCAAGGAACGAGTGCTGATAACTACGCTGACCAAAAAAATGGCAGAGGCACTTACTGCCTACCTCACTGATTTAGGTGTAAAGGTACGGTATATGCACTATGATGTTGACACTATCGAACGAATGGAGATTATACGCGATCTTCGTCTGGGTGAGTTTGATGTTCTTGTTGGCATTAACCTTCTGCGCGAAGGCCTTGACCTGCCGGAGGTTTCCCTTGTCATCATACTTGATGCGGATAAGGAGGGCTTCCTCAGAAGCGAAACTTCCTTGGTGCAGACAATAGGCAGAGCTGCAAGAAACGCTGACGGTGAGGTAATTATGTATGCTGATAAAACAACTCCTTCTATGGATTACGCCATAAGTGAAACGGCGAGAAGGCGTAAAATCCAGAGTGAATATAATGAAATACACGGCATTACTCCTAAGACTATTGTCAAGGATGTGCGTGATATAATTGAAATATCAGAAAGTAAAAAGAATAATCTCGATTCGGAAAGACAGTTCCGTCGACTGTCGAGAGATGAAAGAAGCCGTGTAATCAGAGAGCTTACAAATGAAATGAAGGCTGCAGCGAAAATCCTTGAATTTGAACATGCTGCCTATCTTCGTGATAAAATTGAGAAGCTTAAAAGTTTAATGTAGGACAGGTGTATTATGTCACAGAAAGATTTGATTATAAAAGGTGCAAGAGAGCATAATCTTAAAAATATTGACCTTACAATACCGAGAGATAAACTGGTTGTGTTTACAGGCCTTTCAGGCTCGGGCAAGTCATCTCTTGCTTTCGACACAATCTATGCAGAGGGTCAGAGAAGATATGTTGAGTCTTTGTCATCTTATGCAAGACAGTTCCTCGGTCAGATGGAAAAACCCGATGTTGACTATATTGAAGGGCTTTCTCCTGCAATTTCTATTGACCAGAAAACAACCTCTAAAAACCCACGTTCAACCGTTGGTACTATTACAGAAATCTACGACTATTTGCGTTTGCTTTATGCAAGAATAGGCATACCTCATTGCACAGTATGCGGAAGAGAAATAAAACAACAGACTGTTGACCAGGTTGTTGATAAGGTGCTTAATCTCCCCGAAGAAAGTAAAATTCAGATTCTCGCACCAATTGTCAGAGGCAGAAAAGGTGAATATGTCAAGGAGCTTGATAATGTAAGAAAATCAGGCTTTGTACGTGTTCGTATCGACTCAATAATTTATGATTTATCCGAAAAAATAAAACTTGAAAAAAACAAGAAACACAATATTGAAGTTGTTGTTGACCGTCTCGTTATTAAAGACGGCATTAAGTCACGCCTTGCCGATTCAATAGAAACTGCCACAAAGCTTTCCGACGGTTTGCTTATAGTTGACATAATAGGGGAGGAGGAACTGACGTTTTCTCTCAATTATGCCTGTCCCGAACACGGTGTAAGTTTTGGCGAACTGACACCGAGAATGTTTTCCTTTAACAATCCCTACGGCTCTTGTAAAAAGTGCTCGGGTCTTGGTGTGTTTATGGAGATTTCCCCTGACCTGATTATCCCTGACAGAAAACTCTCTATAGCTCAGGGTGCCATAAAAGCCTTCGGATGGGGAGCAAAAGATTCATCAAGTATTGCCGGTATGTATTATAAGGCACTTGGTGACCGCTATGGTTTTACTCTTGACACACCCATTGAGGATTTTTCATATGAGGCTTACGATGCACTTCTTTACGGTACCAAAGGTGAAAAGCTGAAAATGGAGCGTACAACAAGCTACGGCGGCGGTGTGTATTACACTGAGTTTGAGGGTCTGGTCAACAACCTTCAAAGACGTTTCAACGAGTCTTCGAGTGAAATTTCACGCCGTGAAATTGAGCAGCTTATGTCAAGTTGTGAGTGTCAGGAGTGCGGTGGCGCGCGTTTGTCAAAAGAGGCTCTCAGTGTAACCGTTTGCGATAAAAATATACACGAGATATGTTCTCTTTCAATTTCAGAAGCTCTGCAGTTTATAAAAGAATTGCCTGATAAACTCACTGAAAGAGAAATGATGATAGCAAATCTCATTATCAAAGAGATTGTTGAAAGACTGTCTTTCCTTGAAAGTGTCGGACTTAATTATCTCACTCTCGCGAGACAGTCAGGTTCACTTTCAGGCGGCGAAAGCCAGAGAATAAGACTTGCAACACAGATAGGATCATCTCTTGTGGGTGTTTTATATATACTTGACGAACCGAGTATCGGACTTCATCAGAGGGACAATGCAAAGCTCATCAATACTCTCAAGCATCTTCGTGATATAGGCAACACCCTCATAGTTGTTGAACACGACGAAGATACTATGCTCGAAGCTGATTATATTGTTGATGTAGGACCCGGTGCAGGCATACACGGTGGCAAGATTGTCTGCTGCGGCACTGCCGAGGATATCAGAAACTGCGAAAAATCAGTTACGGGGCAGTATCTTTCAGGCAGAAAACAAATCCCCGTACCTGAAAAAAGACGCCAAGGAAACGGAAAAAGCATTAAAATATTCGGTGCTGCCGAAAACAACCTGAAAAATGTTGATGTTGAGATACCTTTAGGCAAGTTTGTCTGTGTTACGGGTGTTTCAGGCTCGGGTAAATCTTCACTTATCAATGAAGTGCTGTTCAAGCACCTTTCGAACGAGCTGAACGGTTCTAAGAAATTCCCCGGCCGCTTCAGAAAAATGACAGGCATTGAGCATCTCGACAAGGTTATCGATATTGATCAGTCACCAATAGGCAGAACACCGCGTTCAAATCCCGCAACATATACCGGCGTTTTCAGCGATATAAGAGATTTGTTTGCAATGACGACAGATGCCAAAGCAAAGGGCTTTACCGCAAGCAGATTTTCTTTCAATGTCAAGGGCGGCCGCTGTGAGGCTTGCCAGGGTGACGGTATAGTCAAAATTGAGATGCACTTCCTTGCTGATATCTATGTACCATGCGAGGTCTGCAAAGGTATGCGCTACAACAACGAAACCTTAGGCGTAAAATATAAAGGCAAATCAATATATGATGTGCTTGAAATGACAATTGAAGAGGGCATGGTTTTCTTTGAGAATATTCCGAAAATATATAAGAAGCTCAAAACTCTCTATGATGTCGGTCTCGGATATGTTAAAATAGGTCAGCCTGCAACTACACTGTCAGGCGGTGAGGCTCAGCGCGTAAAGCTCTCCACCGAGCTTTCAAAGACTGCAACGGGCAAAACAATCTATATCCTGGACGAACCTACAACGGGCTTACACACCGCGGATGTTCACAGACTTATCAATGTGTTGCAGACTTTAGTTGATAACGGTAACAGTGTGGTAGTAATTGAGCATAATCTTGATGTTATCAAGTCGGCAGACCATATAATTGATCTCGGTCCCGAGGGCGGTGACGGCGGCGGTACAATCGTTGCCGAAGGTACACCTGAGGATATTATTCGCAACAGCAATTCTCATACGGGACAGTATCTCAAAAAACTTCTCAAATGATAAAGGGGCGGTCGAGAGGCCGCCATTTTGTATAAAATTTAATATTTATTTTACACAAAACAACTTAAAAACCTTGCCTTTTTATGGCTAATATGATACAATGCTTATTATGAAAAAATCAAAGGAGAAGGTAAAAATGCAAATTCAAGCTTTACTTCACAAACTTTTCGGCACAACTCCCGGCAAGGGCGTTCAGCCGAAGGAGGCTATTGCCTACAGCGTTGCCGGTTTCGGTCAGAACTTTATCTGTACAATTATCGGCTCATATCTTACAGTTTTCATGACTGATGCTCTTCTTTTCGGTGCAGACGGCGTAATGGTCGGCGGTGTCAGCGGTGCAATTGCGGTTGCTTTTCTTATGCTCGCTAC
Organism: Acutalibacteraceae bacterium; assembly: GCA_045534675.1. GTDB lineage: Bacteria > Bacillota > Clostridia > Oscillospirales > Acutalibacteraceae > UBA6857. The sequence continues at coordinate 66,018 of JAZSKE010000001.1, forward strand.
TCGTGTGTTCGATGCTTTCAACGACCCCATTATGGGTTCGGTTGTTGATAAAACAAGAACAAAATGGGGCAAATGCCGTCCTTATCTCAAGTGGATGGCTATTCCCATCGGTATCTGCACAATTCTTTGCTTCCTTCCTGTTTTTGAAGCAAAGGCTATGTGGACTTTTGCTGTGATTTCTGTTCTTTATGTAATCTGGTCAGTTGTTTATACAGTTGCTGACGTGCCTTACTGGGGACTTTCAACCTGCCTTACAAATGACACAACTGTCAGAGGTAATATCCTCACTGTTGCGCGTCTTGTTTGTACTCTCGGTGCAGGTATTGTTACAGTTGGTGTACCCATTCTCACCAACGGACTGACCGCTAAGTTCAAATATACAGAAGCGGCTCTTGACCAGATTTATCTTGATAAGGCTGAGCAGATTGCCAATATCGTTGCAAATCAGGGTAAAACAGCTGAAGAAGCTGCAAGAACATTTATCGGTACTGTTATGGACAGTGCTATTCAGCAAAACGCCGACACTCTTAAGTGGACATACTTCATCTGTGCGGTAGTATTCGTAGTTCTTGCTATGCCCATGTTCTTCTACGGCTTTAAAAACACTCAGGAACGCTTCACTGCTACTGATGAGAACGTTCCCTCGTTCGGTCACAACCTTAAGCTTCTCTTCAAAAACAAAGAACTCCTTCTCATTGTTCTTTCAGGTGTTCTCGGCGGTGCAAGAATGGTTTACTCATACACCGGCGGTCTCTATTTCGCTAAATACATTCTTAAGAATGAAGGCTTATACGGTCTTATCACAATGCTCGTTATCCCCGGCGGTCTTGTTGCTTCAGTACTTGTACCCTGGCTCACAAAGAAATTCACAAAGAAGTGGACATATGTTATCGTTCATCTCTTCGGCGGCGTAGTAATGGCCGTTATGTACTTTGTTGGCTATGATGCTCCCTGGAAGCTTATTGTCAGCGCAGTAGGTCTTGTACTCCTCGGTATTCCTCAGGGTGTAAATAACATTATGACCTATGCAATGATCGGTGACACCGTTGACTATCTTGAGTGGAAAACGGGAGAAAGAGGCGAAGGCATCTGTTTTGCGATGCAGACTCTCATCAATAAGATTGGTATGGCTGTAGGTGCATTCATCGGTGTTATGTCAATGAGCATTGCAGGCATCGATGCTGCTACCGGTCAGGTTGCAAATCCTGATGCACTCTGGAATGTGCTTATCCTTTCAGGTGTTATCAGTATGTTTGCTTGTGCTGCTCCTATGTTCTTCTACACACTTACTGAAAAGCGTCAGAGAGAGCTTGTTGCAGAAATCGAAGAAAGAAATGCTTCAAAAGTAAAATAATCTGTAATTTAAAGGCTGTTTGAGCTTGGTTTTGAACAGCCTTTTCAATAATTTAAAAAGGAGACAATCAAATGGAAAGAAAATGGTATAAAGAGATGTCCGTCTATCAGATATGGCCCAGAAGCTTCTGTGACGGCAACGGCGACGGTATCGGTGACCTTAAGGGTATTATGTCAAAGCTTGACTACATTAAGGATTTAGGTGTTGATGCTATCTGGTTCTCACCGCTTTATCCTTCACCCAATGCTGACTACGGTTATGATATTGCAAACTACCGTGACATTTCAGAGGATTACGGTACTCTCGAAGAGTTTAAAGTTCTTATCGACGAAGCTCATAAGAGAGGCCTTAAGATCATTATGGATCTTGTTGTTAACCACACATCAACAGAGCACGAATGGTTTAAAGAGAGTATGAAGGGTGAGGATAATCCCTACCACGATTATTACATCTGGCGCAAGGGCAGAAAGCCCGGTAAAGAACCCAACAACTGGCTTTCAACCTTCCAGGGCAAGGCTTGGGAGTATAATAAAGAGCTTGACAAGTACTATCTCCACGTATTTGCTAAGGAACAGCCTGACCTTAATATGGATAATCCCAAGGTGCGTCAGGAAGTAAAGGATATTATCCGTTTCTGGCTTGACATGGGTGTTGACGGCTTCCGTGAGGATGTTATCACCTTCATCTCAAAGAAGGAAGGTCTTCCCAACGGGTTCCCCCTTCCCACAGCTTGCGGCATCGAACATTATATGAACGGTCCTCATCTTAAAGAGTACCTTGCTGAATTTAAAGAGATTTACGACCAGTACGATTGCTTCACAGTGGGTGAGGCTCCCATGATGACACCGAAACGTGCCCTCGAGTTCATTAAGGAAGGCGACGGTCAGCTCCTCAACATGATGTTCCACTTTGAGCATATGGGCTGCGACAATGTTATCACAAACTGGATTGTTACTCCTTTCAGACCCGGTAAGCTTAAGAAGGTTTATAACAACTGGCAGAACAAGCTTTACGGTGTTGCATGGAATGCAAACTATATTGAAAACCATGACCAGCCCAGAATTATCTCACGTTACGGCAGTGAGAAGTACAGACAGCAGAGCGGTAAGATGCTTGCTACAATGTATATCTGCCAGAGCGGTACACCCTTTATATATCAGGGTCAGGAAATCGGTATGCTCAACGCAAACATTCCCACAATTGACCGCTATAAGGATGTTTCTGCTATTAATACATACAACCTTTTCAGAAAGCTCGGTATTTCCGATAAGATAACAATGAAGTTCTGTAAATACGCTGCACGTGACAACGCAAGAACTCCTATGCAGTGGAGCGCTGAAAAGAATGCAGGCTTCACAACGGCTGATGAACCCTGGTTTGAAATCAATCCCAACTACACTGAAATCAACGTTGAAGCTGAGCAGAATAATCCTCATTCAATTCTTAACTACTACAAGAAGCTTCTCAAATTCCGTAAGGAAAACGATATCGTTAAGTACGGTGATTTCGAGCTTCTCAAGACTCAGAAGGAAATCTTCGCTTATGTAAGAAAATATGAAGGTCAGAAGATGCTTGTTCTTTGCTCCTTCACAGATAAGGAAACAACCTTCAGAGCACCTAAGGACTTTGATCTTGAAGCTGCTGAGTTAGTTCTCTGGAACTATGATAATAACCCTGTTATCCACAACGGCTTTATGACAAGACCTTATGAAACAAGAGTATATCTTATGAAATAATTTAAAATAAATATTGCCCTTCGCTTAATTGCGAAGGGCAGTTTCATTTAAGAAGCATTTATTTCATGTTTCTTTCGTAGCTTTCGATCATCTTTTTTACCATCTGACCGCCAACTGAACCTGCTTCACGTGAAGTGAGGTCGCCGTTATAACCGTTCTTTAAATTTACGCCTACTTCTGAAGCGGCTTCCATCTTGAACTTGTTGAGAGCTTCTCTTGCTTCAGGTACTACGCTCTTGTTTGAACTGCTAGCCATTGTCTGTTACACTCCTTTTATAAATTGAATAATGTTTTCTTGCGTTTGCAGTATTATTGTGTGTGCAATGCTTTGATATATTTGTGTAAGTTTTTTCCTCGAAATAAATGAAAAATCATATGATTTTGAATAAATCGCACGAATTAGGGCAAAAATATGCAATATTTTTGAAAAAAACTTGCATATTCTTTCATTTTAATATATAATATGAGAAATTTGTTTACAGGAGGGGAATATTATGTCCGCAATAAGACTAATTGATATGCATGTTCACTCAGATAATTCACCTGACGGAACACATTCACCCATGTATATATGTGAACATGCCGTTAAAAACGGTCTGAGAGCAATCGCTATGACAGACCACTGTGAAATAGATAAGTTCTTTGAGCAAAAATTTAACAGTGTAATTTTCCACTCCTATTTTGAATGCGCTAAAGCAAGAAACGCTTTTGAAGGTCAATTGCTTGTTCTCATAGGTCTTGAGGTCGGACAGCCCCTTTATAATGAAAATCTGAGTAACATGGTTGTCTCAAAATATCCCTATGATTTTGTTCTCGGCAGTGTACACACACCGAAAGGCCAGAAACTTGATATCAAAGAAATTGAATATGATAAACTTGATGTCTATAAATTTATGGAAAACTATTTCCTTGAACTCGCCGATGTGGCAAAATGGGATGGCTGCGATGCTCTGGCACACCTGACTTGCCCTATGCGACGCATTCAGGGCAAATATAATATTGATTTTGACTATACAAAAATCAGTGAGGTAACTGATTACCTGCTTGAAACTATAATTAAAAATAATAAAGCCCTTGAAATTAATACATCAGGTTTAAGACAAGATATAGGCAGAACAATGCCTGACGAAAATATTATCCGTCGATATCGCGAGCTTGGTGGCAAGCTAATTACAATCGGCTCAGACAGCCATAGCGCGTACGATGTAGGCGCAGGAATTAAAGATGGCGTAGCTCTTGCTAAAAAGTGCGGATTTAACGAAGTGACATTTTATGTGAACAGAGAAGCTATGCAAATTGAAGTATAAGGATGGTATAAGATGAAAGACAACGAAATCAATTCAGGAATTAAAATCGAAAAAAAGACGATAATCGGAATATCAATACTCCTCGTAGGTATTATGATTTTTGCCGGTATACTAACTCAGATTATACCTACGGGTGTTTATGATGTTGACGATGCAGGTGCAATAATCAACGGCACCTACCACGAGATATCCCGTGATGAAGTCGGCTACAGCTTCTGGAGGGTATTTATTTCTCCGATTGAGGCGTTTATATATGCCACCGGTGATGCAATGACAGGTGTGCTTATAATTCTCGTAATCACTCTCATCGGCGGCACATTCCTCATTCTTGATAAAAGCGGTGTGCTGAAATACATAATGAGTGTTGTTGTCAACAGGTTTTCAAACAAGAAATATAAGCTCCTTGCCGTCATAATTTTTGTTTGTATGGCACTCAGCTCTTTTGCGGGCATTCTTGAAGAGTCCATAACTCTTGTGCCGTTGGCGGTTGCTATATCCCTTTCCCTCGGATGGGACTCTCTTGTGGGTGTGGGCTTCAGCTTTATTGCAGTTGCTTTCGGGTACTCTGCCGCAACCTTCAATCCCTTCAATGTGGGTCTTGTGCAGTCAATGGCAAACCTTCCCATGTTTTCGGGTGTACTCTTCAGAGCGTTTGTTTTCCTTGTAGTTTACGCCATTCTTGCAGGCTTCTTTATCAGATATGCAAAGAAGATTGAGAAAAATCCTCAGAGCTCACTTTGCTACGAAAGTGACCTGAAGCTCCGTGACAGATTTCTCAATGAAGAGGAAACTCAAAAGGCTCTTGCTAATCCTTTACTGCCGAAAGCTGCTAAAGCCTTTATTTCGGCACTTGCAGCGGTACTCGCAATAACAGTTGTTTGTCTTATTACAAATATCGTAGTTGAAGATTCAACTGTATCAGATATTATCGGATATATGCCTCTTGCTTCAATGGCAATTCTTTTCACGGTAGGAGGCTTGCGTGCAGGTCATATTTCCGGAATTAAAGGAAAGAATCTGTTTAAAAGCTTTACCGTCGGTGTAAAAACAATACTGCCCGTTGCGCCTGTTATCATATTTATCATATGCGTAACTTATATTCTTAAAAGCGGTAAAATTATCGACACTCTTCTTTACTGGGTTTACAATGTTCTTGAAGGTCTTAACCCGTATGTTTCAATTATCATTATATTCCTTGTAATATGTATTTTTGAATTTTTCATCGGCAGCGGCTCCGCAAAGGCATTTCTCCTTATGCCCATACTTCTTCCTCTGGTTGATATGGTTGGAATCGGCAGGCAGAATCTTATTGTTGCCTTCTGCATAAGTGACGGTTTCTGTAATGTTCTTTTCCCCACAAACGGACTTCTTATGATTGCTTTAGGTATTATAAATATTTCATACATAAAGTATATTAAAGCAACCTGGAAGCTGTTTGCACTCGAGTTTGCAGCAGCAACAGGCATTATGATGCTTGCAACAGCAATAGGATATTAATATCACAGCTATAAGTCAGCCCCTCAGCAGAAATACTGAGGGGCTGATTCTATTCAGTTATACCCTTTTTTTCGGCGGGAGGTGTAATTATCTCTCGCTTTACTTCTTTTTTAGGAGCAATAATCTCACGCTTCGGAAGTTCAGGCTTAACACTTGAAGAACTTATATCCACAAAACGGATATTTTCTACTTCAGTTTTGATTTTTATTTTTTCTGGAATAAGCACATCTTCACTGAAATTACTGTCAGAAAGGGGATAAGAGGGGAGCAAAGTATTTTTTCTTTGTTTGCTTCTAAGCTTATTTAAGAGCCATATAAGAGCAAGAATAAGTGCCGTTGCGAAGGAAATAACAATACCTGGCATCAGACCCGCCGCCTCAAATTTGAACTCGATTTCGTGAACACCTCTGTTAAGCTCAAAACCGAGTAAGGACTGACCGACTTTAAGAATTTCATCCTGTGCTACTCTCTCACCGTCAACATATACCTGCCAGCCCTTGTCATAGGGAATGGATGTATAGAGAAGTCCGTCGGTTGTTGCCACAACCTTACCCTTGATGTAGGTATCTTCGTGTGTTTCTGTTATCATCTGATTTTCAGAGAGAATGTCATAACCTTCACGGAAAATCTCGTCGTTGAGGGTGTAAGCATAGAGCTTGAGGGTGCCTGAGTTTTCATCAAAAGGTACTGTCAGTGTTATTGTTTCGTTTGCAGCATATCTGCCAAGGTCAAGAATGCAATCCTGGTCTGCCGGGTGTGTGGCAGTGCCGAGAGCTGAATTAATTGTCAGGCTCTTTGAATTTGAGCCGGTGATATCGAAATAAATATAAAGGTTTCCGGCTTTTTCCATTGTCAGATAGAAATTGGTTGAGGCATCTGTGTCGGGAGTTGTTTTATTGAAATAGAAAGATGATGCTTCAAGACTCTCTGTGAAAGGCTGAATATTATTATAGGTTACATAGGAAATTTCCATTCTTTCAAATGGATTATCAAGACCTGTAGCTTTTGCAAACCAATCACCCTGCAGTGCAAAGGGGTCTGAGCCTGTTTCAAATTTCCATGTTTCATTATAATCTTCGTTTGCCCAATCCTTGACCTCAGCACCTGTGAGGAAGGCTATTGGAAGGTTATATTTATTTTTGTACGCATTAAATTTATCGTTTGCCGCAACCGATTCATAATACTCTGAGGAAAGAATATTAGGTGTTTCGTTGTTGACGATATATTTCAGTGCAAACATCATATTGTATATGGGGGTCTGCGGATTATAGGTGTAGCTGTTGATTCTGTTACTCATCATACCAAGGTCATCCTGCAGATTAGAGAGTTTTTCAGATGCCATTGATGAGAACACTGAAGCACCGTTGTAATAGTACCACGAAGGATCCATTCGGGTGCGAAGGTCAGTAAGCTCCATTCTGTAGAAGCCGCCTTTTTCTATGGTGTCAAGAGTTTCTTTAATTTCTTCAAATTCGTCAAGGTCAGAGGCGTAGGGTGTTTTGTCAACTGAAATGTTGATGGTGCTTGTGTCACACATAACAGCTTCACTGCATATGCACACTATGAGAAGTGCCGCAACAGACAGTGTCTGATATCTTTTATCCTTGAAGAAGGTAAGAATTATAACATAAAGCACAATGAGTGCAAGTGTCAACAGTACCGTGGCATCTGTAACATTTTTTGAAGTAAGCTCCTGAACAAGTATAACAAAAGCTACGAGACAAGCACCGATTATTCCGAAATGCTTTGACTTGAATTCGTTAAGTCTAATGAAAACTTTATACGCCATAACAAGGAGTATGAAGGAATAAATGAATGACTGACGGTAGGGGAGGTCATTGGGGAAATGGAAGCCGTGCCAGATAAAGTTAAGGAAATTAATATTGAAAGAGAAGTAAAGCACGCCAAGCAAGGAAAGGGTTGCAACCTTTTCTTTTTTTGATATTGATTTTGTGAAGAAGAACAAAGGTGCAAGAATAATTGTCAGCACACCGCAGTAAACATTGGGAAGCACATCGTCACCGCTGCTTCTGATTGTGGTTGTAAGTGCTGCAAAGTGGTTGGCGAAGAAATCGAAAAAGCCGAAGTAGGATTCAGGATTTTTCGGGAATGTGCCTGAGGTGGCTGAACTCGACTGAAGAACTCCGTAAACAGGGAGAAGTACACAAGCCATAAGACCTGCCGCAGCAAGGGAAGCAAGAGCAAAAATACAGCCGCTTCTGAAAAATCTGTTGTTTTTAAGCCCTTTAACATCCGATGAAGGATTAACTTTGTCGCTAAGAGACCCACCGGCAAAGAAATAATAAATAAAGTAAATAACAGAGAATATGCAGAGCATATATGACATATAATAGTTGGAAAACATTGAAAGAGCAAGACCCGTGATATATATTGCAGGCTTGCCGTTATTTATTATTCTTTCAATACCGCAAAGAACGACAGGCAGAAGCACCATAGCATCGAGCCACATAACATTCCAGTAATATGCAAGCATATATGCACAGAAGGCATACATAACACCGAATGCCACTGAAATATAAGATTGATTTTTCAGTGAGCGCTTGAGATACCATGTGAAGGTTGCAGCTGAAAGCGCCGCTTTAATAAGTACCATTGCGCCGATTGCCTCGGGAATATTGTTATGCCCGAAAAACATTATTATTGCGCCTATAGGGCTTGACAGATAATTGAAATAGTTGCCGAGGAAGCAGCTGCCAAGACCTGATACCCAGGAATATGTAAGAGATGCACCGTGCATTACTCTTTCATATAATTCAGCAAACAAAGGGCCGTACTGGTGGTATAAGTCCATTCTCAGAACGGTTTTATCACCGAAGGGTACAACTCTGTTGCAGGCATAAATAATAAGCATTGTTGCTGCTGTTGCGAGGAAAGAATAAATTATATATCTGTTTTCCTCAAGGAAGCTTCTTTTCTTGCTATTCATTACTTACCTTCTTTCATAAAATTAATACGGTTTAATGATACATTAAATTGTCTGATACTTCAAGTCATTTTATAAAATTTGTTCTATATTATTGTCCCGCCTCATATGCTTTAATATAACATTTTCAGAGGTGAAAAAATGGACAAAGTATCAGATGAAAAAAGATTTGATTCCGCCGTCAGCGTTATAGGCGGCGAACTAAGAAGACTTTTAACGCTTCTGCCAAGCTATATAAAAACCCAGACCTATGAAATAAGACTTCGCAGCGGCAGACCGGTAATACTGCAAGGAAGATACGGCAGATATTTTTTACTCAGCTCGGGCAGTACGGGGGTGAGTGCCCAGAAGAATTACATATGCACCCCCGAAATGCTTACAGATACCTTTAACAGGCTCTGCTGCTACTCCGTGCACAGTCATCTTGAATCAATCGTTAACGGATACATAACCATACAAGGCGGACACAGAGCGGGTATAGTGGGCACTGCTGTTACTAACCTTGCAGGTGAAATAACATCACTCAGAGATATAAGCGGAATAAATATCCGTGTTTCAAGGGAAGTTTTCGGATGTGCTGACAATATAATAAAAAATCTTTTCAGCAACGAGGCTGTCAGCTGTATTATAGCAGGTCCTCCGTCCAGCGGTAAAACTACAGTGCTGCGTGATATGGTAAGACAGCTTGCAAGCGATGTCTCAGGAAAGTCATATAAGGTGAGTGTTGTCGATGAACGCCAGGAAATCGCCTGTATGAACGGCGGCATTGCTCAGAACGATATAGGTCTTAACAGTGATGTGCTTAACTGCTATCCGAAAAAACAGGCAATTATGACTGCAATTAAAACAATGTCACCGGATATAATTGCAGTTGACGAAGTTGGGGATATGCAGGAAATCGAGGCAATAAGACACGGCGTAAATTCCGGAGTAAAATTTATTGTGACAATACATGCTTGCGACTACCGTGAAATTATATGCAGACCGCAGATAGAGCAGCTGATAAACACTTATTCATTCGATAAACTTATTCTTTTAAACAGTAATGAAAATATCGGTACGGTAAAAGCTGTTTACGACACAAAGGAGCTACGGGATGAGATTGTTAGGCGCAGGTTTTCTATGGATAAGTCTGACCTTTCTTGGAGTGGGATATGCTCATAGGCTGAAAAACAGAATACTTTTGCTTGAAAAAACAAAGCTTATGATTAATAAAATCAAAGTTCGCACTGAGTTTCTGAAATCCTCCGCCTCGGATATCTTACATAGCCTTTGCTCTGCGGCACAGCTGTCGGAGCTTGATTATATTGAGCATACTTTCTCTCTTATACGTGAAGGCGAGGACTTTCCGGTTGCCTGGAGCAAGGCGCTTAACAGCACTAACCTTGATTATTTGACGGATGAAAAGAACGTTTTGTTGCAGCTTGGTGAAAATTTCGGCACTTCTGATATTAAAAATCAGGTTTCAATGCTTGAGGCCTGCGAAGAGGCTTTTTCTGAATTTATAAATACAGCTAAGAATAAATATTCAAAGCAAGCGAAAACCGCAACATTTTCAGCAATGCTTGTTGGCTGCATGCTTTTTATTTTATTAATATAGGAGGACGCAGTATAAATGGAAGTTGATCTGATATTTAAAATTGCAGGCATTGGAATAATAGTTGCGGTGCTGAATCAGTTGCTTGCAAAGTCGGACAAGAGTGAATATGCAATGCTGATTACCTTGTCGGGTATTATAGTTGTAATTCTTATGATATTGCCTGAAATTGAGGATTTATTTTCTTCCGTTAGGAAAATACTGGATTACTGATATGATTGTTAAAATAGTACTGTGCGGTATCTGCGTGTGTGTTCTGAATACTCTGCTTCGCGGGTATAATAAGAGTTTTGTAATTTTTGTAGAAATAGTTTTTGTAATTGCAGTGATTTCCCTTATATTCGCAGATGCGGTAAAAGGCACAAAGAACCTTTCTGACCTGTTGTTTCAGACGTCATCTCAGAAGAAAATTATCGTTTGTCTGATGAAAGGAGCCGCCATATGTATTCTGACGAAGCTTGCATGCGACATAAGCTATGAAAGCGGCAACATTCTTGTGGGCGACATAATTGAGCTTTCAGGCAGAATACTGCTTCTGATTATTTCTCTTCCATTTATAGAAAGCGTTGTTAAAACGGCCATGTCCTTTGCATTATGAAAAAGCTTCTGACGGTATTTATAACTTTACTGATATTATTTTCGTTCACTGTGTTTGCTGAAGCCTTTCAGGCAGATTTTGATAATTTAGAAGAAAGTATCAGCGAAGAATTATTGACATCAATTGACAAAGATGTTATTTCAGCCCTTGAGGAAATGGGGATAGATTTAAAAAAGTCTCTGAATATCAACGAATTTTCTTTAGATAATATCACTGTTTTTTTCAGTGCTACATTAAAAGAGAAAGCCGAAAGGTGCATTTCAGAAATTTTCACTCTTTTTTGTGTTATTATGCTTTGCGGTGCTGTCTCATCCCTGTTTACGGGCAACAAAAATGGCAGTTTCTTTACACAAATTTGCGTAATAATTCTTATACTTCTGTCGGTTAATATGATAGGCGAGGCTTTATCTGCAACTGTAAGTGTACTTAAACTAAGCGGTAATTTTATGCTGTCTTTCATTCCTGTATATACGCTGATTATATCTTTGACGGGAAATGCTGCTTCCGCACTTACATATAACTCATTGCTAATGGCTTTTGCTGAAGCTTTTTCGTCAGTAATTGCCTATGTTTTGCCTGATTTTATAGGTGTAGTTTTATGCCTGGTCATCTCATTTTCGCTAAATGAAAGCATCAGCATTGGCAGACTTATAAACGCTGTAAACAAAACCGTCAGCGTTGTTTTAGGGGTGTCCTCAGGTGCATTTACGGGCTTTCTCAGCCTTAAAAATATTCTTTCTGCATCCTTGGACAGCGTGTCTGTAAAAAGCATCAGATTTCTTATCAGCTCACTGATACCTGTTATCGGCTCGTCAATAAGCGAGGCATATTCTTCTCTTATAGGCAGTATAAATCTCATTAAGGGGTCTGTTGCCATTGTAGGCATTGTTATTATCCTTATAATCAATCTTCCCGTTTTAGCTCAAACACTTATTTACTATCTGAGCTTTACTGCTTTGAGCTATCTTTCTGACAGCTTTTCCGGGGTACGGGTAGGCGAGACGCTTAGGGGGATTTCCTGTGCAATGCGGATTCTGATGCTGCTTTGTGTATTTGAAATGTTTATGCTCATTATCTCAACAGGAATTATGCTGTCTCTGAAAGGTACGGTCTGATATGGATAAAATTAATCAGTGGTCTGTCACCGTGAGTGCAGTTTCGGTTATAAGCGGAATATTGCTTTCTCTTATTCCGGACAGTAAAATCAGACCTGCTTATAAAACGCTTGTCAGCATTGTTCTTGTTTATAGCATTATGCTGCCTCTTGCCGATTCATTTTCAATCAACTTCGATATAAATGACTACATAAAAGAGAATTACAATATAAGGGATGACTTAGATAAATATGCTCTTAAAAGCGCATTATCATCAGCGGAAAAAGCAATTGAAGAAACCTTAAATGATTATTTTACCTATGAAAAGATTAAGTGTGATTTTTCTGTTGAGTGCTATCTTAAAGGTGAAGAAATCAGGGTGAAGAGAATAACTGTCGAAAGTCAGGGAAACGAGGATGGTATTAAAGCGCTACTATGTGAACTTGGTTTCAGTGAAGGTATCATAGAATTTAAAGGTGAAGCACATGAACAGTAAAAGCTTAAATGAGTTATATACTAAGCTCAGCAAGGACAAAAAGACAACATTGATTCTGATAATCGGAATTGTTGGTATTTTACTTATTATGCTGTCGGGTACAAATGAAAAGGACAAATCACATATGGACAGAGCAGATGATGAAATGACTATAATGAGCGAAAGCGAATTATCTGAACGTCTTGAAAAGCTGATAGAATCAATTGACGGCGCGGGGAAGTCAAGAGTTATGATAACTTTTCGAAGCTATTGTGAAACTGTGTATGCTGAGAATACCGAAGAAAGTATCGGAACAGATGGTGAGAAAGATACCTCAGATGAATACATAATAATCGACGGCAGTGACGGTGAAACCGGACTGAAACTGAAAATTATATCACCGGAAGTCAAAGGTGTTGCCGTAATTTGCCGCGGCGGTAATAATCCTGTTATAAAAGAGCAGATAATTTCTGTTGTGTCAGCTCTTTTTGATATAAGCTCAAACAAAATAAGCGTTGCCGTTATGGCTGAATAGGAGGAGAACATTCATATGGTTATCAAAAGCAAACAAATTCTTACTGCAACACTTGTTGTTGCGCTTGCCGCTGCAGTCGGTGTTAACTGGTATTTTACAAACAATCCTGACATCTCAGGCAACACCGTTACAACTGACAGTGAGCAGGTTAGCGGAAATCTTGGAGATTCACTCTATGTGGGCGGTACCACTAAAGTGACCGAAGAGGAAACAACAACTCAGGAGCAAGGTGTAGAATCTGAGAAATACTTTTCAGAAGCCAAGCTCAAGCGTACAAATTCACACGACAGCATAATTGACAATATTGAGGATATTATCGAAAACGAAGAGCTAAGCGAAACGGATAAAAGTAAAATTATTACAATGCTCTCAGATTTCAAAAGAGATATAAAATGTGAAGCAGATGCTGAAAATCTCATCAAAGCAAAAACGGGAAGCGACTGTCTTGTAACAATAAACAACGGAGCCTGTCAGGTGATTTTGCAAAAAAATACACTAAATGACCGACTAATTATTCAAATAACGGAAATTATTGAAAAAAATACGAATATTTCTGCAGAAAATTTAACAATAATTGAGCTAAAATAGTTGTAGGATTTTAAATTTGTGATATAATAGGTCTAACTATAATGAATTGCGGCAGAAACTTTTTGCCGTGCGGAAGGAATAATCATATGACCAGACGTGAATCAAGAGAATTAGCCTTTATCCTTGTTTTTGAAAAAAGCTTTCAAGGTGACGAGGTTACAATAGTTGAGCTTATTGAAAATGCACTTGAGCTTGAAATTTTTCCGACAAATGCTTTTGCTGAAAATCTTGCAAGAAAGGTATATGACAACCTTGAGGAGATTGACAGTGCAATAAACGAAAATCTTGTAGGTTGGTCTGCAAAGCGTATTTCAAGAGTTGCAAGAGCCATACTCCGTGTTTCTGTTGCAGAACTTCTTTACAGTGATGTGCCCATTGGTGTTGCCATAAACGAAGCTATTGAAATAACAAAGAAATATGCAACTAAAGACGATGCAGCTTATGTTAACGGCGTACTCGGTGCAGTTGCAAAGAAAATAGAAAGATAAATTTAATGTTGACGGCATTTGCAGCACTTTATGTGGTGCAATTTTGTCGCGTATTAAGGAGTTCTTACTTTAAATGACATCAATTTTAAAAGTTAGTCAGATCAATACATATCTCAAGTCGATAATTGAAGATGATATTAATCTGAGGAATATATATATCAGCGGTGAAATTTCAAATTTTACCAATCATTACAGAACAGGACATCTGTATTTTACTCTCAAAGATGAAATAGGTTCCATGAAGGCTGTAATGTTCCGCCAAAGTGCCTCACGGCTTCGTTTTATTCCCGAAAACGGTATGAAGGTGCTTATCAGGGGCAGTGTGGGTGTTTATGAGCGTGACGGTGTTTATCAGATCTACTGTGATGATATGATACCCGAAGGTCTCGGTGAGTTGACAATAGCTTATGAACAGCTTAAAACCAAGCTGGAAAATATGGGGCTTTTCAGGCAGGAACACAAAAAAAACATACCGGAGATGCCTGCAAAGATCGGTGTAATTACATCACCTACAGGTGCCGCACTTCAGGATATACTCAATGTTCTCGAAAGACGCTTTCCTCTTGCAGAGGTGGTGTTTGAGGGTGTTCAGGTTCAGGGAGACTCTGCCGCGCCTCAGATAGCGGCTGCAATAGATAAATTCAGCGCCCTTGGCGCAGCTGATGTGCTTATTGTCGGCAGAGGCGGTGGTTCAATAGAGGATTTATGGGCATTCAACGAAGAAATAGTTGCAATGGCAATTTATAATTGTAATATACCTATAATTTCAGCGGTAGGACACGAGACAGATTTCACAATAGCAGATTTTGTTGCAGATTTACGCGCTCCAACACCTTCCGCTGCCGCTGAACTTGCAGCGCCTGATTACAGAGAGCTTCTCTTTGCAATAGATAAAACCCTCGACAGCCTCGATGACGGAATCGGCAGGGTACTGGACAGATATAAACTCAGGCTGCTTCAGTATGAAAATGTGATTGCGCTTCACAGCCCTCAGAAAACTGTCGCTCTTTACAGTCAACTGCTTACTGCTTGTGAGGATAAAATAAAATCAGCAATTAAGAGCAAGATTGATTTTTATGATAATGCATTGCTTCATTATTCTTCAAAGCTTGAAGCCATGAGTCCGCTTAAAGTTCTTTCAAGAGGCTATGCTATCGTTGAAGATGAAAACGGTCTGCCGATTAAATCAGCCAATGCTGTAAACGAAGGCAGTAACATTAAAATTAAACTGCATAACGGCGAATTTTCATGTCAAGTCTGCAGTGGTAATTGAAAGGAATATTCAAAATGGAAATATATACACTTGATACCGCTATGATAAGACTTAAAGAGATTTCCGAAAGTCTTGAAAGCGGTGAATACGATCTTGATATGTCAATGAAACTTTATGAGGAAGGTGTCAGATTAGTTGCTTTCTGCAACAAAACTTTAACTGATGCCAAGCAGAAAATTTCTGAGCTTTCAG
The DNA here is from genome assembly GCA_045534675.1 of Acutalibacteraceae bacterium. Taxonomy (GTDB): domain Bacteria; phylum Bacillota; class Clostridia; order Oscillospirales; family Acutalibacteraceae; genus UBA6857. The sequence goes on from JAZSKE010000001.1 coordinate 81,696, forward strand.
AAATACCTCAAGAGGAAATGAATGATGAAGAATAAACTAAAAGACTATGTTGAAACTGTCAATGCATATCTTGAAAATGCCATTGAGGCGTGCAACTTCGGTGAAGATATTGTGCATGAGGCTATGAGATATTCACTTTCAATCGGCGGCAAAAGAATACGCCCTGTTCTCACTCTAGAGTTTTGCAGAATCTGTGGCGGTGATATTGAGAAAGCACTTCCTTTTGCAGCTGCCCTTGAAATGGTACACACATATTCTCTTATACACGACGATTTGCCCTGTATGGATAATGACGATATGCGCAGAGGTATGCCCTCATGCCATATTAAATTCGGTGAAGAATATGCACTTCTTGCCGGTGACGGGCTTCTCACGAGAGCTTTCGGTGTGCTTGCTGAAAGCACGGCTGCACCTGACAGCATTGTCAAAGCAGTTGCGCTTCTTTCTGAGCTTGCAGGTGCAAACGGAATGATAGGCGGACAGGTTGTCGACCTTAAAAACGAAGACAAGCTCTGTAATATTGATACACTTGAAACAATGGATTCACTGAAAACAGGCGCCCTCATAAAATGTGCTGCACTTTTTGGTGTTCTTGCCGCAGGCGGTACCAAAGAGCAATATAACGCAGCAGGGGAGTATGCTTCAAATCTCGGACACGCCTTCCAGATTGTTGATGATATACTTGATGTAACAGGTGATGAAAAGCAACTCGGAAAGCCTGTAGGAAGCGATAAGGAGAGCGGCAAATCAACCTATGTATCAGTGCTCGGACTTGAAAAATCAAAGCTGTACGCTGAAGAAATAACACGTAAGGCAGTGCAGGCGCTTGACATTTTCGGTGATGAATCGGAATTTCTCAAGGAACTTGCCGTAAGCCTTATTAATCGTAAAAACTGAAAGAGCAGACTGAAATGGAATATAAACTTCTTTCAAAAATTAATAGTCCTGACGATATAAAGACAATGGATAATCATTGTCTTGAGCTTCTGTGTGACGAAATAAGGGACAAGCTCATTACCACAGTGTCAGCAAACGGCGGCCATCTCGCTTCTAATTTAGGCGTTGTGGAGCTTTCAGTTGCAATACACAAGGTCTTTTCTTCACCTAAGGATCAGATTGTTTTTGATGTGGGGCATCAGTGCTACACCCACAAGCTCCTGACAGGCAGATATGAAGTCTTTGACACGCTCAGAACAAAAGACGGTATTTCAGGCTTCTGCAGACCGGGCGAAAGCGAACATGACATTTTTTACAGCGGTCACAGCGGCACTTCTGTTTCAGCCGGTCTCGGTCTTGCGCACAGCAAAATTATGTGCGGCGACGACGGTTATGTTATCAGCGTTATCGGTGACGGCTCCTTTACGGGCGGTATGGTTTATGAAGCTCTTAACAACGGCGGCCGAAGTAAGGCTAAACATATAATTGTTCTCAACGACAATAAAATGTCAATTTCAGAAAATGTGGGTGCTTTTGCTAAGTACCTTGCCGTTATTCGCTCACGACCCGAATACTACAGCTTTAAAGCAAGAACCGAAAGCGTTATTTCAAAGCTTCCTTTCGGTGATAAAATTGCCCATAAGATATATAATCTTAAAACGGATATCAAAAACAAGCTTTATACTCAGAGTACCTTCTTTGAGGACCTCGGATACAGATATATGGGTCCCATTGACGGACATAATATTGAAAACTTATGCGATGCCTTTGAATCTGCTAAGGCTGTTAACGGCCCGGTTGTGCTTCATGTAATCACCGTCAAAGGTAAAGGTTACGAACACGCTGAGAAAGACCCGAGTGTTTTTCACGGCATTTCAAAATTTGATGTTGACACAGGTGAATATAAAATCTCAGGAGAGACACTTTCAGATGCTTTCGGCAAAAGATTATGCGAACTTGCAAAAGAAGACAAATCTATCTGTGCAATTACCGCAGCTATGGGCATTGGCACCGGTCTTAAGCAGTTCAGCGAAAAGTATCCCGACAGATTTTTTGATGTGGGCATAGCAGAAGAACACGCTGTGACCTTCGCTTCGGGACTTGCCAAAAACAATATGAAGCCTGTATATGCCGTATATTCAACTTTCTTGCAGAGATGCTATGACCAGATAGTTCACGATGTTTCTCTGCAGAAGCAGAAAATTATATTTGCTATAGACAGAGCAGGTTTTGTAGGCGAAGACGGTGAAACACATCACGGACTTCTCGATGTTCCTTTTCTCAACACAATTCCCGATATAAAAGTGTATTCACCTTGCTGCTTCAGAAGCCTTGAGGCCGACATAAACAATGCTCTTTACGGTTATGAGCTTTCCGCTGCCGTCAGGTACCCGAGAGGCTCGCAGAAGGAAAATGTCTCCAAGCTTGAATACCCCACCATTGCATATGCCTTATACGGCAACAAGGATTCTTCCGAGGTTATTGTTACTTACGGCAGAATTGCAAGTGAAGCCATTGATGCAGTTGATGCTTTGAAGGAAAAAGGCAGAGAGGTGCTTCTTCTTGTACTTAACCAGATTAAGCCTTTACCGAAAAAGGCAGTTGAAATTATAGCCTCAAAGCAGAAAGTCTTCTTCTTTGAGGAGAGCATGAAAAGCGGCGGTGTAGCCGAAAAGCTCGGCAGTGTACTTATGGAAAGCGGATTTAACGGCAGATACAGCATAACTGCAGTTGAAGATAAATTTGCCCGACAGGCAAGCATCAGCGAGCTTCTCAGTATATACGGTCTTGACAGTGATGCTATGATAAAGAAAATTACGGAGAATTAATATGGCAGAAAAAGTAAGGTTAGATGTTGCCTTGTTTGAAAGAGGCTTCGTTGACAGCCGTGAAAAAGGCAAGGCGCTGATTATGACAGGGCTTGTTTATGTCAACGGTCAGAAGGAAACAAAAGCCGGAACAAGTGTTAAGGCAGACGCGTGCATTGAGCTTCGCGGCGAAAAAATGCCCTATGTCAGCCGTGGCGGATATAAGCTCGCCAAAGCGGTTCAAGAATTCGGCCTGAGGCTTGATAATTGTGTTTGCATGGATATTGGAGCTTCAACAGGCGGCTTCACTGACTGTATGCTTATGAACGGTGCCGGCAAGGTCTATTCAATTGATGTAGGCTACGGACAGCTTGCATGGAAACTCAGAAGCGACAGCAGAGTTGTCAATATGGAGCGCACCAATTTCAGATATGTTACCCATGAGGAAATTCCCGAAGAAATTGACTTTGCAAGTGTGGACGTTTCATTTATATCACTCAAACACATAATTCCTCCGATGAAGGAACTGCTGAAAATCGGCGGACAGGCTGTATGCTTAATTAAACCGCAATTTGAAGCAGGCAAGGAAAAGGTAGGCAAAAAAGGTGTAGTCAGAGAGCTTGAAACACATATTGAAGTTGTTGAGAGTATTTATAATTTTGTTCTCGAAAACGGCTTTAAGGTGCTCAATCTCGATTATTCACCCATTAAAGGTCCGCAGGGTAATATAGAATACCTGATTTACATTGAAAAAAGTGAAGAAGGGGAGTCTCTCCTCACAAAAAGTATAGAAGATATTGTATCTGAATCCCACAAAATATTAGGTGATTGATATGGTAGTTGAAATTCATTCAAATATGACAAGAAAAAACGCCTATAAGGTCACTTTAGACGTTTATAAGCAGCTGAAAAAACTCGGTGCAACAATTCTGATGTCCTTTGAGCTGAAGGAATATTTTGCCGACCTTGATGTTAGTTTTCTTGATGAAAACACGGCAGTTGCAATGTGTGATATTATGATTGCCATCGGCGGTGACGGCACAATAATTCACGCTTCACACTTTGCCGCCGAACATAACAAGCCTATTCTCGGCATTAACGCCGGCAGACTTGGGTTTCTTGCAGGTCTCGAAAAAGAAGAACTATCCCTGCTTGAAAATCTTTTTTCCGACAAATATACAACGGATAAGCGAATGATGCTTAAAGTCAGTCACTATGAAAACAGTGAACTTGTATCAGAGCATTATTGCCTTAATGATTGTACCATAGGCAGAGGTGTGTCACTGAGAATGTGTGAAATCGAAGCAAGATGTGACGGTAGAAAGATAAACGACTATTTTGCAGACGGCATTATTATTGCCACACCTACAGGCTCAACGGCTTACTCTCTTTCCGCAGGCGGTCCCGTTGTTGACACTGCAATTGAAAGTCTTATACTTACTCCTATATGCACGCATTCACTGTTTTCACGCTCAATGATTTTCAAGCCGGACAGTAAAATAAGCATTACAGTGAAAAATCCCGATGTGTGCCTTCCGATTTTCAGCTGTGACGGTGAAATAGGCATTGAAATGACTGAAAACACTCGAATTGAAATTGAAAAGGCAGCAAGATGTACTAAAATTATTCGCATTAAAGCTGATGCGTTTACAGATATTTTTTCACAGAAATTAATGGAAAGATATTCAAACAAAAAGGGGGATAATTATGAAGAAAGCAAGACATGAGGCTATCCTCGACCTGCTTGATAAAGAGGAAATCGGCACTCAGGACTTACTCATGCAAAGGCTCAATGATATGGGCTATGCAGTAACCCAGGCAACTATCTCACGAGACATTAAAGCACTTAAACTTATCAAGTCACCTGTCAGCGGCGGTCAGTATAAATATGTTTATGTCAGCAATGACACTGAGGATCGCACCCAGAAATATCATTCAATAATTGCCCATGCGGTTACAAATGTTAATTACGCCGGAAATATGGCGGTTGTCAAGTGCTTTGCAGGTATGGCTCAGGCAGCCTGTGCTGCAGTGGATAATCTTATTAATGATAAGGTTGTCGGTACTCTTGCAGGTGATGACACCATATTCGTGCTTTGTAAGGATGAAGCTGCAGCAGGTGAGTTTAAGAAGAAAATTGAAAAAATCACCGCAAAGTACCAGTAAGATAATATCTTAATTTGAAAGAAAGGAGTTTTCGCTATGCTCACAAGTCTCAAAATTGAAAATATAGCCGTTATAGAGAAAGCGGAAATCCTTTTCAGCGAAGGACTCAATGTTCTGACAGGTGAAACAGGTGCAGGTAAGTCAATAATTATTGATGCCATTAATGCAGTACTCGGAGAACGAACCTCCCGCGAGATAATAAGAAGCGGTGCCGATAGAGCAAGAGTTACTGCGTATTTTGAAAATGTAGGCGATACCGTTAAAGCAAAACTCTCTGAATATGATGTTGAGTGTGAAGATGATGACAGCCTTCTTGTAACAAGAATTATTACAGCAGACGGCAGAAATAACTGCAAGATTAACGGGCATACCGTTACGGTGTCTATGCTTAAAAACATCGGCAGAGATTTGATTACGATCTGCGGACAGCATGACAGTCAGTATCTTCTTTTAAAAGAAAGACATATGGGGTTTGTTGATGCACTTGCAGACTGTGAGGAATTTCTTGAGAGCTATCTTGAAGTTTTCGGTGAAATTAAAAAGGTCAGACGGCAACTGAAAAAACTCCTCGCTGCCGATATCGATAAAGAAAAAAGACTTGAGTTTCTAAAATTCCAGATAGATGAGCTGAAAGCGGCAGATTTGAGACCGGGAGAGAAAGAATCTCTACTTGAGCAGAAGAAAAAAATCCGAAACAGAGAAAAAATTATAGGAGCGCTCAGCCTCTGCGATAAAATTCTCAGCGGATTTGAGGACAGCTCAGGCATCATAACCGAACTTTATGACCTTACGGATGCACTCAATGAGCTGTCAGAATTTGACGGTAAGTTCCGCGTGCTTTATGAAGCAATAAACGATTTGAGATATACTCTTGATGATTGTTCTTCCGAGGTTTCTGCGTCGCTTTCTGACTTCACTGATAATGAAACAGATATAAACTCTGTTGAAGAAAGGCTTGATGTTTTATATAGGCTTTCTAAAAAATACGGTGAAACTGAAGAAGAAATGATCGCTTATTTAGAGAATATAAGTGAAGAATATGAAAATATAGTAATGAGTGATGAGCTTATCGATAAGCTGCAAGGGGAGTATGATGACCTGAGTGAAGAACTCTTCAAACGCGGTTGCTATCTTTCTGATTGCCGTAAAAATACCGCTGCATCTTTCGAGGGCGATGTTACTTCGGAATTAAAGTTTCTTGATATGCCTGATGCAGTGTTTACTGTTGATTTTAAAGATGCTCCCGCAACAGAAACAGGTATTGACGATGCTGAGTTTCTTTTCAGCGCAAATGCAGGTCAGGAGCCGAGACCTCTTATTAAAATTGCTTCAGGTGGTGAACTTTCAAGAGTAATGCTTGCAATTCGCTGTGTACTCAGTGACAGTGATGAAATTCCGTCGCTTATATTTGACGAAATAGATACAGGTGTAAGCGGAAGGGCGGCGCACAAAATTGCCTATAAGCTCAGAGAGCTGTCGCGTACAAAACAGATATTATGTGTAACACATCTTGCGCAGATTGCCGCTTATGCGGATAATCACTTGTATATCGAAAAGACCGCTTCTGACGGCGTTGCATATACACGGGTAACTTCACTTGACGAAGAACAGAGAACGAGAGAAATTGCTAGAATAATCGGCGGCGATGTTATAACTCAAACAACACTTAGTTCTGCAAAAGAGCTGATAGATTTTGCAAAAGAAGGCATAAACTTATAAATAGCTATTGACTTTAAAGAGTTAAATTCGTAAAATAGACAAAGTATGTTAACCGGAAAGGAAAGAATAAAATGAAAATTTATGAAGAGCTTGTTGCAAGAGGACTCATTGCACAGGTAACAGACGAAGAAAGAATCAAGGATCTTATCAACAACGGTAAGGCTGTTTTCTATATCGGCTTCGACCCCACAGCTGACTCACTCCATGTCGGTCACTTTATGGCGCTTTGCCTTATGAAGAGACTTCAGATGGCAGGTAACAAGCCTATCGCACTTATCGGCGGCGGTACTGCTATGATTGGTGACCCCTCAGGCAGAAGCGATATGCGTCAGATGATGACTACCGAGACAATTCAGCACAACTGCGATTGCTTCAAAGAGCAGATGAGCAGATTTATTGACTTCTCAGAAGGCAAGGCTATTATGGTCAATAATGCAGACTGGCTTCTTGATCTAAATTATGTTCAGGTACTCCGCGAAGTAGGTGCTTGCTTCTCAGTTAACCGTATGCTTGCAGCAGAGTGCTATAAGCAGAGAATGGAAAAAGGTCTTTCATTCCTTGAGTTTAACTATATGATTATGCAGAGCTATGACTTCTACATGCTTTTCCAGAAGTATGGTTGTAACCTTCAGTTCGGCGGCGACGATCAGTGGAGCAATATGCTTGGCGGCACAGAGCTTATCAGACGTAAGCTTGGTGAGGACGCTGCTGCAATGACAATTACTCTTCTTCTCAATTCCGAAGGTAAGAAAATGGGTAAGACACAGAGCGGTGCAGTTTGGCTTGACCCCAACAAGACAAGCCCCTATGAATTTTATCAGTATTGGAGAAATGTTGCTGATGCCGATGTTCTCAAGTGCATCAGAATGCTTACCTTCCTTCCTCTTGAAGAAATTGACAAGATGAACGATTGGGAAGGCAGCCAGCTTAACACAGCTAAGGAAATTCTTGCTTTCGAGCTTACAAAGCTTGTTCACGGTGAAGAAGAAGCCAAGAAGGCAGACGAAGCTGCCAAGGCACTTTTCGGTGGCGGTGTAAACACAGATAATATGCCCACAACAGCACTTACTGCTGACGATTTCACTGACGGTGCAGTTTCACTTATTGATATGATGCTCAAAGCAGGCATTATCAAGTCACGCGGCGAAGGCAGAAGACTTATTGAGCAGGGCGGTGTCTCCGTTGACGACGAAAAGGCAAAGAGCTTTACAGATACAGTTGCAAAAAGTGCTTTTGAAAAAGGCTATGTAATTGTGAAAAAGGGTAAGAAAGTCTTTAATAAGTTCATAATTGAATAATCCACTGAGCCGCACAGCGATGTGCGGCTCATATATTTTAATTTTTTAATAAGTTGTATCTTTTTATATTGAAAAATACATTATATTGTGTTATCATAACAAAAGATAACAAATTACAAAGGAGAATAATAATTATGCTTAAAGCACTTAAGAATAAAAATGTAATTTTCGCCCTGCTTGGTTCAATTTTATCACTTGCAGGCGTGCTGATTTATAATCTTTTACCCTTTTCTGAGATTGCAAACGGAATTCAGTATTCAGCTACGGATGCTCTTTGGGTGCTTGCTCTTTCACCCGCATTATTATTTCTCGGTGGCGTGAGTTTTATATTTGCCTTTTTCAAGGATAAAAAGAATTGGGAAGGTACTCTTCCTGATGCTGCAATTTACAGTTTCACCGCAATTTTTACGGCTGCTGTTATTATTAATTTTGCAGTCAGCCTTTCTTACTTTATATCACAGTATGATCTTGGATTTGTAGCTCCGTTTACAGGTCTCGTTTATGAGACATTTGCAGTGGTTATGATCATCTTTGCAATATGGCAGTTTTTATTTACAGCCCTTACTGTGGCTGAATGTGCAAGAGAAATCAAATAAATTTTGGCGTAAGCCTTATAAATAAATTATACTGAAAACAGAGGTGCAGTATGGACAAAAAAATTTACACCATAGCAACAGCTCATCTTGACACAGTGTGGAACTGGGATTTTGAGCATGTAATCAACGTTTGCCTGAAGGAAACACTTGATCAGAACTTCGCTCACTTTGAGAATTATCCTGATTACCGCTTTAACTTTGAAGGTGCCTACAGATACGAACTCTTTGAAGAGTATTATCCTGAAAAGTTTGAACAGCTTAAAAAGTACATAGAGCAGGGCAGATGGAATGTAACCGGCAGTTGCTATGAAAACGGCGATGTCAATGTTCCTTCACCTGAGAGCATGTTCAGGAATGTTATATACGGCAATCTTTACTTTGAAAGAAAATTCGGCAAGAGAAGTAACGATATTTTTCTTCCCGACTGCTTCGGCTTCGGTTGGGCTCTGCCTTCAATTGCTGAACACGCAGGTCTTAAAGGTTTCTCAACTCAGAAACTTTCATGGGGCAGTGCAAACGGTATTCCTTTTGATATCGGTTATTGGTACGGCGTAAACGGCAAGCCTATTTTCGCGTCACTTGATGCCAAGTCATATTGCACAACCTTCAGGAGAGTTAGAACTAAGAAGAACCTCACTGATAAACTTAATAATAATGTTAAAAAATACGACCTTCCCCTTACTTTCGCATATCACGGCGTTGGTGACGTTGGCGGTGCACCTAAAGAAGCATCAGTCAAAACAGTTTCAGAAGAAATTGCAACTAACGACAGCCACGATATCAAGGTTCTTTCATCTTCACCTACGGAGTTCTTTGACGATGTTTCAAATCTTGATGCTGATATACTCAGAAAGCTTCCCACCTTTAATAGCGAGCTTCTTATGACCACTCACGGTGTCGGTTCATATGTTTCAAGAGCATTCTCAAAGAGAATGAACAGAAGAAACGAAGAAATTGCTGATATGGCTGAGCGTGCAGGCGTTATGGCAATGTCACTTGCCGATGCTTCATATCCTAAAGATGAAATTGAAAAAGGCTGGAAGAGAACTATTGCTCATACCTTCCACGATGATATTACCGGTACATCAGTACAGCGTGTTTATCAGCGTTCATGGAATGATTATGTACTTTCCGCAAATCAGCTCACAAATGCTTACGAGGGCGCATCAAAGGAAGTTATAAAAAACCTTGATACATCATGGGTAAAAGGTACCGCAGTTGTAATTAATAACACCCTTGAGCAGCCCAGAATGGCTTCGGTTGATGTTCAGGTGCCTTATTACGGCTATGCTCACGTTCGCGTGTTTGAAAAAAGCGGTGCAGAAGTGCCTTCACAGGTTAATTCAATTGACGGCGATAAAATGAATATTTCAATTGCAGCATACATTCCTGCATTAGGCTATAAGGTTGTAGATGTTCTTTACAGTGAAGTTCCCTGCAATATCAACACCGGTCTCAGAGCTGAGAAGAATGTAATTGAAAACTACAAGTATATTGTTTCAGTTGATAAAAACGGTGATATTGCTTCAATTGTCGACAAAACTCTTAGTAATACACAGATTCTCAGAAAGCCTATCCGCTTTGAAATTAACAAATATAACGGTACAAAGGAATATGCTGCTTGGGAGCTTTCATATAAAGAGCTTGACAAGTATCCCTGGGAATTTGCTGAAAAGGGTGTTTGCAGTGTAGTTGAATCAGGTGCAGTCAGAGTTACACTTAAAGTTACTCAGACAGCCGCCAAATCAACCTTTACATACTATGTTTCACTTGTTGCAGGCTGTCCCTGGGTAAGCGTTTATAACGAAGTAGAGTGGAGAGAGTTCAGAAGAGCCCTTCACAATGGTTTCTATTTTAATGTTAAAAATGACCTTTCAACCTTCGACCTTGGTCTCGGTGCAATCAGAAGACCCAAGGCTAACAAGAAGCTTTATGAGGTACCTGCACAGAAATGGGCTGACCTTACAGACAAGAATATGTCCTACGGTGTATCTGTATTCAGCGACTGCAAGTACGGCTGGATGATGAAGGATGAAAAGAGCCTTCGACTTACTGTTCTTCATTCACCCAAAAACTTCTACCGTGATGACAGTATTCAGGGTATGCTTGAATTCGGTCTTAACAGATACGGCTACGCAATCTACTCACATCAGGGTGACTATTCAAACGGCACTCAGCTTAATGCTCGCTTCTTCAATCAGCCTTGCGCTGCATTTATCACTGATAAGCACGACGGTACTCTTGGCAGTGAATATTCATTTGGTTCAATCAGCCACGAGAGCGTAATTGTCAGAGCAATCAAGAAGGCTGAAAACAGCGATGAAATCGTTATCCGTGTCAACGAAGGCGCAGACCGCCTTGCAAAAGATGTGAAGATGATTCTCGGCAAGGGCATAGTTTCAGCGCGTGAGCTTAACGCAGTTGAAGATGAAATCGGCACAGCTACAGTAGAAAACGGCAGTCTTGTTTTCGACCTCAAGCCTTATGAAGTCAAGACTTTTGCAGTTAAACTCAGAGATTGTGCAGTAAGCGTCAAGGCATCACAGTCAGTAGTTGAGCTTCCCTATAACACTGATATTGTAACATTCAACCACAACAGAGAGTCCGCTAATATTCCCACCATTAATGTTACTGTACCCGGTGAAATTTTCCCTAAAGAGATAGTGTGCGGCGGCATCACATTCAAGACAGGTGATATCTGGGGTGAAGGCAATAATGCTCTTATCTGCGGCGGTCAGGAGCTTAAAGTAACAGGCAAGAAATTCTACTTTATCGGTGCAAGCCTTTATGGTGATAAGGTATATAACTTCAAGGTTGACGGCAAGCTTTATCCCGTTAAGGTTCAGGCTATAAACGAAAGAATCGGTAAGTGGGATCTTTATGACCTTGCTGAAACTGCAAATATCAAAACAGACAAACTCGCTTGGGAATGCACACATACTCACTCAATTAAGGGCGACGTTGCAGCTCAGCAGCTCTTCTTCTTCATGTATGAAGTACCCGTTGGTGAAACAGGCGTAATCACTCTTCCGGAAGATAACGGTCTTATCATCCTTGCAGCAACTCAGACAAAGGAAAGTACCACAACAACTCTTGAAACAGCCCTTTACGACAGAATTTCAGAGCGTCCCTTCGACTATAAGATGTCAGGTAAGGAAAAGAGAAGATATAACCGTCTCAAGAAGAGATGGAAGAAAACTCCCAACAAGTCATAAAACAAATAAGCTATCCCTGAAACCGGGGATAGCTTAAAATATAAGGATGGTAACTATGATTAAATCAAACTGTCATACACATACAACCTATTGTGACGGCAAGAACACTGCCGAAGAAATGACGCTTGCTGCAATTGAAAAAGGCTTTGTTTCACTTGGCTTTTCAGGACACTCGCCTATGTATTATCTTGCAGACTGGACTATGACAAAGGATAGCCTGTGGGATTATATAAGTGATGTTAAAAAGGTCAAAGAAAAATATAGGGATAAAATCGATATCCTTTGCGGCATTGAGTTGGACAGCGATTTCTGTTACACCAATCCGGATGATTTTGACTTTGTCATCGCAAGCGTTCATCAGATTGACGGCAGAAATAAAATCTATTCCGTTGACCTTTCACCAGATGAGCTTACGGAATGTGTGAATCTTGTTTTTGGCGGCGACTGGAACCAAATGGCGGAACATTATTTTGAATCCGTTGCAGATTTTGTTCTTACATGGCCTTGCGATGTGGTTGGACACTTTGATCTGATAACCAAATTCAACGGTAAAACACCTCTTTTTGACGAAGATAATGAGGTTTATAAAGCATCTGCTCTCAAAGCCCTCGACAGAATACTCGACAGCAAGCCTGACATCCTTTTTGAAGTTAACACAGGCGCTATGTACCGCAAGGGCAACACTAAGCCGTACCCTGCCGAATTTTTAATGAAGCGCATAAATGAAAGGGGAGGTCTCATTACAATTACAAGCGACTCCCACTGCTGTGAATCTCTTGATTTTGCCTTTGAGCAGATGATTGATTATTGCAAGAAGTGCGGATTTACCGAGGCTTATTACCTGACAAGTCAAGGCAGGAAGAAATACAGTTTGTGATTTCTGAGTATTGACAAATCAATAGCTTTTTGATAGAATAACTAAGCTGTCTGTGTGACAGCTTTAAACGGAGAGTTGTCCGAGTGGTCGAAGGTGCAGCACTCGAAATGCTGTGTGGGGAAACTCACCTAGGGTTCGAATCCCTAACTCTCCGCCAGATAAAAAATCCTATGCTTTTTGCATAGGATTTTTTCGTTATAAACTGTACTTTTTTCTGCCTTGACTTGTCAGATAATAAGCCTCCGAGAAACCGCAGGACTTGCAGTAATCTATCATCTTATCGAAAGCAAAATCCAAAGACTCGCAGCAGTGGGAGTCGCTTGTGATTGTAATTAGGCCTCCCCTTTTGAAGTCGGAGGCCAAGCGGTCTTAGGAAGACAAACCAGTCA
>JAZSKE010000020.1:0-2412 GCA_045534675.1 Acutalibacteraceae bacterium
GGAGTCTGGACCGTGTCTCAGTTCCAGTGTGGGGGACCTTCCTCTCAGAACCCCTATCCATCGTCGGCTAGGTGGGCCGTTACCCCGCCTACTACCTAATGGAACGCATCCCCATCCTTCATCGCCGGAGCTTTCATATTCAAATCAGGCAACTCAAATATGTTATTCGGGATTAATCTCCCTTTCGGGAGGCTATACCAATATGAAGGGCAGGTTGGATACGCGTTACTCACCCGTGCGCCGGTCGTCCCAATGGAGCAAGCTCCATTGAAACCCCTCGACTTGCATGTGTTAAGCCTGTAGCTAGCGTTCATCCTGAGCCAGGATCAAACTCTTCGTTGTAAATTATATCTGTAAATGCCAAAAAGGGCATCACTAATCAAAATAAATTGTTTGTACCGGCCGGAATTATATGTATGTCAAATTATATTGACGGTTCGTTTTTCGTTCCTTACTTACTTCTATAACCTGTCCAATCAAAAAATAATGAACAGGCCACGTTGTACTGCTTGTCTGTATGGAATGCTGTCAAGGATCATCTCGCTTTATCGTGTCGCAACTACGTTGCTTCCCGAAAGCGAGTGCAAAGGTAAGGCATTTTTCTGAACCGGCAAACTTTTTACAAGAAAAAATCAAATTAATTTTAAACATTTTTAAAAAACGTGCAATAAGCAACCAAATAAAAAGCAAAAACAGGTTTTATAATGTCAATACAGCAACTACACAGCCCGAACACAATAGTATCTTTGCTCAAAAAAAGATGAAAAAGAAAAAGATTATTTTCAGTTCTTCAGGCGGAGCGCCAGCAAGAGAGTTACTGAGATGCCTAATCAGAGGTTTCGGCAATAATGACATATCACATATTGCAGCTCAAATTGCCGCAACGTGCAGAAAGGCAGCATTGAGAGTGTGGTTCACATTTGAAGGAGAACTACCGGAACTCCACGGAAGCACAGCAGAAAGCATAAGCGCAAGTTCAGACACCCTTCAACTAAAAGCTGAGAACGTTTCAGTCAATGGATACATTATATATATAGAACAATAAACAAGATGGGAGCAATTAACAAAATCAAGATTGGAGAGGATGTATATGACATTACTCCGCAAATAGGCACAGGACTACAGTTCGGAACAAGCCTGAACAATGCTAACACTGTATATGTAAACATCGGCGATGCCAAAAGTGACAGCACGTCATCGCCAGAGACAGGCATAAGCATAACACCCGCAGGCTTCACTATCAACAACGCAAAGTTTACCGCTTTCCTGAAAGCGCTCGGTTTCAAGACAGAATAACAGCATGATAAGCATTGTCATTACTGCGTATAACGTAGAAAAATGGATTAGAGAAGCTGTCGAGTCGGCATGCAACCAAACTCATGAAGACATTGAGATAATCATTGTCGAGGACTACTCTACTGACCATACACGCGATGAACTAGCAAAAATAACTGACAAAAGAGTAAAAATCCTCTATAATGAAAAAAACATTGGAGCTGGAGCATCACGAAGGCGCGGTATTGAAGCAGCCGAAGGCGAATATATCCTGCTGCTTGACGGCGACGATATACTTGAAAAAGACTTCATCAAAAAACTGTACAAGAAAGCTATAGAAAGTGATGCAGACATTGTAAGCGGCGGAATAACAATCATGCATGAAAACGGAACAAAGGAAGCATTCTCATATGGTGACGGGTGCATAGAAGGAGACGGGAAGATACTCAGATTCTGGGGAGAAAAGGTTGTGTTCATGAACAACAAACTAATAAGACACTCACTTCATGACAGGATTCCCTACTGCAGGCGCCGTTTCATTGAGGACACACCCGTCATAGTGCCAATGATCCACCTTGCCAATAAAGTCGCATACACAAGCGACTGTGGTTATATCTATCGTATGAACAGCGAGAGTCTTACACACAAAGCGTCAAAATTCAAGTACGCGTTGTTTCGCGCTTTGTGCGCCGAAGAGATAACAGAATTCTTTGAGAAGAATGACAATAGTCTGCTTGAGCGCCTGCCATTTGCAGACGCATACTCGCAATGCATAAACGAGATAAAGGACTGCCACCCTACTCCCCAAATGATAGAGCCATACAAGGAGGAGTGGATTGAGTTCACAACAAAACTGATGGAGAGGCCCGGCTAAGAAGAAGGATTGAAATGAGAATGACAACTTGCGGCTGTTATTTCAGAAATCATTAACCAAGAAAAAGGAACCGGCCGGTTCCTTTTTCTTGGTTAATGGCAACGTCTTGACTGCTGTATAGCAGCTTTACAAAAAGATTGCCTTTCAATATTATATGAATCAGTATGCAGGAGCCAGATTTTCGCGCTCGATATCCTTGAAGTAGTTTACAGTACCGACCTTCAACTCTGCAGTTGCAGCATCGTCACAAACGATGATACCGC
>JAZSKE010000040.1:0-193499 GCA_045534675.1 Acutalibacteraceae bacterium
CGAAAAATACTTTTTCGACACGCTGTGGCAGGTCACTACTTTTCAGTAGTGACCTGCCTTTTTAATTAAGATTGACGAAACTTAAAGTTTTTGAACTTCAACTCCGCGGAAACAGAGTATAAAAGTGGTCACGGTTATCCCGCGACCACAATTTTGCATTTTGCGTTATATTATATCATTCTTGCAATTTCAACAATAATTGTCCACAGGCGTGTGCTCTTGAGAATGAAGAGGAGCTTGTCGAAGAGAGCGCAGAGAGTCTTTTCTTCTTCGTAGGTGAGCTTTTCACTGCCGTCGTCAATAACAAGAGCCTGAGACAGACATATGCCGCCTTCACCGAAAAGTTCAACTCTCACATATTGGAAGTCTTCGGCACCGTCTATTGTGTCCAGGTCGAGAGTAACGGGTGCAGAGCCGATATCACCTGCATAAACAACCTTGCCGTTAGCGATAAACTGAACTGTTGAAGCATCTTCAGCGGCAACAGTTATCTTATGTCCGTCAACCGTAAGAGAATTGAACATAGGATAGGGAATATCTGTGTTGCGAGCATAGATTTCCTCTTTGGGACCGATAATGTCATTGGCTCTGAGGTTTCTTGTTACCATAAAGAAAGCGCCTGACTGCATAGTTTCTTTAATATGCTCAACATCGTTTTCTTCCATCATAAATACGCTGAAGGATGTGTCGATGGTGTCTGTTACGTGGGCGTCAGTGTTGCTGAAGCCGATAACATTTCTGCCGTAGGGCAGGGTGTACATAAGCATATTGTCCCAGAGAATTCTGTCATAGGGAGTAACACTGTTAGTTTCATTGAACACCTCTATGCCGAGACATGTGGGGTATTTGAGGATAAGCTCAGAGAAAAATTCAACGTTTTCAGGGTCGCTGACTGTTGTTATGTCACTGCTGCTCTCAAGCCAGTCGCCGGGATGATTGATGTGTGACAGACCGCCGTTTTTCTCAGTGAAGGCTATTGCCTGCTCAAAGCCGTTTTCTGTGCCGCCGAAGCCGTTACCTTTATCCGAGGGAAGGAAATATCCGTTGACATGTGCCTTTGTCAGTGTCATATTGTTAAGCTCGTTTGCACCTGTTACGCAGGTCATTTTTTTGCCGCGTATGCTGCCGTCATAACGGGGGTATGTACCTGTGGTGATACCTTCATATTCCTCGTCGGTGAGAATTGCAACCTTGTTACCCAGAAGTTTCTGATAGGTGTAAAGAAGCACCTTTGCAGGCTCTTTGTTCCACTCAACACCTGTTACGCCGTGGTCTGCATTTGCAAGGAAGTCATAGTCCTGCTCGTAGTATGCCTTAACCATAGTGGCAAGGTCAACGTCTGCGTCGCTGTAGGTGGTATGTGAATGAAGTGTGCCTTTGTATGCGCCCCAGGCGTTTTCACCTGACCAGATAACATTCTCGTAGGGTGACACGACAGTGTAAGCCTTTTCCTCGGCAGCAGAAATGCCGAAAGAGAAGAGTGTAAGTGTCAGTGCAACACAAAGAATAAGGCTGATGAGTTTTTTTGTCTGTTTCATATTTTTTCCTCCTATGAAATGATAACAGATATATTTTATAGTTACGGAAGGGAAAAGTCAAGAATATTTTGTTTTCTACTTGACAAAATTACTTTTATGCTTTAAAATAGCACCATAATTTAATATCAAACCGATGAACGAGAGTAGTAGCATATGAGCAAGGCTCACAGAGAGCCGTCACTGGTGGAAGACGGCAGCAAAGCAGTATGTGAATGGACTTGTGAGGGCGGCCCGAAAAATTCTGAGTAGGCGCCGACGGAAACTCTAACCGTTATGATGAGAGCGCATGTTGGTGCGTGATACCATTAAGGTGGCTAAACAGTTGATTATTACCTGTTCCTTTATGGGGGCGGGTATATTTTTTTGAAAGAAGTGTTGTTTATGTATTTTTCCGGTTTTCGATGGTGAAGCTGAACAGTTTCGGCGCAAAGTATTTTTAGCAACAAAAAGGAGATTTTATTATGAACAAGTATAGAGATTTTGAAAATTACCTTAAAGAATATCCCACAAAGGACGGTTACTTCGGTGAATTCGGCGGAGCTTTTCTTCCCCCTGAATTAGTGCCTGCCTTCAAAGAGGCTGACGATGCCTATGAAGCTATCTGCCACTCAGCTCAGTTTATCAATGAGCTTCGCAGAATCAGAAAGGAATTTCAGGGCAGACCTACACCTGTTTATCACTGTGAAAGACTTTCAAAGCTTTTCGGCAACTGTCAGATTTATCTCAAGAGAGAGGATCTCAACCACACCGGCGCTCACAAGCTCAACCACTGTATGGGCGAGGGTCTTCTTGCAAAATATATGGGCAAGACAAAACTTATTGCCGAGACGGGCGCGGGTCAGCACGGCGTTGCAATAGCAACTGCGGCCGCCTATTTCGGCATGGAATGTGATGTTTACATGGGTGAGGTTGATATTGCAAAACAGCATCCTAACGTAATAAGAATGAAAATGCTCGGTGCAAATGTCATCCCCGTCACACACGGACTTAAAACTCTCAAGGAAGCTGTTGACGCTGCCTTTGAAGCATACCTTAAAGAATATGACCATGCAATCTATTGCATCGGCTCAGCGCTCGGACCTCATCCCTTCCCCAAAATGGTAAGAGATTTTCAGGCTGTTATAGGCATTGAAGCAAGAGAGCAGTTCCTCGAAATGACAGGTATTATGCCTGATGCTGTCTGTGCCTGTGTAGGCGGTGGCTCAAATTCAATAGGTATGTTCACTCCCTTCCTTGCCGATCCCGTTGAGATTTACGGCATAGAACCTTTGGGCAGAGGTCACAATATCGGTGACCACGCTGCAACTATGGCTTACGGCACCAAGGGTAAGCTTCACGGCTTTGAAAGCTATCTGCTTCAGGACGAAAAGGGTGAGCCGCTTCCCGTTTATTCAATTGCAAGCGGTCTTGATTATCCCGGTGTCGGCCCCGAACACGCCTTCCTTCGTGACAGCGGCAGAGTACACTATGAAACAGTAAGCGACGAGGAAGCTATGGAGGCATTCTTCCTGCTTTCAAGATATGAGGGCATCATCCCTGCAATTGAAAGCTCCCACGCCGTTGCTTACGCAATAAGATATGCCAAGGAGCATCCCTCAGGCTCAATTCTCGTTTCGCTCTCAGGCAGAGGCGACAAGGATATCGACTATGTTTACGAGAATTACGGCTGCGGTGAGCAGTTCAAACTTGATTATAAAATCGACTGATAAGCATTGAAATTTTCCACATTTTACACAGCTTTTCCACGAAGTTTTTAACAACGGAAGGGCTGTGTGTTTTTTATGTGAAATGCTTATTTACACTTTGTTTGAAAGTGGGTGGAAAATAGTGTTTTTTCTCCGTCAAAATTACCAATAAGCACTTTTCTCTATTGACTTGATGGGTGTAAAGTGGTATATTTAACCCGTATCAAAAAAATTTATTTAACGGAGGTTAAAGATATGAAACGTAATTTCAAAAGAGTTATGTCACTTCTTCTGACAGTGCTTATGGTACTCACAGCAGTTCCCTTTGCTACTTTCGCTGCTGAAGAATGTGAACATGATTACAACTATGCTTATGACAGTGACGATTATCATACTTACAGATGCAGTAAGTGTGGCGACAGAGGCTTTGAAAAATGCTCAGGCGGCGAAGCAACCTGTAAAGACAAGGCTGTTTGTGAAAAATGCAAAACAGCATACGGTGAGCTTTCAACGGTTCACGGTGAAGCCACTCTTGTGCTTGAAGACAAGTATCTTGCAAGCAAAGCAACATGTATTGCAAAAGCATACTATTACTATCAGTGCGAAGTATGCGAAGAGCCTATCAAAAACGGTGAAACCATATCTGTTGGTAAGATTGATCCCGACGGTCACGAATATGATGAAGCTGTAGCTAACACAGGTGAGCTTGCAGGCACTCATAGTGCTGTCTGCTCACTCTGCAAAGAAAATGTTTTGAGTGCTGAATGCTTCGATGAAGAACCCGAAGTATTTGCTCCCGATTGCACAACTGCCGGTAAGACAGAAAACAAGTGCGATGCTTGCGGCTATGAATGGGTATCAGATGAAAAGGCTGCTCTCGGTCACGATTTCTCAGAAGTAATTGTTGATGAGGCACACCTCAAGAGCGCTGCAACATGTACAGCTAAGGCTACATATTGGTATGATTGCGCTGTTTGCGATGTAAACGCAAAGAATGACACAGAGGCAACTGATGCATACTATGAAAACGGCGAAACGGAGCCTCACAGCTTCACGGCTACAGTAGCTGATGAGAAGTATATTGTTTCTGCTGCTAACTGCCAGCAGAAGGCTGTTTACTACAAGAGCTGCACAGCTTGCGGTCTCTCATCAAAGGGTACTGCAGATGCTGATACCTTTGAAGGTGCTATGGGTACACATTCATGGGGTACATATGTATATAACAACGACGCAAAGTGCGGTGTTGACGGCACAGAAACTGCTACTTGCACAATCAACGGTTGTAATGAAAAAGACACAAGAACTAAAGCCGGCACTGCTCTTCAGCACGTATTCACAGAAGAGATTGTTGATGAAGCACATATTAAGGATGCTGCTACCTGCACAGCTAAGGCAACTTACTGGAAGGATTGTGCGCGTGAAGGCTGCGCAGTAATGGCAAGCGACGCAACTGTTGCTGCTAACTATTTTGAAGCAGGCGAATTTGCTGCTCACTCATTCACAGAGGAAATCAAAGACGAAGCACACCTCAAGGAGGCTGCTACCTGTGTAGCAAAGCCCGTTTACTGGTATGACTGTGCAAACTGTGATGTAATTGCAAGTGATGCAACAGTTGAAGCTAACTACTACACAGACGAAGCAGGCGAGCTTAAAACCCACGAATTCACAGTTGAAAAGGTTGAAGATAAATACCTTGCAGTTGCAGCTACCTGCTCAACAAAGGCTATCTATTATAAGAGCTGTGCTTGCGGCGAAAGCGGCAAGAATGCAGAAGTTGAAGCTGTATTTGAAACAGGTGAGGTTCTCGGTCATATCGTTGAAACAATCCCCGGCAAGGACCCCACATGTACAGCAGACGGTTACACAGAAAGCCGTGTATGTAAGAGAGAAATAAACGGCAAGAAGTGCGGCGCAGTTCTCAAGGAACAGGTTAAGCGTCCCGCAACAGGCCATAAGGAATATGTTTCAGTTCCCAAGTCAGAAGCTACCTGCACAAAGGTTGGCTACTCAGAAGAAAAGAAGTGCGCTGTTTGCGAACAGCTGCTTACACTTCCCTCAATGCCCAGCCCTGCACTCGGACACACTGACAGTGATAACGATGAAATCTGCGACAGAGCAGGTTGCGGCACCATCCTCACAGGTGACGGCGTTGATTGCTCATGCCTTTGCCACCAGACAGGTATTATGAGAATCATTTATTTCATTGTAAACCTTATCTGGAAGCTCATCGGCGCAAACAAATATTGCGATTGCGGTATTGAACACTATTAATCGATTAAAAGGGGCTGCTTCGGCAGCCTCTTTTAACTGTGAAACAACAAGGCTTTCGGGAAACCGTCTCGCATTTTTTATGGGTCGAATTTTTGCTTGACAGAAGATTAATATTATTTAATAAATTTTAATAATCTACTTGAATATTATAAATGTGTTATGGTATAATTGAGTAACTTCAAGGCAGAATTCATCTGCAATTGTTAAAAACGGAGGACTCAAAATGTTAGTAACATCATTCAGACTAAGAAAAATTGAAAATCCTACAAACAGACTTGTTGCAAAATGTACTCTCACCTTTGATGCAATGCTTGCAGTGAGCGACATCAAGGTTCTTACAAAGGAAGATGGAGAATATTATATGGGTATGCCCAGCAGAAAAACCTCTATGGGTACCTTCAAGGATGAGGCTTATCCCGTTAACAGCAATGTAAGAGAAGCTCTGGAGAGAATAATTTTCAGTGCAATGAGAAAAGCTGAAGCTATGGAAGGTGTTGTTTTCAATGGCGAAGTAAAGCCCGGTCACGGCAAGGTTTCACTTCTTCAGCAGGATATAGAGGATTTTTATATAGAAGCTTTATAATTGATATAAAGAATTTACAGAAAGAGAGGAACTTATTATGAAGCGTTTACAGGACAAGGTAGCAATTATCACAGGCGGCAACTCAGGTGTTGGCGCAGCAACTGCAGAGGTCTTTGCAAGAGAAGGCGCTAAGGTTGTTATCAGTGCAAGAAGAGAGGCTCAGCTTCTCGAGGTTGCAGAAAAAATCAAGGCAGAAGGCGGCGAGGTTATGCCCGTAGTCAGCGATATTTCAAAGGCTGAGGATGCAAAGGCACTCGTTGAAGCAGTTATGGCAAAGTACGGTAAAATCGATGTGCTTATCAACAATGCAGGTGTGCTTGACGGCGGTCTCAAGGCTATTGATAAATTCACAGACGATGATATGAACAGAGTTATCGATATAAACACAAAGGGTACAATGTGCATGATGAGAGAAGTAACTGCCGAGATGGCAAAGACAGGCACAGGCTCAATTGTCAATGTGGCTTCAGTTGCAGGTGTTATGGGCTGCGGCGGTGCTGCTTATGTTGCATCAAAGGCTGCGATTGTTGGTGTTACTCGTCACACTGCTCTTCGTTTTGCAGGCACTAATGTACGCTGTAATGCAGTTTGCCCCGGCACAATTGTTACACCTATGGTTGCAGATATGAATCCTGCAAACCTTGATATGGATATTTTCGGTCAGATGATGAAGCACAATGACATTAAGGTTCAGCCCTGTATGCCCGCAGATGTTGCAAATATTCTTCTTTTCCTTGCATCAGAGGAATCAAGAGCAATTACAGGCCAGACACTTGTTACAGATTTCGGCAGCACGCTGTAATTAATTAGGAATTCGGAATGCGGAATTCGGAATTGCGGGGGAGTTTTATCAAAGCATGAAAATCCTGCCCGCACAATAACTCCGTGTTTTTGATTGCTTTTTCCACGGTAGGAAAAAGTAATGCCTGTCCGGCGAGGACGAAAGAAAAAACAACTCCACCTGTTTTATGCAGGTGGAGCTTTTTATTATGCAACTGTATCAACGGCTTCCTCAAAGCTGTTAACGCTTGGCAAGGGGAGTATATATAAGCCGCCGTCGTCACTGTCAGTAATTTGAAAGAAATTGGTATCATCTATATATATTTCTGTTTCCCAACTGAATCCGTTATCTAAATATACAGTCAGTGTGAATTTTTCGCCCTCCGGATGGTCTGTATATAAATCGTATGAAAACACTGCAAATTTTTCAGGTGACAAAACATTTTGATTTGATACGCTGTCAAAAACTGAAACTTCGTTTATGGTTTTATCTGAATTGTTGTGAAAGAAAATTTCCACTGTGGCAGCTGTTTCAGGCTCCGCATTTTCACCTGATATATCCCAATCAAAAAATAAACCGAATTCATCGTAGATTTTTTTGAAGTCTTCTTTGTTTGCTTCCACGAATTTTTCTGCCATATAGCCTCTTACGGTACGTGGGAAATAAGGTTCCAAATCTATATAATAGTCATCAAGTCTTGATTTTGATGCAATGCCGTAAGCAGGATCGTCCTTCAGCTTATAAAGGCTTTTTATGCTGTCATAGGTGTTCAGCTGATAGTCAAGCAGGTCAATATCAATGCTCTTGTGCTTGCCTGAAAGATAAGCCTCGGTGTTGTAGTAGCCTATAATTGCATCGGGACTGATAAGGGTGAAGAGTGTGACAACAGATATGGTCACTGCCATAATATATCTGAAATAGGGGAAGTTCTTTTTGAAAAGCCTTATGATAACAAAAACAAAGGCAAGGAACATTATTACATTGATTATTGCCACGGCAAGTCTTTTGTGGGTAAGACCCATTTCGTTTATATAAAGGAGCATTTTTGACATTGCCGTAGTTATCAGCACCATTGTGAAAAGGCAGAGGAAAAGTGAAATTCCCTTGAACAGCTTTGAGAAGCTCTCGCCCTTACGCTTTGAGAATATTGCGCCCATACCGATAAGTGCCATGTTAATGGCGGCAATGGTACTCATTTCAAAGAAGCCTCTTCTCGCGTACTCTGAGAGAGTTATCTCTGTGCCGTCAGGGAGCTTCCCGCCGAAGGCTGAGAAGAAATATGCAGTCTGTGAAAGCAGATAAACCACATAAAGCAGGCAGACGGAGCCTAAAAAGCCGCCGAGGAATGGGCCGGAGGCAAAACGGAGCTTCTTTATGTTTCCTCTGAGGTTTTTGCCTCTTTCAGTGTCAATTCCGTGGGCAAAACAGAAAAGTACGCTGACAATATAGGGGGTGAAAAGAAGTGCTGAAAGGGTATAAAAAGTAGCATCAAAGTGTGGTAAAAATTCCTCGAGCCTGTTTAGAAAATTGTCCATAGCACTCTCGAAAGCGGCGTCGCTGTTCATCAGGAGAATAAACAGCACCGAAAGAAGCGGCACAGCAAGGATAAGGCCTGCCAGTACCCCGAAGTTGCGGCGGCTCTTTTTTATGCCTTTTAAGGTGTTCACCATAGTTCTAAGGGGCAGAAAGAGGTTTATCAGGGGAGTAGCCAATGCTCTGCTCAGAAGGTCAAAGCCATAGAGATAACTGCCCGATGTGTGGAGATTCGACCTTGTGAGAGTAAGACAGTAAAGCGCCGAAGCCGCCATCAGCATAGGGATGATATAAAAGCTGCCGTGAAGAGCCAGTGCGGCATCAAGCACTATGCAGACAGTACCTGTGAGAATTGCCTGAGGATGAAAGCTTTTTCTTTTTATAATTATATAAGCAGTGGCTGCCGCGAAGAATAAAAGGTAAATGAGTGAAGTTTTTATATAGTCTTCCTCATTTATAATTTCAAAGGTGAGATAATAGACGGTAAAGAAAGAAATAAGGGGAATAATAAAGTCAAGGATGCCTGCTTTAAGGTTTGTTTTTATGGGGTTGTTTTCCATTTGTGTCACCTCACTCGTTATCGGTAAATTCAAGAATATCTCCCGGCTGACAGTCTAAAACCTTGCAGATGCTCTCAAGAGTTGAGAAGCGTATCGCCTTAGCCTTGCCGGTTTTGAGTATGGAAAGATTTGCCTGTGTGATGCCTATTTTCTCCGCAAGCTCACCTGAGGAGATTTTGCGTTTAGCCATCATAACATCAAGATTAACTACAATTGCCATAGTGCCGCCTCCTTAAATTGTAAGCTCGTTTTCGTTTTTGATTTCTGTTGCCTTAGCTATAACATTTTTAAGTACTCTTAAAATAAGCATCATAAATGCAGCTCCCAATGCGAAAATAAAAAGGGGCATATAGAAAAGTCCGCAGACGGCAGCTGCAATAGCCACAAAGCCGCAGCACCATGAAAGATAGCGCAGATATTTTACGGTTTCGGCAGTGAAAACAGTTTCCTTGAGAATGTTTCTGAGAATTTTCACTATGAATATGAGTGCGAGCCAGCCTGCGGGACAGCAGACATAAAAGGCAGTGAGCAGTATCCTGATGGTTGTTTCGCGGATAATGTTGCCGAAAAACCATCTTGCTCCGGGAATGGCAACAGCCATTAAAATGCCCAGCAGAGCCATAAAAGCATAGGTGATATAAAGGGTGAGTTTTGTGCTTTTTTCACTTGTGTACATAAAAATTACCTCCCAAAATTTGCTTTTGTAAGGTCAATATAACACATATTTTATTGTTTGTCAATAAAAATACACTGATAAACATAAAAAAATTATTTTTTTCAGTTTATGATACTTGCCGTGTAAAAATTAATATAAAATAAATTTTTTCGAAAAAACTATTGCAAAGAGAATAAAAAATTTGATATTATAAAGTGACGTCGATTTTGGTCGATGATTAAAAATCCATAAAGAGAATCAGAGAGGTAGCTATGGATATTTTTGACGTTTTATCCCTTATAGGCGGTCTTGCGCTTTTCCTTTTCGGAATGCAGACCATGGGCAACGCTCTTGAAAAGAAGGCAGGCGGTCAGCTGAAAAATGTGTTGACAAAAATGACAAACAATCCCGTAAAGGGCTTTTTGCTCGGTCTTATTGTCACATCTATCATTCAGTCTTCATCTGCCACTACGGTTATGGTTGTAGGCTTTGTTAACTCGGGTATTATGACCCTGCACCAGTCCATAGGTATAATTATGGGTGCCAATGTGGGTACCACAATAACAGCATGGATTCTGTCACTTATGGCGGTTGACGGCGCAGGTATTATGGCATTCTTCAAACCTTCATCATTCGTGCCGGTGCTTGCAATTATCGGTGTTTTCCTTCTGATGTTCAATAAAAAGCAGAAAAACCGCGACACTGCCACAATACTTCTCGGTTTTGCAGTGCTTATGACGGGTATGTCAGCTATGTCTGATGCAGTTGCAGGTCTTAAAGAGGTACCCGAATTCACAAATATTCTTACAGTTTTCTCTAATCCTGTTCTTGGTGTTCTTGCAGGTGCGGTGCTTACTGCAATTATTCAGTCTTCCTCTGCATCCGTAGGTATTCTGCAGGCACTTTCCACTACGGGCGTGATTACTTTCAGTACGGCGTTCCCGGTTCTTATGGGTATGAGTATAGGTACTTGTGTAACGGCTATGCTTGCAGCTATTGGCGCTAACAAAAATGCAAAGAGAGCGACTTTTGTTCATCTGTATTTCAATGTTATAGGTACTGTCATAACTCTTGCGCTGTTCTACGGTGCAAATGCAATTTTCAGTTTTGATTTTGTTAACAACATAGTCGGCGAGGTTGAAATTGCTATTGCACACACAGCCTTCAAGGTTATATGCACAATTTTCTGGTTCCCGCTTATAAAGGTGCTGGAAAAGCTTGCTACAATTACTGTCAAGGATACAGAAGAAAAAGAGCATTACGAAATCCTTGACGAAAGACTTTTTGCTACACCTGCCGTTGCAGTTGACCGTTCAAGAGCCGTAACAGAAAAAATGGCAGAGATTTCCGTTGAGGCAATAACAAAGGCTCTGGCACTTCTCAGTGAGTATAAGGACGAATATTCTGAGGAAATACTTAAGGCAGAGAAAAAAGCCGATAAGTACGAGGATAAGCTTGGCTCATATCTTGTTAAGGTGTCTGCCCTTGAGCTTTCAGATGAAGACAGTGTTGAGGCAACTAAGCTGCTTCATATCATAAGCGACTTCGAGAGAATTTCCGACCACGCTGTCAATGTGCTGAGTTCAGCTGAAGAAATAGAAGAAAAGAAGCTGGCATTCTCCGATAAGGCAAAGAGCGAGCTTATGACTCTGGTTTCAGCCGTTGAAGAAATAACTCAGCTTGCATATAAGAGCTTTAAAGAAAACGACCTTCACTCAGCTATGATGGTTGAGCCTCTTGAGCAGGTTGTTGATGACCTTAGAGACAAAATCAAGAGTAAGCATATCAAACGCCTTCAGGAAGGCAGATGCACAATTGAGCTTGGCTTTATCTTAGGTGACCTTCTCACAAATCTTGAAAGAGTTTCAGACCACTGCTCAAATATTGCAGGTCTTGTGCTTGAAATAGAGCATAAGGAAATGGATATTCACAAGTATCTCAGACAGATGAAGAAGTCACCCGAAAGCGATTATAATAAGCTTTATGATGAGTACAGTGAAAAGTATCGTATAGGCTGATAAAAAAACAAGGGTCATTTATTGAATAATTGTTAAAGTTTTTCATATTTTTGATTTTTTGTTGACATTTAATTTAGTATTTGATATTATAACTTTACAAATTATTCAAGGAGGTGCGCCAAATGAATATCGTAGCAGACGTATTTGCAAAGATCGAAGAAATCTTCGCTATCGTAATCGACTTCATCAAGGGTCTCTTCGAAACACTTAAGCCCGAAGGCGAAGAAGCATAATTGAATTATGATTCATAAAACGGAAGCCGAAAGGCTTCTGTTTTTTATATTGCTTATTTTATATATTTGTGATACAATAACCGAAAGACTTGATTTATAAGGCAGGAGAAAAAATATGAACATTGTAACAGAGATACTGGCAATTGTTATGGCTTTTCTTATGGGCTTGACAGGTACGATAAATTCTCTTTTCAACGGGGATATTTATCCCTATGAAAGTGTTACCCGTACAGTAGGGCTTGAAACCCTCACAAGAAGCCAGGGCGTAACAACTGACGGCGAAAGCTGGATTTTTTCAGGAGACGGCAAACTCACGAAGGTAAGTCTTGACGGTGAAACGGTAACAGCATCAAACAAAAAGGCACTGGAACCCTTCAAAGAGTACGGCAGTGACCATATAGGCGGAATAAGCTATTATAACGGCAAGGTTTATGCTTCAGTTGAAGACGGTGACAGCTTTTCCTATCCCATAGTTGCTGTGTATGACGGTGAAAGTCTTGAGTTTACGGGAAAATATAAAGTGATTTCAACTGATATACTTTTCAGAGGCTGTCCCTGGGTTTGCTGTGACGGTGACAGAGGTGTTTTCTATGTGGGCAACAGCAGAAACTGCACAGAAATATATGCTTTTGACCTTGAAACAATGGAGTATGTAAAGACTATTCCTCTTGAAAGTGAAATTTTTAAAATTCAGGGTGCGGAAATGTATGAGGGCTTTATGATTGCAGGTACCAACGACAGCACCCGTGCAGTGTATAAGCTGAATGTTGAAAGCGGCAGATATGAAAAAATGTTTGATAGAATAATGTATGTACCCAAACTTATAGATAATTTCGGCGGTGAGGGTGAAGATATAACTGTATTGCCTATGGAAGACGGAACACTTTTCCACGCTCTTGATTTAGGCGCACTGTTTATAGATTCAAACCTTCGTCACTATAAACCCACCGGGGAAAACTAAGGAGATAAAGTTATGAACATTGTAGTTGCAGGCTGCGGAAAAATAGGCAAAGCAATTATTGCTACGCTCTGTGCAGAGGGTCACGATGTAACCGTGATTGACAAAAATGCAGAGCTTGTAAGTGAAATGACCAATATACATGATGTTATAGGTGTTTGCGGAAACTCTGCTGACTGCGAAACTCTGGAAGAGGCATCCATAGAAAAGGCTGAGCTTTTTATCTGTGTTACCGGCTCAGATGAAATGAATATGCTTTCCTGCTTTCTTGCAAAGAAAATGGGGGCAAAGCAGACTGTTGCAAGAATAAGAAACCCGGAATACAATGACAGATCCCTCGGTTTTATGCGTCAGCAGCTTGAGCTTTCCATGTCTATAAATCCCGAGCTTCTTATGGCACAGGAGCTTTATAATGTGCTGAAGCTTCCCTCAGCCTTCAAGGTGGAATATTTTGCAAGGCGAAATCTGGAAATAATAGAGGTTAAGCTTAAAGAAGGCTCTCCTCTTTGCGGTAAAAAGCTTTCAAAGCTGCGTGAAAAACAGAATGTGGAATTCCTTATCGGCGGTGTGCTGCGTGCGGGCAAGGTTATTATTCCCGACGGTAGCTTTGAGCTTCAGGTAGGCGACATAGTGTCAATTATAGCCGCCCCCTCAGATATGCAGAAGCTTCTCAAGGGTCTGGGAATGCTCAAAAAGCAGGCAAGAAGTGTAATGATTCTCGGCGGAAGCAAGACGGCATACTACCTTTCAAAAATGCTTCTTTCTTCGGGTAACGAGGTTAAAATAATTGAAAAAGATGTAGCGCGTTGCGAACAGCTTTCGGCTATTTTACCCAAGGCTGTGCTTATTGGCGGTGACGGCTCACAGCAGGAGCTTCTTTTAGAGGAGGGCCTGCGCTCTCTTGATGCTTTTGTTGCTTTGACGGGTATGGACGAAGAAAATATACTCATTTCCATATTTGCATCAAATCAGAATGTGCCTAAGGTTATATCCAAGGTCAACCGTGACGAAATGGTAAAAATGGCTGAAAATCTCGGTCTTGACTGTATTGCCTCTACGAAGGCAACAACTTCGGATATTATTTTAAGATATACCAGAGCTCTTGAAAACTCCCTCGGAAGCGTTATAGAATCTCTTTATAAAATTATGGACGGTAAGGTTGAGGCACTTGAGTTTAAGGTGCATCCCGATTCAAAGCTGCTGAATATTCCAATCAAGGACCTGAAAATCAAGCCGGGTATTCTTATAGCGGGTATTATCCGTGCAGGCAAAAAGGCTATTATCCCCAAGGGCGATGATGCAATTATGCAGGGTGACAGCGTTATAATTCTTTCGGCAGAGTACCGCATAACAAGGCTCTCTGATATTCTGAGGTAAGACTATGAACAGAAGAATGGTTTTATATATGGTGGGTACCGTTATAAAAATAGAAGCGGCACTTATGGTACTGCCATTGATAGTTTCATTTATATATAAGGAAAGCTGCAGTGCGGATTTTCTTATCTCTATTGCTGTTGCTCTTGTAACAGGCTTTGCATTGACGCTTATATTCAAACCCGGCAGCAAGGTAATTTATGCAAAAGAGGGCTTTGTTATAGTATCTCTTGCCTGGCTGGCACTGTCGGCTATAGGTGCATTGCCCTTTTATATCAGCAGAGAAATACCTTCATATATTGATGCTTTTTTTGAAACTGTCAGCGGTTTTACCACAACGGGTGCTTCGATTCTGGCGGATGTTGAGGCTATGAGCAGGGGTATTCTTTTCTGGAGAAGCTTCACTCATTGGGTAGGCGGTATGGGCGTGCTTGTTTTTGTTATGGCTGTTGTGCCCAAGGTTTCTGACAGAAGCATACACATATTAAGAGCGGAGGCTCCCGGACCCATAGTAGGCAAGTTGGTGCCTAAAATGGCACAGACCGCACGTATACTTTATATAATTTATGTTGTTTTGACTGTTGTGGAAATAGTTTTTCTGCTTTGCGGCGGGATGCCTTTTTTTGACAGTATTGTTCATGCTTTCGGTACTGCAGGTACCGGCGGTTTCGGTGTAAAAGCGGACAGCATAGCTTCTTACTCGCCTTTTCTTCAGTGGGTAATAACAATATTTATGCTTATGTTCGGCATAAATTTCAATCTTTATTATCTGCTGCTTATAAAAAAATTCAAAGCTGTGCTGAAAAGCGAGGAACTATGGGCATATCTCATTATATTCTTTGTTTCTACAGTTCTTATTACAATAAATATTATGCCTGTTTATGACAGCTTTTTAGAAAGTGTAAGACTGGCGGCCTTTCAGGTGTCATCCATAGTCACCACAACAGGCTATGCAACTGCAGACTTTAATCAGTGGCCTACTCTTTCAAAAACTACAATACTTGTGCTTATGTTTATAGGCAGCTGTGCAGGCTCAACTGCGGGCGGCTTTAAGGTTTCGAGAGTAGTGCTTCTTGTAAAAAAAATAAAGCGTGAGCTTCAGAAGCTTCTTCATCCCAGATCAGTTTCTGTCATACGCTTTGAGGGCAAGAGAGTAGATGAGGCAACAATGAGCTCTCTCGGCTCCTACCTTGCCATATATGTGCTTTTCTTCTGTGTGTTTGTTTTTATACTTGGTTTTGAGAGCTTTGACCTTGAAACCAACATATCTGCAGTGGCAGCCTGCTATAACAATATAGGCCCTGCTTTGGGTGTGGCAGGTCCTGCATCAAACTATGCTATGTTTTCACCTGTTTCAAAGATAATTCTGTCTCTCGCTATGCTTCTTGGCAGACTTGAAATATTCCCGCTGATACTTACCTTATCGCCTTCAACCTGGGCAAAGAAGTAGTATAAAAGCTATCCACCTGAATCTCCGTTGTGAGAAACAGGTGGATTTTTCTTAATTATGTTTTCTTTTTTGGGGATATATCTGCAAAATTCAGCCTGAGGGCATTGCTGACAACGCAGAAGCTGGAAAGGCTCATTGCTGCCGCACCGAACATAGGTGTAAGAGTAAGGCCGAAAAGGGGAATGAAAACACCTGCTGCAAGGGGGATGCCCAAAGTGTTATAGAAAAACGCCCAGAATAAATTCTGATGTATTGTTTTGAGCGTTGCCTTGCTCAGGCGCAAAAGCTTCGGCACATCGGAAAGACTGCTTTTCATCAGCACGATGTCGCCTGCGTCAATCGCTATATCAGTGCCGCTGCCGATAGCTATGCCTATATCTGCTCTTGTCAGGGCGGGAGCATCGTTTATTCCGTCACCTACCATGGCGGTAGTGCCTTTTTCTGCAAGCTCCCGTATTACCTGTTCTTTGCCGTCGGGAAGCACATTGGCAATAATTTCGTCAACGCCTGCGGCTTTGCCTATGGCATTTGCCGTGTTTTCGTTGTCGCCTGTGAGCATCACAACGTGAACGCCCATTTCTTTAAGCTCTTTTATTGCCTTGGCGCTGTCTTCTTTTATTACATCAGCGGCAAATATTGTGCCAAGGAGTTTATCTCCCTTTGCAAAAAGCAGGGGAGTTTTTCCTTGTAAGGTAAGGCTGTTTATGTCTTTTGTGATTTTTTCGGGTACGGGGCAGACACTGCTTATAAATTTAAGGCTTCCTGCAGAAACTGTTACATTGTCCTCATAGGCTGTGGCACCAAGACCGGCAAGGGCGGTGAAGTTGCTGAGAGCCTTTGCGGTAACTTTGTTTTCGCAATATTTCACCACTGCCTTTGCAAGGGGATGCTCACTGCTTTTTTCAAGGGAATAGGCGTAGGTAAGAAGCTCGTCTTCGCTTACGTCCTCACAGGGGATGACATCCGTAACCTCAGGCTCGCCTTTTGTTACGGTGCCGGTTTTATCAAGGGCAACAATTTTTATTTTGCCGCTTTTTTCAATAGCTTCAGCTGTTTTGAAGAGAATGCCGTTTTTGGCGCCCATACCGCTTGAAACCATTATGGCAACGGGGGTTGCAAGACCCAAAGCGCACGGACAGCTTATAACAAGAACGGAGATTGCTCTTTCAAGGGCATAGGCTATTTCCGCGCCGCTGATAAACCATACCACTCCCGTTATAAGGGCAATGACAATAACAGTGGGTACGAAGATGCCCGAAACCTTATCGGCAATTTTTGCAATAGGGGCTTTCGAAGCCGCCGCATCGCTGACTAACTTTATTATCTGTGACAGGGCTGTATCTTCGCCTACGGCTGTTGCTTCACACTTGAGCAGACCTGATTGATTTACTGTGGAGGCGGAAACCTTATCGCCTGCTTTTTTATCTGTGGGTATGCTCTCACCCGTAAGTGCAGCTTCATTGACAGCACTGTGGCCCTCAAGTACTATGCCGTCGACGGGTATGCTTTCGCCGGGGCGAAGGATAAAAATATCACCCTTTACAACCTTTTCTGCCGGAATTTCTGTTTCTTTACCGCCGCGGATAACCCTTGCTTTTTCAGGGCGAAGCTTCATCAGTGCTTTCAAGGCGTTGGTGGTTTTGCCTTTGCTTTTTGCCTCGAGCATCTTGCCTACGGTTATAAGAGCGACTATCATAGCGGCAGACTCAAAATAAAGGCCGTGGCTGAGATGCATGGCAGTTTCCGTGTTGCCCTTTGCCTGGGAGACTGCTATTATAATAAGGGCATAAAAGCTCCATAAAAATGACGCTCCGCTGCCCATAGCTACGAGAGTATCCATGTTGGGAGCTTTGTTTATCACTGCCTTGGTACCGCTTATAAAGAACTTTCTGTTGATTATGAGTACCGTAAGGCTGAGAATCATCTGCAAAAAGCCGGTTGCAGTGTAATTTCCCTCGAGGAAGGGCAAGGGAAGCCCCCACATGGTGTGTCCCATTGAAATATACATAAGCAAGGCAAGAAAGCCAAGGGACAATATCAGTCTTTTTTTCAGCTTGGGAGTTTCGGTGTCCTTAAAAGGGTCATCCTCACTGCCGTCTTTTTTTATTTTTGCGCCGAAGCCGATAGCTTTAACGGCGGCTATTATTTCTTTTTCGTTTGCAGTACCTTCAACACTCATAGAGTTTGTCAGCAGACTCACACTGCACTGTGTTACTCCTTCAAGAGATGACACTGCTTTTTCAACTCTTGCACTGCAGGCTGCACAGGACATACCTGTTATATCAAAGTGTTTCATTAAATCACCTCACATATATTTTACCCCTATATAATCTTTATGTCAAGAAAAACACACCGGCGAAAGCCGGTGCATTTATTGTTAATATTACATCATAAGGTCAAGAACGCCAAGGTTAAGATAACCGTAGTTCTTGGGAATTTCAAAGCAGGAATCGGGAACATCTGTTGTGATTCTGTTGAAGTAGGTTGAATCAACCACTCCGCTCTTTGAAATATCATCTCTTCTTACAAGGGTTTCACCGTCGAAGTAATAGTTGACGGTTGTGCCGTCTATAGTGCTGTTATAGCTTTCAAGAATGAGCTTTTTGCCACCGATTTCAACCTCTGAAACAGTGATTTTGCCGATGTCACTCTTATTCATCTCGTTGAGCATAGCGCTCATATCCATATCTTCACCCATCATGCTTTCGGGCATCTTGCTGTATTTCTTCCAGTCATCGAAGAGAAGATACATTGTGTCTTTGTTTTTGAGATAGAGCATACTGCAGTTCATAGTCATTTCAGCATCAATGTTCATGGTCATCTTGATATACATGTTGCCGTTTTTGATAGCCATGGTCACGGGCATATCACCCATATCCGGGTCGTTGGTGGTTATTTCCATAAGATATGTGCCGCTTGTGAAAATCTTCTGATATTTTTCAATTCTGTAAGCCTCTAATTTATCGGGCTTCTTATCGGGCTTCTTGGTGGTTGTTGTGTTTTCATTTTTGCCGTCACCCTTGGTTGTGGTTTCTTTCGTTGTGCTTTCTTCGGGGAGAGTGGGCAGAGTGGTCACAACGTCGCCTTCAAACTTGCTGCCTGCAGTAACATCGATATGCTCGCCTGTAAAGTTTGTGGGAACCTCGTCAAGAGCAATATCGTCATTTATCTGACCGACAGTGCTGCCGATATTGTTGCCGTCAAACTCTGCTGCATAGCGGTTGCCCTCGGCATCCGTAACAACGGCGTATGTATGCCCGTCACCGTCAACAACGGCAAGATAGGTTGAACCCTGGATGTCGGTGAGATAAGTGCCTGCTTCAGAAGGTTCTTCAGGCTCATGTGTGAACCAATATACACCTACGCCTGCACAAACCACAAATACAACAAGAAGGCATAAAAATATTCGTCTGAGAATTTTTTTCATCGGGGAAAATCTCCTTAGTAAAATAGTTCAATTATAAGATTACAAAACTACAGTGAAAAAATCAAGTATTTAATGTAAAACTTGTGTAAAGCTCTTACTGCATGCTTGTTGTTTTATTGTAAACTCACTGTAAAATCTTATGAAAGGAGTTTGTCAATAACGCACTGAATGGGATCTGTGTCAGCAAGCTCAATGGCACCCTTGTCTGCAAGTGCCGGAGTTCTTGTGTCGATAGGCAGCTTAGCTAAAACGGGTACACCGAACTTGGCGGCAACCTCTTCGGTTTTGCTTTCACCGAAAATATTGTGCTTCTTGCCGCAGTCGGGACACTCAAAATAGCTCATATTCTCAACAAGACCCACAACAGGGATATTCATCATTTCAGCCATTTTCATAGCCTTGCTGACGATGAGACCTACTAAATCCTGAGGAGTGGTGACAACGATAATGCCGTCAACCTTAAGGCTCTGGAAAACCGTGAGAGGCACATCGCCGGTGCCGGGAGGCATATCGACAAACATAAAGTCAACATCGCCCCATGCAACATCTGTGAAAAACTGCTGGATAACGCCGCTGATAACGGGGCCTCTCCATACAACGGGGTCCTCGTGGTTGGGGAGCAGCAGATTGACTGACATCACTCTCACACCGCCTGAGGATTCTCTGGGGAAAATAACAACATTGTTTGTTTCTGCGTTGCCCTTGATGCCGAACATTTTAGGGATTGAGGGGCCTGTAACGTCTGCATCGAGAATAGCTGTCTGCTTGCCGCGAAGCTGCATAGCTGTAGCAAGCAGGGAAGTCACAGAGGACTTGCCTACACCGCCCTTACCGCTGACAACGGCATAAATCTTTTTGATATCGCTGTATTCGTTCTGCTTGAGGTGGGGATCCTTATCCTTGCAACCTGAAGCTGAAGCACATGATGAACAGTTACCTGTGCATTCACTCATATATAACACTACCTTTCGAGAAAAATTTAAACTAAACTATATAATAATACAATTTTACCCGATTGTCAAACCTTTAACCGCAATTATTTCGGTACTCTGCCGAAGAAGTAAGTTTTTGTGTTGACTTTAAGGGGAAACAGTGGTAAAATACATCTGTTCAACAATTGAATACGCCTCCTTAGTTAAATGGATATAAGAACCTTTTGCTGTCAGCAAAAGAACCTTGTTACTCACTTCGTTCGTAATAATAAACCAAAAATTACTTGTCAATTAACAAAACTGAATATACGCCTCCTTAGTTAAATGGATATAATAAACCCCTCCTAAGGGTTAGTTGTGGGTTCGATTCCCGCAGGGGGTGCCAACAAAAAGCCTCTTTTGTCTACCGAACAAAAGAGGCTTTTTGTTGAATGATGCGTTCCTTGCGGAACATGATGCGCACTTTGTGCGTGATGCAGGCTTCGCCTGTGATACACGCCTGCGGCGCGTGGGTGGAACGCATCGCATCACCTATCACAGCATAGCTGCATCACTTATCACTTATTTGCAAATAAGCTTGAATTGTGATATAATATAAAAATGAGGTGTATGTTATGTCAGAATCAAAACTCAAAAATCTTTCTATAGAATTCTCTGTAGATATTATTGAATTGGTAAAGCATCTAAAATCCGCCAAGGAGTCTATCATCTCCAATCAAATCGGCAGAAGCGGAACCAGCATTGGTGCCAATATCCACGAAGCGCAGTATGCACAAGGAAAGAAGGACTTTGTTTCCAAACTTGAAATTGCCTTAAAAGAAGCAAGCGAAACGGGCTATTGGCTTGAACTCTTATACAGAACAAAATATATTGATGAGCAAACTTTCAAAATGCTTTCTTCTAAATGTACATCTTTAAGAGCAATGCTAATTGCCTCCTGCCGAACCGCAAAGGAGAATACGAAATGAAAATGTGGAAAAGCAAAAGTTGGCAGTTAGAAACAACCGGTGTGGATGGTGATACGCATCTGTTTGGTGTGAACATTTTCGATTATGACTGGGTGGACACTAAAAATCGAATTCAGTTAAGCGACTTATCTTACGATGTTCCGGTATATGTGGTAAAAATCAATAATATGCAATATGAATTTGCTGCAGTGGAAAGAAGTAATTGTGTGTGGAATTTTTATGTGTATAAATATTGATCTACACTACTTTTGGTCATTTTTACCCCGACTTATACTACTTTTAGTCGTTCTTTCACAAGAAAAGTCGCACGGCAGTGTGGCTTTTCTTTTTGGTTTTATTCTTTATTATCTATTCTTTATTATTTATTCTTTACCCTGCGACTTTTCAAAAGAAGAAAGAATAAATAACAAAGAATAAAGAATATATTTCCATTTTTCTTGGGCTCAATTGCTTTTTTCTCCCTTTTGTGCTATTATTTTATCACAAAGGAGTGACTCAAATGAAAAAATTCAACCCCTTCCCCTACATAATCGGCGCAGTTGCCGCAGTGCTTTTTTTAGCTATCGGTTTTTACGCGCTGTGTCCTGCTCTCAATATTAAAAATCCCGGTCTTTGGATTTTACTTGATGCAGCTTTATTCATCTTCGTTATCGTCGAAAGGCTCGTAAAGGGCTGCAAGGATTTCGGCTATGTTACGGTTTCAATAAAAAAAGGCTCAAAAGGCAGAACTAAAAAGCAGACTAAGTTCAATTTTTCCTTTAAACCTTATATAGTACCCCTTGCCCTGACGGCAGTGATGATATTTATTGCATTCATCAGCGGTATTTTTTTCAATGGCGTGAGACATTCTGAAATTCTCAAAGTCACTGAGTCGGATTTCACGGCTGACTTAGCCGAGTCTGTGGGTACTGATTCAATTGCGCTTATGGATACCGCCTCGGCGCAGATGCTGGGCGACCGTGAAATCGGCACTCTCTCGGATGTTGTAAGTCAGTTTGATGTTTCCTATGAATACACACAGATAGACTATAAGGGCAGACCTGTCAAGGTTTCACCTCTTGAATATGCGGGATATTTCAAATGGGCAAACAATAAAGCAAAGGGCGCTCCCGGCTATGTCAGCGTTGACCCGGTTTCAATGTCTGCATCTTTCAACAAAACCGAAGGTATGAAATATGTTCCCTCGGCATATTTCGGTGAAGATGCTTTCCGATACCTCAGAACTAAGTACCCCACACTTATGCTGGGCAACCTTCATTTTGAAATAGACGAAGAGGGTAAGCCCTATTATATTGCATCGGTTATTGACCACACAATTGCCCTTTTCGGCGGAGAGACCGTTGTGGGCTGTGTTGTCCTTGACCCGGTGACAGGTGAAACAGTACGCTATGAGCTTTCGGATATTCCCCGTTGGGTTGATGTTGTTTTCAGCGGTGACCTTATCTGTGAGCAGTATAACTGGCACGGTATGTACAGTAACGGCTACCTCAACAGTCTTTTCGGCAAAAAGGACTGCAAGCAGGTTACACAGTACTCTGCCGGTGACGAAGAGAGTTACGATGAAACTCCCGTTTCCGATTACGGTTATGTTTCAAAAGACGGTGATATCTGGATTTATACGGGCATTACTTCTGTCAACGGCGACAGCTCAAATATAGGCTTCCTGCTTGCAAATGAAAGAACGGGCGAAAGCCGTTACTATGCAGTGGCAGGTGCGGATGAAAAATCAGCTATGGCTGCCGCAGAGGGCGAGGTTCAGGAAAAGGGCTATCAGGCATCCTTCCCGTCACTTATCAATATTGACGGCAATCCCACATATATTATGGTGCTTAAAGACTCCGGCGGACTTGTAAAGCTTTATGCCGCCGTAAATGTTCAGCAGTATAACATTGTCACAACGGCTTCAACTCAGGCAGAGTGTATAAGAAAATATAAAACTGCCTTAGGCATAAGCGAAAATGATGTGCCTTCGGGAGAAGCTGAAGAGATTACCGTAACAATTGCCGATATCAGATATATAGATATTGACGGCAACACATATATTTATCTTATCGACACGAAGGAGAATATTTACAAAGCCAAGGCTGCAGACCACGAAAATATGCTCTTGCTTAAAAAGGGCGACAAGGTAAAGCTTATGGTTTCGGGGTCGGTAATAACGGAATATTTAAGATAAGAAAAGCAGCACTCTGTGAAAACGGAGTGCTGCTCAGACTGTCGATAAAGGCACAAGAACACACAAAAGTCATAAATAAAAAAAGATGTGACTGTAAACCATAGATTGATACAAAAGTTTCGGCGGCACAGCATCGAACTGTGTCGCCGAAACTTTTGTGTTTGCCGTTTTTTCGCCCTCTCGCGGTACCCTCGTACAGCTTCGGAGCGAAGAAAACAGCATCTTGTACCATTCTCGAAAGTCAAACAGCGTGCCGAAAAATACTTTTTCGACACGCTGAGCCGCACTCTGTTAAAACAGAGTGCGGCTCAGTTTTAATGTTTTACATAGCTTTTGCGCCGGCTGCTCTGAGCTTTTCATTGACATCGCGCTGGTCAACCCATACAACAACTTCCATAATTGCAAGTGCTGTGAGAATGTGCCAGATTGAGTGGCCGTGAATGTTACCCAGAATAAATGTGTTGATTTCATTGTCGCCCCAGATTGAAGTGATGATAAAGGCAACAAGGAATGTGAGAATGATAAGGATGAAGAGAATCTTTTCGGTAGATGTCATCTTCTTGAAGTTTGCAATAAGCAGATAGAGAATTGGCAATGCCGTAAGGAAACAGCCGAATTCCGCCAGTGAAAGACCGCCTGTTTTACCGTCCATGGGGGCTCCGCCACCGCCGATGTAAAGCGGTCTGTCGTGAAGAACGAAAACCTCGTATGTAAGAACGGACAGCACCAACAGCATTATTGCCGTAACACCGATAAGGAATATGTTGCGCTTTTTCTTTTCATTTGCGTTCTGATAAAATTCAAATGCAAAACAGCAAACACCTGACCAGGCAACAAGCTCTGTAAATGACATGTCAATATAGCTTGCAAGAAGCTTTGTTGTCAGCACGCCGGGCTGGAATTCACCGTAGTTAGCCGTGTGCATGCCCACAGATGTAACTGACATGATCATATACAGAAGAATAAATACATACCAATACCATTTCTTATTCTTTTTGATAAGAAGAATGGCAATGGCAATGAATGCTGCCAGAGTATATACCCAGTTGGTCTGTACTGCTGCGTACTGAGCGCAATACTCGGCAAGAGAAGTTCCACCTTCAAGAATAATATCCTTAAAGGATGGCCAATCAATAAAATTGAGTTCCATAGTAAAAAACCTCCTTTGTTTTTCTATATTTTAACACTTTGATTACAAATTCGCAATACTTTAAAAGCAGAAAACAAAAAAATAGTGCATTTTATCTGTTTTTTATATTGTAAATAATTACCGTTGGTGCTACAATAATAAAAAAATACAAAGGAGAAAAAACAATGAAAACACTGAAAAAAACACTTGCAGTTCTGCTTTCGGTGCTTATGGCATTTTCATGCGTAGCACTGCCTGCTTCGGCTGCACAATTCGGCACTGCCGAAACTCAGGACTGTGACTGCGGTATGTATCCCTCGGTTATCATTCCCGGCATATTCCAGTCAAAGGTAAGATATCTTGACGAAGACGGAAATGAAAAGCTCAATGCCGAAGGCAAACCCTATTCAGGTCCCTTCTTTATGGAGGCCACAAGCGATATAGTAATGAAGGCTCTGAGTGAAGCACTTATTCCTCTCGGCAGTCTTCTCATTACTCAGGAGGACAAGGAAGAACGCTGTGCAAAGGCAATTGCAGATGTACTCGGCGAAGCTCTTCTCAGCAATCTTAAGCTTGACAATGAAGGTCACACTATCAAAAACATTCAGGCTGACAAATACACAACAAGCCTTGCAAACCTTCCCAAGGAGCAGCGCGAATATGCCCTTGATCAGATTCCTCTTCGTGCTTATGCAGATGTTGCAGGCTATGACCACCTTTATTTCTTCTCATACCTTTCAACAGGTAATCTCAAGGAAACAATAGCCGAGCTTTATGAGCTTATTCAGATCGCAAAGAAGGAAACAGGTCACGATAAGGTAAACATTGCTCCCATCAGCCAGGGCGGTTCACTTTTCAACGCGCTTGTGCAGTATTATAAGGACAACGGCCTCGATATTGAAGACGACATAAACAGG
Organism: Acutalibacteraceae bacterium; assembly: GCA_045534675.1. Classification (GTDB taxonomy): domain Bacteria; phylum Bacillota; class Clostridia; order Oscillospirales; family Acutalibacteraceae; genus UBA6857. The sequence goes on from JAZSKE010000040.1 coordinate 25,189, forward strand.
GTGTGCTATGTTGTGCCTGCTGCAGACGGCTCAAACATCTTAGGTGATATTTACCGTTACGGTCTCAGAGACGATACAGAAGCTCTTTACGGTTATATGATTCCTTCGCTTTTAGGCGAAGATCAGCAGTACCTGTCATACCTCATCAATCTTATTCTCAGAATATTCCCCGAGGCTGACCTTGATAATATTCTTGACACAGCCGTACACACTCTCGTTGAGGACTATCTTGAATATTCAACCTGCATATGGGGCCTTGTGCCTTCAGAGCATTATCCCGCTTGCCGCGAGATGTATCTCAGCGAGGAAGAGGATGCTTATATCAGGGAACAGACTGATTGGTACTATAACGCTCAGGTCAATGCAAGAAGCTATATCCTTGAAATGCTTGACAAGGGTATTGAATGCTTTGATATTGTAGATTACAATGTTGAATTTTTCAAAATCTGTGATTCATGGGATAAGATGCAGTCAGACGGTATCATTAACCTTGACTCAGAATCCTTCGGTGCAACAAGCGTAAAGGTCAATGTGCCTCTTGCAGAGGATTATAAGCAGGCAAACACCTACTGCACAGACCCTGCACACAATCACATCGATGAGGGCAGGCTTGTTGACGCTTCAACGGGTACTCTTTGCGAAACATCCTTCTATTTCCTTAATCAGAGCCACGATTCAACGGCAAGAAACGATGTTATTATGCGTCTTGCCATAAGAATCCTTACAGATGAAACCTTCAAGGATGTTTACTCTGACCCGGGCTTCCCCCAGTTTAACTTTGCCCGTGATTCAAGAGGCACTATCCTCAGATATGAGCTTTGGGAAAATTACAATACATCAACACTTTCTCCTGAGCTTGCCGCAGAATTTGAAGCAGCAAAGGCTCAACTCGGTGCTGCAATAGAAAGCACATATATGCCCACAGAGGAATTTAATGCTGCGGCTGACAGATTTGACGCAGTTGTTGAAAAAATAATTGACAGCGGCAAGAGCGAAGAAGAGCTTGAAAAAGAAAAAGAAGAAGCAAAGAAAGAAAATCAGAAAAACTTCTTCCTTAAGATTCTTTCAGCAATACTTGAATTCTTCAACAAGATTATTGTCGGCATATTCGGCGGCAAGGGCTTCTCAGAAATGATAAAATAAAATGACATGACATAAAGATAAGACTGTATCATTCCTTCGGGTCTGATACAGTCTTTATTGTTTTCTTAAAGTTGAAAATTACAGAGCATCGGTGAGGATTTTTACAAGGGAAACGAAGAAGTCACCGAAGAAGCCGAACATCTTTGACAGAAGCTTTGAAATAAGGCTGCCGGGCTTGAAGGAAGCATCGTCCTCGGTAAGCCCCTGCGATGAGAGCCATGAAATAAGTCCCTCGGGATAATTCAGCGGAACTTCTTTTCCTTTGCCGTCAGTGATTTTTACATCCTTGAACGGTGCGCCGTCATCCATAAAGAAATCGCGTGTTGCAGCATCCCATGTGTTGTGAGTGTCGTTTTTGCCGTCAGCGGTTCTTATTCTGTAGTCTGAGTGATAAATTGTGTCAAAGGTGACAAGTCTGCAATCCTCTCTGCAGTTTGACAGAGCCATAAGATATTCCCAGTTTGACAAAACGGTAATAGGGTTGAGGCTCACATATGTGTCATTTTTGCACCAGGCAAACCATATAGGCATATCCACAAGGCTGTTAAGCTCCATGGTTGTGGGTGCGTAAACAGGTGAGAGGGGAAAGGCAGCTGCAAAAAATTCCGGATAAGTGGAAGCCATTCTCAGCACCATTTTGCCGCCCATGGAATAGCCGCCTATGTAAATTCTGTTGGGGTCGATGTGCTTTTCATTGGCCTTGAGGAAACGGTCTATGGATGACTTGAGAGTTGTTGTGGGACCTTCCCAGGCTATTGTTATTGCGTTTGTGGGATATCTGGGCATAAACAGGAATGCTCCGCCGGTACCTTTGAAACGACGCTGATATTCTTCGCTTGACCAGAGGCTTATATCACAGTTTTCAATCTGATGGCCGGGATAATCACCTGAGGAGTTGCCGTGAAGCCAGACGACAAGGGGATATTTTGTGTCGTCTTTTTCGCCTTTTACAGGGGAGTAGTAAACATAGTCCAGCAAATCATCACCGTGTATAAACTGTGTGTTCAGTGCATTTACACCGGCGGTGTAGCTCATAGCCGCGGCACCGGGAGCAAAGCATAGCATAATAATTAAGACAGCCAGGAGTAATGATATTAATTTTTTCATAATAAGCACCTTCTTTTTTTCTTAATCTTTGCACTGTCATTATATATTTCACAGCCTGTTTTGTCAATTTGTCGGAGCCAAGTTTAATTTTTACACAACATCTATGTAACATTTCGCAAGAAAAAAAGCAGACATCACGGGTTTGATGTCTGCAGGGGATTTGTTATATTTCTTTGCAAAGAAGAGCGTATCTTTCTTCAAGCTCTTCATAATGAGTGTAATTTTTCTGCTGAATGATGTAGTTTTCAGCTTCTCTGAAGGGTTTTGTAATTCTCATATAAACAGATTCCTTCTTCATGTACGCGCTGAGTTCGCGTCTTTGTCTGAGGCTGTCTGCAAAGCCGGAGGTTTCTCTGTTTATAATTTCTTCCTTTACTCTTTCGTCGGGAACAAAGGTGTAAGCCTCTCCGTATTTTCTTATAAGTGAGGTTGCCTCTTTTTTTATGCGGGCAAGCCTGATAGCTTCTGAGCGAATCTGCTTTTCATGTTTTGTACTTTTGGGCATTTTCCTTGCCTGCTTTACAAGCTCTGCAGCATTTTCATAGCGGTAAACGGCACCTTTTGCAAAGGTGTCGTTTGCGTCGTTCAGCATAAGAAGCGCATTGTCACCTGTGAATTTATTAAGATCATCAATAATAATGGAGTTTCTCTCAATTGCAAGGTTTGTTTCTATGATTTCTTTGAGCTGTGCCTTGGCTTCTTTTATTGCCTCAAATCTTGCTTGCTTTTGTTCGGGAGTTTTCTTCGGCATAGCCTTTGCTTGACGAAGTGCGGTTTTGTCAAGAGGAAGCTTCTCTTGACCCTCAAGAGCGCGGGCTGCATGAATTATTTTCATAGCCTCACAAAGCTCGTCGTCTTCAAGCTTGCCCATGCCGTAGTTTTCAAACATTGCACGGATTTTCAGCACCTCCACATAGGCTCTGTGCTTGTTTTCTGTCAGGTCATAGAAAAGGAAGGGAACAAGGTTGAGGAAGGCACCGACGGCGGAGAAGAGAATCAGCACCTCGAAAAGGTTGTTTCTCACAGCGTCGTCAAAGAGTATATTATAATCGGCGCCAAGTCCCATGTTTTCATAAACGGCAGGATAAAACAGACCGGTGAAAAAGCCGATGAATGTGCCTATAAGGCCGAGAGGACCGAAAAGTCCGTCAATTCGCACGCCGGTTTTCCACTGATGATAGTCCTTCATATCAGCCTCGATATTAAACTGAACGATATTCCAGAAGGTGTTGATGAAGGTGTTGAAAAACCAGATGACACATATAGCTATCAGGTTTTTATAGCAGAAATAGAGAACAATAAGCACACCGATATTTATGGTGTTTGCTGCAATAAGAAGATTTCTTTTGCCCATAAATTTTATAACGAAGGGCGCAAAAAGCATTGACCAGAAGGCAGCGTTGCCTATAACTGTGTTGGCAATGCCCAGGTGAGGGGCGTACTGACCGCCATAGCCGTAAACAAAAGACCAGCCGAGTACAACACCATAACCGGATTCAAGGAAGATAACCCAGTTGGCAGCCTGGATAATCCAGAAATATTTATTTTTGCTGACCTCTCTTATGGCGTCGATGATTCTGACGGGTTCAGGCTTCTTTTTTGGGAGAATGAGTCTTTCCTTGACCTTCTTGAAAAAGATTATATTCATAACAAGGCCTATAATAACAAAGACGGGATAGATAATTCTGTATGTCCAGATATTCTGCAGACCCCAGGTTTTGCCTGCAATAAAGGGGATGGCAAAGTTTGTTATTGTGGGAGCCAGCGAATAGATAATCTGTGATATGCTCATTACATTGGCTCTTTCCTGAGCATTGGGACTTATAATCTGCTGGAAGTAGTTGTAGCTTTCATTATAGAAGCACAGGAAGATGCTCAGGAGCAGATACATAACCTCAACCACAACGGCTTTGGTAATATAGCTCCAGTTCTCATAAGGCAGCCATACAAAAAGCAGTGAAATAAGTGCTATTGGCATTGCAGTTCTTCTCAGGAAGGGGAGGAACTTGCCACCCTTGAACTTGTGGTTGTCATAAAACCATGCTCTGAAAATGCCGAGGGGAATGCCGACTATATTGGCAACGGTGAGCATTATCTGCAGGTCCATAGGCTTGAGGCCGATGCTGGCACCTACGAGGAAGTTTGATGCGCTAAGACCGATTGTGCCTGCAAGCAGGGTACACCAATGCACACCAAAACCTGCACCACCCAGATAGGCAACCTCTTTATAAGGCACATAATTGCCTTTAGGGGGTTCTGTCCAATAGGTTTTTGCAAGATTAAAAATATCTTTTGCTTTCGCCTTTATGTTTTCCATATTGCACCTCTCCAGTTTAATCATAGCTTTAGTATAGCAAATAAAGAAAGTAAAATAAATATGTTTTTATAAATTATTTTGTTTTTTTTAACAGAATTACTTATTATTGACTAATTATTAAGGTTTTGTTTCGTAAATATCACTTTTTGTCGCTCCGAGCCTGATTTTGTTGACAAATACATACTGTTCTGCTATACTTTTATAAAATTTAATAAATGGAGGTTCATTTATGGCATTACATCCCGTGTTGGCGATGGCAATAGGCATCGTTGTTATGATGCTTCTTATCATCTTCACAAAAATGCACGCATTCCCTTCACTCATTATTTCAGCTATTCTTATTGCAGTTCTTGCAATGCCATTCGGTGCAGACGCTTCACTTGTTGAAACTCTCACCGGCTGTGTAAGCACTGTCACAAAAGGCTTCGGTAACACTATGGCTAGCATAGGCGTTGTTATCGGCTTCGGTTGTATAATGGGTATCTTCCTTGAGAAGAGCGGCGCCGCAAAGCGTATGGCTCTTACAATTCTCAAGCTCGTTGGTGTTAAAAACTGTGACGTTGTTCTCGGTCTTACAGGCTTTGTTGTTTCAATCCCTGTTTTCTGTGATTCAGGCTTCGTTATTCTCTCATCACTTGCAAAAGAATTTTCACGTCTTACCAAGAAATCAATGGTAGGTCTCGGCGGTATTCTCGGTATGGGTCTTTACATAACTCACTTCCTCGTACCTCCCACACCGGGTCCCCTTGCAGTTGTTTCAACATTCACTGAAAACGGCTCAGTTATCGACCTTGGTCTGTTCATTCTCTGCGGCATAGCACTTTCAGTTCCCTTGTTTGTTTTCTCTGTTTTCCTTTTCAGATACTTTGGCAAGAAGTATCCGAATCTTGTGGTTCCTTATGAAATCGACAGAAGCAAATATACAGAAGAACAGCTTAAAGTTCTCGACAGAATACATGAAAAGCACGAGAATAATGAAGAACTCACAACAAGTGACTTCGCTGAGCTTTTAGCTTCAGAGAAGCTCCCCGGTGCATTTCTTTCATTTGCAACTCTTCTCGTTCCTATCGCGCTTATATTTGCTAACACACTTGTAGGTCAGATTGATTCACTTGCAGGCACAACTTTTGCAAGCATCGTTACCTTCCTCGGTCAGCCCGTAATTGCTCTGTTTATTTCACTTTGCATGGGCGCGTTCCTTCTTTGCAGAACATATGACAGAAAAACATGCGTTGATATGATGCAGGAAGCGTGCCGTGATGCAGGTCCCATCGTTTTCATCACAGCAGCAGGTGGTGCTCTCGGCGCAGTTATCAATGCAACAGGCGCTGCAGGCATTATGGCTAACTGGATTGTTGACGCAGGTGTTCCCGCGATTCTTATCCCCATCATCATCGGTGTTGTTATGAGATTCCCTCAGGGTTCAGGCACAACTGCTATGATTACAGGTTCAGCAATTATTGCTCCCATGATGTCAACACTCGGTGTCAATCCCTATCTTTGCGCTCTTGCACTTTGCCTTACAACAATGTGTCCGAGCTATCTCAACGACTCATATTTCCACGTTGTTACAAACTTCTCGGGGATGGATATCAAGACAAGCCTCAAGACATGGTCAATCGGTTCAATTCTTATTCCCGTCTTCGGTTCGGTTATTCTTGTTATTCTTTCACTGTTTATTCACTGATAAAAAAACGGCATCCCCGGAGGGTGCCGTTTTTTATGCTGAAAAACCGTCTGTAACCATTGTCGGGTACAGACGGTTAAGTTTATTTTGTGAGACTTGCTTTTATGGCTTCAAAGCTTTCATCGGATATTATATGCTCAATCTTGCAGGCGTCTTCCGTTGCTGTCATTTCGGATACGCCCAATCTTTTAAGATATTCCGTGAGTATTGTGTGGCGGTTATAAAGCTTCTCGGCAATTTCTCTGCCGGGAGGAAGAAGAGTAATGCCGCCGTCACCCATAACATCAATATATCCGTTTTCTCTTAAATTTTTCATGGCTACACTTACACTTGGCTTTGAGTAGCCTAATTCGTTGGCAATGTCAATAGAGCGTACACTGCCGTTTTTTTCAGTGAGCATAAGAATTGTCTCGAGATAATTTTCTGCCGATTGCTGAATTTTCATTTATTTTCTCCTGTAAGTTGCTGAACTTATTATAACACAGTTAAAACTGTTTTTCAAGTGCGTCGGTGAGCCATAAGTTTTTTTAAAATCTGCAAAAAAATTCGGCAATACAGAAGTATTACCGAATTTATGTAGTTTTCAATCCTTGAATCAGAAGGGCATGCTGCCGTTGCCGAGGATGTTTGAGAAGAACTGGTCAACGAAAAGTCTGAGGCCTCTGAGAAAATCGTCAAGAGCATTGAGAATCTTGCTGATGGTTGCGCTGAGGCTTTCAATTGTGCCTGTTGCATTGTTTACTTCTTCCTTGTTATTGCCGATAACATCTGAAATGAAGCCACCGAGAACATCTTCTGTTGACTGAGTTGTGGGGATAGCCTGCGTTGTAACAGGTTCAGCCTCAACTGCGCCTTCAGCAGCGCTTACGCCGATAACCATTGAGCAGCAGATAATAAGTGCCATAAGTAATGCTGTAAATTTTTTCATTTTGCGTAAACTCCTTTGCAATTTATTGTGAATGTATTATAGCAGATATTAACACAATATGCAACATCTAACGGAAATTTTAATATTTTTAATTAAGAAACACATATCATGTGAGTGATATTAAAGCAACACAAATTCCGGAGCCGATGTAAAAAACGGCTCCGATATTTAAACTGTAAAGAGCAAATTGCAAAAAACGGCTCTTCAGGGAAATAAAAAACAGCCGTTTACGGACAGCCTTTCATTCACCGTTTTTCTTCACAGGAATTTGCACTCACAACTTTATTGTATGCACAAAACAGCTTATTGACATAGAGGGATTTTATGGGATATAATTATAATCAGGTAAATATCAGCCAAAAGGTCAAAATAAGCAAGAACAAATAAAAAAAGAGAGGAATATCCAAATGAAAAAAACAGTAGGTATACTTTTTGCAGACACAATGGAATACGGACCCTTCCTTCAGTGGGCGAAGGAAAACTCAGCAAAGGAAGAGATAAGACGCGGCAACGACAGCTGCAGTGTTACACTGACAAAGGGTGAAAAATCCCTTGAGGTTATAGCTGTCAGATGTGGTATCGGTAAAACAAACGCAGCCGCTGCAACAGCCTTTTTAATAGGTGAGGACAAGGTTGATTATATTCTCAATGCAGGTCTTTCAGGTGCAGTGCAGAAACTCAGACGTGAAGACATGATTGCCGTTGAAAGCTATGTGGAGTGCGATTTTGACTTGACGGCAATCGGCTACGGCTTAGGCGTGAAGGCAGACGGTCAGAAATATATCTACTTTGCCGATGAAAAATTGATGGAGTACGCTCTTATGAGTGAAGGCATTATCAAAGCCAAGGCAGGTACGGGCGACATTTTCCTGACAGACAAGGTGAGAAAAGACCTTTACAAGGACACCTTCGGCATTGACTCCTTTGATATGGAAACTGCAGCAATTGCAGCCGTATGCGACAAGTGCGGCGTACCGATGCTGTCTCTGAGAAAAATCAGTGACGACGCAGACGATTGCTCCGTAGATGATTACCGTGAAATGAATGAAAGACAGGAAAATTGCCTGACAGAGCTTGTGGTAAATATCCTTACAAGAATATTTGAGGATATGTAATTTTACTTTATTGGAAATCTGATGTAAAAAATGCGGCTTTTATGCAATTAACCGTGAATTTTATACACTTTACCCCTTGAAAAAAAGAAAATAAGATAGTATAATAAGTATGATTGTTATTATAGAGGAAGTTCGGCCTTTTTTCAGGGTAAAACCCATTTTACCCCTTCGGTCAATTCAAAAAAAGGAAATGGGGAGTATTAAATTGAAAGCAGATTTACATTGTCACACCAAACTTTCGGACGGCACCTTGGGCATTGATGACATAATAATTCTTGCCAAAAACAGCGGTGTTACAACTCTTGCTATCACAGACCACGACTGCCTTGCGGGTACTGTAAGGGCAAGCATAATCGGTGAAAGACACGGCATAAACGTTATTCCTGCCGTAGAGTTTTCTGCAACTGACAGCAAAAGAGGAGCAAAGGCACATATCCTTTGCTATCTTCCCGACACTCCCGAGCGCCTTGAGGGCCTTTGCAAGAGCAACACTGAAAAGAGAAAAAGAGCAGGCAGAATAATGATTGCCAAGGTTACATCAAAGTTTCCCGTAAGCCCTGAGCTTATTATGAAATGTGCGGCAGGTTCAACAAACATTTATAAGCAGCATATTATGCACGCTCTTATGGAATGCGGTTACACCACAAGCATATTCGGAGATCTGTTCAGAATGCTTTTCTCAAAGGAATCACGAATGAATATTTCAATGGAGGCAACCTATCCCGAACCCTCAGAAATAATCGAAGCAATACACGAAGCAGGCGGCATAGCTGTTCTTGCACATCCCGGTTTCTATAATAACTTTGAACTTTTTGAGGAGCTTATTCCGCTGGGTCTTGACGGTGTTGAGGTCTGGCATCCCGAAAACACTCCCGAACAGCAGGAAATGCTTATAAAGCTTGCTAAGAAGCACGACCTTCTTATGACCGGCGGCAGTGATTTCCACGGAGCATACAATGCGTACCCCATAAAGCTTGGCGAATACGGACCTGATGAGGAGAATGTTGCAAAGCTTCTTGCTTATAAAGCAAAAAAGCGCAGAAAGCTCAAGAGAATGGCTGCAGCGGCTGAAGCAAAATAATCGGAGAAATCTGTCGCGAGACTTTAACAATGGAGAACAATATGAGCGAAAACGATGTAAAAATTTATATCAGTAAAAAAGAAATGAATAAAAATGCAGGCGAGTTTTCAAATAATTTTGAAGTTGTAATGGCAAACAGAGCAAACGGCAATATTGATAAAGCAAGAAAGCTGGGTGCTGCTCTTGCAACAATTGCGCCTACGGGCGACGGTGACGAGGGCATTTATATTGATATAAAAAATCACCTTGCACCCAGATATCTTGTGCCCGACATACTCTATCAGATAAAGGTTCTTCTGGTTTTTGCCTGTGAAACACTTTTGCAGATGGAAATTCCCATAGAGCTTTTATCAACAACTGCAATTGCTTCCATGTACAGTGAAATGGAAAAGGAAACCCCCGGCTTTTACAGCAATATATCAAACGGTGCGGCCTTTACATTTTATTATCTTGCAATTCAGAAGGGTGGAGATCTTTCAAAAAATATCGGTGAAGCCTTTGCTATGCTTTGTTCCGTAAAAAACAAGGACGGTTTTGTTCTTGCGGGTCAGACCGTCTGGAATATAGCTGTTGACGTAATTGAAAAAGAGATTGAAAAAGCAGGGCTTAAAGAGATCTGTCCGGAATAAATAACAGGTAATAAAAGCGGGCATTTTATGTCCGCTTTCTGCATATCATCAATAAATTATTTGCCGTTTCGGCATTGGAGGATAAATATGAAAGTCAGAGATATTAAGGAAATTTTAGACGCAGAGCTTATTTGCAGAGAAGACCTTCTTGACACAGAGGTACATGCAGCCTGCGGCAGTGATATGATGAGCGATGTGCTTGCTTTCGTAAAGGAGCAGGCAGTTATGCTTACGGGTCTTGTTAACCCTCAGGTGGTGCGCACCGCCGAAATGATGGATATGCACTGCATAGTTTTTGTCAGAGGCAAGCGTCCCGATTTGAATATGATTGAAATGGCAGAGGACAGAGATATGGTTATGCTCTGCACCGAATATGAAATGTTTACCTCCTGCGGTAAGCTTTACTCAGCGGGTCTGAGAGGAGGCAGCGGAAAATAATGGCAGAAAGCATAAAACTCCACTATGATGTACCCGGGGACGATTTCACAAGAGCCGGCGCAGCTTCCGGCGATGTAAAGCGCACCTTAAAGCAGCTTGGCATATCACCGGCTGTTATAAGAAATGTTGCAATTGCAATGTATGAAGGTGAAATCAATATGGTTATTCATGCAGGCGGCGGCGAAATTGATGTAGAAATAACAGAAAATGAAATTAAGATGACCCTTGCAGATGAAGGTCCCGGCATAGCAAATGTTGAGCTTGCAATGAAAGAGGGCTATTCAACTGCCCCTGACAACATAAGAACACTGGGCTTCGGTGCAGGTATGGGTCTGCCCAATATTAAGAAGTATACCGACAGTTTCAGATTAGAAACTGAGGTTGGTGTGGGAACTACTCTGTTTTTAGGCGTGAATATAGCCTGATACGGCAGGGTACCGCAAGGTGACTTAAGAGAGAATATGAATAAGGAGGCAGCTATGTCTATACTGTTTCATTCGGTGCGTCTTGATGCCGATAAGTGTCAGGGCTGCACAAATTGCATAAAGCGTTGCCCCACAGAGGCAATCAGAGTAAGAAATAAAAAAGCATATATAATTTCAGACAGGTGTATTGACTGCGGTGAGTGTATCAGAGTCTGTCCTCACCATGCAAAATATGCTGTCAGTGAGCATTTCAACGAGCTTGTCAATTATAAATACAGAATTGCACTTCCCGCGCCTGCTCTTTACGGTCAGTTCAACAACCTTGAAAATGTTGACTATGTGCTGACGGGACTTAAAAAAATGGGCTTCGACGATGTGGTTGAGGTGTCAAAGGGCGCTGAAATCCTTTCTTCTGCAACAAGAGAAATGTTTGAAAACGGAGAACTAAGAAGACCGGTTATATCCTCGGCGTGTCCCGCAGTGGTCAGACTTATAAGAACAAGATTCCCCGACCTTCTGCAAAATCTTTTGCCAACCTGCGCGCCCATTGATATTGCGGCAAAAATTGCAAGAGAAAAGGCGAAGAAGGAAACAAATTACAAGGATGAGGAAATCGGCGTATTTTTCATCACTCCCTGCCCGGCAAAGAGAACTGCTATAAAAAATCCTCTCTGCCACGAAAATTACGGCATTAACGGCGCTATTGCCATAAAGGATATTTACCCTGTGCTTGTGCAGACAATGGATAAAATTAAAAATGAAGAGGTCGAAAGCATCAACGATTCCGGCATAATCGGCGTAAGCTGGGCGAGCAGCGGCGGCGAAGCGGCGGGCCTGCTCAAAGAAAGATATCTTGCTGCAGACGGCATTGAAAATGTTATCAACGTGCTTGAAGAGCTTGAAAACGAAAAGCTCAATGACCTTGATTTTATTGAACTCAACTGCTGCACCGGCGGCTGTGTGGGCGGTGTGTTGACTGTGGAAAACCCCTATGTTGCCAAAGCAAGACTGCAAAGACTGAGAAGGTTTATGCCTGTTTCCTGCAATAAGCTGGATGATTACTTCACTATTGATGACCTTGGCTGGACTAAGGAGCTGACAGCCTCACCTGCAATGAAGCTTGCAGACAATGTAATTACGGCTATGAAGATGATGTCACGTCTCAGAGCAATTGAAAGCTCACTTCCCGGCCTTGACTGCGGAATATGCGGTGCGCCCTCATGCAGAGCTCTTGCAGACGATATTGTCAGAGGTTATGCTCAGGAAACGGACTGTGTATTACATAATATTCAGGTTGGAGGCAAGGAAGACTGGCTTCCTGCACCCTTCAGAATGAAGGTACAAAACGAAGAAAGCGGAGATAAAAATGACGGTTAAAGAATTGGCTCAGAAATTGGAGCTTACTATACTCACTGAAGGCGATTTGGAAAAAGAGGTTACGGGCTGTTACAGCGGAGACCTGCTTTCCTGGGTTATGTCAAAAGCAAAACCGGGCGATGCGTGGCTTACGGTTATGGGAAATATAAATGCTGTTGCCGTGGCGGTGCTGACAGACTGTGCCTGTATAATTCTTACAGAAAATGCGCCTCTTGACGATGTTGCACTGCAGAAGGCTGAGCTTCAGGGTGTAACCTTCCTCAGAAGTGACAAAAATGCCTATGAGCTTTCCGTGGCAATATCAAAGCTGTTATGATGAAGCTTTATTACGATTTACATCTGCACTCCTGCCTTTCGCCTTGCGGTGACAATGATATGACACCTTATAATCTTGTGAATATGGCAAAGATTTTCGGCTATGACATTATTGCTCTGACAGACCACAACACCTGTGCAAACTGCAGAAGTGCCATAGAGGTGGGCAAACAGGCAGGCATAACTGTTGTGCCGGGAATGGAGCTATGCACAAGCGAAGAAATCCACTGTGTGTGCCTTTTCCCCACTGCCGAAAAAGCGACAGGCTTTTCCGATTATATATACGGTACTCTGCCGAAAATTAAAAACAAGGAAAAGATTTTCGGTGAGCAGCTTATTATGGACACCGGTGACGGCATTCTCGGCAAAGAGGAGATTCTTCTGACAACGGCAAGCAGTGTGAGTATTGATGCACTGCCCTCTCTCGTGAGTGAGTACGGCGGAGTGTGCTATCCTGCTCATATAGACAGAAATTCTTACAGTATAATTTCATCACTCGGTGATTTCAGCCCTGACCTGCAGGTGAATTGCTTTGAGCTGACACCAAAGGCAGAGGAAAAGGAATATCTCGAAAAATATCCGGCAACAAACGGAAAGCTTATAATAAGAAGCTCTGATGCCCATTATCTCGAAAATATGCGTGAGCCTGAGTTTTATATAGAGCTTCAGGAAAATACCCCTCAGGCACTTATAGATTATCTAAAAGGAGAACTCAAATGACAGAAAAAGAAAGAGCTGGTGAATTGTTTCTTCAGGGATATAACTGTTCACAGTCAGTGTTTACAGCCTTTTCACACCGCTTCGGCATTGACGAGGAAACAGCCCTTAAAATTTCGGCGGGCCTCGGCGGCGGTGTTGGCAGGCTGCGTGAAGTCTGCGGTGCAGTCAGCGGTGCTGCTATGGTTATAGGCAGTGTAGTTTCAGCAACACAAGGCGATGACGAAGCAAACAAAAAGCGTAACTATGAATTAGTCCGTGAGTTTACTGACAGATTCACTGCAATTCACGGCAGCATAATCTGCAGAGATCTGCTTAAAATGGGTGCAAAAATCATAGAGTCAGCTACACCCGACAGCAGAACGGCAGAGTACTATAAAAAAAGACCTTGCCTTAAGATAGTGGAAGATGCGGCGGAAATACTTATGCAGATAATTGAGGAACACAGTGATGAAAACAGGTAAGCGAAAGAAAATTGCATCGGCAGTGATGACCTGCCTTGTGGCGGTGCTGGCTGTTGTTATGGCAGGCTTTGTGGTCGGAACCGATATGGTTGACATTTTCACCACAACCTCGCCTGTGCCGTCAACAACTCTGCCCACAACCACTGAGCCTACAGAGCCTCCCGTGCCTACGGTTGAATCTACGGTTACTATCGGCTCGGCAGGTGATGTGCTTATACACATACCTGTTTATCAAAACGCAAAAAAAAGTGACGGCAGTTACGATTTCAGCCACCTTTTCACCTACAGCGAAAGTGAAATAAATGACTGCGACTATTTCGTGGCTAACTTTGAAACAACTCTCGGCGGCACTCAGGGCAGAAATTACAGCGGTTTTCCGCGTTTCAATTCACCTGATGCTATTGTGGACGCCCTTAAGGGTGCGGGTATAGACTGCCTTCTCACCGCCAACAATCACAGCTATGACACAAACGGACCGGGCGTGAAGCGTACTCTTGAAATTATAGATAAGGCTAAGCTTGACCATACGGGTACGAGAAAGAGTGAAGATGAAAAGCAGTATCTTGTGAAAAATATCGGCGGAATTAAGTTCGGTATGGTCTGCTATAGCTATGAAACACCCACAAGCGAGGGTAGAAAGGCTCTCAACGGTCTGCTTGTTGATGCACAGACTGCACCGCTTATAAACTCCTTTAAACCCCACAAGCCTGAGGCTTTTTATGAGGAGCTTGAAGCTAATCTCAAAAAGATGAAAAAAGCCGGTGCAGAGGTTACTGTTGTTTATATTCACTGGGGTGAAGAATATCAGCTGACACAGAATGCAAAGCAGAAGGAAATTGCTCAGGCACTCTGCGATATGGGCGTTGATGTTATTATTGGCGGACATCCTCATGTTGTGCAGCCTATGGATTTGCTCACATCAACTGACGGCAAGCATAAGACTGTTTGCGTTTATTCTCTGGGCAACTTCGTGTCAAATCAGCGCAGAAACCTTATGGGACTTAAAACAGGTCACACAGAAGACGGACTTATCTTTGAAATGACCTTCTCAAAATACAGCGACGGCAGTGTCACCTTTGACAGTGTTGATGCAATTCCCACCTGGGTGCATCTTTATAATGAGGGTGGCAGAAAGGTGCATTCCATTGTGCCTCTTGAGGGCAGTCTTGATGAAAAGGCGGCTGAACTCGGCCTTAACAAAACAAGCAACGGACTTTCTCAGGCTAAGGCCTCAATGGAAAGAACAAATGCCCTTGTTTCTGAGGGCGAAAAGAAATGCAACGATTACCTCAGCTCAATTCCAAAACCCGACGAGGAGTAAGCTTCCTTATGAAAACAATTGCAAAAGATAAGAAAATTGAATATCTTACCCTTGCATACGCCTTTATTATTCCCTGTTTTGTGGTGCTTGTCAGCTACATCATAAGAGGCATTGAGCCTTTCGGCGGCAGAACACTCTGCTCAATGGACGGCTTTTCACAATACTACCCTATGCTTATGAATATGACCGAAGCACTGAAAGACGGGGAAGTGTTTTATTCCTTTAACGGCGCATTGGGTTTTAATCTGTGGGCGCAGAGCGCTTATTACACCAACAGCCCTTTGTGGCTGCTTGTCTATATGGTGCCCCATGAGTGGCAGATAGAAGCCATACATTTTCTTATTATGATAAAAATCGGCCTTGCAGGACTTTTCTTCTGCCTGAGGCTCATAAGAAAACACGGAAATCTCACAGAGGAAAAGACACAGCTTTTTTGTCTTGCTCTGTCAACGGCATGGGCGCTGAGCGGCTATATGGTGGCATTTATAAATCAGCTCATGTGGACTGATGTTATTGTGCTGCTGCCCTTGGTTGTTATGGGCATAGAGGAGCTTGTGAAAAATAAAAAGCTGAGCCTATATACCGCCACACTGTTTCTGAGCATATGGACATGCTTTTATCTGAGCTTTATGGTGTGCATTTTCAGTGTGCTTTATTTTCTGTTTCTTCTGCTTAAAGAGAGAATGGAAATGAAAGACAGATTTTCACACTGCGTGCGCTTCGGTGTTGGCTCTCTCACAGCGGGAGCTATGGCGGCAGTTAGCCTTATTCCTGTGGCAAAGGCTCTCTCTCTGACCCTTGCAAGTGAGGCAGGCTTCAATGAAGTTGTAGAAATAAAATACACTCTCGGCGCACTTCTTATGAGACTTCTTCCTTTTCAGGAAATATCTCTCGAATACGGTGAGCCTAACCTTTACTGCAGCCTTATTGCAGTGGTGATAATGCTTTTCTATTTCCTTATGGCAAAGGCACCTAAACGGGAAAAGCTGCTCTACGCAGGCTTTGTCACCTTTATGTTTGTTTCTATGTGTACCAACATAGGTGAATATCTGTGGCACGGCTTCCACTTCCCCAATCAGCTGCCTGCAAGACAGAGCTTTCTTGTTATATTCCTCATACTGACGGTTGCGGCAGAGGGTACTCATAAATTGAACTTCCGAAAAGGGGCGGCGGCATTTTTGTCGGCAGTGATAATCTTAGGCGCGTCCCTGAGCGCAATGTATCAGCTCACATCTCAGGTGTGGGCGGCAAGAGTGGATTCTCTGCAGCGCTATGAGGAGAGCATGGCGGAGTTCACCGCCCTTGACGATGAGGATATTTTTGCCCGACTTGCCTGGACTGACGAAAAGAAAAACAACTACCCTCAGCAGTATAATTACAGAGGTATATGCTACTATTCTTCAACTATGTCCGGGGATGCCTATGAGTTTTTTCAGCGTCTCGGCATGGAAAGATATGCAAAAAATGTCAGCACACGCTATAATCAGTCAGATATTTTAAACAGTCTATTCGGCATAAAATATATCCTTGAAGAAGACGGCGAAACCGTAACCGTCAACGAAAACGCACTGCCTCTTGCTTTTCTTGCGGACCCTGCCGTAAAGGGAATTGACCTGCACTCATTCAAGGTGGACGACGAGGCTCAGCAGGCACTCTGGGACAGTGTGGCACTGAGTGAAGGTGACTTCAATTCTCAGATGGCGGAACTGAAGAAGAACGGCATAGACCTGACATATTTCGACACGGACAAGATAAAGGGTAACATCACCGCAGAAAAAGACGGAGTGCTGCTGACAACTTTGCCTTATGACGGCGGTTGGGAGATATTCATAGACGGCGAAAAGGTGGTCACCGAAAAAGCTGCAGCCTATCTCACCTGCGCGGATATAACAGAAGGTCAGCACGAGGTTGAGTTCAGGTATGTTGTGCCGGGGATAAGGCTCGGTGCGATGGTGAGCTTGTTTGGATTGGTTGCCTTTGCTGTAATTATGAATTATGAATTAGGAATTATGAATTTTATAAAAAGAAAAGTTCGCAAAACAAAGTAAATGACAGAACCCGACAGATTGCTCTGTCGGGTTGATTTTTTATGAATTGACCTGCGGTCATGAATTGCATAAGGTGCATGAATTGCCTTTCGGCATGAATTGACCCTGCGGGTCATTAATAATAGGGTCTGTCGGTGAGATATCTCCACGCTGCAATATATTTTGAGGGTGAGCGGGGAGTTTTTGAGTCGATGTCAAGGAAAATCTTATCGTCAACAAGCAGAAGAGTATCCTTATTCGCAAGTGAAACCTGCTTCATTTTGCTCATATCCATTACGATAGGCTCTTTGCCGTCACCGAGGATAATTTCAAACTTATTCTTATACAGTCTGAGAATGCCGTCTTCTGAGAGGATAACTTCATTTTCGCCGTCAACTGTTTTAACAAGCTGACCCTTTTCCTCTACGATTACTTCGTCATCCTTTGCAGTGAGAAGCATATTCTTCCACACATCTCTCTGCCATAAATCCCAGTCGAGAACGTTGTCGTGATGAAGTCCCTTACCCATATTGTGGAAGAAGCCGTCTGCTTTCATTTCTACTTCATATCCGCAGTCGCACTTAAGGAAGTTGCCGCTGCTGTGAAGAGTGCCTACCTTGTTACATTGGGGGCAGACATAAAGCACACGCTCAACACATTCTGCGAGGTTTTCGCCGCTGTAATCCTGAGGATCTTTTCTCTGCTCCTCATAAACATTGACATATGTATCACGGCGTATAATTTCCGTGATTTCCTTGGCGGTGAGCTTTGAAAGCTCTTCGGCACTGTATTCGCCTACAAAGTGACCTGTGATGGGGCCTTTTCGGGCTGTGTTTGCCCAACGGGGCTTTCTCAGGTACCCGCCAACAAACTTATAGGTTATGAGTGCCACCCCGGCATCCTTGACAAGCTGACCCGTATGCTCGGAAATAAAGCCTGTCTGACCGTTGGTGGTCATAGCACCCTCGGCATGAAGACCTACGGGGATTCCTGCTCTGAGATTGCGCTTGATATCCTCATTGATAATCTCGGAGGGCTTGTCTCTATGCTTAATGATAACACCGCCGATTTTTGTGAAAACCCAGCCCGCCTTCATTCTCAGCACGTGGTCACTTGAAACATAGCGGATATATCTGCCCATAGCCACCATTTCATAGCCCGGGTCAAAAGCCTCCGTGTGGTTGGCAATAAGAATAAAGGGCTTGTTCTGAGGCTTGTGATATTCAAGGTGAACGTTGTTTTCGTGAATAACCTTCTTTTTGAGAAGGTTTATAAGTGTCATTGAAACTACCGCATTGAAACGGTAGCCCTTACGGGTCTTTCTTATTTCGCTGTTCATACTGTTACCTCTTCTTTTTCAGCTTCCTCTTCAAGTGAGTGGTAAGCAACCTTACCTACAAGAGTTTTGGGAAGCTCGTCTCTGAAAATAATCTCCTTGGGTCTTTCAAACACATCAAGATACTCCTTGCAGTGAGCGAGAATGCTCTGCTTTGTTGCATCGCTCTTTTCCACGCCACTGTTGAGTACAATATAGGCTCTTACTCTCTGCATCTTATAGGGGTCTTTCACACCGATAACACAGCAATAGTCAACATCAGGGTGCTTGTCAATCATATTTTCAATATGTGAGGGATAAACATTGTAACCGCTTGTTACAATCATTCTCTTCATTCTCTGCTTGAAGTAAACGAAGCCCTCCTCGTCCATATAGCCTGCGTCACCTGTGAAGAGCCAGCGCTTGCCGTTTTCGTCAATGCGTATTGTCTTTGCGTTTTCTTCCTCGGCATCCTTATAGCCAAGCATAAGTGTGGGACCTGAAATAATAATTTCGCCCATTTCGCCTGCCGGCAGGAAGTTGAAGGTACCCGGCTCAACTATACGGTAGTCCGTATCACGAAGGGGAAGACCTATAGAGCCTACCTTAGCTCTGTCCTTGGGTGTAACACATGAAGCAGTTACGCATTCCGTAAGTCCGTAGCCTTCACGGATCTGAAGGTTTGCATTATGCTCCTTGAAGAACTTGTCAGCTCTCTTCTTAAGCTCGGGACTCAGAGCATCACCGCCGCTGAATACACCGATGAGGAATGAAAGGTCAGCACCGTTGAAAATATCAACCTTGAGAAGTGCCTCAAAAAGTGTGGGTACGCCTGCGATGAAGTTAGGCTTGTGCTTGAGTACGTCTTTAGCGTAGCTTTCCTTAGTGAACTGGGGAATAAGAATACACATAGCACCGTTTTCAAGTACGGTATGAATGCCGATACCAAGACCGAAGCCGTGGAAAATAGGCATAACTGAAAGGAATTTGCAACCGTAGTCAAGGTTGCAGCCTGAAATTTCGGCAACCTGCATACCAAGACAGTTGAAGTTCCGGTCTGAAAGATAAATTCCCTTGGGTGTGCCGCTGGTACCGCCGCTGTAAAGGATAACCGCAGCCTTTTCCTTGCTGAATTCAACGGGGGGGAGTGTCACGCCTTTGCCTGTTTTAACGAAGTCTGACCATACAAGACCGCCCTTGCCGGGGAATTTGAGATTCTGTCTGTTTTTCAGATATTTGAAAGCAACGGCTTTGATGAAGGGAAGCTCCTCCTGAATTCTTGCTACGATGATTTTAACATGGTTCTTAGCTTCGCCTACAGCCTTTTCAACCTTCTCGTAAAACTGGTCGAGAGTGAGAATCATCTTGCTGTCTGAATAGTCAAGATAGAATGTGATGTTTTTGCCTGATGAAAGCGGATGGACCATATTAGCAATTGCACCTATTCTGTTAAGAGCATAAAGGCAGATAACTGCCTGGGGTGTGTTGGGCATACAGATGGTTACAACATCATCCTTTTTTATGCCTGCTTTGAGGAATGCTCCTGCAGCCATTTCGATTTTTGCAACAAAGTCTGCGTAGGTTGTATATTTGCCCATAAAGTTAAGTGCAGGTGCATAAGGCACTCTTGCCGCTGAGGCTGCAATTGCACCGAACATAGTTGTTTCTGGATAGGGGTGACTTACAGTAGTGAAGTCTATTTCAGGGAATTTCATTTTCGCCTCCGTATATCTTTAGTTTAATATATAAATTGATATGCCTAAAGAAAAAACACATATCAACTCATCTCTACATTATAAATCTTAATTTTTATTAATTTATTAACAGTGTTTAAATTTAGATCTTATGCATAAAGAAAAAACTCAGCACTACGGTGATATTTTTATAGCTTATGCTTAAAAAAAGCCTAAAAAAAGTGGTGAGTACATTGTTTGTTTACAATTAGTTGATAAAATAGGTGCAATTAGAAAATCAAAGGAGAGGTTCTTATGAAAAAAACAATTGCTTTTCTTCTTGTCTGTGTCATGCTGATTTCATGCTTTGCTTTTGCAGGCTCGGCAACTTTCTTGAGAAAAGAAGAAGCTGACAAAACACTCCGTTTCGGTGCTGACGGAAAATTCAAGATTATGCAGCTTGCCGACATTCAGGACGGCTTCTTCCTGAATACAGTGGCAGAGGATTTCATTACTGCTGCGGTCGAAATGGAAAAGCCCGATTTAGTTGTGCTTACAGGTGACAACATCGGTTCAGGTTGGGGCTTTACCTACGGCGCTATCAAGATGAACATCAACAACTTTATGTCAATTTTTCAGCAGAGAAATATTCCTGTTGCTATTGTTTACGGTAACCACGACGATGAGAATAATGTTCTGAGCAAGGAGCTTCAGTGGAAAATCTATGAAAGCTACAACTGCTTTGTAGGTGTTGCAGACACAGAAGAAATGGCGGGCTTCGGCACGTATAATATCCCCATTTATTCATCGAAGGATGAAACAAAAAAGGCATTTAACCTTTGGTTCTTTGACTCACAGACATATAACCACGAAAATGACCTGGGCGGCTACGGCTGTGTGGAAAAGGATCAGATTGATTGGTACATCAGAACAGAAAAGGCTCTTGCGGCGGAAAACGGCGGTGCTCCCATTCCCTCACTTGCCTTCCAGCACATTATCATTCCTGAGGTTTACGGCGGTTCATATAAGATGATTTACCGTCATCTCACTGAGGAAGAACTCGCAGAGCTTGACACTGAAAATCTTGATGAGAGTAAATATTACACAGATGCAAATGGTGTGATTTATGAAATTATAGGCGATGAGTCAATTTATAACGAAAACTATGATGTTAGGTGGAAGGGTGACATCTATGTTATGCCTCCCGAGTATATTGATGAAGAAACCTTTGTCAGTGAAGACAGCTGTCCGCCCTTCTATTCAAACGGTCAGGCTGATGCTATGGTTGATAACGGCAACGTTCTCGGTCTTGCAGTAGGTCACGACCATAAAAACAGCTTTGTTATGCCCTACAGAGGTATGGATATTATCCAGACACCCACCTGCGGCTTCGGCTCATACGGTGATGAAAACAGAGGCCTCAGAGTAATTGAGCTTGACGAAAAAGACCTCAATGCCTATGAAACAGATGTAATTTTCCTCAGAGATATGTTTGATGTGGAAGATCCTCTTATGGCTAACCGCATTATTGCAAGCAGTACAAGCTCAACCTTCGGTGAAAAGTTTGTTGCTTTCTTCATGGTAGGATATTACAAGCTTGCATATGCTTTCGCAAAGTTTGCTTCACTTGTGAGATTTCCCTTTTAACAGATAAAGAAAAAGCTCCGTTATTGATTTGACGGAGCTTTTTATATTGACAAATGTACTTTTTTTAAATAAAATATAAATGCAAAATAAACTCAGGAGGAGATTTTATGAAAAAGGCAACTAAACTTATTTCTCTTTTATTGGTAATTGTTTTAGCTCTTTGTGTGTGCATTATGCCTTCGTCGGCAGAAGACGGAACTGTGCGCACTCTTGATAAGAGCAATTTCGCAACAGACTACCCCTATGTTTTTGTTCACGGAATGGGCGGTTGGGCTGACTATAACGGTGAAGCCTATTGGGGCGGCTGGGCCGAATCCGAGGGCGATGTTATAAAGCTTTATAACGACAACGGCATAGAAGCTTATGCGGCAGTTGTCGGACCTCTCAGCAGTGCATGGGACAGAGCCTGCGAGCTTTATGCTCAGCTTATGGGTACTGTTGTGGATTACGGTCAGGCACATTCAAAAGCTCACGGACATGACCGCTTCGGCTATGATTATTCGGGAAAAGAGCTTATGGGCAAAGCCTGGGATATGAAAAGTCCCATAAATCTGGTAGGTCACAGCTTCGGTGGCCCCACAGTAAGACTTTTTGCATCTCTTATTGCTTACGGCGATGCAGATGAAAAGGCTGCAACAGGTGATGATATATCTCCTCTTTTCACAGGCGGTCACAAAGAAGGCATACATTCTGTTATAACTTTTTCCGGTGTGCATAACGGTTCACCCATTGCAAACCTTATTGTTGACAACGGCTTGCTTGCATTAATCGGTGCGGGTCTTCACCTTGCAGGTGTCTTCTTCGGCAGAAACCTTATGATGTGGGACCTCCAGCTGGGTCACTTCGGCATCACTCCGAAGCAAGGAGAGGATAAGGCAAAATTCAGTCTTAAAACAATAAGCAATTTTGTTAAGGCAAACGACAACTGCGGCACTGATATGACACTGCGCGGAGCAATAGAACTCAACAAAAAGATTAAAACCGTTGATAGCGCTTACTACTATTCATATTCCTGCATTTCGTCCGAAGAAACCAAATGCGGCACACAAATGCCCATTGCTTCAAATTTCCAGATGTTTATTCCCACATCAATTTTTATCGGCGCTCTTGAGGGAAAAACAATCGATGGCGTTTATATGGATAAAAACTGGGCAATAAATGACGGCATTGTTCCTCTTGCAAGTGCTTTGTACCCTGCCGAGGAGGCGGAAAGAGCAAAGAATTTTGAAGCTGCAATTGAAAATGGCGAAGTTATTGAGCGCGGCAGATGGTATTATATGACACCTATGGTGGGCTTTGACCACTTTGATTTCTGTGGCACAATTGACTATCTGACAAGCTTTGAGGATTTCTACTACACAATGCTTGAAACCGTAAACGCAAGATAAGCTTAAATAAAAATGCGAGGTCCGACGCCTCGCATTTTTTATGTTTTTTTAATAAACTCTTTACTGCAGAAGGGACAGCTGATTTTTATTTTGCCTCTGCCCTTGGGTACTCTCAATGTGTTGTGACACTGAGGACATTGATAATATCTGTGATCCTTATCCTGAAACTGCTTTACTTTTTTGATGATGAACTGTCTCCAGGGTGCGCTGATTTTAAGAAATTTCAGGTTTTCCTGCTGCCTTTTGCCGATATCCTTGGAGAGCATTCTCACTGCGGCAAGAATGTATGGGATAAGACCTAAATATCTCAGGTAGGGTGCATCAAAAAATGAGAGGAAAAAGGTCAGCACACAGCCGAAAATCAAAAGGGCGAGATTAAGCTGGTCGTTGCCGTATCTTCCCACCATAAACTGTCTTATTTTATCTAACATACGCATTACTCCTTCGGTATGGTAATATATACCTGTTACTTTAATTATAGGTTAAAAATTTTCTTTGTCAACACAGTGGTATTTTTTTATTTTGCAGTTGAATATTTTAATTTGTTGGATTATAATATTAAACAATATACTGTAAGGATGTGGAAAAATGATAAAAAAATATCTGAAACGCTATTTTGTTGATGCCATGAGCTTTATGGCTCTGGGACTTTTCTCTTCTCTTATTGTGGGACTTATTATAAGTCAGCTGTCAAAAATACCTCACCTTGAAATTCTTGCAAGCTTTTCGGGCGTGCTTGCAGCTTCATCTCCCGTAGTTGGCGGTGCAATAGGTGCGGCAATTGCCTACGGACTTAAATCAAAGCCTCTTGTTATATTTTCATGTATTGCCGTAGGTGCTTTCGGCTATGAGCTTGGCGGTCCCGTAGGTGCATATGTTTCTGCAGTGGTTGCAAACGAGGTTGCTTCCCTTGTTGCAGGCAAAACAAAAATTGATATAGTTGTCACTCCCATAATTGCCATTGTGACAGGCGGCTTTGTCAGCACTTTTATAGGTCCTTACCTCTCTGATTTTATGTCAGGCTTCGGTGAAGTTATCAACAAGGCTACTCAGCTTCATCCCTTCCCCATGGGCATTACCGTTTCCGTGCTTATGGGTCTTGCTCTGACAGCTCCCATATCCTCGGCGGCCATTGCTATTATGCTGGGGCTTGACGGTATTGCGGCAGGTGCTGCTGCAGTAGGCTGTGCCGCACAGATGATAGGCTTTGCAGTAACCTCCTTCAAGGCAAACGGCGTGGGCGGTCTCATTTCTCAGGGCGTGGGTACGAGCATGCTTCAGTTTGCAAACATAATGAGACATCCTCAGATAGTTATTGCTCCAACTCTTGCAGGCGCAATTCTCGGTCCCGTTTCCACCTGCGTGCTTAAAATGACAAATATCCCCACCGGTGCAGGTATGGGTACCAGCGGCTTTGTGGGACAGTTCGGCGCATACTCTGCCATGAGTGCCGATTTTGGCAGCACAAAAACAATTATTCTTATAGCAGTTATGCACTTTGTGGCACCTGCGGTGCTTTCACTCTTAATTCATTTTGCACTTAAAAAGCTGGGTTTAGTCAAAGACGAATATCTGAAGCTTGATAAACCCGAATAAAACCCGAAAGGATAAAATATGAACGTTTACGATTTTGACGATACCATTTATGACGGCGACAGTAACCTTGACTTTTTCAAGGATTTATTTATGCAATACCCCTCACTTTTAAGATATGTTCCCGATCTTATTAAGATAATGAAGGATTACCGCGCCACCAATCTTCGCTTTGAAGATCTTATTGCTCAGTACGGTGATGTGCTTCAGGATTTTATTGACAGAAATCATCCCGATCCGGAAAAAATGTCAAAGGCATTCTGGGATAAGCACGAAAAGCAGATCAAGCCCTTTTACAGAGAAATTCAGAAAGAGGATGACCTTATTATCACCGCCTCACCTAAATTTCAGATGGACGAAATCTGCAAGCGCCTGGGCATAAAGCACTATCTTGCTTCTGAGTTTGACCTGAGAACAGGTGAATTCGGCAGACCTTGCTTCCGCGAGAGAAAGATAGAGTTTTTCCGTGAGGCATATCCAAACGGTGTTATTGATGATTTCTATACAGATTCAATGAATGACGAGTTCCTTTTCCCTTATGCAAAGAGAGTTTTCTTTGTCAAGGGCAGCAAGATAAAGAGAATCAAATAAGCTATGGAAAGACTTGATAAAATAATCGCCTCCCAGGGTCGGTATTCACGAAGCGATGTTAAAAAGCTTATTAAACAGGGTAGGGTTACCCTTGACGGTGTTGCGGTGAAAAGCAGTGACATAAAGGCTGATCCCGAAAAAACTGTGATTGCAATAGACGGCAAAGCACTTGGCTATAAAAAGCACCTTTATATTATGCTCAACAAGCCAAAGGGTGTTATTTCTGCAACAGAGGATCCGACACAGCCTACGGTTATTGATCTTGTTCCGAAAGAGCTGCGCCGTGAGGGACTTTTCCCTGCAGGCAGGCTCGACGGCGACACTACGGGCTTTGTGCTTATAACCGATGACGGCGACTTCGCTCACAGGATTCTCTCGCCGAAAAATCACATAATGAAAACCTATGTTGCCACATTGCAGAGGGAGCTGACCGAGGCTGATGTGGAGGCTTTTAAAATGGGCATTGAGCTCAAGGACGGCACTCTTTGTCTTGAGGCAGAGGTTACGGCTCTCGGCGGTACCGTGCCCATGGCGCAGGTTGAGATATGCGAGGGTAAATATCATCAGGTAAAGAGAATGTTTGCCGCATTGGGAAACAAGGTCCTTGAACTCAGACGCATAAAAATGGGTGAGCTTTGCCTTGACGAAAGGCTGGAAGAAGGTCAGTGCAGAGAGCTGACTGCGGAAGAACTCATACTCATAGAAAAGAGATAAGGATAAAAGGAGTGTACAAAACGCTCCTTTTTTGTTTGTGTAAAATACACAAAATTGTATATTTCTATTGAAAAAAATGCAGAAACTTGTTAAAATAACCATAATAATAAAATTAAAAATCAGGCGGTAAAAATATGAAGCTTTTAGAAGAAAGAATCCTTAAAGACGGACAGGTGTTTCCCGGCAACATACTCAAGGTTGACTCCTTTCTTAACCACCAGATAGATGTAAATTTGCTTAACAAAATGGGCGAAGAGATGTTGCGCCTTTATAAAGACTGCGGAGTAAACAAAATCCTTACCATTGAAGCCTCAGGTATAGGAATAGCATGTATAGCTGCGCAGTTTTTCAATTGTCCGGTATTATTTGCAAAAAAGACCAAGACTAAGAATATAGCTTCATCTGTTTATAAAACTCAGGTGCGTTCCTTTACTCACGGTATGGAGTATGATGTTATTGTATCAAAGGACTTCCTTGGTGAAAATGACAAGGTGCTTATCATAGACGATTTCCTTGCAGAAGGCAATTCGCTGGTAGGACTTATTGATCTCTGCCATCAGGCAGGTGCAGAGGTTGCAGGCTGTGCAATAGCAATTGAAAAGGCTTTCCAGCAGGGCAGAGATCGCGTTGAGAAAAAAGGTGTGAGAGTGGAATCCCTTGCAGTTATCGAATCAATGACAGACGGCACTGTAATTTTTAAAAAGTAGTAACCGACTGTCTTCAGGGCAGTTAAAATAAAAAATTAAACGGAGGAAAAACTATGAAAAAAATTCTTGCAGTTCTCCTTGCAGCACTTATGCTCTTCACACTTGCAGCATGCGGCGGCAACGGAGACGACACACAGACCACAGATCCCAATGCAGGCAAAGAAAATTCAGCAGTGGCAGACCTTAAAATAGGTGTTGTTCTTCTTCATAACGAAACAGTAGGTTATGACGAAAACTTCATGCTTGCAGTTGAAGCGGCTTGCGACAATCTGGGCATCAACAAGGAAACAAATCTTCTTTTCAAGAAGGACATTCCCGAGGATTCAGCTTGTTACGATGCCTGTGTTGAACTCGTTGAAGACGAATGTGATATCATCTTTGCAGACTCCTTCGGTCACGAAGAATTTGTAATCAAGGCTGCTAAGGAATATCCCGATGTTCAGTTCTTCCATGCAACAGGCACAAACGCTAAAATTGCAGGCGTAGAAAACTTCCACAATGCCTTTGCTTCAATCTATGAAGGCAGATATCTTGCCGGCGTTGTTGCAGGTCTCAAGCTCAACCAGCTTATTGAAGAAGGCAAAATCACTGCAGAAGAAGCTAAGATGGGCTATATCTCAGCTAAGCCCTATGCAGAGTGCATCTCAGGCTACACATCATACTATCTCGGTGCTAAGAGTGTATGCCCCAGCGCAACAATGACAGTAACCTACACAGATTCATGGGCTGACCTTGCTCTCGAGCAGGAAGCTGCTAAGAAGCTTATCAAGGCAGGCGTTGTTCTTATGAGTGAACATGCTGACACAGACGGCTCACCCATGGCTTGCGAAACTGAAACAAAGAACGGCAACCCCGTTTACCATGTTGGTTACAACATCAACTTCAACGATATCGCTCCCACAGCTAACCTTGTTTCATCAAAGATTAACTGGACACCTTACTTCGAGCATATCTTCACAAAGGTTGCAGCAGGCGAAGCTGTTGAAGCAGACTTCTGCGGCACAATTGACACAGGCTCAGTTATTCTCACAGAGTATAACGATGCAAACGTTACAGAAGATATGAAGGCTAAGGTTGAAGAAGTTAAGGCAGGTCTCAAGGACGGCTCAATCAAGGTGTTTGACACTAAGACATTCACAGTAACACTTGACAGACCCGAAAATCAGTTTGTTGTTGCTGAGGTTGACGATGAAGGTCACCTTACATCATACACAGCCGATGCAGTTGCAGACCCCGCTTTCACAGCTGACACAGAAGCAGTTATTGACGGCGAAGTTGCTGAATCACTTCACAGAAGCGCTCCCTATTTCAGCATCATCATTGACGGCATCGAAATTATCTGATAATTCACAAAAAAATTATTACCGTAGCGGAGTGTGACCCACTCCGCTAATGGTACTTTTAATGCGAAGCAATAAAGGTAAAAGCAAATATTATTTGCTGATAAAAGCCGTAAAAACTTTGCGGTTTTTATGAGTGAATAAAGCAGTTATGGAGGTAGAAAACAATGTCCGACGTGGCAATTGAGCTTAGAAACATTACCAAACGTTTTGGCAGTGTTACTGCAAATAAAAATATTTCCATGACCGTAGGCAAAGGTGAAATCCTTTCAATCTTAGGTGAAAACGGAAGCGGTAAGACAACTCTTATGAATATGCTTTCGGGTATTTATCATCCTGATGAGGGTCAGATTTTTGTCGGCGGCAAGGAAGCATCCATTCAGTCTCCCAAGGATGCCTTTGACTATAAAATCGGTATGATACATCAGCACTTCAAGCTGGTGGATATTCTTACGGTCACTGAAAATGTCATACTCGGTCTCAAGGATGAGGGCAAGCTCAGCCTTAAGAAAAGTGCCGAAAAAATCAAGGCAATCTGCGATATGTACGGCTTTAAGATTGACCCTATGAAGAAAATTTATGAGATGTCCGTTTCGGAAAAGCAGACCGTTGAAATAATCAAGGTTATTTACCGCGGTGCAGAGATTCTCATTCTCGACGAGCCTACGGCGGTACTCACACCCAAGGAGACGGAAAATCTTTTCAGCATTCTTCGTAATATGAGGGATGACGGCAAGGCTATCATTATCATTACTCACAAGCTGGGTGAGGTGCTTTCACTTTCAGATAAGGTTGCGGTGCTTCGTAAGGGTGAGTATATCGGCACAGTTGAAACCAATGATGCCACAGAGCAGAGCCTTACTGAAATGATGGTGGGCAAGAAGGTTTCTCTCAATATTGAAAGAGCAGAGCCTCACGACTGCGAAAAAAGACTTTCTCTGACAAATGTTTCTGTCACAAACAAAGAGGGTGTGCAGATTCTTAAAAATGTCTCCTTTATTGCAAAGTCAGGTGAAATCCTCGGCATTGCAGGTATCGCAGGCAGCGGGCAGAAAGAGCTTCTTGAGGCAATTGCAGGTCTGCAGCACCTTAAAAGCGGTTCAATAATTTATTATGATCCCAAAACGGGCAAGGAAGAAAATCTCAGGGACAAAACACCTCTGCAGATAAGAGATTTAGGCGTACGCCTTTCCTTCGTTCCTGAAGACAGACTGGGTATGGGGCTTGTAGGCTCCATGGGTATAACCGACAATATGATGCTTCGCTCATACAAGGGCGGCAAGGGTATGTTCCTTCACAGAAAAGACCCGAAAAAGCTTGCAGATAAGATAATCAGCGACCTTGAGGTTGTTACTCCCGGTACGGACACGCCTGTAAGAAAGCTCTCGGGCGGTAATATTCAGAAGGTACTCGTAGGCAGAGAAATTGCGGCTTCACCTACGGTGCTTATGGCAGCGTACCCCGTAAGAGGTCTTGACATAAATTCCTCATATACGATTTATAATCTTCTCAACGCTCAGAAGGAAATGGGTACGGCGGTTATTTTCGTGGGTGAAGACCTTGACGTACTCATTGAGCTTTGCGACAGAATTTTAGTTATGTGCCACGGTCAGATAAGCGGCATAGTTGACGGAAAAAGTGCCACAAAGGAAGATATAGGTATGATGATGACCAATCTTCCGGCAAAGTTGAAAGGTGAGGAGGATGCACAGTGAAGGTTAAAACAGCAAAAGAACCCCTTATAAGAATTGCAAAGCGTACCGACATAAGCGCGAAGCTTTCTTACGGCATCAGAATTGCCAGTGTACTCATTGCCCTTATTGCCTGCGGTATTACGGTTATTCTTATAACAAGCGGCAAGATTTCTTTCTTTGATGTTTACGGTGAAATGCTTGAAGGTGCCTTCGGCACTGTAAGACGAATTAAAATAACGCTCAGAGATACCTGCGCGCTGCTGTGTCTTGCCGTTGCTCTGGCTCCCGCCTTCAAGATGCGCTTCTGGAATATCGGTGCAGAGGGTCAGGCACTTATCGGTGCATTGGCATCCTGTGTTGTGGTAAAGCTGCTGCCTGATATGAACGGAGCTTTGCTTATACTTATAATGTTTATTGTAAGTGTTGCCGCAGGTGCTTTGTGGGGCATAATCCCCGGCTTTTTCAAAGCAGCCATAAAGGCAAATGAAACTCTTTTCACACTTATGATGAACTATGCTGCCAGAGAGGTGGTTAAATTCTTTGCAGTCGTTTGGGAAAAGCAAAAGGGTGCAGGTGTTATGTCAACACTCACAACAGGTAAGCTCCCACAGCTTTTCGGTGTTGACTATGGTTGGAGTATAGTGATAATTCTTGTTGTGACGCTTCTTTCCTATATCTATATGAAATATTCAAAGCAGGGCTATGAAATTGCCGTTGTTGGTGAAAGTGAAAACACAGCAAGATATATCGGTATCAACGTAAAGAAGGTTATTATCAGAACAATGGCTATATCAGGCGCGCTTTGCGGTCTTGCAGGCTTCCTGCTTGTCAGCGGTACTCACCACCTTGTAAAGAGTGATATAGTGGGAGGTAACGGCTTCACTGCAATTATTGTTGCGTGGCTTGCTCATCTTAATCCCCTGGTGATGATGCTCACATCCTTCTTTGTTTCATTCCTTGATATAGGTACGGCAAAGATTGCTTCAACCTGTAATCTCAATGACTTCGCTTCCGATGTTGTTGTAGGTATTGCACTTTTCATTATCCTTGCAAGTGAGTTCTTTATAAACTATAAGGTGATTTTCACAAAGTCAAACAAGAAAGCAAAGGAGGGCAAATAATATGGATTTTGCATATATTCTCTCACGAGCAGTTGCTCAGGGTCTGCCTTTGCTTTACGGCTCAAACGGTGAAATTCTCAACGAAAAAAGCGGTAACCTTAATTTAGGCATCCCCGGTATAATGGTCAGCGGCGGTGTGGCAGGTATTGTAGGCGCACTCGTCTATGAAAACTCCGTGGCTGAGCCCAACGGTGTTGTAGGCCTTCTCGTGTCACTTCTGTGCAGTGTTGCCTGCTCGCTTCTGCTTTCACTGATATATTGCTTCCTTACTGTTACACTTCGTGCAAATCAGAATGTAACGGGTCTTGCAATTACAATTTTCGGCTCAGGTCTGGGTAATTTCTACGGCGGTGCTATTTCAACAATACTGGGCATAAGCAACAACTCCATACCTGCCACTGCGGCAGCGTACAAAATGCCCCTTGTGCCTTTTTATGACAAGTTAGGTGCTATAGGTACAATCTTCTTTTCACACGGCTTTATGTTTTATCTTGCTCTTATCATTGCTTTTGTGTCATGGTTTGTGCTGAAGAAGACGAGAACGGGACTTTCCCTTCGTGCTGTGGGTGAAAACCCTGCAACGGCTGACGCTGCGGGCATAAGCGTAACGAAATATAAATATGTTGCCACCTGCCTTGGCGGTGTTATTGCAGGTCTTGGCGGTCTTTACTATGCTATCGACTACTCCAACGGTCTGTGGGATACCCAGTCCTTCGGCGACAGAGGCTGGCTTGCAGTAGCCTTGGTTATTTTCGTTGTGTGGAAGCCTAATCTTGCGGTGATTGGCGCCTTCCTTTTCGGCGGCCTTTACATTGCAGAGATTTTTGTGCCGGGTCTTACAAGTGCAACAAAGGAGCTTTTCAAAATGCTTCCTTACCTTGTAACAATTGTTATTCTTATCACCACAAGCCTTATGAAGAAAAAGGAAAATCAGCCCCCCGAAAGTCTGGGCCTGCCTTACTTCAGAGAAGAGAGATAAGAGAATAACAGCGCGTTTTTGATTCGTCTTGGCTCCCCTGAAAGGGGAGCTGGATTTTGCGAAGCAAAAGACTGAGGGGTCAACCGCGTCAGGAAAAGTAACGCCACGCGGCGAGCGAGGAAAAATAATAATGTTGGGACGCGGGTGAAACTCGCGTCCCTTTTTTATTTCCTCCCGCCGATTTTATTTGAGAAATTATTAAGTTTCGGTGAGAGTTTTCATATAAATCTTCGTCTAATAGTTGAAGGGCATAAAAAACACGCTTTTCGGAAAGGAGAAAATCAATGGATATCGGTGCAAGTAGCTACCGCCGTTACCTTGATGGTGATGACACAGGACTGACAGAAATAATCAGAGACTACAAAGACGGTCTGACCCTATACATAAACACCTATGTAAAAAATATTTTCACCGCAGAAGAATTAATGGAAGAAACCTTCTTTAAGCTGGCGGTTAAAAAGCCTCGCTTCTCGGGCAAAAGCTCCTTCAAAACATGGCTTTATACCATAGCACGGAATGTGACGGTAGATTATCTGAGAAAAAACTCAAAGTTTTCGGATTTGCCGATAGAAGACGTCAGCAACTATATTGCAGAGGAAACCAATGTGGAAATTGAACATCTTAAAAAAGAGCAGAAAATTCTTCTTCACCGCACAATGCGAAAGCTGAAAGAGGAATATTTTCAGGTGCTGTATCTTGTTTATTTTGAAGATTTCTCCAATGAAGAAGCGGCAAAGATAATGAAAAAGAACAAGCGTCAGATTGAAAATCTCATTTACAGAGCGAAGAACACTTTGAAAACAGAGCTTGAAAAGGAGGGCTTTGAATATGAAAACTTATAACGAAATTTCTCAGTGCGTTTTAGAGCGCAGAGACGAATATATCACTCAGCAGAAAGCAAGAAGAAAAAAGCTGACAGCGGTAACATCCGTTGCCGCAATATTTGTAATTGTGGCAGTGATTGGTATTGGTGTCGGCGAAAATATCCTGTTTGAGATACCGAGTGAAGGAACTGAGGTGACAGGTAATAAGCTTGCCGTGCTTATTGAAACACCCGACCCTGAAAAGCAGCATGAGGAATTAGGGACAATACCAACCGAAACAACTTTTCCTGCAATTCAGCAGGAGGAGCAGACAACAGCCTCACCCGTGACAACAACGCGTACAGGGACAGAGTCAATGATTATGCCCCATTGGGATGACCTTGTTATCAGTGAGAAATTCCGTGAAATAAAGCTGGGCGATATCACCTACAGCTCGCAGGTTGACGAAATAGGCAAAGAACATATACTTAAATTTATTTCAGAAGCCGATATGATAGGATACGACATATATGAAGATAAAAATTACACCGAAAAGGGAAAGATATATTCAATTAAGCACATAAACACAAAATGTGCCGTAGCAGTGCAGATAGGAGAGGACAGTGCCTATTATGTGTTCATTAACCCTTGGTATTTTCCGGAAACTCTCGGAGATTTTATTACCGACCTGGACCTTAGAAACACCGTTGTTTTTGGAGATGTTTACTATGATACTTATGAATACAGTAAAACTTTTTCCAAACACACAAGAAGAACCTACGAGAATGTTGATGATGATGTGATATGGAACATGCTCCTCTCGGATACAAGTTTAAAGAATGTGGAATATAATCACCCGTATGACAGAATCGGCGTTGAAACCGACCTTCCAATTTTAGGGTATAAGAATATTTCTTTTTCTGTCACGACAGACGGCTACATTATAACGAACATTCTGGGCGATCAGAAATGCTTCTTTGCAGGAAAAGATAAAACCGATGCTTTTGCAGAGTACCTTAAAGAAAATGTACCCTTTAAAGAGCATACGGAGGTGTATGAATATAATTCTGACGGGAGCATTCCGGGCAAAACCTATACCACACCTGCAGTACCGCCCGGGGCAGATGCGGCTGCATCGATACGGACAGATACACTGCCTCAAAACGAAGGCGAAAATGTGGTTGTTGCTACAACTCAATTTGTATCAGAATAATGTTATAATAAAACTAACCCCGACAGCCTCAAAAACTGTCGGGGTAACTCTTTCGCCCTCGCCGGACGGGCGTTACTTTTCCTGGCGTGGAAAAGTAACCAAAACACGCTGGTGATTACTTCTTTATCTTCTCCCAATATTCTCTTGCCACCTGCTCATTTTTGTTATCTCCATACTGATAATATGCTTTATTCTTCAGCGCATCGGGCAGATATTGCTGCTTTACATAATGACCCGGATAATCGTGGGGGTAGTGATAAAACTGACCCTTGTTATTGTTGTCCTCGCCGTCAAAATGCTTATTCTGAAGCTGACGGGGGATAGGGCCGCTTTTGCCTATTCTGATGTCCGCAGCCGCCGCATCATAGGCAAGGTAGGCTGAGTTTGATTTGGGTGAGTTGCACACAAGCACTACCGCATCTGCAAGGGGAATCCGCGCCTCAGGCAGGCCCACCATAAGAGCCATATCCACGGCTGCCTTGACAATGGGAATTATCATCGGGTAGGCAAGTCCCACATCCTCGGCAGCGCAGACCATAAGCCTTCTCGTTGCCGAGGGCAGATCGCCTGCCTCAAGAAGTCTCGCAAGATAATGGAGAGCCGCATTCGGGTCAGAGCCTCGCATACTCTTCTGAAATGCCGAGAGTATGTCGTAATGCTCGTCGCCCTCGCGGTCATATTTCATGGCACTTTTCTGTGTCAGCTCTCTTGCTTTTTCTTTTGTTATATGTACTCTGCCGTTTTCATCGGGCAGGGTGCTGAGTACACAAAGCTCAGCGGAATTCATAGCCTTTCTCACATCACCGCCGCAGGAGCGCGCAATATGTAAAAGCACCTCATCATCTGCTTCTACGGTTATGCTTCTTTCCTCTTCAAGGAAACGGAAGGCTCTTTCCACCGCAGGGATAATATCCTCAGGCTCAACGCTTTTGAATTCAAAAACAGTGCATCTGCTGAGAATTGCTCCGTGAATGTAGAAGTAGGGATTTTCTGTTGTTGAGGCGATAAGTGTAATCTCGCCTCTTTCTATATAGTCAAGAAGTGTCTGCTGCTGCTTTTTGTTGAAATACTGAATCTCATCAAGATAGAGAAGTATGCCGTTAGGCGCAGCAAGAGTGTCAAGCTCCGAGACGATAGCCTTTATGTCTGCAGTTGATGCAGAGGTACCGTTGAGCTTGTGAAATTTTCTGTTGGTGCGAAGAGCTATAATTGAAGCGAGGGTTGTTTTGCCTATGCCTGATGGGCCGTAAAAGATAAGGTTGGGCAGCTCACCGCTTTCTATGATATTTCTCAGTGCCTTGCCCTCGCCTAAAAGGTGGCGCTGACCCACAATGTCGTCTATGCCCTGAGGTCTTATTCTGTCTGCTAATGGTGCTTTCACTTTTTCACCTTCTTTTCTGAGTGTACCGTATCATTCTAACATAAATGTAATATAAAATCAATGAAAAAATCCACCTGATTTAGCCGAGTGTAAGGACACTCGGCAGTTTTATTCGCCTTGCGGAGAGTTTTATTGCTTCGCAGTGATATTATGCTTCGCATAGTGTTATTGACCTTCGGGCAGTTATTGGCGAATAAAATATCACTATTGCTGAAAGCAATAATATCACTCTGCTGTCAGGCAGAATAACACTTATGCTGCGAGAAAAAAGCGCACTTACTTACCATCAAAGATGAAAGTGCTAAAAAATAAGAGGTAACACGGAATCTATCCGTATTACCCCTTTTCTGTTTTTAGCAACACTGCTCATTCTCAGACGGATTTATATGCGCTTCAGCTTAGTCTATGTATTCATAGAAGTCCAGTGAAACAGCATTGTTGCAGGTAAAGCCTATGTTCGCGGTGTAAGTAACGAAGGAGTAGGCAATCTTCAGGTTTCTGATGTTGATGTCGATATTCATATCATACTTCATATCCGTTACCTTGCCTGTTACCTTGTTGACAGAAACGGTAAGTGAGCTGTCATGGTAACGCTGAGCGAAGGAGTCATAAGTGATTTTCATACCGTCACCGCTGTTGTTGATGGCATTGAGTGCGCTGGTGAGATATGCACTTGTGAGAATATCGAAGACCTTGCCGTGTCTTGTGCTGATTGCTGAAGTGGGGAGATATGTGAAGCTTTCTTCTTCGAGAATAAGCTTCAGGTCATAGGTGTAAGAGCCTTTGTCAAGGAAAACAACACTCTTGATATCGCTCATTTCAAGACCTTCAATAATAGTCATATACTGTCCTCTTACGGGTACGTTGAGCATATAGTTTTCCCATGCTGCAGTTGAGCCGGAAGCAACGGCTTTCTGCTCGAAGGTCTTAGGAGCCGCAAGGTCACTGAACATACCGTAAAGGTCATCTTCCTTAATCACATCACCGTAGGAGCCTGTGTTAACGAGAGAAAAGTTGGTGAAGTGAGATATATCGTTGCGGATAAAGCCGGGAAGATTATCGCTTGTTTTCACTGAGTCAGCCTTTTCTTTAAGAAGATTGAAGAGCTGCTGCTTTGTGCCGGAGGGTTTTGTGAAGGTGTCGGTGGTGAGCCATACTTCCTTATAGTTGACAGTGTCGAAGCTGGTCATAACTATAATCTTGACGCCGCCGTTTTTCAGCATCTTGACATTGCCGTTTGAGTCAACGGTTGCAACGGATTCGTCTGTTGATGCGAATCTTACTGATTCGCCGTCACCGCCGGGCTTGAGTGAAGCCTTAATCTGATAATATGAGCCGGGTCTGCAGCCTTCAAAATAGCTCTTTTCTATTTCCACTATGCTTCTGCAATAAATCTGGAAGGTGCCGTTATAGGCATTGTCTGAGGTGTAAGCGGTTATTGTGGCAGAACCTTTACCCTTAACGGTGACAGTACCGTCCTGTGAAACAGTTGCAACTGAGGTGTCGCTTGACTTCCATTTAAGTGATGTTACCGGATATTTTGAGCTGATTGATGAATCAACCGTAGCTGTGAGCTTTGCGCTGTTACCGTAGTACCAGGGAGAATCATCACCCATATAGGTCACATTTATCATTTTCTTGATAACGCTCACTCTTACTGTGGCAGTTCTGCCTGAATCGTTTGCTCTGACTGTAAGGGTGAAAGCAAATGCTCTGTTTGTCTGAGGCTCGATGGTTGCCTTAAGACCTCTGATAACACCGTTTGCGCCGATTGAGATATAATCTGAAACTTTCAGTGTTTCTGTTTTGGTTGACTGGAGAGGCCAAAAACCGGTCGTGTATGAATAGCTGTAGTCTGCACCTGTTACGGTGAAGGCTTTGTTGGTTGTGTCTTCGGGAGTGAATATGGGGTTGATAACTGCCATTTCGCCCACAACGAGATTCATTGATGTGGGAACGGAAATGCCTGTTGAAACAACATTTTTGACTGTAAGTGTGTATGAAGCCTGCTTGCCGCCGTCTTCACTTGTGGCGGTGATAATTACGCTGCCGGTCTTGATAGCGGTTATTTCGCCTGTTTTTTCATTGACTGTAGCAATTGCGGGATTGCTGGATTTATAGGTGATGTTTTTGTTTTCGGCATATTCGGGAATAACCTTTGCCTTCACTGTGCCTGTTTTGCCCGGTGCAATTGATGCGGGCTTTGTTACGAATTCCACGCCTGTAACTCTTGTGTCTGAGGTTTTGACATTTGTCAGGAGCGTAGCGTTTTCGTCGCACTTGTCACAGCCTGCATTTGCACAGTGTGCAATAACATAGAAATTATAAGCAGTGTCGGCACTCAGACCCTCGGCAGTGTACTTTGTGGTGTTGGCTGTGGGCAGAGAAAGCTGTTTGCCGTCCATAAAGAGCTTATAGCCTGCTGCGCCGGGGACTGAACTCCATGAAAGTGAGATTGAATTATTGGTTGTACCTGTGCAGATGAAGCTTTCAACCTTGCCCAGAGAAGCAGTAACCTTTGCACTTTCCGTGTAGGCACTGTAAACATAGCCGTTGGAGGTTTTCATGTAAGCGCGCACTCTGAAGCCGTAGTCTGTGCAGGGAGCAAGACCGTTGACGGTGTAGGAGGTGCCTGTTACGTTTGAAAGCTTGGTGTAAGCGCTCTTGGTGTCGCCGTCATAGGTACACATATAAATCTGATAGGTTGATATGTTGTCAGCCTTATCCCATGTGACGGTGATATTCTGTCTGCCGGCTGTTGCACTGAGATTTTTTACGGTGCCGGGAGCAGTTTTAAAGGCGAAATAGTCGGAGTTGTTGCCGAGAATATCCTTTGCCTTGTTATAGCCTCTTACTCTTACGGTGTAGTCTCTGTATGAGTAAAGATTTTCAAGTGAAATTGAGGTGTCCTTTACAGTGAAGGTCTTTGTTCTTTCCGTAACCTCGTCTGTGAGAGTAACTCTGTATTCGTCAGCCTTTTTGACCTCATTCCATGACAGCGTCACTGAGGTTTCTTTGAGATTGGAAATTTTGAAGGTGGTGGGCTTGCCTATGGTAGAGGTAGCACTTATGCTTGTGTAGGAGGGGGAGTAGAGATATTTGCTGCCTGTTTTGGCGTATGCTCTTACTCTGAATTTGAAGGTGGTTGCACTTTCAAGACCTGTTACGGTGTAGCTTGTGCTTGTTGTGTTGTCGAGCTTCACCCACTTGCTGTTTTTGTATTGGTAAACCTGATATGCTCTTGCACCTGTTACCTTGCCCCATGAAAGCTTGATCTTTGTTGAGTAGGGGGTAGCCTTAAGTGAGGAAACAGCCTTCGGTCTTATGTAAAAGCTCTTTGTAGCCGTACCCGTATAGGAACCTTTACCTTTTACGGTGATAGTTGCTTTACCTACATTTTTATTGTCCTTATAGCTTACTGTGTAGGATTTAGTTGTGAGCTTCTTTTTGCCTACCTTGACCGTAACTGTGGGTTTAATGGTTTTGCCTGTGTAGGTGTAGGTAGAAGCGGAAATTGAGATGGCAGCGTTTTTAATTGATGTTGCCGCACTCGCGGGAAGTGCAAAAACGCTGAACATAAGAACAAAGCTCATCAGGGTAATGACTATACCCGGTAATATTTTCTTACGCATATATTTCATCCTTTCTTAAAAGCCTAAATTGTCATTGACAAGCATGACAATAATTCTTTCTTTTTCTCTGCTGCGGCGGGTAACAACTATCTGATTGCATATGCAGTCGGGGCTAAGACAGTTGCCGCATTTGCCCTGAACACTGCAGGGTGTGTTTTTGTTAAGGCGGATTGTGTTAGGCGGTGAGGCAATATCTCTTGTTCTTTTATAGCCTGCTTCAACACTGTCTACAACCTTATTCATACCTGCCACAACAATAACATGCTTGGGTCCGTAAATGAGAGATGCCACACGGTTGCCGTTGCCGTCAACATTGATAAGCTCACCGTCAAGGGTTATTGCGTTGGTACTCATAAGGAAATAGTCGCTGAGAAAGGTTTTAACGGCAAATTCCTGCTGGGCTTCGGGTGTTATGTACTGCGTTCTGTCAAGAACCTCATATTTGCCCTCGCTTTTCAGTGCCTCGGGGATGCCGCACTCGTGTATACTCATGCTGCCGCCCCAGCTGATAACACTGCCTTCGGGTATAAGCTCAAGAACTTTTTTGCGGCAATCATCTGCGCTTTCACAGTACACTGCCGTCATATTGCGCTTCTCCAGCGCTTTTATAATTGTCTGCGCCTGCTTTTCACGGGCATCATAAACAAAATTCATATAAAATTCTCCTTACCGATATAAATTCAAATCAAAATTCTCCCAAAATACACAAGAGAGTCCAAAAGCCAAGAAGTAACAATATAAAAAACATATATTCTTACCTCTAAATTTTGATACACAACCATTATAGCAGATAATTACAGTTTTTACAATACTATATTAATAACACATCAATGTGAAAAATAAATGAAAAAAATTTCCTTTTTTTGTAGCCGTTTACATTTATTAAAAGTAGTTTTAAATGTGTTTTTGCACACAATAATGAAGTAGTGTGCAATAAAAAATGAGAAAATTTACGATAAATATAGACAATTAGTAAATTTTTCATAAAAACATAAAAAAGGCTTTTATTTTGTGGTTATAAATGTTATAATACACAAGTTAAAGGGTGTTAATATACCTTATGAAAGAACTTAACATAGCCGTAGGGCTGATTTTTTAAAATAAGAGAGACAGATATTTCTTCCGAACAATAAAAAC
This sequence comes from Acutalibacteraceae bacterium, assembly GCA_045534675.1. GTDB lineage: Bacteria > Bacillota > Clostridia > Oscillospirales > Acutalibacteraceae > UBA6857. The sequence goes on from JAZSKE010000040.1 coordinate 65,208, forward strand.
GGAAAGAGGAGATTGATTTGGAAAAACTTGTTATCCACGGCGGTAACAGATTATCCGGTGAGATAGAAATAAGCGGTGCAAAAAACGCCGCTGTTGCAATTATTCCCGCAACACTTCTCGCGCAAGATGTCTGCCGCATTGAAAATATACCCAACATATCCGACGTTTCCTGTATGGTGAGAATACTCAGCCAGATGGGTGCGCAGATAAGATATATAAACAAGCATACTATTGAGATTAACACAAAGACTGTTAATTCCTATATTGTACCTCATGAAATGACGAAGCAGCTCAGAGCTTCCTATTATCTTATAGGCGCTCTTCTGGGCAGATATTCAAGAGCCAAGGTTGCTCTTCCCGGCGGATGCAATTTCGGCGTAAGACCTATTGATCTTCATATCAAGGGCTTTGAGCTTTTAGGCGCAACTGCAAGTGTTGAAAACGCTATGATCAATGCAAGTGCCGATATGCTCACAGGCAGCCCCATCTATATGGATAAGGTCAGCGTAGGTGCAACAATCAATGTTATGCTTGCCGCTGTTAAAGCGAAGGGTCTGACAATTATCGAAAATGCTGCCAAGGAGCCTCATATTGTTGACCTTGCAAACTTCCTCAACGCTATGGGTGCAGATGTCAGAGGCGCAGGCACAGACGTTATCAAAATTCACGGTGTAAGCAACCTTCACGGCTGCACATATGCTATAATTCCCGATCAGATTGAAGCCGGAACATATATGGCTGCAGCTGCCGCAACAGGCGGTGATGTGGTTATAAAGAATGTAATTCCCAAGCATCTTGAATCAATAACCGCAAAGCTTCTTGAATGCGGTGTAACGGTTACAGAATATGACGACAGCGTAAGAGTGCAGTCAGAGGGTAAGTTCAAGAGAATAAACCTTAAGACTATGCCTCATCCCGGCTTCCCAACGGATATGCAGCCTCAGATGGCGGTGCTTCTCAGTGTTGCCGAGGGTACAAGCCTTGTTTCCGAGGGTGTGTGGGATAACCGCTTTAAATATATTGATCAGCTCATCCGCATGGGCGCAGATGTTCAGGTTGACGGCACAATAGCTGTTTTTCAGGGCGTTAAGGAGCTTACCGGCGCACCTGTCAAGGCAGACGACCTCAGAGCAGGCGCGGCTATGATTATTGCAGGCCTTATGGCAAGAGGCACAACGGAAATTGAAGACATAATCTATATCGACAGAGGTTATGAGGATTATGTTGAAAAACTCAGAAATGTAGGCGCAGACATTTACCGCAAGGAGATTGCTCAGACAACTCCCGACGCGGTCACTGCAGGCTAAGCTGAATTTATATAGGGCTGTGTTTAAACAGCCCTTTAGTTTTTAGGTGATTTTATGGCAAGATTTTGTTCCCTTTTTTCCTCAAGTTCGGGAAATTCAACCTTTCTCTCTTCGGGAAAAACCAACATTCTCATAGATGCAGGTGTCAGCGCAAAGAGACTTAAAACGGCACTGCAGACAAGAGAGATTGACCCCTCATCTCTTGCGGGAATTTTTATAACCCACGAGCATTCAGACCACATAAGCGGGGTACGCGTTTTAGCCGGTGCATATAATATTCCTGTTTATGCCACCGAGGGTACATTAATTTATATGCAGGAAAACGGCGTTATAAACGGAAAGTTTCCCTTTGAGGTTATTCCCTATGAGGGCATAGAGATGGGTGATATGTTTATAAAGCCCTTTGCCACTCCTCACGACAGCAAAGAAAGCTGCGGCTACAGAATAGAACTGCCGCATTCTATCAAAGCTGCTGTTGCAACGGATATAGGCAAAATCACAGACAATATAAAAGAGAATCTCATAGGCTGTGACCTTGTTATGCTTGAGTCAAATCACGATGTGGGTATGCTTCAGAACGGCCCTTATCCCTATGTGCTGAAAAGAAGAATACTTTCAGATAGGGGACACCTTTCAAACATTGCCTGCGGTGAAATGGCTGCAGAGCTTGTTTCAAAGGGTACGGCAAGACTTTACCTCGGTCATCTCAGTGAAGAAAACAACTTCCCCGATCTTGCATTTCAGACCAGCCTTGCCGCCATAACAGAAAAGACAGGGGCTGTCTGCGGCAGGGATTACATACTTGAAGTATGCAAAACTCAAAACGAAAAGGATTTGGTAAGGTTTTAATATGCTTAATATCACAATTATTGCCATAGGCAAGCTTAAAGAACAGTATCTGCGTGACGCTTCGGCAGAGTACAGCAAAAGGCTGTCATCCCTCTGCAAGCTCAGTATAATTGAACTGCCTGCAGAAAAGCTCAGCGACAATCCGTCGCAAAAGGAAATTGACAACGCTCTTGCAGCAGAGGGCAGAAAAATAACGGAGAAAATCCCTAAGGGCGCAAGGGTTTACACCATGTGCATTGAGGGCAAGCAACGTTCAAGCGAGGAACTGAGCCGTGAGCTTGATGCGGCGGCAGTTGAGGGCGTCAGCTCAGTGGCGTTTATTATCGGCGGCTCCTTCGGTCTGAGTGAGGACGTGAAAAAGCTCAGCTCACACCGCCTTTCAATGAGTAAGATGACCTTCCCGCACCAGATAGCACGCATTATGCTCCTTGAGCAGATTTACAGAAGCCTGCAGATTTCAATAGGTACAAAATATCACAAATAAGGTGACACAATGATAAGAATTGCTGAAAGAAAAGATATTCCCGCACTGCTTGAAATATATAACTATGAAGTGAGAAACGGTGTTGCTACTCTTGACATCAACGAGAAAACCGAAGAGCAGTGGACTGAGTGGTTCAATAAGCACAACATAAAAAACCATCCCCTTATAGTTATGGAAGAGGATGGCGAAATCAAAGGCTACGCAAGTCTTTCCTCCTACAGAGAGAAGGAGGCTTACGCTTCTACGGTGGAGCTTTCAATATATGTTCACCCCGATTTCAGGGGGCAGGGCGTAGGTACGGCGCTTATGAGTGAAATTCTCTCCATAGCGGGAAAAGACAGCACAGTTCACACTGTAGTCTCCGTTATAACATCGGGCAATGCTGTCAGCGAAAAGCTTCACGATAAATTCGGTTTTGATTTCTGCGGAAAAATCAGAGAAGCAGGAATAAAACACGGCAGATTTGTGGATATATCAAATTACCAACTCATAGTATAAAGAGCTGTTTGAAACGGCTCTTTTTTAATATTTTATTAAAAAAAGAACAAACACATTGCAACAATACCCGGGAGATACTATACTTAAAAATGTCATATTCAAAGATGAAAGGAGAAAATAATATGATAGCTTTAATAACAAAACTTGTGTCGTTTATGACAGCGCTTGTGTGTACAATCGTTCCCTTTATAGGGTACTCTGCCGAAAGACCTGATGATATTAAGCTCAATGTGGCAATGGTTTCCGATATGCACATTGATGAAAGACTTCCTTTAGGTCAGCTGATGCTTGCAGCAGGTCTTGAGGATATGTCAAGAAATGCAACTCCAAATGATGCAGTGCTTATTGCAGGCGACCTTACAAACTACGGCAACAAGGAAGCTGTAGGCGCTTTCTATAATGTAATGAAAAAGCACAGCCCCTATACTGAATGGGTTATCGCTCCCGGTAACCATGATATCGGTCATGTTGAGGATTTCACTCACGAAGAGGCAAGACAGTGGCTTATAGACTTCTTCAACGGTTACACAGGTGACGAGACAGAAAACATCTATTACAGCAAGGATATCAAGGGCTACACCTTTATTGTTCTCTGTGACGAAAGTGAAGATAACTGGGATTCCTGCGACATATATGACGAGCAGATAGCTTTCCTTGACAGTGAGCTTGCAAGAGGTACCGCTGAGGGTAAGCCTGTATTTGTTGTTTGTCACTGGCCTGTTGAAGGCACAAACGGTCAGCCTATTATATATGAAGACAGCGGACTTGACGGAGAGTATTCACAGAAGGTTCAGGCAACACTTGAAAAGTATGAAAATGTTTTCTTCATCAGCGGTCATCTGCACGCAGGCATCAACGGCAGACTTGTCAAAAAGGTGTTCGGCTTCTCATGTGTTGAAACAAAGAACGGTGTTACATATGTCAACCTTCCCACCTATGACCTTGTCAACCGTTACGGCATTCCCTGGAACGGTATGGGTATGCAGATGGAGGTTTATGAGGATCAGGTTGTTTTCAGGGCAAGACGCTATCTTGTTTCAAGATGGTACGCCTTCCACGAATTTGAAATTCCGTTGGTATAATAAATAAAAAGGGAGCTGTCACTCAGGTGGCAGCTCATGTTGTTTTGGGTAAACAAAAATCCGAACACTTCACCTATAAGGTAAGGGTTCGGATTTGTTCTATGTGAAAGTAGTGAACTGTTTTAATACAAGAAAGACATACCCTCGACCTTTCGTTAAACGGGTAAAATCAATGTTCAGGGGAAGAAAAAGTACCCACGGGCGTGAGTACTTTTCTTGAAATAATTATAGATTCTTATCCGGGAAAGTATTTATCACAATATTCCTTTAGCTTTACATTATATTTTGCACCGCTAAGGGGAGTAAAAATCAAAATATGGTCGGAATAGGGGAAAAGGATAAAGTCATAAACAGCACCCGACTCCTCAAAAGCCTTTTTAACAGATTCTGCATTTCCTATGGGTACAGTTTTATCCTTACCGCCGTAAGCGAATAATGAGGGTATTGAATTTTCGTTAATATAAGAGATGGGTGAAACAAGCTCAATTAATTCCTTCTCTTTGCCTTCCTGCATATACTGGTTTGAAATTGCCGTACCTGCAAGCATTTGTGCAATTCTGGGACCGGCTTCTCCCCAGGCTTCTGTAGTGAAGTCGGAGGGACCTACCTTATTTGCGGCAAAAGCAAGGGGGATAGCACTTTCGTCTGCTCGTGAATATGAATAAAGCATAGAAAGATGCGCACCGGCTGAGTAGCCCGAGGTTGCCATTTTTGTTATGTTAAGACCTTTCTCCTCTGAAAATCTTTTAATTTCTTCAATAGCTAAGGAGATTTCATCAAGAACGGTCATAACACTGTATGTATCGCTGTTGTCATCGGTTATTAAAGTATAGCTCATAGTTGCGGTAATATAGCCTTCATATGCAAGAGCCACACATTCACCAAACATTTCATCCTTGCTGCCCGAGGACCAGGAGCCGCCATGAATGAAAAGAATACAACCGTTTTCTTCTTTTTCATAAGCTTCTGCAGGAACATAGATGTCCATTACATTTCTTTCACTTGCAACCGAATAAGCTATATCCGAAAATACCTCATATTTCGGTGTGACGCCTAAAAATGTTGAACTTACAAATGTGAGAATTGTCAGAATAATTCCTATTATTTTTTCAAACATGCTAAAACCTCTTTTCTTGTTGATAAGATTTACAGACAGTATCTCTGTCTATGCTTCTATTATAGCTCTAATAGAAAAAATAATCAATTAAAAACTATTATAAAACCCTCACATTTTTAGTGAAGCATCGACCGGCGTAGGTGTGAAGTTATGCCGTGGGCATAATGAAGTTTTATGCTGTCGCACAAAGTGAAGTTAAGTGCGCCACCCGCTTTTGCAGAAACTTCACTGTCCGAAGGACAACTTCACTTGCAAAGTAAACTTCACGCGCCGTAAGGCGCACTTAGTTGAAAACGACAGATTCCTGTCGGAATCTGTCGTTTTCTGGTCGAGGCGACAGGATTCGAACCTGCGGCCCTCTGCTCCCAAAGCAGATGCGCTACCAAACTGCGCTACGCCTCGATGTTAGATTTGTTGTTGAGATTAATTTATACAAGGCTTCGCTTTGGTCGGCTCCCAAAGCAGACTTACTCTTGCGGTTCCCAAAATCGCTTTTCGGCTCCATGCGCCGAGCGATTTTGACCGCTACGCCATCTCGCCCTCCCTTTTTCCGCCACTGGCGGTGGTCGGGCTCAATGCTACCAAACTGCGCTACGCCTCGACGTTAGATTTGTTGTTGAGATTAATTTATACAAGTCATCGATTTGGTCGGCTCCCAAAGCAGACTTACTCTTGCGGTTCCCAAAATTTCTTTGTGCCTTGGAGCGGCACAGAAATTTTGACCGCTGCGCCATTTCGCCCTTCCTCCATCGTCCGCCGGACGCGGTCGGGCTCAATGCTACCAAACTGCGCTACGCCTCGATATGAATATCTGACTGAAATGCTTTGCTATTATACACTTTCAATTATAATTTGTCAATAGCAGAGAAACAGCTTTTAAAAACAGCCCGTCATTAGTCTGGCGGGCTGTCGTTCATTTTTTTAACACGGTAAACTTACCGTCACCGTAGTTCCCTCACCGAGAGTTGATTCAAGACTTATATCCCCTTCGTGAAGCTCACAGATTTTCTTTGCCACGGGCAGACCAATGCCGTTGCCGCCTGTTTTGTGATCCAGGTCTGCCTGATAGAAACGCTCGAAAGCATGCTTCTTTTCGTATTCGGTCATACCCTTGCCGGTGTCGGTGAAAGTGAAGAGAAGATGCTTGCCGCTTCTTCTGACGGAAATTTTTATGTCGCCGCCCTTCTCGGAGTACTTTATAGAGTTGTCGAGAATGTTTATCCAAAGCTGCTGCAGCAGAGCATCGTTGGCGTAGATGTCATAATCACTGCCTTCAAAATCGAGACCGATGTTTTTGGCTGACCACTTGTTTTCAAGCAGTACCACGCAAAGCCTTATCTGCTCGGTGACATTGAAGGTAGTCTGTCCTGTGAGGAGGGCCTGATTCTCAAGCTTGTTAAGGGTGAGTATGTTGGTTGACAGCTCCGCAAGACGGTGAGATTCGCTTATTATAATATTGAGGTACTCTTCGCGTTCTTCGTCGCTGAGGGTTTCATCCCTGAGCATTTTAGCGAAGCCTTCGATTGATATTATGGGAGTTTTGAACTCATGTGAGAAATTGTTGATGAAGTCATTGCGCATAATTTCAACGCTTCTGAGTTCTTTGGCAGTTGTGTTGATACTCCTTGCAACTCTTGCAACGGATCTGATACCGCTTGGCTTTATTTCAACATCATAATCACCCTGGGCAATGTCTTCAAGAGCCGCGTATGAAAAGTAAAGAGGAGAAATAATAAACTTCCTGAAAAGTACGGTAAGAATGACACCGATGACAAGGCTGATAGCGGCGAGTACTGCCTGACTAATATGGGCGGGGAGCTTTTCAAAGTCCAGAAAGTCTGCCCACTCAACAAAACGAAAAAAGCTGCTAATCGCAGACATTGATGTTGTTGCAATTATGAAGGAAACAAAGGAGAAAGACAGAGTGAGCCTTAATCTTGCAAATCGTTTTGGGTGATTGTTTTTCATTGATTTATAACCGCCTTATAGCCGATGCCCTTGATGGCAACGATTCTGAATTCGGGGTATTCGCCGAAGCGTTTTCTGAGTCTGTTGATGTGTACATTTATAGTTGTGTCAACGCTGTTGGAGTTCATGCCCCAGATTTCGTCCATAAGCTGAATGCGTGTGAAAATCTTGTCGGGGCAGGAGAGGAGCTTGAAAAGAAGATAGAACTCTTTTTTGGGCAGGGTGTGATGTTCACTGCCGCGGGTAACTGAGAGTGAAGAATAGTCCAAGGTTACCGCACCGATGGTCAGCTTCTGTTCACTTATGATGTTTGCACGTCTTAGCAGGGCTTTTATTCTCAGCAGAAGCTCCTGGTCGTTGACGGGCTTTGTCATATAGTCATCTGCACCGGCAAGGAAGCCCTCACACTTATCCTCGGGGAGCTGCTTTGCACTTATAATAAGTATAGGAATATCAATGTTGTTTGAGCGCACTGTTTGTGTAAAGGTGAAGCCGTCCATTTCGGGCATCATAACATCAAGCAGAATAAGGTCAACATGCTCCCTGTCAAGCACCTCAAGCGCTTCAACTCCGTTTTTAGCCATAAGAACGGAGTATCCTGCCTTGGTGAGAATAATCTGCATTAATCTTGCACTGTTTTTATCGTCTTCTGTTACGAGAATTCTGAACATAAATATATCTCCTATGTAAGTTGTTTGGTGAAATTCTATTGCACTAAAATTAACGGCAGATGAACACAAAGCACTGTTCACAGTTTGTTTACAAAATATTGCAAAAAGTTAATTAATATTTGTTATTTGTGTGGTTTAATGTTAACGTATAAAATTATGGGAGAGTGTCCCCTTGTTAGAATATATTATCGGAAAGAGCCTGCACAGCCTTATGTATATAATCGGTGCGGCATCTATGATTATTATCAGCTTGTGTGTGCGCAAAAAGCTCAGGCTGAATATATGGAACACCCTGCTTTTTACAGTGGTTGCCTTTCTCAGTGACGGCCTCGGCGCCTTTCTTATGGGCAAGGTATATACTGCCGTGGTGGCATCTCTCGGCGGTGACGGAGTTTCAAATTACTCCATTTACGGTGCGGTCTTTCTAACGCCGGTGCTTATAATGCTGTCGGCAAGAGTAATAAATCAGCCGTGGCGTGAGATAATGGATATGGTTGCTCTGAGTGAGATGTCCGCGCGCGCCTTCGGCAAGCTGGGTTGTATATTTTTCGGATGCTGCTGGGGCATTGAATGCGATTTCGGCGCACACAACTATCTGTTTAAAATGAATATGTTCCCGTCGCCCATATTTGAGTTCGGGACAATGGTGTTAATAATTATTGCAGGCTTTCTGTTTTTATATAAAGGCAAAAGATATGTACCGGGCAGCCTGTACCCCATAATGTCACTGCTTTACGGCGCAACAAGATTTTTCTGGGAGTTCCTTCGCTATTATGAAAGTGAGGCTGAAAGATACCTCTTCCTGGGAATGTCTCTTTGGCAGGTCTGCAGTGTGATAACGGTTGTATTGGCAATAGTGTGGCTTGTGGGCATAAAAAAAGACTGGCTCGGCAAGGCTACGGCAAAGGTCAGTGCTTATGTTGAGGCAAAACGCCTTGAAAAAGAAGAAGCTGAAAGAAAGGCAAGAGCCGAAAAGAGAAAGAACAAGAAAAGAAAGAAGAAAAAATAAGGGTTATTTTATAACTTTTATATAGATATAAATATTACGAGGAGATGATATTTCAACAAGACGCCCCCTTACCCACGCTCAGGGAGCTGAGCAAAAAAACTATGTGTATAAAAATTTATACATAAAAATTTTAATGGAGGAAACAACATGAAAGTAGGAAAAATCAAACAACTTTCAAAGAAGTCTTTGAGTGTTCTGCTTGCAGTTATCATGATTATGACAAGCATGAGCGTATGCTTTGGCACAATCTCATTTGCTGCAGAAACCAATGCAACTGATGATCAGTGGAATGCACTTGCATCAGCACTTCAGACCGAAGCAGTCAAAAATGCCAGCTTCATAGGTAACAAGTACAATAAAACTGTGGCTGACCCCGACGGTGATCTTATTAAAGCCGTTGACGCATGGTGGACTGTATTCAACGCTATCAAAGAAAATGTAGGTAATAATTCACAGGCTGATGCGAATAATGCCTACAGAACAGCACCTCAGGTAAACGCTAAAATCAGCGCACAGCTGGTGTCACGTATGGGCGAGGCTTACACAACATATAATGTTGCGAGCTTCCTTTCAGGTGTTATTGCAGGCGTAGCAGAAAGTGATATCCAGAGTGGTGTGGCAACATCAGAAGAGAACAAAACTGCAAACAGCATAAAGAATCCTCTTGCTGCTGCAAGCACTATTACTCTCACTGTAAACCTTGCAGGTATTCTCAGTTATGATTCAGTTGAGGAGCTTCCTGACGGTGAAATGGCTACAACAAAGACCTTCACCATCAAGCACAGAAACTCAAACTATTATCAGACCAGCGACACAAGAGAAGAAGGCTCAGGCTGTGACGCAGAAGATGTTACATATTACACCAGACATTTCTACTATGTAATCGACAGCACAAGTGCAGCTGAAGGCAACTTCCAGAACACAAGTGTTCTCAAGACAAGTAAGGCTACTCTTGATGCTAACCTTACATATCTCAACGCAGACCTTGAGCAGATGATGGATTATATCAATGCTGATGCTGCTGCAGCAAAAGCAGCTTCTGATGCTATCAACGGCGCAAAGACAAACGTTGATAATTTCAACCCCAATGCATGGGCTAAGTATTTCACAGCTTATGATGTTGCAGCTTTCAACAGCACATATGCTCTTGCAGGTGAAATCATAAGTGTAGGTAATGTAGCTCTCAATCTTTACAATCTTAAAGAAGCAGGCTATGACAGCATCATAGGCAATGAAACTGCTCTTACAAACCTTCACTCACAGCTCACAACAGGCCTTGCAACTTTCAACGGTGCAAGCCAGGCAGCAAAAGACTATATCGTTAACTATGATTACAACGGTGTGAAGTTCAACGCTGCTGACATTCAGGCTTTTGCTTATGAAGTGCTTATCGAAATTCAGGTTATTAAACTTCGTGCGCTCAAGGCAACTATCGACAGCACAATCCCTGCTTATATTGATTACGACGAAGACAAGGTAATCGCAGGCACAGTAAACGGTGCTACACTTTCAGCTGCTAAGGGTACTGTTGACGGTTACATTTCATCAATCGGTACATATGAGGCTGCTGCAATTGAAAGAGTAGGCATGACCAATTACAAGGCAGCTCTTCAGGAGCTTTCAGCCACTCTTGCATATCTTATCAAGACTGCAAACTATGATGACCAGTTCTCAGCTAAATATGCAAAATATATTGCTGACATTTACAGTGCAACAGATATCAATGCAGAGTCAGCTGCTCTTGTTGAAGCTCTTAAGGGCGCTGAAGGAGTAGAAGGTTACGACTCATGGTACACAGGTCTTAAGAACCTCATCGCAACAATCGAAGCTGATCTTGAACCTGGCACAGCCGACAAGATCATGAAGGAAAACGATGATGCCATGAAGGCTCGCATGGAAGCTGTTTACACAACACTTCATGCAAGAGTTGCTGCTCAGATTGATATCGCAACAGAGCTTTATGCTGCTGTTGTAGCTCTTAACGGCGAAATCGACATTATCAACATAAACAACTACAGCAAGTATAAGCAGGCTTTCAAGAGCATTGACAGAGATACCTATAACTATCTTAAGGATGAAGCTAAGAACTTCTCAATGCCTCAGGAAACAATCAATAAGTTCAATGCCCTTAAGGACGATTTCACAATTCTTGAAAACTTCGTTGCTACAGGCGGTTTCAGCTCATTCTCACAGATTCTCGGTGAATATGTAAACCGTGAAGTTCTTGCAAACGATGTTATCAGAGATGAAGAATTTGTAGTAAACAAGGATAAGGTTGAAAATGTTCTTGCAAGCATTGATACACTTATCGCTTCAGATGAAGTAAGCGCTCTTCTTGGCGGTCTTCTCAATGAAGACGGCAGTCCTCTCAACATTGGCACAATGCTTAGTGACCTTGTAGGTGATATGATCTTCAGCGACAGTATCATCAACACAATTATGCAGATGCTTTATCCCCTCGTACTCGGCGAGCTTCTTAAAGTATGGGAAAAGGATCTTCCCACGAATCTTGATATCACCGATCCTGTAAGTGTTAAAGCAACAATCACATATAACAAGGCTATTGATGTAATTGCAGTTGAAGCAGGTCTTCCTCTCTTCCCCAGTGATGTGGCTGACTCTCTTGATAAAACAAAGTATGCAGATAACATTGCTATGCTTAAGACAGCAAGCAAGAACTTTAAAACTCATCCGGAATACAAGGAAGACGGTTCAATTGATGAAATTGTCGTTGATGTAACACCTTGGACAGAAGAAAACCCCAACCTCTTCAATGAAGACGGCACACTCAAGCTCATATGGGGTGTTGACGCAGCTAAGGAAGCAGGCGTTACGGGTGACGAGCTTGCAGAAATCTTCTATCAGGCATTTGACGATGCTATGCATTGCTTAAAGCCTCTTCTTAATGTTCTTGTTGCAAACACAGCATGGGCATCAAATAAGGTTCAGAATGTTGCTTCAATTGCTGCTACAGCACTTGGTTTCATACCTATCAATGACAACGCACACCTTACAATCAGTGCAACTGCATGTGCAGGTTACGCAAATCTTCTCGTTCCCATTTTTGAAGCACTCGGTGCAAGAGTTGAAGGTACAGAAGGCGCAGCCTTTACATTCAAGGCTCCTTCAGTAATTGAAGGCTATGCCGACAACGAAAACGGTGCTGCTGATATGCTCAGAGCAATCTTTGAGCCTGTATTCGGTCTTCTTGATGCATTAGGAAATGCTCCTCTTGCAACAATTATCAGCATTCTTCCCAACCTCTGCTATGCTCTTACAATGCAGATGGTGCCCTCACTTCTCGATATGCTCAAAACAACACTTGGCATCGGCGTTGAATTAAGCAACAGTACTCTTCAGGGTTGTGTTGGTGGTATGCTTCAACAGTTCCTTCCCAACATGGACCTCAACGTTGCTGAAATGGTTGGTGACATCAACGAGCTTATCGACCTTTCAGACGGTGTTAACTCACTCCTCGGCCTTCTCGGTCTTCCCCTTCCCGCAATTGCACAGGGTAAGATTGCTCAGATGGGTACAATGGATGAATTCACATCAGCTAGATATGCTACTCATTATGACAAGGCAGTTGTTAAAGATACAACAGGCGTAGATCTTGGCGCAAACGAAGCTCTCACAATTGCAGCTGACAAGGGTGCAGTTGGTAACTATCTCCTTCAGTACATCTTCACTATTCTTGAAGACGAAGAAGCATTCAGAGGTCTCCTCGGCAAGCTTATGACAATTGAACAGGAAGATGGCACAAAGGTAGCCGACGAAGCTAAGATTGAAGACACTCTTGCTAAATTCAACGAACTCGGTCTCTTTGCTTACGGCAAGAACAATGCTATTGCAGCTATCGTTGAACTCTTCAACCAGGAAGAAAACTTCGCATTCGGCGACTACGTATGGTACGAAGGCGCTATCTATGAAGGCTCAACAGTAACTAACCTTACACCCGCTATGAAGGCTTACCTGTCATACAACAGCGACCTCACAAAGGAAAAGGCGCAGTATATCGTTGACAATATTGAAGAAATCATCGGCGCAGTTATGAAGATGGTTAACGGCGACGAAGAAAGCACCTTCAGCATTGCTACAATGCTTGGTGATCTCATCGGCGGTTTCTTAACAAACGAAACAATCACAACTCTTGCTAAGAAACTCAGCGCACTTGACCTCAATGCTCTTCTTGCAGGTGCAGGCGAAGAAGCTGACGAACCCGAAACAGTTGCAGAAGGTGATGAACCCGTAGCTGATGAAGGCGAAGCTGCTCCTGCTATCGACATCGACGTAACAGCTCTTATCAATGACCTTCTCGGCGTTGACCTTGGTGCATTTGCTGCCTATGCAGACCTTGCAGACGACACAGACTGGGGCGTAACAGACGCAGCTACATTTGCAGCAGCTCTTGCTGAAGTGCTTGCTCCCTTTGCTTCTGTAATCGACTTCATCTTCAAGGGTGAAGACCTCAAGGTTATCTATGACGATGCACAGCCCTCAATCACACTCAAGGGCTACAACGGTTATGACACTGCTATCGTACCTCTCCTCGAGGCACTCGGTGTTGATGCTCCCGCTATGGGTGAAGATGATGACGCTCTCGTTGTTATCCTCAATGCAGTTCTCGGCTTACTTGAAACAGTTATCGGTACAGACGAAGAAGGCAAGCCCGTAGATGCAGTTGCAGGCATCCTCAATATCCTTCCCGGTCTCCTCTACTTCATCCAGAGTAACGGCCTTACAACAGCAGTTAATAATCTTCTCCATCCCGTATATCAGCTTCTTGATACAATCCGTCCCATCTATGAGCTTGACCTCATGGAACTTCTCGGCAAACTCCTTGAAGGCAAAGGCATTGCACTTGACCTTAACAATCTCAATATTGAATTTGTACTCGGTCTTGTGAAGGATCTTGTAGGTCTTGATCTCACAGAACTCGGCGTACTTATCGCAGACGTATGCAAGGTAGCAGTTGTAGATTACACATCAGAAAGCTCACTTATCGGCGAAAACGGTAAGAAGGGTGCTTACACAGAGTTCTTCGATTCAACCGACCTTGTAGCAGTTATCATCAACTTTGCACTTGATTGGGCAAGAAATCAGGATAACGTAGATGCACTCGCAGCAGTTATCGGTGGCGAAGATGCAGAACTTACCGCTAAGGTTAAGGAATACATCGCAGGCATCTATGCTCTCATCGCAGGCATCGAACCCGAATACGGTACTGTTAACTGGGCATACAAGTTCCCGGGCGGCTTTGAAGATTCAATCTTCTCAGCAGGTATCTCAATTGCTCCCACAATCGAATCACTTACCTATCCCACAGACTGGACAGAAGACACTGCTAAGTATCTTGACGAAAACCTTGATTCACTTATCAATGCAGCTCTCAAGCTTGCAGGTGTTGAGGGTACTCTCAGCGATATGCTCAAGAGCAACATCAACATCTTCACAGGTGCAAACCTCAATAAGCTTGTAACTCTTCTTACAGACCTTCTCGGTCAAATTGACGCTGAACTTGTTAATGCAGTCGGCAAACTTATCGGTGCTGACCTTGACGCTCTCAGAAACTACAAGGTTGACGATGAAGCTACATTCACAACAGTAGAATTCGCTAAGGAACTCGCTAAGCTTCTCGGCACAATTCCCGAAGTAGTAAATCTTGTATTCTTTGCAGATGACTTCACACTCTTCAATAAGGATGACGGCTCAGTAGCTGCTACAATCAAGGGTGGCAGAGGCTACGCTAAGGGTCTTGCACTTATCCTTGAAGCACTCGGCTGTAAGGATCTTCCCGCTGAAGATGAAGCAACAGTTGAAGCAGTACTCGTTGCACTTGCAAACCGCTTCGACGAAATCCTCGCAGATCCCATTAACGAAATCCTTAATGTACTTCCCAATATTATCTACTTCCTTAACGCAAACGGCGTAGGCACAGCTGTTAAGAATATGCTCGCTTGCGTAACAGGTGTAACATCTCAGCTTAAGGAAAGCTTCGGCGTAGAGGTTGACCTCTTCGCAATCATCAATAATGCTCTTAACGGTCTTCTTCCTGAAGATTCACAGGCAACAATTGATGTTCAGAATCTCGACCTTGCAACAGTATTTACACTTGTTCAGGAACTCCTCGGTCTTGACCTCACAGTAGCATCAGACATTCTCGTTGACTTCTGCGTAGGTAAGATCAATCCCTACAAATCAGTAAGCGGTGAATACGGCTTCAAGATGGAATACAACGATGTTTATGCAAGATATGATATGATCACAATTCTTGTAACAGTTGCACTTATGCTTGTTGAAAATGAGCAGAATGCAAAGGCTCTTGACGAACTGATCGGCACAGACATCATGTCAGCTCTTAAGACAGTATTCGGCGCAAGCGAAATCAAGTACACAGCTCCCAACTGGAACTATCCTCTTGCTGACAACGGCACAGTTGATGCTATGAAGTACTCAATCACATATCCCAACAACTGGACAGAAGCAACAGCTCAGTATGTAACAGAAAAGCTTCCCGAAATCGGCGATATGATCGCAGGTATGGTTGACAGCAACTACACATCACTTGAAGCTCTTCTTCAGGATAAAGTGAATGTATTCACAGCTGAAACACTTGACAGCCTTGTTGCTCTTATCACTGACCTTCTCAAGGATATTGATAACGGTCTGATTGAAGCTGCAGGCTTACTCCTCAATGTTAACATTGCAGGTCTCAAGGACTATAAGGCTCCCGCAGATATTGACACAACAGAAGAATTTGCAGCAGAGCTTGCAAACATCCTCAACACATATGCTAAGGGCGTTGTTGAATGGCTCCTTCTCGGCAGAGACTACACCTTCTTCGTTGATGAAACAAAGATGATTGAAGGTCTTCCCTATGCTGAAAACGAAGCAGACGGCAAAGCAATCATCACAATCACAGGTGCTCAGGGCTATGCAGAAGGTCTTGCTCTTCTCCTCGAAGCACTTGGCTGTAAGAACCTTCCCGATGTTTATGCAGAGGAACTCACATCAGCAGAAGTTGTTGAAGGCACACTCGCTTCACTTGCAGCACGCATTGATGCTATCCTTGCAGATCCCGTAATTGAAGTGCTTGCTCTTCTTCCCAACCTTCTCTACTTCCTCAACACAAACGGTGTTGCAGCAGTAGTTGACAACCTCACAGCTGCTCTTACAGCTCTTCTTGATAAGCTCTCAGCATTCGGCCTCGAAGTTGATCTCAATGAACTTGTTAACATTCAGTCACTTATGGGCATCGAAGGTAAGGGCGCAACAATCAACCTTGACAATCTTGCACTTGCTGATATTCTTCAGGCAGTATCACTTATGACAGGTCTTGACCTCACTCTTATTGAAAACGTACTCGTTGGCTTTGCTCTTGGCAAGGTTGAGGCTTACGATTCAGTAAGTAAGGAATGTGGCGAAACAAAGAAGATGCTTTATGCAGACGAATTCGACACATATGACATGGTAACAGTTCTTGCTAACCTTGTTATTATCACACTTGGTGATGAAAAGAACGCAGACTTTATCAAGGACCTTGCAGGTGAAGAAATTTACGGCGTAATCTGTGCTCTTCTCAATATGGAAGAAGCTCCTGTTCAGGAATTCAACTGGCAGTTCACAGATAAGGCTGATACAGACTATGTATTCTCAGCTATCAGCGCATCTGACTTCTACGGCGGTGAAGTTTACGGTGATATCTACAAGGAAGAAATGGCTCAGTATATTGCTGACAACTTCGGTGAATTCATCGATAACATCATCTATCTCCTTGGCATCAACATTGAAGGCCAGAGCGTAGATAACCTTAAGGATCTCCTCAACGGTCTTGTAAACGGCTCACTTTACAACAGTGAAAACGTTGTTGCTATCCGTGATGCTCTTGCAGGCGTACTTGCAGGCGTTGCAGGTCTCGAAGTAAACGGTGCAAACGTTGGTCAGTACATCACAGCAGTTCTCAAGGCTGCAGACATTGCTGATCTTGATGCAGTTGCAGCTGTTGAAGTACCCGAATTCACAGAAAATAGAGAAATGTTCGTTGCAGCTCTTTGCGATGTTCTTGAACCTCTCTACGGCGTACTCAAGTATGTTCTTGCAAATGAAGACTTCTCATTCTTTGTAAACCTTGACAAGACAAACGCTATCACACTCAAGGGTGCTGAGGGTTATGCTTACGGTATTATTCCTCTTCTTGAAACACTTGGTTGTGAAAACATTCTCACTCCCGATGAGTACTACGCAGCAGTTGAGGCAGACGGCGATGTGCTTCTTACATCAATTCTTACTCCGCTTCTTGACAGAGTAGATGTTATCCTCAATAATCCTGCTGATGAAATTCTGGGTATGCTTCCCAATCTTATCTACTTCATCAACTCAAACGGTGTTGACACAGTAGTTAAGAACACACTCAATGCAGTTTACACACTTCTTGCTGCAATTGAGCCTATCGCTAAGATAGACCTCTATGAACTCATCGGTCTCGACCTTTCAACTCTCACCTTCGAGCAGCTCTTCGATATGCTTCTTGAAATGATTGCTGAAGGCACAGGCTATGAATTCTCAACTCTTGATGCAAGCGCCATTGTTGAACTTTCAGTAGGTACTCTCGAATCCTACACATCAAAGAACGGCAATACAGCATACAGAATGGTTTACACTTCAGCTAACGAAGTTGAAGGCGGCAAGACTGAAATGGTAACAGTAGTTGAAAGACTTCTCCTTACCTTCATCATGCACGAAAACAATCAGGAAATGCTCGTTGGCCTTCTTAAGGATAACCTTGGCATGACAGCTGACGGTGAAAAGTATATGAGAGCTCTTCTCAAGCTTGTTGCTGACTGCACACTTGATACCAAGCTCGGTATGGAAACAGCTCTTGCTACTCTTTACTACATCTACTATGGCATCGACATCGGTGTAGGTGAAGCAGCAAACGGCATTAAGGACCTTAACGCTGAATGGACAAAGCTTCTTGCTGACATGAGAAATTCAAAGGATAAGGGCGAAGTGCTTGCAGGCGAACTTATCGCAGGTATCCTTGATATCGGCATCTTTGATGACATCATTGATCCCGACGAAGGTATTGCTCCCAACGGTTTCATCGCATTCTTCCAGAGGATTATCGAATTCTTCCAGAAAATTGCTGATTGGTTCAGAAACCTTTTTAACTGATAAAGTTAAATAACATTTGCCCCCGATGGAAACATCGGGGGCTTTTGAAATGTTAGCAAAACAGCAAGTTTATACGATTGGATGATAAGGGGAGTTTCATCAGTTGAGGTTTCACTTCTACTAACCTTTTAATAGCGTTTTCGCGGGAGACCGCGAAGGCTCATACTTTTGTCACGAGCGACAAAAGTATGGAAAAGCGCTCTTTTGCTGTTCCGTGGCTTGTGCTTTTTCAATACAGTCTCAGTCCGCCTCCAACTGCCAGACTACGAAGCGAAAAAAGTTTTTTATGTAAGCTTATATAAATTACATAATCCCATACTTTTTAGAACCCTTAGCCCGCCTTCGTCTGTATGCAGTTTCCGAAGCGGGTAAGTTTGTTGCTGACGAGTTTAGTTAGTCTCTGCAAGAGGTGGGCGGCTCCATACCCGAATTTCATTCGGGTCGGCGACCTTGGTCGCCGTAAAATCGCCTTGGCGATTTAATGGAGCCGCAGCCTGCCTCTTTATCATATTTCCTCAGAAGGCAGCAGATAAATCTCTGCAAGATTATTCCAAGTAACTTTATCCACCTGACCTGTTTCTTCACGGGAGATAACTCTCTGAAACCGCTTTACCTCCCTTTCGGTATTCTCGTCAAAAAGTGACTGCAAGGGCAAAGGTATGAAATTATCAAAACGCCCTGCAAGAAAATTCAGCATAAGGTGAAGAGTGTAAACGAGAGTGTTATCCATTCCTCTGACCAACGGCAAATCCTCATTAGTTATGCGAACAACCTGAATAGGCTCCGAGGCTGCGAAAACAGCTTCGGAGTTTTTATTTTTTATCATTTCCCAGGTTTCAAAGTCCACAATGCCCGTTTCATTCAGATTATATTTCTTCTGAAAGCTCCTGACGGCAGCGGTGGTCTCTTCACCGAAGAAGCCGTCGGGTACTATGGGGCTTATGTCACTGTCAAGTCTGCCTATGTTGCGAAGATAGCTCTGCACTTCAAAAACTGCACTGTCCATCAGTTGCCCTCCTTGAGTTCTCTGCCGGGATACTGACCCGAAAGCCTTTGCTGACCTGCTCTCACGGTGCGGTAAACATCGGCAATTGTATTCCATGTGGTGCGTTCAACCTGACCTGTCTGTGGCAGAGAAAATATCCGCTGAAACTCCCTTACTGCGTTTTGTGTCCTCAGGTCAAAAACATTATTCTGTGCCACGGGAGGAATATCGAAAAACACCCTTGCAAGATAGCTGAGATACCGCTTGAAGACAGCCACACTGGGACCCACATCACCGCGCCTGAGAATAACATCGGGGAAAGGCTCTGTCGGGACACTGTCAAGCTGATTTTTTGTTTCAAGATAGTCCACCACGCCCTTATAGGCTGAATAAAGGCTTTCCCAGGTTGCGCGGTCAATATTTCCCGTAACGGGCAGACCCTTATATTGCTGAAAGGCTGACACAGCCCTTGCCGTACCGCTGCCGTAAACACCGTCTATGGTTACGGCGGGGAGAAAATCCACAAACTGACCGAGAAGTGAGAGAAAATATTGCACTGTTACCACAGGTCCGCCTGTGTCACCTTCTCTCAATGCACCTTGAAACTGCTTGGGTAGATTTTCATATCCCACACCCTCGCTTGTCAACTCAGCAAGACGGGTCACCGCGTCAAAGAGATAAACTATACGGTACCATGTAGCCTTGCCTATTATGCCGTCACTGTCAAGATTAAATATGCGCTGAAAGGTTCTTACAGCGTTTTCTGTGTTTTCGTCAAAGGCACCGTTTATGACGGGGATTTTCGGAATGGCAGGGTAGTTGTTTGAAATCCTGTTCAGATAAATCTGCATACGGCGTACGCTCTCATTAAGGTCACCTTGCCTCAGGGGCGTGCCGGGATAAGATGGCAGGTTTTCGGCTATGGGTGCGTTGGTCACAATCTCAGTGTCGTCACCGTAGTAGTAACGGATGATATCCACATCACTGTAGCCTTCAAGGGCAAGCGCCTGAGAACCCCACTGTGAAAGCCCGTCGCAGGTTACGGTGGTACCGTTGCAATATTGGGCAAAGAAGGGGTTTATTGTACCCTCTTTTCTGAGATAGTCATTGAAAAGGTCGTCGGTTATTCTGCTGATGTTTTCAAATATATTTCTGCCGTTAATAAATTTCTGGTCGTAGTAGGTGTTGTTGGTAATGTCATAGTTATAGCCCATGGCAGGGTACCACTCAGTGTAAATGCGGTTCAGAGCAAAGGAAACCTGAGAGAGTATGTTAGCTCTTATGGCAGCCTCATCCCAGGTGGAAAAAATTTCTGAGGAAGCCACATTTTTAATGTAGTCCACGAAAGGCAGGGTAACATTGGGTGCATTGCTGCCTGGAGCGCCCAGATGCACGGTTATGTTGGTTGGGATAACAGGTATAGTCGCCATTTAATCAATCCTTTCAGAAAGGGGAGTGAGCTGCACTGTGAGGAGTATTTGGGAATCACCTACGGCAGAAACGAACAGACCTTTTCTCGGTGTAAAACCGTCGGCGTAGACATCTGCAGTGTAATCAATTTCCTGATTTTCACTGTTTGGAATTAGCGCATTTTCAGCCGGTGCAGATTCGATTTTCACCGTAGCCGTTTCTCCGTTTTCATTGGTGATGAGGAAGGTGTGCAGGTTCTTTTCCCGATAAATCATAACCTTTGCACCCTCAATGGGGAAGGCTTCGTCACCTGAAAAGACCCTTGCAGTGAAGGTTGCATAATTTTCCGGGTTTGCCTTGGGATAATCGTTGGGTACCGTTTCGTTATTGTCAGGTGCTTCCTCGGGTGCAGGTGCTTCCTCGGGGGTAGAAAATTCCTCTGCCTGAGGCTCGGCTTCTTCGGCAGGCTCTTCTTCGGGCGTAGGTGCTTCCTCTACAGGTGTTTCCTCTGTCATCGCCACTGCAGGAATTGCCTCTGCCGATGTTGTCTCCTCTTTTTTCTCCTCTGTTACAATTCCCCATTTTGACCATTTATCCTTCATCTGCATTAAATCGTCGCTGTATTTTGAAATAAGAAAGTCAAAATCGTCCATACTTAAGCTCCTTTTAAACAGTTTCTTATAATATATATTCATCTTCGGGGAAAAATTACACTGAAAGGGCGTGTTTATATGTGCACTGCAGTGAGCTTCGGCAGTTACTTCGGCAGAAATTTAGATCTTGAAAAGTCCTACGGCGAGCGTGTTATCATAACGCCAAGAAGCTACAGCTTTGATATGGGTACTCTGCCGAAAGAGGAATGTCACTACGCTATGATTGGTATGGGCGTAGCAGTGAAAGGTTATCCCCTTTATTATGAGGCAACAAACGAAAAGGGTCTTAGTATGGCAGGACTGAATTTCCCTGAAAATGCTCATTATAAGGCTTTTGATGATAACAAGGATAACGTGACACCTTTTGAGTTTATCCCCTATATTTTAGGTAAATGTGAGAGCGTGAGAGAGGCTGAAAAGCTCCTTGAAAGAATAAACCTTGTGGATATAAATTTCAGCGATGACCTGCCTTTGTCACCTCTTCACTGGATAATCAGCGACAAAGAAAAAAGCATAACAGTGGAGCCGTTGAAAGATGGCTTAAAAGTGTGGGATAACCCCTACGGCGTGCTGACTAATAATCCTACCTTTGATTGGCATCTGATAAATATAAACAATTATATGTGCCTTCACGAGGGTGCAGGGGAAAACAGAATTTCAGGAAGGCACAGCTTCAATAACTATAGTCTCGGCATAGGTGCAATAGGCCTGCCCGGGGACTATTCATCGGCTTCGCGCTTTGTAAGAGCCGTCTTTATAAAAGAAAAATCACCCTGCTTCCGGAGTGAGAAAGAATGTATCAGCCACTTTTTCCATATTCTCGACGGTGTAGCTATGCCTAAGGGATGTGTTATGACGCCGAGCGGTGAATATGAATATACCCGTTATAGCTGCTGCTGCAATGCTGACAAGGGAATTTATTACTATACTACCTATGATAACAGCAGTGTTACGGCAGTGGATATGCACAGTGCTGACCTTGAGGGTGAGGAGATATATACTTTTCCTCTTGCGGAATAAATAAAAAAGGTACACGATTTTGGGTCGCGTACCATCATTTTATTTAAGTGTCAGACTTGAATTCACCATCATTGTGCTGTAAAGAATAAGCACATCCTGATTATCAAAGTCAACAAACTGTGAAACCATATCCGTAGCCACATATCTGATATCCACAAGAGTAACCTTGCTGTAGCTCTCAATTAAAAGAGGAGCAATACTGCTGCCGAAGGAGTCACGGAAAATAACCAGCTCTCTATCCTTGTCGCCCTTGGGGTTGTTGATTTCAAGCACTGAAACAGGACCTGAAAGGAAGATATCGTAAGGGTCGAGACCCTCATATTTTTCCATATCATAAACTGATGTTTCCGTGTTCTTTTCAAAGTTTTTCACGGTGCAGCCTTCAATGGTTTCGTTTGTGAGATATTTCAGCGTGTCCGGGTCGAGAGGCAGAGCTGACTGACCGTAATAAACACCATAGAAGTCGCCTGCGGTCTTTTCCTCATAGTCTGTCACAGGTGCCAAGCCCATCTGCTGTCTTATCTCATTTGCCACATCCACAATGCTTTCCTGCTTCCAGTGAGTGTCAGTGGTGTAGTAGTCCTCGGCAGTGAGAAGGTCTTTTATGTCAATCTCATTCATAACTGACATTTCTTCACCAACTACGCGGTAAAGCTCGGCGTAATCAAGTGCCGGGTACCCGCCCTTTTGAGCAAGGAAGTAGTTTTTATCGGGTACGATAGTGTAATAAACCTTGCAGTCACTGTCTTTGAGATAGGAATTATAAATTCTGTCCATTCTGCCAAGGAAGTGGTCAACACTGCCGCTGTTTATCTTTGCATCTATCTTGCTTGCAGAGCCGTCCTGAATATAAATTCCGCCGTTGTCCTTCTGCTGATAGACCTTGAAAAGCACATTGGCCTTGAGGCGTCTGAACTCATCTCTTAAGGGGAACTGGTCTGTGAGATATGACACAAATTCCTTCATAAACTTGCCGTCCATAACTCTTTCGACGCTGATTTCGGGGAACTGCTGAAGCTTTCTTCTTTCCCATGCTGAAATCTCACTGTCATCCTTGACAATAAGCCAGAGTGAAGCACCGCCGATGAGAATGCAGAAAACAAGTATAATTGATATAAGTTTTGCTTTTTTCATTTACGGCACCTCCTTAGAATCTGAAGTATAAGAACGGGTTGAATGAACCGTCAACAAGATATGCCGTGCAGATAATAAGTATTACTGCAACGCTGACAGGCTCTAAAACTGTGCTTATCTTTGTGCCTTCGATTTTCTTTCCGAGCTTCTTCACAAGGGGAGTAGCACCGATAAATGCCATTATAAGCAGAACTGCATAGGAGCGCAGGTTGTAAAGGGTATCGGCAGACCAAAGAGGAAGACCTGCTGCACCGAACATTATCTTAAGGTCGGAGAATGCCATTGTGAAGGTTTCGGCATTAAAGAGAACGAAGGATATGATAACGATGAACACCACGTAAAAATGCTGAAGGAATGAGGGTGCCTTCTCAAGATATTTTTTGAGGAAGAGCTTTTCGATTATGAGCAGTACGCCGAAGTAAAGACCCCAGCTCATAAACGTCCAGCCTGCACCGTGCCAGAAGCCCGTCAGACACCAGACTACCATAATATTGAAAATCTGACGAAGGGGCTTTACTCTGTTGCCGCCAAGGGGAATGTAAACATAGTCCCTGAACCAGGAGCCGAGAGAAATGTGCCATCTTCTCCAAAATTCGGTGATGCTCTTTGAAATGTAGGGATAGTTGAAGTTTTCGAGGAAGCGGAAGCCTAAAATCTTACCGATACCTATTGCCATATCACTGTAAGCTGAGAAATCGAAATAAATCTGCAGTGAAAATGATATAGCGTACATCCAACTGAAGAGTACCGACGGGTCGCCGCTTTCACGGTAGGCAGTGCAAAGTGAGCCTAAAAGGTTGGCTATAAGCACCTTTTTGCCAAGTCCGCAAACAAAGCGTCTGATGCCAAGGGCAACATTTTCCATAGAGTGCTTTCTTGTGGAAAGATCCTCTGCAACTGTGGTGTAACGGACAATGGGACCTGCAATAAGCTGAGGAAAAAGCACAACATAGGTTGCAAGATTTATCCAGCTTTTCTGTGCAGGAGTGTCGCCTCTGTAAACATCAACAACATAGCTCAGTGCCTGGAAGGTATAAAAGCTGATACCGATAGGCAGAGCTAATTTTAATAAGGGTATATCTGCACCGGTGAGTCCGTTTGCAGTTGTAATAAAGAAATCGGCATACTTGAATAAAGCAAGAAGCCCGAGGGGCACTGCTACTGAAACTGTCAGTATAGCTCTGCCCACCCGGGTACCGTTTTTATTCTCGATGAGCCGTCCTGCCGCGTAACAGAATGTAATTGTGAAAAGCATAAGGATTACATATTTCGGTTCACCCCACCAATAAAAGAGAAGGGAGAAGAAAAGCAGCACAACATTCTTAGCTTTTCTCGGTGCTATGAGATAGCACAGAAGAGTTACGGGCAAAAATACATATAAAAACTCAATCGATGAAAAGACCATATCTTAGCCTCTTGTAAGTGTTTCGCCTGAAAGCTCGCCTACGTTTGTTTTAAATGCTTCAACCATGCCGTCAGCAAGACCGGGAGCAAATTCTGAACCTGCCATTACAAGCATAATAACGTTAGCTGATGAAACAACTCTGAGCTGGTCAGCTTCAACGCAGATCCATTTTCTTGTGTTGATGCCGTTGAACATAGCGTTCTTGATAGCTTCCATGTCAGCACCTTCAGCAACCTTAGCAAGTACGAGTGAGTAGGGCTGTGCACCGATCATTGATTCTGACCATGTAGCTTCTGCGATGCCGTCAGCAGCTTCAAGACCAAGGTATGCCATAAGAGCATCAGCGTCTGTAAGCTCAACTGCCATTGCGGGGCCTACCATGAACTCAACGGGGTTAGCTTCATAGAGCTTTGATGTGAGGTCTTCGAGAGTGCCTTCATAGGGTGTAACTTCGGGTGCCTTTTCGCCGCCGCAAGCTGCGAATATGCCGAGAACGACTAAGAGAGCGGCAACAATTGCGATGATTTTTTTCATTTAAAAAATCCTCCTGAGAAAATATTTGTTTGTCCTTTCGGACAGCCCTATACTTATATCACAGGAATAATGCAAAAGTTAGAATAAATTATTAATTGAAGGTTAACAAGCAACTGAAGGAAATTACAGTTTTGTAATATATTACAGGTCTTGTAAGATATGTATGTTCAAATATACAAAAATTCTTTACATTTTTCTATATATATGTCAATTGACATAAGGCAGTAAATATTGTATAATATAACGGCATAGGTGAGCGAGCGCTCACCAAAGACTATATTTTCAGGAGATGTAAAGATGGACACAAGATTTGCTATTTCAAATTACCCTGATGCTCAGGCTGTTACCGAAAAGCTTGATCATCTTATCAGCCTTCCCATGCACTCAATCAAACCCGATGTTCTTGCAAAGTATGAGGAAGAGTACTTTGAGAAGAAGTGCAAAAAGTCAAAGGCTATGATCGCTGAAGCTAAGCAGATTATCCCCGGCGGCGTTCAGCACAACCTTGCTTTCAACTATCCGTTCCCCCTTGTTTTCACAAAGGCAGACGGCGCAAAGCTCTATGACATCGACGGCAACGAATACTACGACTTCCTTCAGGCAGGCGGTCCCACAGTTCTCGGCTCAAATCCCCAGATCGTACGTGACCAGGTTATTGACCTTCTTAACACATGCGGCCCCTCAACAG
Source organism: Acutalibacteraceae bacterium (assembly GCA_045534675.1). Taxonomy (GTDB): domain Bacteria; phylum Bacillota; class Clostridia; order Oscillospirales; family Acutalibacteraceae; genus UBA6857. The sequence goes on from JAZSKE010000040.1 coordinate 91,196, forward strand.
GTCTTTTCCATGAGTTCGAATACAAGCTTGCTAAGAAGATTTCAGATTCAGTTCCCACAGTAGATATGTTCCGTATGCTCGGTTCAGGTACTGAGGCTTGTATGGTAGCTTGCCGTGTTGCAAGACTTGCTACAAAGAAAAAGCACATCCTCAAGATGGGCGGCGCTTACCACGGTTGGTCAGATCAGCTCGGTTACGGTATCCGTGTTCCCGGCTCAAAGTTCACACAGGCAAACGGTGTACCCATCCGTCTTATGAGAGATACACAGGAATTCTTCCCCAACGATCTTAACGATCTTGAAAAGAAGCTCAGAAGAAACCAGCTCAACGGCGGTACTGCAGCTGTATTTATCGAACCCATCGGTCCCGAAAGCGGTACACGTCCCCTTGATTTCGAATTCAACAAGGGCGTTGAAAGACTTTGCCGTAAGTATGGCGCACTGCTTATCTTTGATGAGGTTGTTACAGGCTTCCGTATCGGTATGGCAGGTGCTCAGGGCTACTACGGCGTAGAACCCGACCTCACAATCTTCGGTAAGGTTATCGCAGGCGGTTATCCCGGTGCAGGCGGTATCGGCGGTAAGAGAGAATACATGAAGTATATGGGTGCAGGTCTTGATGCAAGCGGCATGAAGATCAAGAAGGCATTCTGCGGCGGTACAATGGCTGCTACTCCCATTTCATGTGTTGCAGGTTACTACACTCTTGAAGAAATCGATAAGCAGAACGCTTGCCAGAAGGCAGGTCTTATGGGTGACAGACTTACAGCAGGTCTCAACGCTATTATCGACAAATATAACCTTCCCTTCGTAGCATTCAACCAGGGTTCAGTTTGCCACATGGAAACAGTTGCTACAATGCACTTCTCAATTGACTGGAGTAAGCCTTGGACAATTCCCGGCGTAATCAAGGAAACTGATAAGCGTAAGAAGGAAATGACACACATGGGCGCAGCTTACATGGCAGAAGGTCTTGTAACTCTTGCAGGCTCACGTCTTTACACATCAGCAGCTTATGACGAAGCAATGATCGACGACGCACTTGTTCGTTTCGAAAAGGTATTCGCAAACATCGCTGTTGTAGAATAAGAACATAATCACGGGGCAGGCTAAGATGCCTGCCCCATTTAAACTATACTATTATAATGAGGTGCAGATATGGACATCTTAGAAGCTAAAAAAATAGTTGTAGAAGCAGGTAAGCAGCTTGTTTCAACAGGTCTTATTGCCCGTACCTGGGGTAATGTCAGCTGCAGAGTAAGTGACACTCAGTTTGTTATCACTCCCAGCGGTAAGGCTTATGAAGGTCTTACACCCGACGATATAGTACTCGTTAATATGGCGGACCTTTCATATGAAGGCGACATTAAGCCTTCAAGTGAAAAGGGTATCCACGCACAGTGCTATCTCCACAGACCTGAAATCAATTTTGTTATTCACACACATCAGGCTAATGCAAGTGCTGTTTCAGCTCTCGGCAGAGACCTTAACGGTATCAAGGGCGAAAGCAAGGAAATCATCGGCGACCACATTCCCGTTTCTTCCTACGGCCTTCCCGGCACAGGCACACTTCGCAAGGGCGTTATTGCTACTCTCGAGCGTTCAGATTCAAAGGCTATTATGCTGAAGTCCCACGGTGCAGTTTGTCTCGGCACAGACTACGATGATGCTTTCAAGGTAGCAAACGAAGTTGAAAAGGTATGCAAGGAGCATATCGCAAGAGCATACGGTTCATTCAAGAATAAGGTTGCTTCATCATTTGAAGAAATTTACGATTATGTTGCAGACGCTAAAAAGAGAGCAGAAATGCCTGCAGTACCTGTAACAGCATATGACAGTGTTAAGATTGACGATGCAGTCATCCTTTATGATAAAGAGGGCAACACTGCCGCAGTTGTAGGTCTTTGCGAGTGCTGTGATGAGCTTATCAAGGGCGACAAGTACCCCTCAGAGGCTGATATGCACAAGGCTATTTATAACAGCCGCAGCGACATCGGTGCTATCATCCACTCAAAGGAGCCTGCAATTGTTGCCACATCAAAAATCGGCAAGACAGTTAAGCCCTATCTTGATGACTTTGCTCAGATTGTAGGTATCAGCATCAGATGTGCTGAGTTCAACCCCAACGACACACTCAAGACCTCAAAGAAGGTTGTTAAGGCTATCGGTGGCAAGACAAGAAATGCTGCATTCCTGAGAGACAACGGCGCAGTTTGCTGCGGTCCTAATAAGGAAGAGGCCCAGGCAACTGAAATGGTTATGGAAAAGAACTGCAAGGCCGGTCTTTGCGGTGAACTCTTCGGCGGTGCAAAGAACCTTGGTGCTGTTGACTGCCTGCTTATGAATGTTGTTTACAGACTTAAGTATTCAAAACAGAAATAATCATCAGCGCATTTTTGATTCTTTTTGTGCGCCAGCAAAAAGAATGCCTGACCGGCGAGGGCGATAAAAAAAGATTAAGGAGGCTCATACGAGTCTCCTTTTTTTTATATTAATATCGCTAGCCGCGGGGCATTACTTGCTTGAAAGAAAGTAATCAAAGAACTTTACTGCGTCTTTTTGAATATATATCCTCTTTTAGCTTTGATGCTGCAGAGAATGAGAATTACGAGAACTATCCATATACCCCAAGCCCAAAGCAAAAGCTCGAGAGAATCCTTTGTGTAAATAACACGATCAAAAATCAAAAGAGGACTTATTCCGGTGAAGAATGGCAGTGCTATCATAGACAGAATATAAACAATCCACGAAACGGTGAGCCAAGGATGTTTGACATTACATGCCATCAGTATGCCTAAAACAGTCAGTGGTGCTGCACCGAAAACGAAAACAGATTCAGCGACAGCACAAACGAAGGTTAAAAATCCGCATAATAATGCCAATATAATACCAACATATTTGCGAATAACATTCTCATTATACTTTGATGTATTTTCACTGTCAGGGTCTTTGACATAAATATAAACGGGCTCGGGTTCGACTATGGTTTTTCCTTTCAATATATAATCAACGGACACGCTGAAAATTTCGCTCAGCTGCAGAAGCTTTTCAGCTTCGGGCAGGCACATATTGTTTTCCCATTTAGATATTGTCTGTCTTGATACATCAAGTTTGTCTGCAAGGTCACCCTGAGACATGTTGTTTCTGTTTCGAAGATTATAAATTCTTTCGCCGAAGTTTGTCATAAACATCAGCTCCTTTCTTTGCTTAAAGCATAGCATAGAAGGGGAGTTTTGTCTATCAATGTGAGTTTAAAATTTAGCAACTTCAGGTTGCAGGAGAGAAAAATGGGAGAATAAGCAAAGTTTTGATCAAACTTTTACAAAAGTTTGCGGGGTGCGGGGCGGATCCCTGCCATAAAAGAAAATGAAGGGAGACTCAAAAGCGAGTCTCCTTTTTTATATAAATTTGCAATGCCGTAGGGACACAGCGTGCTGTGTCTGTCTGACCGAGGTTGTTTTTGTGTGGAAAAAATATTGTGTCCGCTCGGTTGGTCGTTTTGTGTTCGGACACGGCACGCCGTGTCCCTACGTTTTTATTATGTAACCTTGTTTTATTTCTTTTGCTCGCCGCAGGGCGTTGTTTTTTGTAAAAAAAGAACACAAAAAACTTTACTCATTTTTATCTAAAAAATCTCATTAACCTATTGAAATTTCCGCTGAAATTTGAGATAATATAATGAATTATCATAACCAAAGGAGGTTAATACATTGAGTGACAACTTAAAGCTCTCCGAGCTTTTATTTCCCGATATAACAAAAACACCCGATGATATGGAAGCTCAGTTCCCCCCGAGAAACCTGAAAGAAGGCGCAAGGGTAACAAGACTTGCTCCCAGTCCCACAGGCTTCCTCCACTTCGGCAATCTCTTTACAGGTACCGTTGCCTACAGAACAGCCAAAACAACAGACGGCATTTTCTATGTACGCGTTGAAGATACAGACCAGAAAAGAAAAATCGAAGGCGCTATTGAGGTTATGCTTGGCGGTCTCGAAGCCTTCGGCGTAACAGCTGATGAAGGCGTTGTTGGCGAAAATGTTGAAAAGGGTGACTACGGCCCTTATTATCAGAGCCAAAGAAAGCCTATCTATCACGTTTTTGCAAAAGACCTTGTGGCTAAGGATTTAGCATACCCCTGCTTCTGCAGTGCAGAGGAGCTTGACGAAATCAGAGCGCAGCAGGAAAATGAGCCTCAGAAAGGCTATTGGGGCAAGTATGCCAAATGCAGAAATCTCACCCTCGGCGAAATCGAAGAGAATATCAAAGCAGGTAAGACATGGACACTTCGTCTCAAGTCTCCCGGCAATGCAGAAAACAAATGCTTTATTGACGATATGATCAAGGGCAAAATCGAAATGCCCGAAAATGTGCAGGATGTAGTTCTCCTCAAAAGTGACGGAATTCCTACATACCACTTTGCACATGCAGTGGATGACCACCTTATGCGCACAACTCACGTGGTACGCGGTGACGAGTGGATGTCAAGCTGTCCCATACATCTTCAGCTCTTCAAGTGCCTCGGCTTCAAGGTTCCCAAGTATGCTCACGTTGCTCCCATTATGAAGGAGGAAAACGGCGGTAAGCGTAAGCTCTCAAAGAGAAAGGACCCTGAGGCAGCAGTTACCTTCTATGTTGAAGAGGGTTATCCCAAGGAGAGTGTCAACGAGTACATTATGACACTTATGAATTCCAATTTTGAAGACTGGCGCAAGACCAATAAGGACGCTTCAATCGATGCCTTCCCCTTTAACCTTAAAAAGATGAGCGTTTCAGGCGCACTCTTTGATATGGTGAAGTTAAATGACGTGTCAAAGAATGTTATCTCACTTATGAGTGCCGACACTGTTTATGGGTACACTGCCGAATGGGCGAAGCAGTATGACAGCGAATTCTATTCACTGCTGACAAGAGATGAAGCCTTCTCAAAGGCAATTCTTAATGTTGACCGTGACACTCCCAAGCCCAGAAAAGATATCGCCTGCTGGAGCGAGGTCAAGGGCTATGTAAGCTACTATTTCGATGAACTTTTCGAGAATGCTTATGAAATGCCCGAAAACATTACAGCCGATATGGCAAAGGAAATCCTCACTTCATATATAGATGTCTACAGCGAAAGCGACACCAAGGACGAGTGGTTCCAAAGAATGAAAGACCTTTGCGAGCCTTTGGGCTACACTCCCAATGTTAAGGAGTATAAGAAAAATCCCGAAGCGTTCAAGGGACACGTGGGTGACGTTTCCACAGTTATCCGTGTTGCCGTAACAGGCAGAAGAAATACTCCCGACCTTTATTCGATTATGAGCTTGCTTGGCAAGGATAAGGTTATGGAAAGACTTAACTCAGCACTGACACACTTTGGTGCGTGAAAGGAGTAAACAATGGAAGAAGAAATTAAAGTTTCCAATTTTATACACGACTTCATTGATGAAGACTTAGAAAAAGGTGTATATTCTCACGTTCAGACCCGTTTCCCCCCCGAGCCTAACGGCTATCTCCATATAGGTCATGCCAAGGCTATACAGATTGACTTTTCCACTGCTGAAAAGTACGGCGGTACCTGCAATCTGCGTCTTGACGATACAAACCCTTCAAAGGAAGATGTGGAGTATGTTGACGCTATCAAAGAGGACATTCAGTGGCTTGGCTATAAGTGGGATAAGGTACTCTACGCTTCAAGCTATTTCGACTTTATCTATGAATGTGCAATAAAGCTCATCGAAATGGGCAAGGCTTATGTTTGCGACCTGACTGCAGATGAAATCAGAGAATACAGAGGTACTCTCACAGAGCCGGGCAAAAACAGCCCCTACAGAGAAAGAACCATTGAGGAAAACCTTGACCTCTTTAAGCGCATGACTGACGGCGAATTTCCTGACGGAGCAAGAGTACTTCGTGCAAAGATTGATATGGCTTCACCTAACATCAATATGCGCGACCCTGTTATCTACAGAATTGCTCATGTGAGCCATCATCAGACAGGCGACAAGTGGTGTGTTTATCCCATGTATGACTTTGCACATCCTCTGTCAGACACAAGAGAGGGTGTAACTCACTCCCTTTGCTCCCTCGAGTTTGAAAACCACAGACCCCTTTACGATTGGTTCCTCAAGGAATTGCAGTTTGAAGAGCCTTCCCGTCAGATTGAGTTTGCAAGACTTAACCTGAATTACTGCCTCACAAGTAAGCGCAAGTGCTTACAGCTTGTTAATGAGGGCATCGTTGACGGCTGGAATGACCCCAGAATGGTTACCATCAGCGGTATGAGAAGAAGAGGGTACCCTGCCGAGGCAATAAGAGATTTCATTAACCGTGTAGGTGTTTCAAAGGCTTACAGTGTTGTTGATTTCGGCCTTCTTGAGGCCTGCGTAAGAGATAATCTCAATGCAAACGCTCCCAGAGCTATGGCTGTACTTCGCCCCTTGAAGGTGATTATCGACAACTATCCCGATGACCTTGTGGAAGAAATTGAGCTTCCCATCAATCAGGATAAGCCTGAGCTTGGCACAAGAACAATCCGCTTCTCAAAGGAGCTTTATGTTGAGAAGGAAGACTTTATGATAGAGCCTGTCAAGAAGTACTTCAGACTCTTCCCCGGCAACGAGGTAAGAATGAGAGGTGCATATTTCGTCAAGTGCGTGGGCTATGACACAGACGAAAGCGGTGAGGTTACGGCAGTACACTGCACATATGACCCGGAAAGCAAAGGCGGCAACTCACCCGACGGCAGAAAGGTCAAGGGTACCCTGCATTGGGTAAGTGCAAAGAACTCCATAACTTTCGAGGCAAGACTTTATGACAGGCTTTTCAATAATCCCAACCCCTCAGACGAATCTCAGGGCAGCTTCAAGGATAACCTTAACCCTGATTCACTTACAATTCTTGAAAACTGTAAGCTCGAGGACGGCATAGAAAATCTGAAGACGGGCGATACCTTCCAGTTTATGAGACAGGGCTATTTCTGTGTGGATACAACCTCCACTGACGAAAAGATTGTCTTTAACAGAACGGTAGACCTTAAATCTTCATGGAAATAAAAGGAGTATAAACTTATGAAAATTGCATATCGTATCGTAACCCCTATACTGGCGTTAGGCGCAGTTGCAATGGGATTTCTGCTCAAGCTCTTTTACTTTGTAATCGGCGGCGCATCAGATGAAATAACAAGCATTGTGAACCTTGCTCAGCAGTTGGGCGTAAAAACAAACTATGAATATTCAGCTTTTGAAATTATCAAGATGCTTCTCAGCTCAGAGGGCTCATCAACAGCCGAAGCAGGCGAAGCAAGCCTTGCAAGCATTGCAGGCCCTGTAATGCCGCACATAATTGCTTTTGTTGTGTTCTTTGTTCTTGCACTTCTTATGTTCCTTGCAGTGGGCGTAGTTTCTGCAGCAACAGGCGACAGAAAGGCAGTTATCTGCATGTCAGGTGCAGGTCTTGTGCTTTGCTTCATAGGCATTGTTATTGCAAGAGTAGCTTTCGACAAGATTGTCGGCGGTGAGGTCAACCTGAGCGATGTAGTGGGTATGTTCTCAGACAGCACCTGGGCGCAGCTTTTAGCGGCTGTTGTTACCATTTCAAAAGCGACGCTCTCAACAGGCTTCTATGCAGTGTTTGGCATGTATATTCTTGTTATCTTCTGGAGTATTTTTGCAAATATGCTTATCAAGACCCCCATTACAATTGAGAAGAAGCACAGAAGAAAGAAGCCCATGAAGAGACTTTCAGCTATCATTCACAAATGAGATAAAATAAGAAAAGAGGTTTTCGGACCTCTTTTTTTATTAAATATCTTTTATATTTTTACAAAATGTGATAGTATAAGACTATCACGATAAAAGGAGAACACAAATGAAAAAGAAAATTTTAATCGCAGTTGCAATTATTCTTGTTGTAGGGCTTGCTCTCACTTTTTACTTCACAAGATATATGAGCGACTCAAAAGACACAGAAGCACTTTATATGGAAAATATAAATGCGGTCGGCTATGAAAACACAGTGGAAACGGCAATTCCGCAGACAGCTCTTTATGATGTTATTAATAAACATTTTGCAGCAGAATTGCCTGAGGGCAAAACAGAAAAGAAAGCAATAATTATCGGTTATGACGGTTGCAGAGCAGATATTCTTGCTGAGATGCAAAGTGATAAAAGTGCTATAGGCACATTGCTTACTGACGGTGCAACAATAAATCTCAGCTATTGCGGCGGTGTGAATTATCCTGAAACGAACACCCAGGATACATCAACTGCTCCCGGTTGGTGTTCAATTTTAACAGGCAAATGGGCAGATGAACACGGAATTACAGGTAATGACATTACAAAGAGTATGGCTACAAAAACTCTGCTTGTTTCTCTCACTGAGGATAAGGTTATAGACGATGCAGCCTTTATAACAAAATGGGCAGGTCATTTTTCAAGAAAGAACGCAACCTACCTTCTCGAGAAACAGTACTGTGAAGAAAAGGGTCTTGCGGTTGATTTCAATAAATGCAAAAATGACAAGGCTTCCTTTGAGGCTACTCTTGCAGAAATAGGTCAGAAGGACTGTGCGGATTTCATTTTTGTTATTTATGAGCCTACAGATGCTACCGGCCACAATCTCGGATTTTCCTTTAATAATCCCAAATATAAGAAGGCATTTCTTACTGCAGACAACTACGGTTTTGAAACAATCAATGCTATAAAATCAAGAGAAACCTATGAAACGGAAGATTGGCTTATAATTGTTACCTCTGACCACGGCGGAGTGGGTACACAGCACGGAAAAGAAAGCATCCAGGAAAGAATGACATTTATCGTTATGAATGCAGAGGTATGATAAAAAATAATCAAGATAAAACTGAAAAGCAGCAGAATTTCATCTGCTGCTTTTTAGTTGTGGGAGATGCTTTCTCCGACGGGATAAGCCTTGTTTATCCCTCGTTGCACACAAAAAAACCGGGTTGAATTAATCAACCCGGCTATCTTTTTTTTATTGCCCTCGCCGGGCAGGCATTACTTTTCCTGACGTGGAAAAGTAATCAAAACACGCTGTTTCTCTTATTCAGCGTCGGGAGCATAGAGATCCTTGAGCTTGAGAAGATGAGCGTATCTGTCCTTAGCAACCTGTTCGCTCTTTGTGAAGAGTGTTTCAGCTCTGTCGGGGAATTCACGCATAAGTCTTGTATAACGAGCTTCATTCTTGATGAATGCCTGATAGTCAGCGTTCGGTTCCTTACAGTCAAGTGTGAAGGGGTTCTTGCCTTCTGCCTTGAGAGCGGGGTTGTAACGGAAGATGTTCCAGTAACCGCATTCAACAGCCTTCTTCATTTCAGCCTGACAGTTGATCATGCCGCCCTTGATTGAGTGCATTTCACAGGGTGAGTAGCCGATAATGAGTGAGGGACCGGGATATGCTTCAGCTTCCTGGATAGCCTTGAGGGTCTGAGCCATGTTAGCGCCCATAGCGATCTGAGCAACATATACATAGCCGTAGCTCATAGCGATTTCAGCAAGGCTCTTCTTGTTGATTTCCTTACCTGCTGCTGCGAACTGTGCAACCTGACCGATGTTTGAAGCCTTGGAAGCCTGTCCGCCTGTATTTGAGTAAACTTCTGTGTCGAATACCATTACGTTTACGTCCTGACCTGATGCAAGAACGTGGTCGAGACCGCCGTAACCGATATCGTATGCCCAGCCGTCACCACCGAAGATCCATACGGATTTCTTTGAAAGGAATTCGCTGTTGTCGAGAACGTCTTTGCAAAGGTCGCATTCTGCGCCGGCTGCCTTGATAGCTGCTACGAGAGCATCAGCTGCTGCTGTGTTCTTAGCGCCGTCGTTTACTGTTGCAAGGTACTCTTCGCCTGCTGCCTTAACTTCTGCAGCACATACATCGGAAGCAACCATGCCCTTAACGTCTTCGATAAGTCTGTCTCTGATAGCCTTTTGACCATAGTACATACCGAGGCCGTGTTCAGCGTTGTCTTCAAACAGTGAGTTAGCCCATGCAGGACCGTGACCCTTTTCATTAACTGTGTAGGGTGATGTTGCTGCGGGACCGCCCCAGATTGATGAACAGCCTGTAGCATTTGAGATATACATTCTGTCACCGAAGAGCTGAGTAATAAGACGTGCATATGATGTTTCTGCACAACCTGCACATGAGCCTGAGAACTCGAGGAGAGGCTTCTTGTACTGGCTTGAAACAACGTTCATAACAGCAGTTGTTTCCTTCTTCTCTGTTACGTTAGCTACGCAGTAATCAAATACCTTCTGCTCGTCAAGCTGTGATTCTTTTGAAACCATCTTGAGTGACTTTGTGGGACATACGCCTACGCAGACACCGCAACCCATACAGTCCATGGGAGAAACAGCAAGAGTATATGTGTAGTTTGTTTTAACAACGGGCTTGGGAGCCTTCTTCATGTTTGCGGGAGCTGCTGCAACTTCCTCATCACTCATAGCGAAGGGACGGATTGTAGCGTGGGGGCAAACATAAGCACACTGGTTACACTTAGCACAGGTTGCTGCATCCCATTCGGGAACGAGAACTGCAACGCCTCTCTTTTCGTAAGCTGATGCACCGTGTTCGAATGAACCGTCAGCATGCTCTGTGAAAGCTGAAACGGGAAGTGAATAACCGTCCATAACGCCAACGGGCTTAAGGATAGTGTCAACCATCTTAACGAGCTTAGCTGCGCCTTCTGACTTAGCTGCTGCTGCGTCATCTGATGCGTCTGCCCATGCAGCGGGAACTTCTACCTTATGGAATGCAGTAGCACCTGCATCAATAGCGTTGTGGTTAGCGTCAACGATATCCTGACCCTTCTTTGAGTAGGACTTTGTTGCAGCATCCTTCATATACTGAATAGCTTCAGCTGAAGGCATAACGTTTGCAAGAGCAAAGAAAGCTGACTGAAGAACAGTGTTTGTTCTCTTGCCCATACCAACCTTTTCAGCAAGGTCGATAGCGTTAACGGTGTAAAGCTGGATGTTGTTGTTAGCAATATATCTCTTTGCTTCAGCGTTAAGGTGCTTATCAAGCTCCTCGTCGCTCCACTGGCAGTTGATAAGGAATACACCGCCGGGCTTTACGTCGTTAACCATCTTGAAGCCCTTGTCAACATATGTGGGGTTGTGACATGCAACGAAGTCTGCCTTGTTGATGTAGTAGGGGCTCTTGATGGGCTTGTCGCCGAAACGAAGGTGAGAAATGGTGATACCGCCTGTCTTCTTTGAGTCGTACTGGAAGTATGCCTGTACGTACTTGTCAGTGTGGTCACCGATGATTTTGATTGAGTTCTTGTTAGCACCAACGGTACCGTCACCGCCGAGACCCCAGAACTTGCATTCGATAGTACCTTCAGCTGCTGTGTTGGGAGCGGGTACTTCGGGAAGTGAGAGGTTAGTAACGTCGTCTACGATGCCAAGAGTGAACTGAGCCTTGGGTTCGTCCTTAGCAAGCTCTGTATATACAGCAAATACGCTTGAAGGAGGTGTGTCCTTTGAACCGAGACCGTAACGGCCGCCAATAACCTTAATGTCGCCTCTGCCGTTTGTAGCAAGAGCTGTAACAACGTCGAGGTAAAGAGGCTCGCCGAGTGCGCCGGGTTCCTTAGTTCTGTCAAGAACTGCGATTTTCTTACAAGTTGCAGGGATAGCTGCAAGAAGGTGCTTAGCTGAGAAGGGTCTGTAAAGACGAACCTTAACAAGACCAACCTTTTCGCCCTGAGCTGTGAGGTAATCAACAACTTCTTCAGCAACGTCGTTGAATGAACCCATAGCGATGATTACTCTTTCGGCATCCTCTGCACCGTAGTAGTTGAAGAGCTGATAGTTTGTGCCAAGCTTTGCGTTAACCTTGCCCATATATTCTTCAACGATTTCGGGAACTGCATCATAGTATTTGTTGCAAGCTTCTCTGTTCTGGAAGAAGATATCGTCGTTTTCGTGTGAACCGCGCATTACGGGGCGTTCGGGATTGAGCGCTCTTTTTCTGAATGCTTCAACAGCATCCATGTCGCACATTTCTTTAAGATCGTCGAAATCCCATACTTCGATCTTCTGAAGTTCGTGTGAAGTACGGAAGCCGTCGAAGAAGTTAAGGAAGGGAACACGGCTCTTGATTGTTGCAAGGTGAGCAACTGCACCGAGGTCCATAACTTCCTGTGTATTTGTTTCAGCGAGCATTGCAAAACCTGTCTGACGGCAAGCGTAAACGTCTGAATGATCACCGAAGATGTTAAGTGCATGTGAAGCTACACAACGAGCTGATACATGGAAAACGCTGGGAAGAAGTTCGCCTGCGATTTTGTACATGTTGGGGATCATAAGAAGAAGACCCTGTGAAGCTGTGGAGGTTGTAGTGAGAGCACCTGCTGCAAGTGAACCGTGAACAGTACCTGCTGCGCCTGCTTCTGACTGCATCTCGACAACATTAGCTCTTGTGCCGAAGATGTTTTTTAATCCCTGAGCTGACCACTGATCAACGTAGTCTGCCATGGGGCTTGACGGTGTAATGGGATAGATGCCTGCAACTTCAGTAAACGCATAGGATACGTGAGCAGCAGCATTGTTACCGTCCATGGTTTTCATTTTTCTGGCCATTGGATTATTCCTCCTGAATTTTATTTGGATTATCGATTAGATACCAACTTGTATTTTATCACTTTCATCCCCAATTGTAAATACAATTTTCGCAATTTTTTTGTTATTATAAGGTAAAAGAAAGGGGAGATTTTTCACCCGGTGGAAAATCAGACAAAAAATTAAAATTATTTACCAAAGTTTTGTAAATAAATATTGAAGTCAGGAAAAAAATGTGATAAAATATCTATCATGAAAAATCATTGAAAAAGGAGAAATTTAAGATGGATCTTAAAAAAATCATTGACAAAAAAGACCAGGCAGCTCAGTATATGGTTGACGAAATCGCCTATATCTGCAAGACCTTTGAAAAGCGCGGCCCCGGTTCAAAGGGCGAGCATCAGGCTTGCGAGTACGCTGCAAAGCAGATGAAGGAATACGGCTGTGACCGTGTGTTTGTTGAGGAGTTCAAGGAAAACCCCGGCTCCTTCTACGGCTGGATTTACTTCACAATTTCCTGCTGCTTCCTTGCATTTGCTTCATATTTCTTTATGCCCGTTCTTTCAATTTTATTTATCGCACTCGGACTTACAATCTGTGTTTTACAGTTCGGTCTCTACAAGAAGGCTGTTGACAAGTGCTTCAAAGAAGAAACAGGTCACAATGTAGCAGGCTTCAAAAAGCCCACAGGCGAAGTTAAGCGCAGAATTATCTTCAACGGTCATCCCGACGCTGCATGGGAGTGGCCCTTCAAGTATAAGTTTACATATCTCGGTTTCGACATTCATATGATGGTTTGCTTTGCAGGTGCCATTTATGTTCTTGTTATTGCAATTTTAGCACTTGCAGGTGTTGTCGGAGACGATGTTGCAAAGACACTCGGTCTCATCGGTTTTGTTTTCGTACCCTTCTGGTTCGGTCTTTATTTCATGTGGAATAAGAACAGAGTTGTTGACGGTGCTAACGACAACCTTTCAGGCTGCTATATGGGTATGGCAATTCTCAAGTTCCTCAAGGACGAAGCCATTGAGCTTGAAAACACAGAAATCGGCGTTGTTCTCACCGGTTCAGAAGAAGCAGGTCTTCGCGGTGCAAAGGCTTGGGCTGAAGCTCACAATGAAGAATTCAGCGATGTTCCAACTTTTGTATATTCCTATGACACAATTGCTCAGTCAGAGCAGCTTATGGTTAACTATCGTGACCTTAACGGTACCGTAAAGGTTGACAAGGATGTTTCAGATCTCTTCTACGAGGCTTGTCAGGAGCTTGGTATTCCCTGTAAGAAGGGTATGGTACCTCCTCTCGGCGGTGCAACAGACTCAGCTGCTTTTGCTCAGGCAGGCATGCGTGCAACAGGTATAACAGCTCTTAACCACGCACTTCCCGACTTCTATCACACAAGACTTGACACACCCGACGCACTCAACAAGAAGTGTCTTGCAGATTGCTTCGTAGCAAGCGTTAAGGTGCTTGAAAAGTTTGATAACGGCGCAAAGCAGTAATTGCATTCAGTCATCAGCGCGTTTTTGATTTCTCGGCTCCCCTGAAAGGGGAGCTGGCTTTTGCGAAGCAAAAGACTGAGGGGTTAACTGCGCCAGCAAAAAGAATGCCCGCGCGGCGAGCGCAATAAAAATGCAAAATGCAAAATTCAAAATGCAAAATTGTGGTCGCGGTGAAAACTGCGACCGCTTTTGCTTTATCACCCGCGGAGGTGATAATACACGCAGGCAAGTGCTTGTGATTGTAAGCGGAGGGGAGTTTCATCAGTTGAGGTTTCACTTTTACTAACCTTTTAATCTCGTTTTCGCGGGGGACCGCGAAGGCTCATACTTTTGTCCCGAGCGACAAAGGAAGCAAAACGCTCTTGTTTGTTGACGTTAGTTTTAACTTTATTATACAGCCTTAGTCCGCCTTCAACTGCATACTACGAAGCGGGTCAGTTTTCGCTTTCTATCTGTAATACTCAAATTACCAATCCTGTTACTTTTTAACAAGTCTTTCACCGCCTTCGTATGCAGTTTCCGCAGCAGGGAAGTTTATATATGTTGCATCTGATTATATTGGTGGTTTTCACGGGCAGACCGAAGGTCTGGCGGATGAGGTGAGGTTTCACTGACGAAGCAGTTAGTTTGTGCTATAGTGGGCGGCGGCTCCATGCCCGAATTTCATTCGGGTCGGCGGCCTTGTCGCCGTAAAATCGCTTTGCGATTTAATGGAGCCGCCAGGACTTCCTTTTTTATCATACTGCATAACAAAAGCAGCAGACTTTCTTTTGTCTGCTGCGATTTTATCTTTTAGGTCTGAACTTTTTTATTACAACTATCCCCGCTATAATGATTACAAAGCCCACAAGACTTTGCAATATAAGCTGCAGAATCATAGGCGCGGCAAAGCCTGTTACACTGCCCGGCATATCACCGAGGACAACCAGACTGAAAAAGATGCTTACCACACGATATATGCCTGAGATAATAAGCACTATGCCACCGAGCCAACCGTATCTTTTAATATAAGGCTTCAGCTTTTCAGGCAGTGTTTCAATATATGAAAGCACTCGGTCAACAGCATCAGGTTTTGCTTCGGGAACTGCAGTAAAATTGTCTTTGCTGTCGTCAAGAAGAAAGTCCGTTGTTACCCCGAAAACATCTGCAAGGGCCTTGAGCTTTGTTATTTCGGGTTGGGCTTCACCTGTTTCCCATTTGCTGACGGCTTGTCTTGAAACGCCTACCTTTTCCGCAAGTTCCTCCTGTGACATAGCGCCCAGTTTTCTCTGATTAAAAATTTTTTCGTGAAGTTTCATTTGTATCCTCCTTTTCTTTATGGCTTCATCCTAACACAATCGGGATAGAATAGCCATAAAGTGAGGCTTGCAACTTCGCAACCACCGGTTGCAAGCGCCTTTATTATGACCCCGGGTGCATGTATGTTGCCGCAAGCCCGCCCTGAGAGGTTTCGCGGTACATGGCATTAAGGTCTTTACCCGTTTTGTACATAGTTTCAACAACGGTGTCGAAGCTGATTTTTCTTGTTGTTGAAAGGAAGTTTGCAAGTGAAAGTGCGTTGATAGCTCTCATTGCTGCCACGGCATTTCTCTCAATGCAGGGTATCTGCACAAGACCGCAGACAGGGTCGCAGGTAAGACCGAGCATATGCTCCATAGCCACCTCGGCGGCGTATTCAATCTGACCGATGCCCATATGGAACAGCTCGCACAGAGCAGCTGCAGCCATTGAGCATGCAGTGCCGATTTCCGCCTGACAACCGCATTCCGCACCGCTGATTGAAGCGTTGGTTTTAACAAGGTTTCCTACAAGACCGCCCACAGCAAGAGCGCGGCAGATATCGTCGTCGCTGAAGCCTTTTTTGTCCTGCATATATTTCAGCACGCTGGGAAGCACCGCACAGGCACCGCAGGTGGGAGCTGTTACAATCACTCCGCCGCCGGCATTCTGCTCGCTGACTGCAAAGGCATAGGCGCAAACGAGACGGTTTTCCCTTGTGATTTCGCTCTCGTCAATGTGTGACTGATTATATAGGTACTGTGCCTTTCTTTCAACTCCCAGACCGCCGTCAAGTACGCCCCTTGTTGAAAGCCCCTCGTTGACGGCGTTTTTCATTGCCTTCCATATTTCGTGAAGATAATCCCATATTTCCTTGCCCTCATTCATTTCAACATATTCCCAAAGTCTCATGTTGTGTGCATTGCAATACTCTGCAATCTGACCGAAGGTGCGAAGGTCATAAACATCCTCTTCATCCATTCCCGGGTTGCCTTCAACAACTATCTGACCGCCGCCCACACTCATAATGCGTTCTCTTGCAATTTTCTTGCCCTTTTTGAAAGCAATAAATTCCATAGTGTTTTCATGGGGCAGACCTTCAGTTTCCCATGGGCCGAAAACAAGCTCTATATCGGTACCCTCAAAAACATCAAGAATAGCTTCGTCGGTTTTGTGTCCCTTGCCCGTACTTGACAGGGAGCCGTAAAGGATAACTTTATAGCTGTCGGCATCTTTATATGTGCTTCTGAAATAACGTGCGGCTTTGTCGGGACCCATAGTGTGTGAAGAGGAGGGGCCTCTTCCTATTTTATATAAATATTTGAGACTTTTCATCTCTGCAACCTCAATTCTGTTTCCTTACAACTTTATATTCATCATAGGGTGAGAAATAATGGCAGGCATCCATATTGCCGCTCATATATTTTTCCATTTCATCCTCGTCTAAATTAACGGAGCAATAATATTCGTCATACTCTTCATCGTAGTCGTAGTATGCACATTGCTCACAGCAGTTTTTAGCCATAAAATTCACCTCTTTTCTATTATAAACTACAGAGAGGTAATAATCAAGCCTAAGAGTAAATTATATTCCCTTGACCTGCTTCCAGTTTACGCTATACACTCAAACAGCAGCTCAACGGCTGTTTTTATTTTATCGCAAGAAAGACCCGAATAGTTGATTATCAGCGTATGCGCATCGGCGGCGTTTTTGTTGTGATAATAACGGCTAAGGCAGGCGAAATTTATGCCCTTGGCTCTGCCTTTTTCCGTGAGTGCACCATCAGACAGGTCTGTGTCGATTTTCATAAGAAAGTGAAGTCCCGCATCCTCTTCTTTTATCTGTACTCTGCCGAAAAGAGGGTGCTTTGCTATTTCCTGCATAAGAGTGTCGCGCTGAGTACGGTAATAGTTTCTCATGCGGTTAATGTGCTTTTCATAGTAGCCCTGCCTGATGAATTCTGCAAGGGTATATTGCTCGAAGTTTGAAACGGTGCAGGAATAAAAGCTCAGCTCCTTTTTATAAAGCTCCATAAGGTCTTTAGGCAGCACCATATAACTTATTCTTATAGTTGAGGTCAGGGACTTTGAAAAGGTGTTGATGTATATAACCTTGCCTGAGGAGTCAATACTCTGAAGTGACGGAATAGGTCGGCCAGTGAAACGGAATTCACTGTCATAATCGTCTTCGATAATATATCTGCCCGGAGATTTTTCTGCCCATGACAGAAGCTCATATCTTCTGTTGACGGGTGTGACTATACCTGTGGGAAAGTGATGTGAGGGGGAAATATGAAGCACATTTGCTCCCGATTTTTCAAGAGAGTCTACACAGACCCCGTTTTCATCAAGGGAAATATAATCTAAAGATACATTGTTTGCCTTATAAATCTTTGCAATTTTAAGGTGTCCCGGGTCTTCAACGGCATATTTTCTGTTTCTGCCCAGAAGCTGAATAATGAGAGAGTAAAGATATTCCGTGCCTGCGCCCACAACAATACAGTCAGGGTCTGCCCTCATGCCTCTGAACTGAAAAAGATAGTCCGATATGGCAAGGCGAAGGTCTCTTATACCGACGGAAGGTGAACTTACCGTAAGCAGATCGCTTTTGTCAGACATTGCCTGACGCATAAGCTTTGTCCACACAGAAAAAGGAAAGCTTCCCTTGGCAGCAGAATTTGCCACAAAATCCACGGCGTAAGTTTTCTCGGCAGGGTACACGGAAACGGTGGCATCTGCAATAGGTTGTGGGGTGTTGAGTCTGGGTGAAGAAATTCGGGAAACATAAAAGCCGCTTCGGGGCTTAGAATAGATATAGCCCTCAGCCATGAGTTGGTTGTAGGCGTTTTCAACGGTGATGGTGCTGATGCACAGATGCTCCGCCAAGGTTCTTTTAGAGGGCAGTTTTTCATCGGGAAGAAGTCTGCCGGAAATGATGTCACGGGTAATGCACTTGTAAAGATATTCGTAAAGGCTGTCACTGCCTTTGTTTTCAAAAGAATATGTAAACATTATATCACCTAATCTGACCATATAAATTTTTATTGTTTTGGATATTTCAATATGGTCAAAACATAGTATAATACTATTAATAACAAATGTAAACAGGTCAGGTGATATTTTATGAAAAGAATTGTTACGGTGCAGGATATTTCCTGTGTAGGCAAATGCTCTCTTACAGTTGCACTGCCTATTATTTCTGCTATGGGTGTTGAAGCTGCCATTATCCCCACAGCAGTGCTTTCAACACACACTATGTTCAGCGGCTTTACTGTCAAAGACCTTACAGACCAGATTGACCCTATAACAAAGCACTGGCAGGACGAGAAAATAGACTTTGATGCAATTTACACAGGCTATCTCGGCTCCTTCGAGCAGATTGACCTTATGAAAAAGATGTTCGGTGAATTCAAAACTGACAAAAGCATCACATTCGTTGACCCTGCTATGGGCGACCACGGCAAGCTCTATCCCGCCTTTGATGAGAAGTTTGCAAAGCATATGGCAACTCTCTGTGCCGAAGCTGATATAATAGTACCCAATATAACGGAGGCCTGCTTTATGACAGGTACTGAATATAAAGAGGACTATGACGAAGCTTATGTGAAAGAACTTCTTAAAAAACTCAGCGACCTGGGGGCAAAGCTCTCAATTCTCACGGGCGTTTCCTTTGAAGAGGGCAAAACAGGCGTTATGGGTTATGACAGTGAAAAGGATGAAACCTATTATTTCTGCCACGAAAAGCTTTCTTCAAGCTATCACGGCACCGGCGACATTTTTTCAAGCACTTGTGTTGGCGCTCTTATGAGAGGTTTTGATTGGAAAAAGGCAATTGAAATCGCTGCCCTGTATACTGCCGAATGTATACGTCTGACAATGGCAGACGGCAAACTTCAGTGGTACGGCGTACACTTTGAGCAGGCAATTCCTTATCTACTTGAATTGATTAAATAATTTTGAGCAGCGGAAATCTTTCTTGCAGAAGGGTATCCGCTTTTTTTCGTCTAAACTCACAAAAATGCTTACCATTATTTCTACATTCAGACCTATTTACATTTAAGTACGGTTGTGATAATATTTTTTTAATGAGATAAAAATCAGGAGGTAAAAAATATGAAACTTTATTACGGTGTAAAAGACAAGCCTAAATTCCCGCAGATTCTTATTTTCGCTTTCCAGCAGCTTCTTGCCATTATGGCAGCGACTATCGCCGTACCTGCAATTGTAGGTAACGGAATGACAGCATCTGCAGCTCTTTTCGGTGCCGGCGCAGGTACCATTATCTATCAGCTTTTCACTAAGTTCAGAAGCCCCGTATTCCTCGGCTCATCCTTTGCCTTCATCGGCTCAATGGTTGCCGCTTTTGCAGGTGCCGTTTCAGCTCAGGCAGGCTTCCTTGGTCTTATTGTGGGTGCAATTTTTGCAGGTCTCGTTTATGTTGTTCTTGCTCTTTTAATCAAGTTTGTGGGTGTTGGCTGGATTAACAAGCTTATGCCTGCCGTAGTTATCGGCCCCACAGTTGCACTTATCGGTCTTTCACTTGCAGGTGCTGCCATTAAGGACGTTTTCTCCTACGGTCCTCAGGACGGTAACGGCTCCTTTATAATGACAACAAATATCTGGGTGTCACTTATTTGCGCTCTTGTAACTTTTTTCGTAGTTGTTCTTTGCTCAACCTACGGCAAGAAAACAGCTAAGCTTATCCCCTTTATTATAGGTATCCTTTCGGGCTATGCAGTGGCTCTTGTGTTCACACTTATCGGCAAGGCTACAGGCAATGCAGACCTTATGATTATCGACTTTGCTCCCTTTGAGGCTCTTGCTGCAGACGGCGTTACGGTAAAGACCTTCTTTGCAATACCTGAATTCACCTTCCTTACAGCTATGAAAGGTGTCAAGGATTTTGATGCTTCCTATCTTGCAACAGTTGCAGTTGCATATGTACCCGTTGCATTTGTTGTTTTTGCAGAGCATATTGCAGACCACAAGAACCTTTCATCAATTATTGAAAGCGACCTTCTCGAAGATCCCGGTCTTCACAGAACACTTCTCGGTGACGGCGTTGGTTCAATTGTAGGTGCATTTTTCGGCGGCTGCCCCAACACAACTTACGGCGAAAGCGTGGGCTGTGTAGCAATCACAAAGAACGCTTCCGTTGCAACTATCACAACAACAGCAATAATTTCAATGCTTATTGCATTCATCTCACCCTTCGTTGCATTCCTTGATTCAATCCCCGGCTGCGTAATGGGCGGTGTATGTATTACACTTTACGGCTTCATTGCAGTCAGCGGCCTTAAGATGATTCAGAAGGTTGACCTTGAAGATAACGCTAATCTTTTCACGACATCGGTTATCCTTATCACCGGTATCGGCGGTATGGCTCTTGCAATCGGCAAGGTAACAATCACATCAATTGCCTGCGCACTTATTCTCGGAATAATCACAAACCTTGTGCTTGGCAAAAAGAAAAAAGCAGAATAAAAAAAGTTGGTGGAGTTGCTCTTTGGCAGCTCCACTTTTTTATTTTTTATATTGACATTACCCAGTTAATGTGCTAATATATTACTACGCTAAAGTGACGAAGGTCACTAAAATAAAATCCCGAAAGGAAGAAACAAATATGAAAAAGAAAACAATTGCCATTATTATGGCGGTACTTATGGTAGTTCTCTGCTTTGGCCTTGCAGCCTGCGGCGACAACAATGGCGACCCCAATGCAGACGTAGGTCCCTCAGGTAATGTAGAAGCTACAGACGGTACAGAAGAAAACAACGAAAACGACGAACCCAAGGTAATTGAAGACCTTGCTAAAATCAAAGAAGCCGGCAAAATGGTTATCGGTATCACAATTTATGAACCCATGAACTACTATGCTGACGAAGCTAAGACAGAATACACAGGCTTTGACACAGAATTTGCAGAAGCAGTTTGCGAAAAGATTGGCGTTGAACCCGAATTCTTCATCATTGAATGGACAAGAAAGTTCCAGGAGCTTGATGCAAAGACAATCGACTGCGTATGGAACGGTATGACAATCACTGAGGAAGCTCTTGCTAATGCAAGCGTTTCAGATCCCTACATAAAGAACGCTCAGGTTCTTGTTATGAAGAAGGATAAGATTGCTGACTTCACAACAGCAGACAGCATTAAAGACCTCACCTTTGCAGTTGAAGCAGGCTCAGCAGGTGAGCAGGTGCTTAAAGATCTTGAAATCAAGAACGTAACAGGTGTTCTCGATCAGTCAAAGGCTCTTCTTGAAGTTTCAAGCGGTGTAGCAGATGCTTGCGTTATCGACATCACCATGGCTAAGTCAATGACAGGCGAAGGCACATCCTATGCTAACCTTGCATACGGCCTTGAGCTTTCAACAGAAGAATACGGTATAGCTTGCCGTGAAGGCTCAGACCTTACAGCTGAAATCAACAAGATTATGGCTGAAATGAAGGCTGACGGTTCACTTCAGGCTATCGCTGACAAATACAGCCTCAACCTGGCTGACTAATCAAAAAATCATTAGCGTACCATAAAAGACAGAAGGCGCGAAAGCCTTCTGTCTTTCACTCGGTTAGGGTGACGAGCATAATCCGAACCCGCCCAAAAGCGTAAATTTTAGCGGCTTTTCGGTGTTTCGGATTTGAAAGGCGGCAGCCTGTCGGCATCCTCAACACACAAAAATCCATCAAAAATTCGCACTTTTGGGTCATCAGATTTTTTACGAGACGGATTTTTGTCATATCAAGGCACAAAACGCAGTAAATCCTGCCGGATTTACGAGGATTTTAACGAAGAGATGGCGGAAATCCGCCTGTAAAAAACGGGTTCGGATTATATTCGTCACCCTAAAAGATACTTTCGGGAAAAAAAGAAAGGTAAATGATATGTTCTGGAATGTTACACAAAGCCTTATGGAAGGCTTCGGAAAAACACTTGAAATATTTGCCCTCACACTGCTTTTTGCTTTGCCTTTAGGCCTTGTTATTGCTTTTGGTTCAATGAGCAAATTTAAGCCTTTAAAGGTGGTCTCAAAGGGTCTTGTGTGGGTTATCAGAGGTACTCCTCTGATGTTGCAGCTTATCGTTATATTCTACGGCCCCGGCCTTATCGGTGCATGGGCAAGCGAAATGGAGAGCACGAACGCCTTTATTCAGTGGCTTGCAACATGGGAATGCTTTGATCGCTTCACGGCTGTTATTGTGTCCTTTGTTATCAACTACGCCTGCTACTTCTCTGAGATATACCGTGGCGGCATTGAGAGCATACCCAAGGGACAGTATGAGGCAGGTCAGGTGCTTGGCATGACCAAAACTCAGGTCTTCTTCAAGGTTGTGCTTCTGCAGGTTATCAAACGCATAATTCCGCCTATGAGCAACGAAATAATCACTCTTGTCAAGGATACCTCACTTGCAAGAACAATCTCAGTTTATGAGGTTATCTGGAACAGCGAAATTTTCATAAGAACAGACGGTCTTCTCTGGCCTCTTTTCTACACGGGCCTTTTCTATCTCGTTTTCAACGGACTTCTCACCGTTATCTTCGGCAAGATAGAGAAGAAGCTCAGCTATTTCAAGGCGTAAGGAGGGAAATGCAGTGGCAATACTTGAAGTTAAAGATATCAAAAAGAGCTTCGGCAAAACCGAGGTACTCAAAGGTGTTTCCTTCTCCCTTGGCGAGGGCGAGGTGCTGTCAATTATCGGCTCATCGGGCAGTGGCAAGACAACTCTTCTTCGCTGTATAAACTTCCTTGAAACGGCAGACAGCGGTGTTATCACCGTTGACGGCGACGTTATTTTTGACGGTGCTGACAAGTCGAAGAAAAAGGCTAAGGAGACAAGAGAAAAGCAGCTGAAAATCGGTTTGGTTTTTCAGCAGTTCAACCTTTTCCCTCAGTACAATGTACTTGACAATGTGACCCTTGCGGTTAAGCTTCAGGCTAAGGAAAGACCTGACTACAAGCAGAACAAGAAGCAGATACTTGCCGAAATTGAAGAAAAGGCACTGAAGCTTCTTGGTGAAATGGGTCTTAGTGAAAAGATACACAACTATCCCTGCGAGCTTTCGGGTGGTCAGCAGCAGAGAGTTTCAATTGCAAGAGCTATGGCACTTGAGCCGAAGATTCTTTTCTTCGATGAGCCAACCAGCGCCCTTGACCCTGAGCTGACGGGTGAAATTCTCAAGGTTATCAGAGAGCTTGCAAAGAGCAATATGACTATGGTTATTGTTACTCACGAGATGAACTTTGCCAAGGAGGTAAGTGATTACATTGTGTTTATGGATGACGGTGTAATTGCAGAAGAGGGCAAGGCGGAGGAGATTATTAACAATCCTAAGACAGAAAGATTGAAGGCATTTTTGAGTAAAATAAGTGACTAATCATCAGCGCGTTTTTGATTCTTTTTGCGCGCCGGCAAAAAGAATGCCTGCCCGGCGAGGGCATAAAAAATTAACAGCAGAGTTTTAATGCTCTGCTGTTTTTATATGCGGGGCTTTGCCCCGTACCCCACGAACTTTTGAAAAAGTTCGACAAAACTTTACTGCTTTTTGTTGTTTACTTTCAGCGCTATATACGCCCCGTATCCGCCACTGATAATTAGCAGAAAAAGGCAGGAAGCAATTTGCCGTGTCACCGTCAATGCTTCTTCATTTGCAAAGACACTCAGTGCATTGAAGATTCCGTGAGCAGTAATGCAGGGGATAAGACTTCGGGTCTTGTAAAAAATCATAACAAACATAAAGCCTGCCGCAGCAGCATAGGTTACCTGCAGAATATTCGGCAACAGTCCTGCACCTGAACCGTTAAAGAGATTGATTATATGTCCCATGCCAAAGGTTATGCTTGAAACTATAATAGCGGATTTTATGCCGTTTTCAGCCATTGCTTTGAAGAGCAAACCGCGGAATATGACTTCCTCAAGAAAGCCCACACAAAACATTGTCAGTATGTAAAGTGCCGTTTCTGTGACTGAAAGATTAAGTCTTACACCATGGATAAGGTTAGCTCCCATCATAAGCGCAAGGGGAGTATAAAAGAGCATCTTTGAGGCAGACATTTCACTTCTGCACAGACCGTACTCTTTGGTGAGGCGGTTTCTTTTAATAAATGCAAACAGAACTGCCGACAGTAACAATGCAACAGGTAATGTCACAGCCTTTGTGATGCCGATTTCATCCGAAAGACCGTCACCCACACTCATAAGCACACAATAGGCAACTATCCAGACTATTGAGAAGGCGAGTTTACTTTTTTCGTATAGTTTTTTCATATTTATCCTCAATAAACAAGGCGGGAAAGCATATCCTTTTACCGACCACTTTCCCGCGTTACATTATTTTTCTTCGGGGCTTTGCCCCGTACCCCACGAACTTTTGAAAAAGTTCGACAAAACTTTACTTGTTTAATTCTTTTTTCAATGCTTTGATTTCTGCCATTACACATTCGGGTGAGGGACCGCCCTTAACGGTGCGCTTGCTCACACACTCGTCAAGGTCAATAGCCTTGTAAATGTCCTCCTCAAAGAGGTCGCATACCGCCTTGTACTCCTCAATGGGCAGTGTCTCCAGAGTGAGACCCTTGTCAATGCATGTGGCAACAAGCATACCCGTTGCCTTATAAGCATCACGGAAGGGGAGACCTTTGTAAACCAGATAGTCAGCGCAGTCAGTTGCGTTGATAAAGCCCTTAGCAGCCGCATTTCTCATGTTTTCGCGCAATACAGTTGCAGTCTCAAGCATAGGCGCAAAGGTGTCAAGGCACATAATAACTGTGTCGAGGGCGTCGAAAACAGCCTCCTTGTCTTCCTGCATATCCTTGTTGTAGGCAAGGGGAATGCCCTTCATAACGGTGAGCAGTGTCTGCAAATCACCGAAAACTCTGCCTGCCTTACCGCGTACCAGCTCTGCAATATCCGGGTTCTTCTTCTGCGGCATAATGCTTGAGCCTGTTGAGAAGGCATCGTCAAGCTCAATGAATTTGAACTCCCATGAACACCATGCAATTACCTCTTCGGCAAAGCGTGAAAGATGTACCATAACAATGGAAAGCAGGCTGAGAAGCTCGAGAGCATAGTCTCTGTCGGAAACACCGTCAAGGCTGTTGGTGCTAACGCCGCCGAGACCTAAAAGCTCTGCCACATATTCTCTGTCGAGGGGGTAGGTTGTGCCTGCAAGTGCGCCTGAACCGAGAGGTGACACAGCCATTCTCTTTTTACAGTCGTAAAGTCTGTCAAGGTCGCGCATAAGCATTGAAGCATATGCCATAAGATGATGACCGAAGGTTACGGGCTGAGCGCGCTGAAGATGTGTATAGCCGGGCATAACCGCATCGTAGTTTTCCTCTGCCTTATCTGCAATAACGGCAATAAGGTCACGGATTGATTTTTCAAGCACATCGCACCGGTCGAGAAGATAAAGTCTTAAATCAAGGGCAACCTGGTCGTTACGGCTTCTTGCTGTGTGAAGACGCTTGCCGCTGTCGCCGATACGCTTTGTCAGCTCGCCCTCAACAAAGGTGTGTATATCCTCAGCTGTCATATCAATTTCCAGAGTGCCGTTTTCAAGGTCGGCGGCAATCTCTTTAAGTGAAGCTACAATTTTATCGCTTTCACTTTTGTCGATGATATTCTGCTTGCCGAGCATTGTTGCATGAGCAACGGAGCCTCTTATATCCTGCTGTGCCATACGGCAGTCAAAAGGGATTGAAGAGTTGAAATCGTTGGTTTTTTTATCAAGGGACTTTTTAAAGCGTCCTGTCCAAAGGGGCATAACAATTACCTCCTGTTAATTTTAGAGTGTACCTGTTAATTATCCTAAAAAAATATGGTTTTGTCAATAGTTAAACAAATCATTTTGCATTTTACACTTTAAGTTACAAAAAATATGTAACCTTTTTATTGATTCATTTGTTATAATAGTGAAAGGACCTTTCTCATATAGGCGGTGAAACAATGACAGAAGACGATTTTATATATGCTATAAAACGCAACAGTCAAAGACTGTTTCTAATAGCACTCTCATTTTCAAAAAGTGCTCACGATGCGGAGGATATTATTCAGAATGTATTTCTGAAACTTTGGAAATACACGAAAGTATTTGAAAATGAAGAGCACATGGATAAGTGGTTGACGGCTGTATGTGTTAATGAAAGTAAAAATTACATAAAATTATTTTTCAGAAATCATTTAGATATAGATGATACGGAAATTGTTTCACCACAAATCTTTGACACTTCAAGGCAAAGCGATTTATTCAATGCAGTTATGGAGTTGCCGAAGAAAGAACGCACGGTTATACATCTGTTTTATTACGAGGATTTATCCGTGAAGGATATAGCAAGAATGTTGAAGATTAAAGAATCTGCCGTAAAAACAAGACTCAGCCGTGCAAGAAAAAAACTCAAAGAAGTATTGGGAGATGATTGGATAAATGAATAAAAAAGAATATAAAGAGGTTTTTTCAAAAATCCAACCTTCCGATAAAGTTGAAGAAAGGATTTTGCATATGACAAACAAAAAAAGAACCATAAGCTTCAAAAGAATACTCATTACGGCATTGGTTGTTGTTTCTCTTCTTTGCTCCGTAGGTGTTTTTGCCAATGCGGCAACGGACGGCGCGGTTGGTGAAGCAATTTCGCAGGTTGCTGAAGCTGCTGTAAAAAAGGTGGTTGTTTTAATCAACGGCAAGAAAACCGAACAGGAAATTGTGTTGGAAGAAAGTGTCGATAAAGATGGAGAAGCTTATTATAAGGGAGAAGTATTAATTACAGCTCCCGATGGCGAAGAAGAAGCACGGGTAGAATTCGAAATGGACAGCGAAGGCACTGCTATTGGTTTGGGCGGCATAGGTGCTGAAGATATTAATGCCGTTATAGCAGATGAATTTGAGCTGTATATACCAACAACGGTAGAGGCTGAATAACTAAAAACACATCCCACCTGAAAGGCGGGATGTGTTCTGTTATTTATAAGAAAGTCGCATTCTGCATTTAAAAAATGGGTGTCTTCCGACACCCATTTTTTATTATTTATCCCATTCCTTTGAGAGCATTGCTCTGACCTTGAGGGGAAGACCGAAGAGGTTGATGAAGCCCTTTGAATCTGCCTGATCATAGCAGTCATCCTCATCGAATGTTGCCATATCTTCGCTGTAAAGTGAGTAGGGTGATGTCATACCTGCGCCGATGATGTTGCCCTTGTAGAGCTTGAGCTTAACTTCACCTGTAACAGTTTCCTGAGTTTTGTCAACGAAAGCCGAAAGAGCTTCACGGCAGGGTGTGAACCACTGACCGAAGTAAACAAGCTCTGAGAACTTTGTTGAAAGCTGCTGCTTCAGGTGCTGTGTATCTCTGTCAAGAGTGATCTGCTCGAGCATTTCGTGAGCCTTGTAAAGGA
The DNA here is from genome assembly GCA_045534675.1 of Acutalibacteraceae bacterium. Lineage (GTDB taxonomy): Bacteria > Bacillota > Clostridia > Oscillospirales > Acutalibacteraceae > UBA6857. Next base: position 118,927 of record JAZSKE010000040.1, read on the forward strand.
TTGTTCCGCCCGGTGTTTCATAAACGCCACGGCTCTTCATGCCAACAAGACGGTTTTCAACCATGTCGATGATACCGATACCGTTTGCACCGCCGATTTCGTTAAGAGCCTTAACCATTTCAACACCGCCGAGCTTTTCGCCGTTGAGTGCTACGGGGATACCCTTCTCGAAGCCGAGAGTGATGTAAGTGGGAACATCGGGAGCCTTTTCGGGTGTTACGCCCATTTCAAGAATTTCATCATACTTGGGCTCGTTTGCAGGGTTTTCAAGGTCAAGACCTTCGTGTGAAAGGTGCCAGATGTTCTTATCCTTTGAGTAGTTTGTTTCTCTTGTTATTTTAAGAGGAATATTCTTCTTGATAGCGTATTCGATTTCGTCTTCACGGCTCTTGAATTCCCATGTTCTCCAGGGAGCGATGATTTCCATTTCGGGAGCGAAAGCCTTGATAGCAAGCTCGAAACGCACCTGGTCGTTACCCTTACCTGTGCAGCCGTGGCAGATTGCATCTGCGCCCTCAGCCTTAGCAATTTCAACGATTCTCTTAGCGATAAGAGGACGTGCAAAAGCTGTGCCGAGAAGGTACATACCTTCATAGATTGCGCCTGCCTTGAGTGTGGGGTAGATGTAATCTTCAACAAATTCCTTGTTGAGGTCTTCGATGTAAAGCTTGCTTGCGCCTGTTTTGAGAGCCTTCTCTTCGAGGCCTTCAAGCTCTGAAGCCTGACCTACGTCACCTGAAACTGCAATAACCTCGCAGCCTTCGTAGTTTTCCTTAAGCCAGGGAATGATAATTGATGTGTCAAGTCCGCCTGAATAGGCAAGGACAATTTTCTTGATTTCTTTCATTTTCTTTATCTCCATTCGTTTGATTTTTAAACTATGCTACATTATAAGCATTTTTATGCAAAAGTCAATAGTAAAATTGAATATTTATTGAACCTTTATGCAAGTGACAATGAATATCGGTGTATTATATGCATAATGCCTTGTTTATGACTTAAAGAACTCAAAGCAAGCTCTGTAGGTGCTGTAAACGTCAGCCTTTGATACGATTTCGTAGGGTGCATGCATTGAAAGCACGGGTACACCAAGGTCAACAACATCTATATTAAGGTTAGCCACATATTTTGCAACGGTACCTCCGCCGCCTTCGTCAACTGCACCAAGCTCGCCAATCTGCCATGAAACTCCGGCATCGTCAAGGATGCGGCGGATTTTGCCCATAAACTCGGCGCTTGCATCGGATGTGCCGCTCTTGCCTCTTGAACCGGTGTATTTTGTGATAACACAGCCGTTGTTGAGAGTGCAGCAGTTATATTTATCGTGAACTGAGGGGAAGGTGGGGTCGAAGCCTGCATTTACGTCTGCTGAGAGACATTCTGACATTGAAAGCACATCTCTGCCTTCAAGACCTTCCAATTTGGCAAGGTCGCAGATAAAGTATTTCATAAATGCACTGTTGAGACCTGTGTTGCCGTCTGAGCCGATTTCTTCCTTGTCGGCAAGAACTGTGACGACGGTATGCTCGGGAGAACCCACGTTGAAAGCGGCAATTGCGGCAGGGTAGGCACAGACTCTGTCGTCGTGACCGTAGGCACCGATAAGGCTTCTGTCAAAGCCGATGTCGCTAACTTCCAGAGCGGGTACAAGCTCAAGCTCTGCTGAGATGAAATCTTTTTCTGTTACGCCGTATTTTTCGTTGAGAATTTTAAGCACGTTGAGCTTCACAAGCTCGCTGCCGCTGTCACTCTTGAAGGGTCTTGAGCCGATGAGGATATTAAGCTCTTCGCCCCTGATGCCCTCGGAAAGAGTTCTCTTTGACTGCTCCTTGTCAAGGTGGGGCAGAAGGTCTGTGATAACGAATTTAGGCTCGCCCGGTTTTTCGCCGATGTTGATTTTAACGCTTGTGCCGTCTCTTTTAATCATAACACCGTGAAGTGAGAGGGGCATAGCAACCCACTGATACTTCTTGCTGCCACCGTAGTAGTGGGTCTTGAAGTAGGCAAGGTCAGCACTTTCATAAAGGGGAGTAGGCTTGAGGTCAAGACGGGGTGAGTCGATGTGAGCGGCAACAATTTTTGCGCCCTCGCTTACGCCCTTCTTACCCATAACTGCAAGGATAATGCTCTTGCCTCTGTTGTTGAGGTATACCTTGTCGCCTGCATTGTAGGTCTTTTTATTGTCGAAAGCAGTGAAGCCCTGAGCCTCTGCCTTTTCAATAATATAGTCAACACATTCTCTTTCGGTTTTGGCGGTGGCTAAAAAATTCTTATAGCCCTCGCAGAAGTCGTCTGCTTTTGCTACTTCTTCTTCGCTCATCTGTACACTGAAGTGTTTTTTCTCGAAGCAAAGCTCTTCTCTGAGAAGGTCTGCCGAGCTTTTTTCATTTGACATAATTTATGCATCCTTTCTGTCATATAGTTTTTCATATATATTTTTGGTTTTAATAACCTTTTTAACATATTTAGCCGTTGTGGGGAAGGGAATGGTGTGAAGAGTTTTTCCGTCTGCGGAATATCTCTCATCCTTCAGCCATTTGTCGGTGTTGCCCGTGCCTGCGTGGTATGCTGCAAGGGCAGTTTCTTCATTTTTATATTTATTCATCAGGTACCCGTATAAGTGGCAGCCGTATTTCACCGAAACCTCCGGCACCGTAGCCTCGGAATAATCTCTCTTTTCCCCAAGTCTTGAGCTTATCCAATTAAAAGTGTCAGGCATAATCTGCATAAGTCCCGTTGCACCCACATAAGACACAGCTTCAGGGTCAAAGCCGCTTTCGCACTCGATAACGGCATAAACAAAAAAGGGAGAAAGATTGTTTTCGGCAGAGTACGTTTCGACATAATCGGCAAACTTCACGGGATATAATGTTTTAAGCACGGACACACTGCCGAAGTATAAAACACCGAGAATAATTATCACTGTGAGAATGAGGGCGATAAACTTTTTCATTTTCAATTTATCAGCTCCCTGAGCTCATTGTAGTTGCTTTCGTCCTTATCGTAAGGAGGGTAGTTTCTTATTATTATATCAGCATAGCTGAAATAATATTCGTCACTTTTCTGCGCTTTTATTCTTGTCATGGCCTGCTCGGTGGTTATTCCGTCACGCTCGAGAATTCTTTCAAGGCGGATTTCTTCGGGTGCAGTGACTACAACTATTTTATCGCAGATGTCTTTGCAGCTGCTGTCAAGAAGTGCCGCCGCATCAATAACTGAAACGGTGTAGCCTTCTTTAGCGGCTCTTTCAATTTCATCCTCGCATTTTTTCTTTATTGCAGGGTGAGTGATGCTGTTGAGAAGGTCTGTGTTTTTTCTTGACGAAAAGGCTCTTTCGGCAAGGCGCTTTCTTATAAGCTCACCCTTTTCGTCAAGTATATCTTCACCGAAGGCCTTCTGCAATTCACCCAGCACAGGTGAGCTTTTTTCTGTTATCTGCCTTGCAATAACATCTCCGTCAATTATATAGCAGCCCTTTTCTTTAAGATAGGCAGCTACGGTGCTTTTGCCTGCACCTGTTTTTCCTGTAAGACCTATTGTGAGCATATTTTCCACCTCACACTTCAAGAATGTTGAAAGCCGCAGCCCGCACAAGACGGTTGAAAACCGCAAGACCTACGCCGTCATTTTCGGGGAAACGTGCAAAGACCTTTTTTGCACCTATTTCGTCAAGACTTCTCAGGGCGTCGAAGATATGCTTCGCCTGAGAAGAGGGGTCATCCTTTTTGCCGTAGGTGACACATCTGATGTCGCTGACCTCTTCACCCTCAAAGCAGAGAAGTACAGTGCCGCTGTCAGCGTTTTTACGGGCGTAGCTTATGTAATTTTCATAGCTGCCCTTTATGAGGATAACCTCGGCACCGGGGGAGTAGTGCTTATATTTCATTCCGGGAGAAGCCGGGGCAACGCCCTGCTGAAGCTTATTGTAAACAGCATCATCAATTTCAATTTCACCCAGAACCTCTGTAAGCATTGCAGGAGTTATTCCGCCGGGTCTTAAAAGTCGGGGTACATCCGTAGCAAGGGATATTACGGTGGATTCTATTCCCACGCTGCATTCACCGCCGTCAACAATGCCGTCAATTTTGCCTTCAAGGTCAGCCTTTACATGGCAGGCGAGAGTGGGACTCGGCTTGCCTGAGGTGTTTGCCGAAGGGGCTGCAAGAGGAAAACCGCAGGCATCAATTATAGCCTTTGCAGTTTTATCCGACGGCATTCTCACAGCAACGGTGTCAAGACCGCCGCATATTTCTTGGGGGATAATATCTGACTTGGGCAGTATTATTGTAAGAGGGCCGGGCCAGAATTTCTCTGCAAGAGCTATTGCGCTTTCGGGGATAGCCTTCACAAGAGGTTTCCACTGAGAAATATCACTTATATGCACAATGAGAGGATTATCCGAGGGTCTTCCCTTAGCCTCGAATATTTTTTTGACACAGCTTCCTTTAAGTGCGTTTCCTGCAAGACCGTAAACCGTTTCCGTAGGTATGGCAACAATGCCGTCATTTTTAAGAAGGCGGGCGGCTTTAAGGATATCCTCTTGTGAGTTGCTTAAATAAAGAGTTGTCATTTTATCACTTAGCTTTCACTTTTGAGCTTTTCTGCAGTGTCATAGGTTATGAGTGCATCAATAACCTCATCAAGGTCACCGTTTAAGAATTGCTCAAGTTTATATATGGTAAGACCTATTCTGTGGTCTGAAATTCTTCCCTGGGGGTAATTATATGTTCTTATTCTTTCGCTTCTGTCGCCGGTACCTACCTGAGATTTTCTCTCGTCGGCAATTGAGGACATCTGCTTTTCTCTTTCAGCCTCAAGAATTCTCGAGCGGAGAATTTTCATAGCCTTGTCTTTGTTTTTGTGCTGGCTTCTTTCGTCCTGACACTCAACAATTGTGCCTGTGGGAATATGGATGATACGAATAGCGGATTCGGTCTTGTTAACGTGCTGACCTCCTGCACCGCTGGCGCGGTATGTGTCTATCTGCAAATCTGAGGGATTGATTTCAACATCAACATCCTGAGCCTCGGGCAGCACTGCAACAGTTGCTGTTGAGGTGTGAATTCTACCCTGAGTTTCCGTTTCGGGTACTCTCTGCACACGGTGAACACCGCTCTCAAACTTGAAGCGTGAATATGCACCCTCACCGCTTATCATAAAGCTGACTTCCTTGAAGCCGCCAAGCTCTGTGGGGTTGGAGGAAAGCACCTCGATTTTCCAACGTCTTGCCTCGGCGTACATAGAGTACATTCTGTAAAGCACCCCTGCAAAAAGAGCAGATTCCTCACCGCCTGCACCGCCACGGATTTCAACGATAACATTTTTGTCGTCATTGGGGTCCTTAGGCAAAAGAAGGATTTTCAGTTCCTCATATATTCTCGCCGTGTCTTCTTTTGCAGTTTCAAACTCCTCCTGCACCATTTCACGGAAGTCTTTATCAAGACCGCCCTCATCAAGAAGGGATTTTGATTCATTCAGAGTTTCCTCGGCTGCCTTGTATTCTCTGTATTTATCAACTATTGGCTGAAGATTTTTATGCTCCTTCAAAAGAGCGCTGTAATTCTCCAGGTCTGCTATAACGGCAGGATCATAGAGCATTTCGCTTATTGTGTCGAAACGTTCTTCAACCAGAACTAATTTATTAAGCATAACATTCTCCCTATCGGTCAAAGATTATTTACGGGCGCACTTAAAGTGTTTCACCCTCTCGGATAACTTTCTTTATATTTTTCTCGGCTTTGTGTCTGGGTACCATAACAACGTGACCGCATTTTTTGCATTCAAGCTTGAAATCCATGCCTGAGCGCAGAACGGTAAACTCATTGTTTCCGCAGGGATGATTTTTTTTCATAATAAGGTTATCGCCAACTTGAATATCCATTATTTCACCTCAGAATGCAAAGCGCATATTATCTATATATTATAGCACATTACATCTCAGAATATCAACAGTAACTTAATAAAAATGCCGATGAAAATATTTCGCGGCTCAGATGCATATAAATCAAATTGCAATTAAAAACAGAAAGGGTTTTAAAAATGAAAAAGTATTTTCCTGAAAACTATCTGATCACAACGCTTGAGAATAAAAATATTCTCTCATCAAAAGCCGCTTTGAAAGAGGCTTACTACAGCGGCAGGGTACTGGAGGCAAGAGCCACCGTCTGCGATAAGGATCACAATCTTCATGTGGATTTAGGCGTGATGAAAGGGATTATTCCCAGAGATGAGGGCGCAATAGGCATAGACGACGGCTCTGTGAGGGACATTGCCATAATTTCCCGCGTGAATAAGCCTGTAGTTTGCCGCATAACTGACTTTAAAACTGACGAAAGAGGTGAGGTTTATGCGGTGCTGAGCAGAAAAAGTGTTCAGCAGGACTGTATGAGAGACTATATTTCCCGTCTTGTACCCGGCTGTGTTATTGATGCCACAGTGACCCATATGGAAGCCTTCGGTGTTTTTGCCGATATAGGTGCAGGCATTTCTGCCCTGATGCCCATTGACAGCATTTCCGTTTCACGAATACCTCACCCTTCGGCAAGATTTACTCCGGGACAGAAAATAAAAGCCGTTGTGAAAGCTATTGACGAAAACGGCAGAATTACCCTGAGCTATAAAGAGCTTCTCGGCACATGGGAAGAAAATGCTGCCGACTTTGCTCCCGGTGAAACTGTGCCGGGAATAGTGCGCTCTGTTGAGAGATACGGCATATTTGTTGAGCTTCGTCCCAACCTTGCAGGCCTTGCAGAATATGTGCCGGGAGTGGAGCCGGGTCAGCATGCAAGTGTATATATAAAAAATCTCATCCCCGAAAGAATGAAAATCAAACTCATTATTGTGGACTCCTTTGATGCTCAGTACCCCAACGAGCCGGTGAAATATTATAACGACAGTGACTTTATAGACCGTTGGGTATATTCTCCCGAAAGCTGCAACAAAAAGATTGAGACAGTTTTTTCGCCTTATCAGTTGACGGAAGACGCAATTTGATATACAATATAAAAGATAGTTAAATTCAAACAGGAGGAAATCAATATGAAAATCAAGGAAACCCTTAAAAACCGTAATGCTTCACTTAAGTTTGTTGCAACTAAAAAGGTTGCCGAGGCAGCTACTGCTGCAGCTGACCTTCTCTGCGCACCTCCCGATTTAAGCAAGTGTAAGAAAGTGCTTTTTGTTCAGCCTCATCCCGATGACAATGAAATCGCTGCAGGCGGCACAATGGCATGGCTTCGTTCGATCGGTGTTGAAGTTTACGAGCTTACCGTTACAGATGACAGATATGCTGACCCCAAATATATAGGCAAGGAAAACAATGTGCAGACCACACGCCAGAAGGAAGCTCTTGCTGCACAGCGTTGCCTTGACATAAAGAATGCAGGCTTCTTAGGCTTTGCCGATAAGAATGACAACTCCGTAAGAGAAATCTCTCTCAAGATTATGGAAGTTATCAGACAAATCAAGCCTGACTTTGTTATCACTGCAGACCCGAATCTTGCTTCAGAATGCCACAGTGACCACATCAAGGTAGGTATGGCTGTTAAGTACGCTTGCATGGATGCTGAATGTAACTTCTATCCCGAATTTATCGACGGCAAATTCCGTGACGATGCCTGGAAGGTAGGCGGTATCGGCTTCTATTACACAGATAAGCCCAACACCATTATCGACATCACAGACTTTGAAGAACTTAAGATGAAGTCTATCAAGTGCCACAAGTCACAGGCTGAAATCGGTCTTCTTGCATCTGTAATGCTTCTCAATCAGGTTCACGCCGAGGGTACTCCCTTCAAGGCTGCAGAGCCTCTGAGACTTCAGAGCGGTCTTCATATGCACTGCTTCAACCTCCCCATCGAATAATAGAAAAGGACATTAAAATGACAGCAATAGTTTACGTTTCAAACACAGGCTCAGCAAAGGCTTATGCCCAAATGCTAAGTGAAAAAACAGGCTTCAGCGCTTATGATTTCAGAGATTGCGGCAGTGTACCCGAGGGAGCCGAGATTATATTTATCGGCTGGGTAATGGCAGGCGCTTTGCAGGGTCTCAAAGAAGCAAGAGAGAAATTCGGAAGCCTTAAAGCGGTTATTGCCGTAGGCATGATGAAAAGCGAAAAGCAGGACATCACCCTGAAAGAAAAGAACGCAATAACTGAGCCATTCTTTTCACTGCCCGGTGCCTTCGATATGAAAAAGTTGACGGGTATGTATAAAATGATGATGGGCATGATGGTCAAAATGATGAAAAGCAAGCTGGGTGAAATGGATGACCCTAAGTCGAAAGAGGTTGCTCAGAAGTTTGAGGAAGGCTTTGACATGGTAGATGAAAAGCATCTCACTGAAGTGCTTGAGTTTCTTAAATAAAGTGTTTTTGTGGACGCGGGGAAGACCTGCGTCTGCTTTTTTGTTTTGCCGCCGGGGGACACTCCTTCTGTCACTTCGTGACAAGAATTACCGTAGGGACACGGCGTGCCGTGTCCGCTGTAAAATCACTGTTTGACCTGACGGACACGGCACTGACCTGACGGACACGGCACGCCGTGTCCCTACGGTATTGCTATATAAAGAAGGCTGTCGCACTTTTGTGCAACAGCCCCTTTGCTATTCGGCTTTCTCAGTCAGCTTATAAACTTCGCTTTCAATCAGTGCCGTTACCTCGTCAACATCAAAAACCAAGCCCTTTGACAGAAGAAAGGACACAACATATTCCTTTTTCTGCTGCCCCGTTTTGCTGCCGAAAAGCTGTTCAGCGGCTTCCACTGCCACCTTGAGCCAGAAGCTTAGCTTTGCACGCTTGCTTTCACTGAGCTGAGTTTTAAGATAAGGGATAAGAAAAGCGCTGATGATTGCGCTCAGCAGAGCAATGACACATTCAATTATGTTTGTAATATCAAAATTCATAAAAAGTCTCCTTTCAGTTTATCTGCATAGCCGCCTTTTCGAGAGTACCCACACGTTGCTCCATAAGGCGGATTTTTTCCTGACCTATTGAGGTCTGTTTTTCAAGATTATGAGTTTTTTCAATAAGTCCGTGAAGCTTGTCAACCCGTTTTTCAAGCTCGCTCAAGCGGTAGTTTGTCAGTTTTCCCGAGGTGACAATACCTGCAAAACTGCCGAAAAGGGTACCCCCGAGGCTGATGAGAGCAATAATTACTGTGTCGCTCATTTTATCGCCTCGCAATAGTCAAGGCAGGCCCATTTATTTTCGGCAAATTTGCCCCAGTTGCCCTCGGTGGCAGTGACGCGGATTTTCTTGTTAATCAGCAGTGTGCCCACCTTTTTAAAGTTGGTGCCCGCACCTGAGCGCACATTCAGCACCGCAGTTTTAACCTTATAGTACCCTGCCGTATATTTCGGGGGAAGAGTCTTGAATTTAAGTGAGGCACTGCCCAGCACCTTTGTAAAATCACTGTCAATGAAGAAAAGGCTTTCGGGCTTTGCGGTACCTTTTGTTGTGGTGAGTACCCACTTGCCTTTAGGGTTTCTCAGCCAGCCGTTGCCCTTCATTTTGCCCTTGCCGCCGCTTATGTGAAAGTGGTAAGCCGTAGCGCCGTCTTTGCCTTCACGGCATATGGGTTCATATCTTGAAAAAGTGTCGCCGACCTTGATTTTTGCAAGGTCACTGTCATCGGGGTGGGTTATGAGCATGGTGAAATAGTCACTTGTGCCATCGGCAAATAAAACCTTAGCTGTGCTTTCAAGCCATATTGTGTTTGTGCCGGCGGTGCCAACGCCGTAAATGCGTTTTACTGTCATTTTATCGCAGGGACAGTAGATGTAGCTTCTGCCCGTATCTGCACAACCCTCATCTATGGGATAATCCTTCGGCGTACCCTCGGTGTGAGGTTTGTGTGAGGTTTTGCCATTGTAATTCTGGGTGATGCGCATAATTTTGCATGGGTATATAAGATAGTTGTCAGCCATAAAAAACCTCCTTTAAAAATACTGCCATCAGGAAGATTGCTGCGGCAGTATAAAGTGATATCAAATTAAGTAATTTGTACATTGTTGCTCCTTTCAAAAACTATTTCGGATTATACGCGCCTATTTTAAAATAAAAAACTGCCTTTTCGACTTGAAAATACGAAAAAGCAGAGTTATTGATAATGTGACCTTTGCGGTTGCCACACTTATAATTTTACAGTAAAAAGCCGGTCTTGTCAATGAAATTACGAACATTTGTTCGATGAATTTGACTTTTTATGAAAAATGAAGTATAATATATCGGAATTTTTGAAAGGAGAGGTAACAATGAAAGCAAGAGTAATAACAGCAGACAGTAAAGTTAAACATCTTAAGCTCAAGGTTATAATTGCCATTGTTGTTCTTCTTATTCTTTCCTGCGGCACTGTTGCGGCAACGGAAACGGTAGTTAAAACTACTGTTATGTGCGAGGGCGAGACAAAAACTGTAATAACCCTTTCAGGCGAGCCTGAAACCATAGTAGCCCACACCTCTTTTAAAATAAATGAGGGCGACAAGCTCATTACGGATTATTTCACTCCCGAAGAAGGCGGCTTTCTCATAATTGCAAAACCCCATGAAATTCTTCTCTATGACGAGGATAAGCTTATTAAAGTGCTTACTGTTACGGGTACGGCAGGAGATGCCATAGAGCAGGCAGGTGTAAAACTAAAAGAGGGCGATGAGCTTAGTATAGCTGAGGCTATTGTGCTTACTGCCGATATGCAGCTGAAAATCGATAGAGCCTTCAAAATAACCCTCAGGGTTGACGGTGAAACAAAGAAGGTTAAAACTGCAGGCGGTACCACTCAAGAGGTGCTGAAAAAGCTGGGCATACTTTTAGGCAGTGACGATATTGTAAGTCCTCAGCGTGACGAGGAAATCAAAAAGGGTGATAAAATCACTGTTAAGCGTGTGACCTATAAAACCTATGAAAAGACGGAAACAGTACCCTATGAAACCAAGATAGAGTATGACGAAAAGAAGTTTTATGAAGAGGTCAGGGTCAAGCAGAAGGGCAAAGACGGCAAGGTTGTCAACCACTATAAGGTAACCTATATTGACGGCAAAAAGGCGAAAACCGAAATAGTTGACACCGATGTGAAAAAGGAAATGAAGCCTAAGATAATCCTGCGCGGCTCAAAGGGCAGCCTTTACGGCGGAAAGGTCTATGACAAGGTTATTTCAGAGCTTGTGCCGCCTTACAGAATTGATCTTGATGAAAACAACAGACCAATTAATTACAAAAAGAAGATAACGGGCAAGGCTACGGCATACTGTACGGGTACAATAACCTCAACGGGCAGGCGCGCTCAGCCGGGTGTTGTTGCCGTTGACCCGAGAGAAATCCCCTACGGCACGAAGCTTTATATCGTTTCAAGCGATAACCGATATGTTTACGGCTATGCCATTGCAGGTGACACGGGCGGATTTATCCATAACAGCACAACGGTGGTTGACCTTTATATCCGCGGCTATGATGCCTGCAAGCAGTTTGGCAGAAGAAACGTTGATATCTATGTACTCCCATAACAGCGTGTTTTGGTTACTTTTCCACGCCGGGAAAAGTAACGCCTCGCGGCGAGCGGGGGAAAATGCAGAATTATTGAAGCGCGACAAAGGAGAATTTTGTGATGAAAAAGAGTTTTAAAAGAATAGCAATATGTTTCTTTGTGCTTGTAACTGTTTTACTCTGCAGTTTGTGTACAGTCGCAGCAGAGGATACGCAAGCAACCGAATCTAACATTATTTCGGGAACGATGAACAAAGACATTACCTGGACATTTGATAAAAGCACAGGTGTTCTTACAATAGTGGGCGAAGGCAGTATGACCACTGCTACTAATCGGAGTTGTTTTGAATTCATAAAGGAAGAAATCCGTTATGTAATGATTTACCAGGGTATTAAAGTAATATGCGATTGGGCTTTCAAAGGTTGTTCACAGCTTCAGTATATAAGAATTCCCGAATCTGTGATCGAAATAGGTTCACAGGCATTTCAGGATTGCACTAGCCTCACATATATAGAATTGCCTGACTCGTTAAAGCTCTTGCGCCGTGAAGCATTCAGAGGTTGCACGGGTCTTATTGAGGTGCATCTGGGTGACGGCAGCTATGAAATAACAGGCGAGCAGTTTACGGAATGCTCGAGCCTCAGAGAGATTACAATAACAAAAAATATCAGCGATGTTAACGCAACAGCTTTTATAGGTTGTGATTCATTGAAGAATATTTACTGCGATGAGGAAAATCCGTATTTTTACTCTGATTTCGGTGTTTTATATAACAAGGATATGTCAAAACTCATAGCGTATCCTGTCAATCAACCTCAGGCTGATAATGAGTTTGTTATTCCGAAAAGTGTAAAAACTGTAGGACGGTATGCATTTTTCAGAACCGAAAAAATTGACACACTGTATATTACAAGCGGACTGGAAACAGTTGAAAATGATGGCTTCAGAGAGGCTGTTATAGAAACTGTTTTTTACACGGGAACAAAAGAGGACTGGGCAAAAATAAAAATGCCTGACACCGGAAAACCCAAAACACCGAAGCATTATGGCGGAGATGTTGTAGCCGAGTGGCACTCTCATATTTTGAAAGATGCTTACCTTGACAAGTCTGCTACTGTGGATGATGTCGGCTATTATGTTCAGGATTGCTATTGGTGCATAGAGGAAAAGTGGCTTACTGAAATTCCAAAGATCGCCTCGATAACTCTTGAAAAAAGCTCTTATAGTTATACCGGCAAGGCGATTTCACCAAAGGTTATTGTAGTTAACGAAGAAGGAAAAGCACTTATAAAAGATACGGATTTTACCGTAAAATATTCTTCGGGCAGAAAAAATCCAGGAAAATATACCGTAAAGGTGACGTTCAAAGGCATATATTCGGGAACAGCAGAGATTAATTTTGATATTTTACCTAAGGCTGTTTCTGAAATTTCAGCGACACAGACTACAACGGGTATTTCCCTTAAGTGGAATAAAGTCACAGGAGCTACAGGTTACAGAGTTTACAAGTATAACCAAAACACTAAGAAATATGTGAAGATTAAGTCAACCACTTCTGTGGGCTATACCGTTAAAAATCTTGCAGCCGGAACAATCTGCAAATTCAAGATAAGAAGCTACACAAAGCTGAGTGACGGTACGGTCTTATGGGGAGAATATTCTGAAGTTTTCGCAACTGCAACAAAACCTGCAAAAACCTCAATCAAGTCTATAAGCTCATCGGCTAAAGGGATGGCAACTGCAAAATGGGGAGATGTTGAAGGTGAGACAGGATATCAACTCTATTACGCAGCAAGCAAAAACGGCACATATAAAAAGATGAAATCCACCACAGCACATAGTTATACAAAAACGGGAATCACCAGTGGCAAGACACTTTATTTCAAAGTGAGAGCCTATACCAAGGTTGACGGAAAAGTAATATACGGTGAGTTCAGTTCAGTAAAATCAGTGAAAATTAAATAAATGCAGAAATTAAAACCACCGGTTCTCACCGGTGGTTTTAATTATTTATCAGCTTTCAAACAGCTTTTCATAGGCAACCTCAAACAAGTCTTCGCCCTTAGTGTCAACAAGAATATCCGTAAAGAATATGGTGTTGCCTTTTACTGCAAAGCCTGCCCAGCGTTCTTCACCATCTTCGTCAGTTTCTCTGTAGCAAACATCCCAGGATGTCTGACTGCTGTCAACAGCCTTTATTTCATAGCCGTACTTTTTATATTTTTTCAGCTTTGAGTTTATATATTTCTCTCTTATATGAGGATAATCCGAAACGAAAACCTCATAAAACACATATTCATTTTTTTCCTCATATTCCTCGGGTGGAGCATTTTCTGCACCTTCTGCTTCATAGTCTGAGGAATAAAAGTAATGCTGAGCAAACCGGGTTATGTTGTGGCTCATACATTTGTCGGTGCAGTCTTTTTCATCATAGCCTAAATCAGACAGTGAAAAGGGTATGTTTATGGTGTTATAAATTTTTTCCGTACTTTCAAAGTGCTGACGGCTCACCTTAGCTGACATATATGTTCCGAAAATCAGTGCCTCTATAACAAGAATTAAAGTGAGAATTTTCACCGCTTTGCCGTAGGCGGTTTTTGTTTTGAAATTTGATAAGAGTGAGAAGAAAGCAAGGACGCTGAGCGAGATAACAAACCAATATGTCAGAGCATAGCTTGTGGAATATCCTGCATCTGCTATGCAGACAAATGCTAAGGCACCTAAAGATAAAATCAGAAGAACAATCGAATAGACAAAGTTTCTTATCTTAACGCCTTTGTGGCTGAGATATTTTACTTTTTCACCACGGCGCAAAGCCCCCTTAGCTTTAACGAGCCATATCAGATAGTCGGATAAAATACACACAGGTCGGTAAGCAAAAACGCCTATGATTATCCACCACAGCCAATATTCAATCCTACTTTCATTAAGACCCATATCCAAATCCATAATGAATTGAAGAAACTTGAGAATAATCAGCATAAAGTAGGATATATTTCCGGGTCTCAAGAGAACACGCTTTCTTATTATTTTCATTTTCAGCTCTTCATCAGTCATTATATCTGTGGCGTTAATCTGATTTGTTCTGAAAATATAAAGCTCACCCCGATATGTACCGCAGTGGGTCCAGCCCTCCTGCTTGCAGGAATAAAGAAAATCATCCCCTGAGGAGCCCACATATATTTCTGCGCAGTAGCGGATATTTTCCCGTGGCTCAGCCTTTGTCAATATCATCTTTTCGCCGTCTATCTCTTTAAGGCGCAGACCTTCTTTTTCTTTTAAGGTGAGATATTCTTCAATTGCAGTCAGATCAGTGTAGTTGAAATAAAAGACTTCTTTAATTTCATCTTTGTTCTTTTTGCCGAATATCATATAAGCACCTCCATTATTTTTTCGCCGTCAAGAATAAGAGTGTTAAGTCTCATATATTCCTCTTTCAGAACTCTTTTTCCCTCTAAGGTTATGATGTAGCTTTTAGTAGATAAGCTTTGGTTTGTTCTTTTTATGAGACCGGCGGTCAGAAACTTGTCAAGCATTGTGTAAAGAGTACCGGGGCCGATTTTTATTCTGTCGTGTGAAATTCGTCTTACCTCGCTCATAATCTCCGTGCCGTAAAGCTCTTTTGTCAAAGCGAGTAAAACATAATACATAGGCTCAGATAAAGTCTGCATAGATTTTCTTGGCAAAAGACCGCCTCCTTTTAAAAAATATCGTTTAACGATATTTCCCGATTTGATTATAACATCGTTTAACGATATTGTCAATAAAAAGTTTCATACAAGTAAATCGGCGGCAAAAAAATTAAGGACACAGGTAACTGTCCCGCGTACCGACAAAATCTCATAGCAAAAAACGAGCAAAGTTTTGGTCAAGCTTTTACAAAAGCTTGCAGGGAGTGGGACAGAGTCCCACATATAGAAAAATACAGCAGAGTGAAATTAAAATCACTCTGCTATTTGCTTTTGCAACATATATTTAATCGGATTGAAACACTATGTGTTTACTAATGTCCTCGCCACACAGGCATTCTTTTTGCTTGCGCGCTTGACCCCTCAGTCAAAATCGCAAGCGATTTCGACAGCTCCCCTTTCAGGGAGAGCCAAGACGAATCAAAAATGCGCTGATGTTTTTATTCAGCTTCAAGTGGTGCATTTGTAAGCTCCTGCATATCAACAGGCTCCTTGTCATATACGCTTTCGTACTTTTCCTGATAGTAGTTTTCCTGCTTGCAGTCGAAGCTGCCGTCGGGAGCAAAGCTTATCATTGTGCAGCCACGCTGTGCGCCACGCTTATAAATGCCGGGATAAGCAAGATAGTCAACACTCATACCGTAGGTGAAGCGTATTCCCTTATAGTCAACAGAGAAGTTGTTATCGTGGTCATGTCCGCAGAAAATTGCTTTTGTTGAGTCAAGCTCAAGCATTGTTTCAAAGAGATTATCCTCATGAATACCGCAGAAAACCACATCTCCGCCTTCGCCTGCAACACCGTAGTGAAGCTTCACGTTTTCAGTGTCCTGATAGCCTGCATCTCTGTATTCATACCAGGCATCTCTCTGCTCTGTGAGAGGAATATGGAAGAAGGCTGCTGACTTGATATGGCTGTTTTCTTCCTTGCCTGATTCTTTGAGAATAGCGTTATTCTGTGCGTTGAGAGCAGCAAGAGTGTCTTTGTACCACTGCACCTGATTTTCATGGATGTTGTCATACTTCCAGAGAATGCCTAAGAAGTCGCCGTCAACATAGGAATGTGAGTCAAAAACAAAGAGGCTCTGAGTGATTATGCCCTCTGAGTTTTTAACATTGATAACCTGGTTACCGAAGCCGTCAACATCTGCGTCGCCTGCCTGGAAAAGACAGTATTTCATATTTTCATCTGAGTAGAAATCAGAAATGTCTTCTCTGCTGTAGTATGAGTATGCCTCTGTGTCGTGGTTGCCGAAGCCGAGAGTCCAATAAACACCAAGCTGCTCCATAAGTGCAGCGAATACCTTTGCAGATGAAAGGTTATTGAAGGTACCTGCCTGGAAGGGTACGGGATAAGCGATGTCACCTGTGACAACAACAAGGTCAGGCTTTTCTGCGGCTATCATTGATGCAACTGCATTGAGAGCCATAGCGTCTTTTTTGAGGCTCATCCAGCCGCCGCCGATATGTACGTCCGTAAGCTGCATAACCTTGAACTCCTCGTCGGTGGTGAAGGTCCAGTGACCGTTTTCATCTTTTTCGGGTACAAGCTGCTTTTCGGTTTCAACCTTTGGGAAAGCTGAAATTTTTTCAATGTTAGCCTTGTTTCCCATAACGTTGACAATGGCTGTAACTGCGGCAATAACTACCACAATTGCAAGGAAAACGCCGAGGATTTTCAGGGCGAGCTTGCCTTTGTTTTTCTTTTTAGCGGGAGTTGCTGTTTTTTCTTTAGTTTTCATTCTTCAGTTTCACACAGAATATCTGTGTTCTCCTTTCGATAAATTATATGAACAGTAATTCCTGTTTCATTTCTGATTTTTGCGAGAGCTTCCTCGCTTACGGTGGTACGCGCTGAAATTTCCGCTATGGCTTCTGCTTCTTCACCGCCGCACAAGAGAGATATATCTTTTAAGTTTTCTTCTCCGACCTGCTGAGTGAGCATTGCCTCAAGAGCTTCTCTTTTTGCTTTGGGCACAAAGCCTATAAGCTTTCCTGCTGAGGAGATGACCATTTTAACTGCTGAAATGAGAATGACTATACTTATGCCGATTCCGCAGAAAGCATCGAAGCTGTAGCTGCCATGCTTTGATGCAAGAAGGGTCATAACCGTTACTGATGTGACAAAGAAATCAAGCAGTGAATCGAAAGCCATTACCCTGATAACGGGAGAAGAGGTCTTTTTATCCAATGTCTTGAACACAAAGTGCATAAGCAGCTTTACAAGAGCAGTTGCAATAAGTATATAGAGATATTTTTTGCGGTACCACACAGGTGTGGGATACATAAGCCTTTCAAGTGAGGAATAGGCAAAGGAGAAGCCTGCTATGCCTACAATAACCGACATTATAAAGCTCAGCAGATTTTCGCAGTTTCTGACAAGGGCTTTTGAGATTAAAGATTTATCTGCACTGAGAAAGAGAAGACACCCGAGAGCAAGACCTCCCGAAAGACCGTCAAAGAGGTTGTTTATTCCGTCTGAATATATGCTGATGCTGTTAAGGGAAAGACCGATATATAGCTTCACCGCAAAAAGAAGCAGATTGACAGTGAGTGCAAAGGCAGTGCCACCCGTGATATATTTATCTTTTGTGTTTTTCATAGCTTAACTGTTAAAATCGCTCATAGCCTTGTCGATGTTGCCCTTGACCATATATTCTGCGGCACCCACAACCTTGTCTGCAGCCTCTTTTATGAGCTTGGCTTCTTTTGATGAGAAACGTGAAAGCACCCAGTCTGCAAGGTCGTATTCAGGGTTGGGCTTAGCACCTATACCCACCTTTATGCGGGGGAAGTTGTCACTTTTAAGGTGATAGATTATATTTTTCATGCCGTTTTGTCCGCCGTCGGAGCCTTTGCGTCTTATGCGGATTTTGCCCGGGTCGAGACTGATGTCGTCGCAGATTACGATGATGCTTTCGGGGGGGATTTTATAAAACTCCGCGGCATCTCTTACGGCTTCACCGCTCAAATTCATAAAGGTCTGAGGCTTGAGCAGCAGACAGCGCTTGCCTTCGATTCTGCCTTCGCCGAGAAGGGATTTGAATTTGAGCTTCTTTATGCTGATGGAATATTTATCTGCAAGAATATCAATGCAGATAAAGCCTGCATTGTGCCTTGTGTTTTCATATTGCTTTCCCGGGTTGCCCAGACCCACAATCATATAGTCAAAATTTGACGGGAATTCCTTATTTCGTCTGAATATCATTTTTTCACCTGTTCATTTCTGTTTTTTCTACCTCTTATTATGCCAACAAAATGAAAAACTTTCAAGATGTTTTTAAGTTTTTGTCTTATAATATTTTTATATATTATTAAAATTTTCTTTTATAGCCTTCGGGGAGAGTTATATTTCTATATTGTAATTAAAATAATTTTTCTCTGTGATATAATTAATCGATTATAAGTATATTTCGGAGGTTTTCAAATGGAAAAGAAAAATGACCGTGAAAATACAGATTTAATAATAGGCAGAAACGCTGTTTCCGAGGCTCTGAGAAGTGAAAGAGCAATAGACACTCTCCTTGTTGTCAGAGGTGAAAGAAACGGCTCAATAGGCAGAATTATTGCCGAATGTAAAGATAAAGGCATAGTGGTTAAAGAAGTGGACAAAAAGAAGCTTGACTTCATGTGCGGACAGGGCAACCATCAGGGTGTTGCAGCCTATGCCGCAGCACACGAATATGCTGAGGTTGAGGATATTTTCGCTCTCGCTGAGGAGAGAGGGGAGGACCCTTTCATCATCATCTGTGACGAGCTTGAGGACCCTCACAACTTAGGCGCAATTATCCGTACTGCCGAGTGTGCCGGTGCACACGGAGTTATCATCCCAAAGAGAAGAAATGCATCTCTCACCTGGGCAGTGGGCAAGGCTTCTGCAGGTGCAGTTGAATATGTACCCGTTGCAAGAGTTGGTAACCTTGCCTCAACTATAGAGGACCTTAAAAAGAGAGGTCTTTGGGTCTATTGTGCTGATATGGACGGCGAGAACTGGTGTCAGACTGATTTTTCCGGCGGCGTAGCTCTTATTGTAGGCTCTGAGGGCGCAGGTGTCAGCAGACTGATTAAAGAAAAAAGCGACTTTGTGCTGTCGCTTCCCATGAGAGGAAATATAACATCTCTAAACGCAAGCGTTGCTGCAAGCATACTGATGTATGAGGTTGCAAGACAGCGCCTCGGTATTAAGGCAAAATGAAAGGATTAACTTAAAATGTCAGAGGAAATAAAGGAACTTGAGGAAATATCTCGGGACGAGGGTTCTGAGAGCGCTTCAGGGAATTTATCCGGTGTTTTTTCTTCGGCTTCAGGTGAAAGTGCCTTAGGCGGCAGTGAATATATAGGTTCTTTTGACGAGCTGCTTAAAAGTCTTGGTATAACTCCAATCACACAGCAGAAGGCTGAGGATATAGTCATAGGTGACGAAGCCGAAAAAAGGCTGATGCTGAATTTTAACGACAGTGAAGATAAAGCGGGATATGTTCCCTATAACGAAGACACTTATCTCGAAAGCGCAAAGAAAAGCTCACAGCACTCCCAACGCAAAAAGTTTATGCAGAATTTCAGGGTGCTGTCAAAGAAGACGGGAGATAAAACTCTTTTAGAGGCTACGCCCACAGGTAAGGCAAGAGGTAATGTTGCCGACCACATAAAACCCGAAGAGGGAGAAAATATCTTTGAAGCAGTTGAAAGAGCAGAATCAATAAAGAAAAAAGGTATTTTCAACGCAAAAGGAAAAAGCGCGGGAAATATGCTCGGTAAAGCCAACAAAAAGAAAAAGGAGGAAGTGCTGATGAAAGCAAAAGAGCTGGCAGGAATACTTGCAAAAGAAATGTCGAAACAAAAGATACAGATGATAATTCTCGGAGTAATTGCACTTATCAGTGCCGTTTTCTGTTTGCTTCCCTCACTTTATGTTGCTGAGGGACCCTTAGAATCGCTTTTCAAAGACGGCGGCAGAATATTCGCACTGATTAATATAGTGCTTCTTTTACTCGGTGCAGCGGCAGGGTACGACAGATTGCTTGAGGCATTCAGAACGGTAAAAGGCGTGAAGCTCAGCAGCAGCACAGGCTTGTTTATAATGTTTGTGTTTGTGCTTGTTCACAACATTGTTATATTGGTGCTGAAAAAGGCTCAGGGCGCAGATGTAAGAGTTTACACGGTCTATTTCGTGTTCTCACTTATTGCGGCAGTGTTAAGTGAGAATCTTAAAGCAAAAACTGCTCTGAGAAATCTCAGCGTTGTTGTCAAAAGCGGCGCTCTTGAAAGTGTACACGTGGTTGAAAATAAGGTTGACAGCGGAGTGCTTTCAAAAGGTCTCAACAAAAAAGGTGCAGACAAAGTGCTTTATTGCGCTCAGGCAGACAGCATAAAAGGTCTTAACGGAGACCTTGGCAAGAGAACGGGTGAGGACAAATTCTATAATCTTCTGCATCTTACAGTTCTTGCGGCAAGCCTTATAGCGGGTATTGTAGTTGTTGTCAGAAGCAAGGATGCGGCTATGTTTGTTACGGCTATTGTTGCCTGCATCTGTCTTTGCGGTCCTATAATGTGCGAGCTTGCCCGCTCGGTGCTTCTCTATATTGAAAATAAAAAGCTCAGCAGAAATTTTGCGGCAATAACAGCTTATGAAGGCCTTAAAACTATGGAAAAGGCTTCCGCCGTTGCTATGGATGTTTCAGATATTTTCACTGCCGCCGTTACAAAATTCCGCGTTGTCAGAGGCAGCAGACTTTCGGTTCACGACTGTGCAGTGCTGGCAGCGGCTACTCTCAAGGATACAGGCTCACTTATGTGGTCAGGTTTTGCAGGCTTTGAAGATGAGATAGAAGGTGAGCTTCCTGAGGCAGAAGATCTGCAGTATGAACCGAGAAAAGGCTTTATATGTGACTGTGCAGGCAGAAAAGTCATGGTGGGCAACCGCAAAATGCTTCTCAAACACGATATAGAGGCTCCCTCAAAGGAAGAGGAAAAGATGTATGCGGGAAGCAAGTGTGCTATGTATGTGGTTGTTGACGGAATACTTTCGGCAACATTCCTGGTAGCCTATAAGGTTATCCCTTCACTGCAGAAAACGGCGGTAGTTTTCAACAAAACCGGATTAGTGCTTCTGCTTACATCAAAAGATCCCTGTCTGACGGAGAATTTTATCTCCCTCAAGCTTGGCTCAGATATTGCATCCGTTAAAATTCTTGATGAAGATGCTACGGAGCTTATGGAGGAATACAGACTTAACAAATCAATGCGTCAGGCAAATTCTCTTGTTTGCTCAAAACGCAGGAAGGGTCTGTTTGAGCTTGTTGTCAGGGCAAGAAACATTGCACAGGGAGATAAGTTTGTGCTTTATATGCACGTGGCAGGTCAGGTGCTTGCATTTATGATGCTTCTTCTTTCGGTGATAATAAATGTTCCCGCATTTATGAGTCCCTTTGTTATAATGCTTCTTCAGCTTGTCTGGGGCGGAATATCGGTGCTTATAACAACAAGAAAATAAAATCCAAACTTCATATTAATTAAGTCAAAGAAAGGTGAAAACTATGTCAGCTATCATTAAAGCTCAGGGACTTAAAAAGTCCTACGGCAAAAAGGTTGTTCTTGACGATGTTAACTTCGAGATTGAAGAAGGTTCAATTGTGGGTCTCTTAGGCCCTAACGGCTGCGGCAAGACAACGCTTATCAAAATTCTTACAGGTCTTATCAAGGACCACACAGGTCTTATCAAAATTGCAAACGAGGAGCCGGGGGCTTACACAAAGAGCATTGTGGCATTCCTTCCCGATAAATCATATCTCCCCGACTGGATGAAGCCTACAGACGCCATTAAGTACTTTGCTGATTTTTACAGTGATTTCGACAAGGCAAAGGCAGAGAGAATGGTAAGAGATTTCGGTCTTGACCCCTCGCAGCGTCTTAAAACCATGTCAAAGGGTCAGCAGGAAAAGCTCAACCTTATTCTTGTTATGTGCCGTCAGGCAAAGCTCTATATTCTCGACGAGCCTCTGGGCGGTTTGGACCCTGCCGCAAGAAGCGCAATTCTCGACCTTATTATGAGCAACTATGCACAGAATGCAACAGTGCTTCTTTCCACACATCTTATAAATGATGTTGAAAGAATATTTGACCGTGTGCTTATGATAAGCGGAGGCAAGGTATTGGTTAATTCCCATGTCAACGAAATAAGAGAAAAAGGTCAGACAGTAGAGGAAGTATTCAAGGAGGTGTTCTCATATGCTTGGTAAGCTACTGAAACACGAAATCAGACATTCGGCAAGATACACAATGGTTATTTATATTGCAATTGCAGCCTTCACGGGTGTTATAGGTCTTGCAATGCTTTCAGACACCACATGGCTGGGCATTATGGCTTGCTTCGGTCTTTATATGGGCGGTCTGGCAAGTGTTGTTATAACTCTCGTTTCCATTATCAAAAACTTCTATGACACCCTTTACGGCAGGCAGGGCTATCTCACCTTCACACTTCCCGTCAAGTGCAGTACTCTTCTTCTGTCAAAGGTTTTAGTTTCATTTATGTGGATAATTGTCAGCTTTGTTGTTATGGCGCTTACCTACGGTGTTATCTACCTTTACGCTAAGGATAAGACAGACAGTATTTTAAGCAACTTCGGTTCAATTTTTGCTATCAGCGGTCTTTCGGAATATCTTCCCTCAGGTGCAGTTATAGCACAGCTCATTATTGTTCTTGCAATTCTTGCTCTTATGACAATTCTCACCTATGTGGGCTATGTTTATTTCACTGTTACCGTTGCTAACACAAGACATTTTCAGGCACATCCCAAATTCTTCGGCGGACTTGTTTTCTTCGGACTTTTCTTTACCGTCAGCATTATAAGCAACAAGCTTACCGAAGTGGTACCTCTCACCTTCAATGTTACATCAGAGAGAGTATTCTTTGCCTTCAAGGATATGTTCAGCGTACCCGACGTGCTTCTTTCCTACGGTATCGGCGGTACAGTTTTTTCAGCACTTGTGGCTGTAGGTCTTCTTGCAGCAACAGGATATATTATGGAGCATAAGGTTAATCTCAAATAAGCTAAGACAGAACAACCGTTACCTTACAAGGAGAAGAGATATGAAAACAAAAATAGACGGCTTCAACGAATGGCAGAATTTGCCTGAGGTTACAGGCATAAACCGTTTGCCATCAAAAAGCACCTTTATGCCTTATGACAGTGAGTTTCAGGCAAAAAAAGGCGACAGAATGAAATCAGACAGATGCTTTCTTTTAAACGGTGAGTGGAAGTTCAATATTTATGCTTCCTACCGTGACAGAGAGCTGAGCTTTGCTGACCCCACCTTTGATGCAAGTGATTGGGACACAATTCCCGTGCCTTCATCATGGCAGAGCCTCGGCTACGATAAGCATATTTATGTCAATACACAGTACCCCTGGGAGAGAATCCAGGAGCCTAAGCCTCCCGAAGCGCCTACAGAGTATAATCCCGTAGGCTGTTACATAAAGAAATTCACTCTGCCGAAGGGCTTTAAAAAAGACAGAGTTGTTATCTGCTTTGAGGGCGTTGAATCGGCATATTATCTCTATATCAACGGCGAAAGAATTGCCTACAGTGAAGGTACCTTCAGATGCAGTGAGTTTGACATAACCGAATACATCACCGAGGGCGAAAATACCCTTGCAGTTGAGGTTTACCGTTGGTGTACCGGCAGCTGGATGGAGGACCAGGATTTCTTCCGTATGGCAGGTATTTTCAGAGATGTATATATTTACACAACAAACAGTCAGTATATAGCAGACTTCAAGGTCACCGCAGAGCCTGACGTACCTCTTTATAAGGGCGGTGTACTTACGGCCAAGGTTATTTTAGGTCAGGATGCCGACAGTACCGAGGCAGAAATGACCGTTTACGATATGGACGGCAATGTTGTTGCAACAGACGAAATCACCGTAAATGAGGGCGCAGAGGCTGTGCTTACGGCGGCAATTCCCTTTGTAAACCTCTGGAGTGCAGAAAGCCCCTATCTCTATAATGTGGTTATCTCAATAAGAGACAAAGACGGAAAATATATAGAATATGTCAGCTGTAAAACAGGCTTCAGACATATTGAAATCAAAGACAGCGTTCTTTACTATAACGGCAAACGCCTTATTTTAAAGGGCACAAACCGACACGAGTTTTCATGTGATACGGGCAGAGCAATAACAAAGGAAATGATGGTTGAAGACATCATCATAATGAAAAAGCACAACATCAATGCAGTGCGCACCTCACATTATCCCAATGCACCCATATGGTATGAGCTTTGTGACGAATACGGTCTTTATGTTATAGACGAAAATAATCTTGAGACCCACGGCACACGCTTTATGGGTGAGGACACACCTCTTCTGCCTGACGGAAAAGCGGAGTGGCTTCCCTCATGTATGGACAGAATTGAATCACTTTATGAAAGAGATAAAAACCATCCCGGCATAATCATATGGTCACTTGGCAACGAGTGCAGCGGCGGTGAAAACTTCCTTAAAATGCATGACTATCTCCACGCCGTCGACGGCACAAGACCCGTACACTATGAATCAATCTGGGCAAAGGACACCTTTGATTTTGATAAAAACGTAACAGATATTTATTCTCAGATGTATCCGAAGCCGTGGGATCTTGAAAGAGATATGCTCTCACATCCCGAAAAGCCATGGATGCTTTGCGAATTTTCACACGCTATGGGCAACTCCTGCGGCGGCAACGAGAAATATCTCCGGCTCATGGATAAATACAAAGGCTTCTTCGGTGTTTTTGTCTGGGACTTTGTTGATCAGGGTGTAAGAATAAAAAATGAAGACGGTACATCTTTTATAGGCTACGGCGGAGACAGCGGTGAGTTCACTCATGACGGACATTTCTGCGGTAACGGTCTTGTTTTTGCCGACAGAGCGCTGACGCCTAAAATCAAGGAAATTAAGCGTCTTTATCAGAATGTACGCTTCAAGGCAATAAGTGCCGAAAAGGGTATAATCGAAATAGAAAACGACTTCCTTTTCACCAACCTTAAGGAATATAATCTTCATTGGCAGGCAATAAGCGAAAATAAGGTTATTGCAAGCGGTGACGCAAGCGTTGACCTTGAGCCGGGCGAAAAGAAAACAATAGACCTGGGTCTTAAAGTCAAATGTGATTATGAGTGGTATCTCAATGTCTTCTTTGAGCTTAAGGAAAACACTTCTTGGGCGAGAGTAGGCCACAGAGTGGCAAAAGCGCAATTTATTATCAATGAGTTCAGGCATAAAAAAGCAGAAATCTCTCACGCTCAGATGAATGTCAGAACAAACTACGGCACTGTCTGCGTTTACGGCGGAGATATTGAAGTTAACTTCTCAAGAAGAAACGGTGCAGTTTATTCCATAAAGAGAAATGGCAGAGAGCTTCTCAGCGGTGACATCAGACCTAATTTCTGGCGCGCTATTACAGATAATGACAGAGGCTCAAAGCAGGCAGTACGCTGCGCTGTATGGAAATATGCAGGTGAAAACTCCCGGATGGGAATTCAGAAGGTGACGGAAAAGGGTGACAGCGCGGTTGTTGAAGTGGCTTTCAGTGTACCTACGGTACCCGAGAGCAAGGGTGCAATTATTTACACAATCACCGGCAAGGCGGTGCATATTGATTACATCTTCAATCCCGACGCAAGCCTTCCTGAAATACCCGAGATTTCACTGATTATCCCTCTCAAGAAGGGATTTGAAAGATTTGAATATCTGGGCAGAGGTCCTCACGAAAACTATATCGACAGAAATTACAGTGCAGATATAGGTCTTTATAAAACAACAATCGATGAGCTGTTTGTACCCTATCTCAAGCCCCAGGAACACGGTGAGAGAACAGGAATAAGACGCGCAAAGCTTACGGGTGCAAACGAAATCACCTTTGAAGCTGACAGCGAAATGGAAATCAATGTCTGCCCCTTCACATCATATCAGCTTGAGGATGCACCTCACACTCACGAGCTTCCTGAAAGCAATAAACTTTATGTCAGAGCCGTACTCAGACAGATGGGTATAGGCGGATATGACAGCTGGGGCGCACATACACTGGATGAGCATAAGCTTTTCAGCGGTGAAGAATATAAGTTTGGATTTAGTATTATCTTATAAACCTTGTTCTGCATAGCAGAACATATCGAGCAAACGGAGTTTGCATATCGGGTTTGCGAAGCAAATATATCGAGCAAGCTCTGCTTGCATATCGACTTACCACGAATCCTAAAAAAGGTGATGGAATGGAAAAAAAGAACACATTGCGTGAAGAAAGCATAGATTTTGCTGTAGATGTATCTGATGTTTGTGATAATATATCGGGTTGTTCAGTATATAAAAATCAATTGCTGAGATCATCATCGTCAATTGGTGCTAATATTCACGAGGCTAAATATGCTCAAAGCAGAGCAGATTTTATCCATAAGCTGGAAATTGCCTTGAAAGAGGCGTCTGAAACAGAATATTGGATAGAGTTACTCTACAGAAAGAAAGCTATTGATGACGGCGATTCTCTTCGTCTGAAAAACTTTTGTGGCAAGATAAGAAGAAAACTTATAGCATCCATAACAACGGCTAAGAATAATAGCCCTACACAAATATTATAATTTTGTGCGGGTCGATATAAATCCCTGCGGGATTTTCGATATGTGCCTACGGCACTCGATATATCATAAATGACTCGATATGCTTTGCTTTCGCAAAGCGAGAAGAAAGGAAGAAACAACTATGAAAAAACAAGGAGAACCTATTGCAGCATTATTGGCAGTGATAACACTCGTATCTCTCAGATTTGCAATAAAAAGAATGGTTAAGAGATATTCAGGAGTAAAGCTGTAAAATGAACGGTAAACCTCAGAATAAAAAAACAGCCCGTCCGCCTCGGCAGAGTACGCCTAAAAAGGTGGGTAAGGGCAACGCCTGCCCTCTTTATAAAAAGTGCGGCGGCTGTCAGCTTCAGAATATGACTTATGAGGAGCAACTCTCTTTCAAGCAGGCTAAGACTATCAAGTATCTTGGCCGTTTCGGTCATGTGGAAGAAATTATGGGCATGGATGAGCCTTATCACTACCGCAATAAGGTGCAGGCTGCTTTCGGCACAACGAGAGGCGGCAAGATAATCTCAGGTGTTTATCAGTCCTCGAGCCACAACATTGTGCTTGTTGACGAGTGTATGCTTGAGGATAAAATTGCCGATAAAATTATTGTTGACATAAGAAAAATGCTGCCGAAGTTCAAACTGACCGCTTATAACGAGGACACAGGCAAGGGTTTTCTTCGTCATGTTCTCGTCAAGCGTGGCTTTGCAACGGGCGAGGTTATGGTAGTGCTTGTGACGGGCAGCAACATCTTCCCTGCCAAGAAGGATTTTCTTAAGGCTCTTCTTAAGGCGCACGAAGAAATTACCACAGTCATCTGGAATGTCAACCCCAATAAGACCAGTCTTGTTCTCGGCAAAAAGGAAGAGATTCTTTACGGCAGTGGCTATATTGAGGATATTCTCTGTGGCAAGCGCTTCAGAATTTCTGCTAAGTCCTTCTATCAGATTAATCCCACACAGACGGAAAAACTCTACAACACTGCAATTCAATTTGCAGGTCTTACAGGCAAGGAAACTGTCCTCGATGCTTACTGCGGAATAGGCACCATCGGTCTTGTGGCTCTCGATAAAGCCAAGCAGGTTATAGGTGTTGAACTCAATGAGGACGCGGTGAGAGATGCCGTAATGAATGCAAAACTCAATTCCGCCAAGGATATCCGCTTTTTCTGCGCAGATGCAGGTAAGTTTATGGTAGGAATGGCAGAAGCCAAGGAAAAGGTTGATGTTGTTTTTATGGACCCGCCAAGAGCAGGCAGTGACATACCTTTCCTTAAAAGTATAGTGACCCTCAAGCCCGAAAAGGTGGTATATGTTTCCTGTAATGTAGAAACTCAGGCAAGAGATTTGGCTTACCTTTGCAGGAATGGATATAAAGTGAAGAAGATTCAGCCGGTGGATATGTTTCCGCATACTAATCATGTGGAATGCATCTGTTCGCTGATGAGAAAAGGGTGATAAACTTGAAAAACATCAAAGCTGTTCTTTTCGATTCCGGCAGAGTTCTCAACGGACCTGTTTCAGGGCATTGGTTTATAACACCTAACTTTTGGAAATTTGTTGATAAGGAGATTTTTGATTCTATTGATAAAAACAGAATTGCAGCTGCTTTCGGAGAGGCTGATAAATATATTGTTACTCAAAAAACTATGACAACCAAAGAGGAAGAATATCGGTGCTTTTTAGAGTTTTATAATATTTTTTCAGCTCAGTTGCCTGAATTGAAGCTTAACTTTGATGTAATTGAAAAAATTGCTAAGGATTTGGTTTTCAATCCCGAAAAGTATGCTTTCTATGACGATGTTTATACCGTTATCCCCGAACTAAAGAATAAATACAGATTGGCAATAGTGTCAGATGCATGGCCGTCGCTTTTGGATGTTTATAAAGAAAACAATATGACCTCATATTTTGATTCAATAGTGATTTCTTCTTTTATCGGCACATCAAAACCTGACAGAAAAATGTATTGTACAGCTCTTGCAGAGCTTGGTGTCAATCCACAAGAAGCGGTATTTGTTGATGACAGTATAAAAAACTGTAAAGGCGCTATGAATGTAGGTATAAACACTATTCTCATATGCAGAAATAAAGGTTCTTATATTAGAGAAAAAGTAAAAAGTATGGGTAAAGGGTATAAAGTAATAAATAATTTAAATCAACTTGCTAAAATGCTATAATTAAAAGGAGTTATAAAATATGAAACAAGGAATAACCAGACGTGAACGCGAAGTAACAGACATAAATGAAATCAGAGAAATTCTCGATAAATCAATGATAGTCCATGTGGGTATGATAGACGGTGATGAGCCTTATGTAGTGCCGATGAACTACGGCTACACTCTCGAAGACGGTGAGCTTTGCATTTATCTTCACGGTGCAACTGTTGGCAGAAAAATCGACATAATGAGGAAAAATCCCAAGGTGTTTTTTGAAATGGAATGTGACATCGTCCCCTTTGAAGGCAAATATGCCTGCCAGTACGGCACAACCTATGCAAGTGTAATGGGTCTTGGCATAGCCGAAGTTCTCGAAGATGTTGAAGAAAAGAAAGACGGTCTTTCTAAGTTTATGAAAACACAGACAGGCAAGGAATTCGTCTTTGATGATAAAATGGTGTCTGCGGTCAGTGTTATAAGAATTTCAACCAAGGAATTCACAGCTAAAAAAAGACCCATGCCCGTTGGATTAAAATAAAAACAGGGGGCTGTCAGCGGCAGTCCCTTTGCTATGTGTAAAAATGGCGGCGAGTTTCCTTGTGGAAATCGCCGCCATTTTCTGTGGAAACAAATTATGTGAAAGGGCGACACTTCATAAGGAAGTGCCGCCCAAGGAGTTACTTTTTATGCTGTGAGTGACAGCTGTCTCTCATAGCACAGCCTTCACAGCCGCATCCGCAGCTTGATTTGCCCTCTTTTTTGTCTTTTCGCATCTTCATAATGATAAGAGCTATTATGAGGGCAAGAACCGCTAAAACGGCAATTGTGCCAATGTTTCGAGTTATAAAATCCATAAGCTCACCTTATTTGCTGAGTTTCTTTTTTTCGGGTCTGCGGATAAGATAAATCATTGCTGCAAGCACTGCCACTGCAATAAAGAAGAATGTGAAGTCAGCATTACCCGTGAGAAGCAGACCGATCTGATTTATAATAAGCGCAATAGCATAAGCGAAAATGCACTGATAGCCTATGGCAAAAAGTGTCCACTTGCCGCTGCTCATTTCGCGTCTGATAGCACCCATAGCCGCAACACATGGAGCGCACAGCAGGTTAAAGGCAAGGAAGGCATAGCCTGAAACATTGGTGAAAATCTCGTCTCTGAGTATTCCCCAGACCTCTGCACCTGTCTCGGTCACTTCGGGATTGCCTAAGAGTACGCCGAAGGTTGCCACAATGTTTTCCTTTGCAATAAGACCCGTCAGCACTGCAACGGTACTTTGCCAATTGCCGAAGCCCAGAGGTGTGAACATCCAGGCGAGTGCATTGCCTATAACTGCAAGAATAGAATTGTTAAGGTCAGCTACCATGCCGAAGGTACCGTTTTCTACGCCGAAATTCTGAAGGAGCCACAATACAACAGAGGAAAGAAGAATAACCGTGCCTGCCTTTTTGATGAAGGACCAGCCTCTTTCCCAGGTGGTGCGAAGAATGTTGCCGAGAGTAGGCATGTGATAAGCGGGAAGCTCCATGACGAAGGGAGCAACATCGCCGTGGAAAAGCTTGGTTTTCTTGAGAATAAGTCCCGACACAACAACGGCAAGAATGCCCATGAAATATGCTGAGGGAGCTACCCATGAGGCACCGCCGAAAAGTGCGCCTGCAATCATTGCGATAACGGGAATTTTAGCACTGCAAGGGATAAATGAGGTTGTTATTATAGTCATACGGCGGTCACGCTCGTTTTCAATTGTGCGTGAAGCCATAATTCCGGGTACACTGCAGCCCGTACCCACAAGCATAGGGATGAAGCTTTTGCCTGAAAGTCCGAACTTGCGGAAAATCTTATCCATAACAAAGGCAATTCGTGACATATATCCGCAGCCTTCAAGGAAGGATAAGAAGGTGAAAAGCACAAGAATCTGCGGCACGAAGCCGAGAACTGAACCCACACCGCCGATAATACCGTCGATAATAAGGCTCTGCAGCCAGGGTGCGCAATTTATTTTTGTCAGCAGACCTTCCATAAGTACAGGCAGTCCGGGGATAAACCTTCCGAAAAGCTGCCAACCTTCGCCGAAAACGCCGTCATTTGCCCAGTCAGTTGCCCACTGACCTACAGTTGAAACTGAGATGTAGTAAACGAGGAACATAATAAGGGCAAATATGGGAAGGGCAAGGAAACGATTGGTGAGTACTCTGTCAATTTTATCTGACAAGGTCAGTCCGTCTCTGTTTTTCTTGACGTAGCAGGTACGAAGAACTCTTTCTATGTATTCATATCTTTCGTTGGTGATAATGCTCTCGGCATCGTCATCCATTTCCTCTTCAACATGAACTATATCACTTTCGATATGCTCGAGAATTTCCTTGTGTATTCCCAGCTTTTCAATAACTCTTTTGTCTCGCTCAAAAACTTTAATAGCGTACCATCTCTGTTGCTCGTCAGGGAGTGAGTGGACAGTTGCCTCTTCAATATGAGCTATTGCGTGTTCAACTTCACCTGAGAATCGGTGCTGCGGCAGGGTACAACCGTTTTTTGCCTCTTCTATGGCAAGGTCTGCCGCCTCTTCTATGCCGAGGCCTTTCAGTGCAGAAATTTCAACAAACTTGCAGCCGAACTTTTTTGAGAGAATTTCAAGGTCAATCTTGTCACCGTTTCGTCTTACTATGTCCATCATATTTATGGCGGCAACAACGGGTATGCCAAGCTCAGTGAGTTGAGTGGTGAGATAAAGGTTTCGTTCAATGTTTGTGCCGTCAACGATATTGAGGATAACATCGGGTCTTTCTTCAACGAGGAAAATTCTTGCCACAATCTCCTCGGGAGTGTAGGGGGAGAGAGAATATATGCCGGGAAGGTCGACAACGGTTACATCGTCAGCCTTTTTCAGCTTGCCTTCCTTCTTTTCAACGGTAACACCGGGCCAGTTGCCCACATACTGATTAGAGCCTGTCAAGGCATTGAAAAGTGTAGTTTTACCGCAATTGGGGTTACCCGCAAGGGCGATTCTTATACTCATAGCAGTGTCCTTTCAAAAACTTGTTAGTCACAGCTAACTCACAGCCGTAATTTTTGAGCAACCGCAGTTACTCAACTTCGATATTTGCACAGTCGGCCTTTCTGAGGGTAAGCTCATAGCCTCTGACTGTGATTTCAACGGGGTCGCCTAAGGGTGCAACCTTTCTGACGCGGATTTCCACGCCCTTAGTGATGCCCATATCCATAATTCTTCTTTTAATGGCACCTTCACCGCCGACTTTAGTTACCCTGACGGGTTCGCCGATTTTTGCATCTTTGAGAGTTCGCATCTGTTTACCTCATTTCCAAGATGAATTGGCAAGAGAGTTAGTCTTGCCTAACTGATGTATATAATACTACTAATTTTTGCCTTTGTCAAGATATTTTTGCAAAAAAATAGCGGGCGGCGGCTCCACTGCCGAATTTCATTCGGCAAGCGACTTTGTCGCGTAAAATCGCTTTGCGATTTAGTGGAGCCGCCCCTTCCCGCAGACTTACTATAAAAAAAGACGGTGGTTTTCCACCGTCTGAAAGTTTGAGATTAATACTGGAAGTCGCTGATATACATATAGTTATCAAGTACTGCAGTACCCTTAGCTGTTGCAAATGCAACTGTACCGTCTTTGATGTTGATAAGAATGTGCATGAACTGATCAAGTGAAACAAGCTGGTTGTTTGTGGGGTTGTAAACAAGCTCTGTTGTGCAATCATAATATGTAAGATCGAAGTCAATATTACGTGCAACGAGCTTGATAGCGCCGTCATTCTGAAGAGTATCTCTTACAGTCTGCATCTCAATTGGAGTGCAGATTGCACCTACAGAGCTTGCGCTGGTTGCAGCAGCTCCGGGAGGCTCACTGTTAACTTCGTCGTTCATAACGATAGTGATTTTAACATTGCCGTCGGGAAGCTCTGTGCAGGTTGCTGACTTAATTTTGCTTGCGTCTGTAAGAAGACAGCCTTTTTCGTTGTGATAAATGGGGAACCATTCCATGCTTTCGCCCTTGAGCTTTAATTCGGGGTTAGCTCTTGCGGTTGCTTCATCTTTGAAGAAGTTGCCGATAAGGGGAAGAAGTGTGTTGAATACCTTGCCTTCAAACTGAGCTTTCTCGGCAGGAATGTTCTGGTATTCAACCTTGTTGAAGCCGGGTGAATCAGTCTTAGCCTGGTTCATAAGCTCTGTGTACTTGGCGAGAATTGCAGCAGCTTCTGTGGGAAGTGCGCCGTTGTCAGTGTTGCCTGAGGGAGCCTGAGTGGGAGCTTCTGTAGGGGCGTTTGTGTCGTCTGAGGGAGCCTGAGTGGGAGCCTGTGTTACAGGAGGAGCCTGAGTTGTGGGCTGAGTGGGAGCCGGGTCCTGAGTGCCTGCAACGGGAAGGATGCCGCCCTCAAGTGCGATTTCGCCTGTGACATTAAGTCCGAAACTGCCTGTGAGAACTATGACTACTACAGCAATCAGGCAGATAACTGCAGACCACAGAGAGGCAAGAGTGATGTCTGATTTTTTCATTTTGATTTCTCCTTTACTTTTTTGTAAAATATTTACAAGTGAATAATACCACTTATAAAGACAAAAGTCAATAAAAAAAGGAGTTGTAAAAAAATGAAAGTTTTTTACAGCTCCTTTGATATTTTGTTTACGCTGCAGTTACTCCCGCTGTATTTTCAGGGGAGGCAGGTGTCTTTTTTTCGCCGAGCTTCTGCAGAATGATAACAACTGCAAGAAGTACAACACCTGCAATGTCAGTAGCAATACCGGGAATGATGCAAAGAAGACCGCCGCCGAGGAGCATAAGTCTCTGCCACCAGGGAGTTTTAATGAACATATAGCCTTCCATACCGGCTGAAACCGCATAGATACCGATAAGTGCTGTGATTACGATAAGCACAACATCATACCACTTGGCATCGATAAGGAGCATTTCGGGGCTGTATGCGAAGATATACGGCACGATAAAGGCGGTAATGGCAAGTCGCGTTGCCGTGACACCGGTTTTCATGGGGTTGGACTTTGCAATAGCTGAGCCTGCATAAGCGGCAAGGGCAACGGGCGGTGTGATGTCTGCAACAATACCGAAGTAGAAAACAAACATGTGAGCCGCAAGTACGGGAAGCCCCATCTTGATGAGAATGGGAGCTGTAATTGTTGCCATAATAACATAGTTGGCAGTTGTGGGTACGCCCATACCGAGTACGATACAGCAAATCATTGTAAGGAACAGAGCAAGGAACATACTGTTTTCGGCAACAGGTACGAGAGTGTTGATAAGTGTCTGACCGAGAGCAGTCATTGTTACAACACCTGAGATAAGACCTGCCATACCGCAGGCAACGGCAACGCCAACAGTGTTCTTTGCGCCGTTTTCAAGTGACTGCACCACAACCGAGGGAGTAAGTGTAGCAGTGTTCTTTGTAAGGAATGAGAGAGCAACACAAACCACCATTGAAACGAGAATGGCTGTACTCATATTTGAGGGACCGAAGGGAAGCCAGAGACCGAGAAGTGTTGCAACGGGAATTACAGGTAAAACAAATCTCCATGCTGTTTCTTTGCTGATCTTGTTCGGTACCAGTGAAACTATAAGTGAGCCTAAAATTGCAAAGCAAGCTGAAAGACCTGCACTGAAATAGTTCATTGCAATAACAAGCACAACAATGGGAAGAAGCAGATAACCGTTCTTTGCAATAAGCTTGAAGAAGTTGGGAATAGCATCCTTGGGAAGACCCTTGAGGCCTAACTTCTTTGCTTCAAAGTGAATCATCATAAAGATACCTGTGAAGTAAAGTGCTGCGGGAAGAATAGCTGTGATTGCAATTGTTGAATAGGGAGTTTCTGTTATTTCTGACATAAGGAAGGCTGCAGCACCCATAATGGGAGGCATAATCTGACCGCCTGTTGATGCGGCAGCTTCAACAGCAGCTGCAAATTCGGGCTTGTAGCCTGTCTTTTTCATCATAGGGATTGTGATTGAGCCTGAGCCTACTGTGTTAGCAACACTTGAGCCTGAATACATACCCTCAAGTGCGCTTGAGATAACGGCAACCTTAGCAGGACCGCCGATTGATGAACCTGCAATTGAGTTTGCAAGGTCAACGAAGAATGTGCCTATACCTGTTCTTTCAAGAAGGGCGCCGAGAATAATAAACAGCACAATAAAGGTTGTGCACACATAAACAGGGGTTGAGAAAAGACCGTTTGACACATCATAGAAAAGACCGTACATAAGGCTTCTCAGTGCAGTGTCGGGATTTTTTGATATTGCATTGAATGCGGCATAGGCCACAAAACAGCCGGCAACTATGATAATGGGCCAGCCTACGGCTCTTCGGCAGAGTTCAACAAGAATGAGAATTGCAACCAGGGCAACTATAATCTGCAGAGTGCCGATACGGCGTGACATAAGAATAATATCTTCCTGGAAAATTGCATAATACAGGAAAGAGCCTGCACCTACAACGCAGAGGATTATGTCATAGAAGGGTACATAGTTGATTTTCTTGGTCTGCTTTTTGTATGCGGGGAAAATTAAAAATCCTATAAATACAATAAAAGCAAGGAAAGTGGTGAGTTTGGTATACTTTGTGGCGTTCTGGAAAACGAGAGCCATTGAAACCATATAAACGCTGAAAATTGACATAATGGCTGTGATAACTGTTTTTCTCCAGCCGGTGAAAATACGGGTGTTACTTTCTCTGTCAAACTCAGCCATAATGGCATCGGCGTCTATTGCTTCATCTTCATTCTGTAAAGAAACTTTATTTTCGTCCAAAGTTTTACCTCCTTTTCTTTAGTTTGTTTATCTTTTCAAAACTTAAACAAATGCTGCAGTTTTATGTGCAGCATTTGTCTGAAGTAATTATTTACTTATTTAACTGCGAAAGGAACTTATGCGATTACGCCGATTTCCTTGTAGTATTTTTCAGCACCGGGATGAAGGGGTACGTTACCGATAGCAGCTGCAGCAGCTTCCTTATTCATTTCCTTACCCTTTGCGTGAGCAACAGCGATTTCTTCCTGCTTCTCCCAAAGGTTCTTTGTGATTTCATAAGCCTGATCTTCGCTCATATCGTTTGTAACAACGAATGTAGCCATGATAGCAACTGTTGTTGCTGTGTTGTCTTCACCTATGAATGCATAGTCAGCGCTTGTGTATTCGTGCTTAGCATAGAAGGGATAGTCAGCCATAAGCTTGTTAATTACATCTTCGCCAAGGTCAACAGCAACGATTTCTGTTGAAGTAGCAAGGTCTGTAACTGCGGGAGTGGGAGTGCCTGCTGTGATGAATGCTGCATCGATAGCACCGTCTTTAAGAAGAGTAGCTGAATCGCCGAATGAAGCAGCTGTCTTGTTGATGTCCTTATCAATATCAAGACCTGCAGCAGCAAGAATCTGAGTTGCATTGTAGTAAACGCCTGAGCCTGCGTCACCAACTGCTACGTTCTTGCCCTTAAGGTCAGCAATTGTCTTGATGCCTGAAGCCTTTGTTGCAATAACCTGGCAAACTTCAGCATATACACAGCCGATAGCTGAGAAGCAAGTGATGGGAGCAGCAAAACCGTTTGTGCCTTCGTAAGCGTAGTTCATAACGTCGTTCTGAACGATAGCGAACTGAGCTTCGCCGTCTTCGATCATTTCGATGTTAGCCTGTGAGCCGCCTGTTGACTGAACAGTGAACTTATAGTCATCTGTGCCGAGAATCTGACCTACTGCTGTTGTGAAAGCGTAGTATGTACCTGTGTTGCCACCTGTACCTGTAACGATGTTGGTGATAACCTTGTTTTCATTGTCACCGTTGTTGTCTGTGTTTCCGCCGCAAGCTGCAAGTGAGAAGAGCATGAGGGCAGCGAGAAGAACTGCGAGAATTTTTTTCATTTCAATTTCCTCCGTTTGATAAATATGATGTAATAATTTTAATATATTAAAGAGGTTTTTGTCAAGTGAAAATGAGTATTATTAAGAAAAAATATTTTTATAATGTATAAATATTACATTATTATACAGCTTTTATCCGTAAAAAATGCATATTGGCTCTTATACTATTGCAAAAATTTATGGAATAGAATATAATTACTGTCAGGAAAACAAACTAAAAGGAGATTTACAAAAAATGAAAAAATTAGGCTTCGGTTGTATGAGACTTCCTCTGAGAGTAAAAAAAATAAACAGTAGTATCGACCTTGAAAAAACCAAGGAGATGGTGGATTACTTCATAAATGAGGATTTTACCTATTTTGACACTGCCTATATGTATCACGACGGCAGAAGTGAAAAAGCCGTAAGAGAAGCAATTGTTCACAGGTACGCCAGAGAAAAGTTCCTGCTTGCAGATAAGATGCCCGTAGGTATGCTCGTTACAAAGGGCGACACCTCAAGGATTTTCCGCCATCAGCTTAAAAAGTGCGGCACGGAATATTTTGACTATTATCTTCTTCACGCTCTCAATGCAAAATATCTTGAAAGAGCTGAAAAGCTGGGTGTTTTCGAATACCTTGCCAAAAAGAAGAGCGAGGGTAAAATAAAGAAGCTTGGCTTTTCCTTCCACGACAGCGCCGAGGTTCTCGACAGAATACTCACAAGGCATCCCGAAATGGAGTTTGTTCAGCTTCAGATAAACTATCTTGACTGGGAAGACGAAAAGGTGCAGTCACGCCTTTGCTATGAGGTGGCACGAAAGCACGGCAAGGATATTATCGTTATGGAGCCTGTCAAGGGCGGAAAGCTTGCCGATGTACCCGAAAAGGTCAAGGAGCTTTTTGCCGCAGAGCATCCCGATTGGTCACCTGCTTCCTGGGCAGTGCGCTTCTGTGCAAGCCTTGAGGGTGTTATCTGCGTACTCAGCGGTATGTCGGATATGGCTCAGCTTAAAGACAACACAGGTTATATGAAGGATTTTGTGCCTCTGACAGAAAAGGAAATGAGCATGGTTAAAACTGCGGCGGCGATTATAAATAAGAAGGAAACAATTCCTTGCACCTGCTGCAGATATTGCACATCCGTCTGCCCTATGAACATAGCAATACCCGAATATTTCACTGCATATAATATGAAGCAGACGGGTGAAGGCGACTATGCGGCTTATTTCAGTGAAAACGCTGCCGATAAAGGCAAGGCAAGTGCTTGCATAAACTGCAAAAAGTGTGAGGAAATCTGTCCTCAGCACATAGCTGTTACAGAAAAGTTGGCACTTGTCACAAAAGAGTTCTGAGAGTTGTTTATTACACACAATTAAACTTGCTTTTTTGTGTTATTCTGCACAAAATAAAATAAGAAATCTTGACAACTTTATCGCTTTAATATATTATAAAGGGTACAACATAGTCAGTGATTCTGGAGAAGTAAGCTATGTAAAAATCTTATAATAAGGAGTTTTACTTATGGAAAAAATCATCTATCTTATTCCTGCCATAGGTGTTGTAGGTCTGATTTTTGCGCTGTTTCTTGCAATGAAGATAAACAAGCATGACCCGGGCAACGAAAGAATGCAGGAAATCTCTGCGGCAATTCACGGCGGTGCAAAGGCATTTCTTTTTGCCGAATACAAAATACTTGTATTCTTTGTTCTTGCACTTTTTGTTGCAATAGGCTGCTGCCTTTCATGGCCCACTGCGGCAAGCTTCCTTGTGGGTGCTGCTTTTTCAGTAGGCGCAGGCTATTTTGGTATGACAGTTGCCACCAAGGCTAATGTAAGAACTGCTCAGGCTGCTTCACAGGGCGGTATGAAAAAAGCTCTCAGCGTTGCTTTCTCAGGCGGTGCTGTTATGGGCATGAGTGTTGTAGGCCTCGGTGTACTTGGTATTTCGCTGATCTATATACTTACAAAAGATGCCGATGTGCTTTTCGGCTTCAGTCTGGGTGCTTCATCAATTGCTCTGTTTGCGCGTGTTGGCGGCGGTATCTACACAAAGGCTGCTGACGTAGGTGCTGACCTGGTTGGTAAGGTTGAAGCAGGTATCCCTGAAGATGACCCCAGAAACCCTGCAGTTATTGCCGATAACGTTGGCGACAATGTAGGTGACGTTGCAGGTATGGGCGCTGACCTTTTTGAAAGCTATGCAGGCGCAGTTATTTCAGCAATTTCACTCGGTATTGCTGCATTTGCTCAGGGCAGCAACCCCGCAATCGGACCGCTTTATCCTCTTTATATTGCGGCTATCGGTATCGTGGCTTCTGTGCTTGCCACATTCCTTGTACGCGGGGGAAAGGCAGACCCTCACAAGTCACTTAAGGTTGCCACCAACGCAGCTTCCATAGTTGTTATGATTGCAGGTCTTGCTCTTAGCAAGTATATGTTCGGTTCATTCAAATACGGCTTTGCAGTTTTTGCAGGTATTCTCGTAGGTATCCTTATCGGCTCACTCACAGAGGTTTACACTTCAGACGCATATAAATCAGTAAGAAAAATTGCAGCGCAGTCCGAAACAGGTACGGCAACAAACATTATTTCAGGTATCGCCGTTGGTCTTAAGTCAACAGCTACCCCCATACTTCTCATCTGTGTGGCTATTTTCGTTTCATATTTCTGCTGCAAGAGTGAGTTCCAGGGCACAGGCATTTACGGTGTTGCACTTGCCGCAGTAGGTATGCTTTCAACAACAGGTATCACCGTTGCAGTTGATGCTTACGGGCCTATTGCAGACAATGCCGGCGGTATTGCCGAAATGGCAGGTCTTGACGAAAGCGTAAGAGAAATCACTGACAAGCTCGACTCAGTAGGTAACACAACAGCAGCTATCGGTAAGGGCTTTGCTATCGGCTCAGCTGCTCTCACTGCACTCGCACTCTTCTTCTCATATTCACAGGCTGTAAATCTTGAGGAAATGGGCATTGACCTGCTTGACTATCAGGTAGTTATCGGTCTTCTTATCGGCGGTGTGCTTCCCTTTGTTTTCTCAGCCTTCACTATGGAATCAGTAAGTAAGGCTGCTTATGAGATGATCGAAGAAGTCCGCAGACAGTTTAAGACTATCCCCGGCATACTTGAGGGCAAGGCTAAGCCTGACTATAAATCATGTGTTGCTATTTCAACAACAGCAGCTCTCAAAGAAATGATTATCCCCGGTGTACTTGCAGTGGTTTCACCCTTGCTTGTAGGCTGCATTCTTGGTGTAAGAGCACTCGGCGGTCTGCTTGCAGGCTCACTTGTAACAGGTGTGCTTCTTGCCATCTTTATGTCAAACTCAGGCGGTGCATGGGATAACGCAAAGAAATTCATTGAAAGCGGTGTTCACGGCGGCAAGGGCGGCGAAGCTCACAAGGCATCAGTTGTCGGTGACACAGTAGGTGACCCCTTCAAAGACACAGCGGGTCCCTCAATCAACATTCTTATTAAGCTCATGTCAGTTGTTGCACTTGTGTTTGCTCCGCTGTTTATGATGATTAATGCAGGTCAGGGCTTTTTGATGTAATAAAGCATCAGCGCGTTTTTGATTCTTTTTTCGCGGCAGAAAAAAGAATGCTTGCCCGGCGAGGGCATAAAAAAGAAAAACAAAATCAATATAAAAAAAGAGGACTGCGAAAGCAGTCCTCTTTTCAATGAAGTGAGTAGAAAGGTATGAACAAAGAGTAAGTGGTAATCAGAATTTATCGGTGACTTCCTCATCGGGGAGTAGCCTTGCAATAACACTGCTGTGAGTTACGACCATAACCTTGGCATAAGCAAATCTTTCAAACTGATCATACAGTCTGCCTGCACTGCAGGTGCCTTCATATACAGTGTGTATGCTGTTGGCAACATAACCTATTTTTTCGATATAAGGGAGAGTTACAACGATGGCATCTGAATCGTGTCTGTTGTTAGGTTCCTTTTCCAGTTTTACAGTTCTGCCGATCTTAAAGGGCTTTGTGCCGTAGTAGTTATTTATACCGGTTATAGTTATTAAAATTGAGTTTTCCATTTTAAGACTCCCTTCCTTTGTGTTATACTTATATTATACATATTCAAAGTCCGTTTATTTGGAGTTTGGTGAATTTTAAAAAAGTTTTTTGCACATAGCAATTCCGCGTTTTGGTTACTTTTGCGCGACAGCAAAAGTAACGCCTGCCCGGCGAGGGCAATAAAAATCAGTAGAGTTTATGACAAAGCCAAAAGACCTGCCCACAAGGACAGGTCTTGTCTTTTTATTCAGTAAATTTTGATTTTATTTCTTTTGCAATATTTTCAATCTCGTGTATTTTCTTTTCTACTGTACCTTTAAGGTTTGCAAAAGAGGAGTAAAGGCGTTTTGTGGTGTTTGAATAGACCAATGAGCTTTTTTCATTCAATGCAGCAAGGTTTTCTTTTATATCATTGAACTGATTTGCAAGTTCGGATTTTTTGTCGGCATATGTGCTTTCTGTTGCATCCTTTATGCCTTCAGCCGCAAGCTTGAGAATGTCGCTGTATTCGTTTAGAGAAGTCTTAAACGAATCGATTTTCTTTATAAGCTTGTGTATATCCATTGTGGCTTTTACTGTGAAGACAAGGTCAACAAGGAATATCACCAAAATTATGCCAACGGCAACATTTCTTATATTCTGCGGAATAAAGTTTATAACAAAATCATATGCCGGGCTTATGAAATACACATAAATGAAGCTGAATAATCCCCAATAGCAGGTGTGCTTGAAGCAGATTCTTCCGTGAAGATTCAAGAAGTTTTCCGAATAATCCCACCAACGGGCATTGAAGAGCTTTTCCATAATATAGCTTGTGAAGTATTCGAGTATATCGGCAAGTACCATACCCACTATTACCACAAGCCACCAACGCTTTTCAAAAGGCTCGCTTAAAGGGGTTATGAGTATTTCGAAAATAAGTGCACCTGTACCGTATATAGGGCATACGGGGCCGTATAAAAATCCTCGGTTTATTATTTTTTTGTTGCCTATTGAACAGTATACAGATTCAATAGTCCAGCCTATTGCGCTGAAGACGAAAAACATCAGCACATAATTTAAGACGCTTATCAGCATTTTTCTTTCTCCTTGAAGATTTTAATATTTTCATCAAACTGTTT
Source organism: Acutalibacteraceae bacterium (assembly GCA_045534675.1). Taxonomy (GTDB): domain Bacteria; phylum Bacillota; class Clostridia; order Oscillospirales; family Acutalibacteraceae; genus UBA6857. The sequence continues at coordinate 160,866 of JAZSKE010000040.1, forward strand.
ACCGAAGTATTTATAATCTGCTCTTAAAAGTTCTCTGGTTGCACAGTATTTATCAGCAAGAGAAACAATGTATCCTGCCTTTGTTGCAGGGGGAATTACAGTGAGAGGCCACATATGGCGAAGAATGATGTTTTCCTCAAACTTGCTGATTCCGGGGTAGAGTTCCTTTGCATTGTTGAGGGCGAAGCGAGGATGCTTGTAGCCGTGGGGACGGTGCCACCATGCCTTATCGTGCCAGTCATAATAGTAAAGGTCGTGAAGAAGTGCAGCACGGGCAATTTTTCTGAAATCCATGGTATGCTCTTTAGCATAAACATAGCTCATATACGAAACACTCGTTATGTGGTCAAGTCTGTCGATGGTGCTGTGTTGTGGAAATTTTTTCAATCCCTGCACCTCGTCGCTGAAATAAAGGTCACCTATACAGTCAAAAAATTCAGCAGCATTTTCCTTTGTAAGGCAGCAGGATTTTATGTAAATATAAAAAAGCTTTCCCATTTGTCTGCTCACTTTCGTAAAATATTCGATTTTGATATTAGCACAAAGATGAGTGCTTGACAATAGTAAGAAAAAAGACTTAATGTTTTGTTTATAAAATAAAAAAACTCTGTTTGTATTTGTTGTGAAAATGTGTATGAATATGAAGTGGTTTTAGCACTGTTAAAAACGGATATCGACTGTCAGCACAAATTAAAAAGACCTGCCCACCAAGGACAGGTCTTGTCTTTTCTTAATTACGCTCGCCGCGGGGCATTACTTTTGCTGGCGCACAAAAGTAACCAAAACGCGCTGATGATTTCTTAGGGAAGGTCCTCTTCATTTGCGAGGTTGTGCCATACATTCTGTACGTCATCATTGTCCTCAAGCATCTCAAGAAGCTTGCCCATGCACTTGAGGTCGTCTTCGTTTGTAAGCTCTGTTTCTGTGTTGGGTACATACTCCACTTCGGCGGAAACGAACTTATAGCCCTTAGCCTCAAGGTCGTCGCGTACAGCACCTAAATCGTTAGGCTCTGTGCGGATAACAAAAACATCCTCGTCGTCGCTGAGGAAGTCAACTGCGCCTGCTTCAAGAGCGTCTTCCATGAGCTTTTCTTCGTCGGTGTCTTCCTGCTCAATGACGATAACGCCGTAGCGTGTGAACATGAAGGATACACAGCCCTGCTGACCCATATTGCCCTTATTCTTGTCGAAATAATGGCGCATTTCGCCTGCAGTACGGTTACGGTTGTCTGTGAGAGTTTCAACAATAACTGCGATGCCTGAGGGACCGTAGCCTTCATACATAATCTCTTCGTAGTTGTTGCCGCCGGTTTCGCCGCTTGCCTTTTTGATAATTCTTTCGATATTGTCGTTGGGTACATTGTTAGCCTTAGCCTTGGCAATAACGTCTTTGAGCTTTGAGTTTGATGCAGGGTCGGGACCGCCGTCACGGACCGCTACGGCAATTTCTCTGCCTATTTTAGTGAAGACCTTTGCTCTTGCACCGTCAGTCTTTTCTTTTTTTCTTTTAATGGTACTCCATTTTGAATGGCCTGACATTTGATTCACCAATCTTTCTTATATTATTACAACTTGTATAATTTACCACTTTTTTTCGCTTTTGTCAACCTCAAAGAGTTATCTTGAACATAAGTCCCGTTGTGCCTGTGGTTGAAACACGGATTTTGCCCTTGTGGCGGTTAACAATAGCCTGAGCAATTGAAAGACCAATGCCGTAACCGCCTGTTTTTTCATCTCTTGCTCTTGAAGCGTCACCTCTGTAGAATCGGTCAAAGAGATGATTTACAGTTTTCGGGTCAATATATTCGCAGGTATTGTAGCTTTCTATTACAATACTCTTACCTGACTTATAAAGGCTCAGCTTAATGTGACCGCATTCGTCGGTGTACTTTATAGCATTGTCGCAGAGGATAGTGATGAGCTGTCTTATTTCAGCCTCGTTGCCGTAGTATTTCAGGTCTTCTGCAGCAGAGTAAGAGAAGTGCTTGTTTGCAATGGCGGCACTTGTTTCAAAGTTAGCAGCAGTGTCGAGGAAGGCGGTGCTGATGTTGAAACGACTGTGAGCATCGGTGTCCTGCATTTCATTAAGCTTAGTAAGCTCTACTAATTTTTTTACAAGGTGGTTCATTCTTGTGGTCTGATTTTTTATGCTGGTCAGCCACTCATTTTCACCGTCGCACATTTCAAGAACTTCCGCATTTGCAGAAATAATTGCAAGGGGAGTTTTCAGTTCGTGACTTGCGTCTGTGATAAACTGCTTTTGCTTTTCAATGCTTGCTGCAACGGGTTGCATTGCCTTTTTAGAAAGCCAGTAAACAAGCAGTACCAATGCAGTGATAGTGATTATATTAACGAAAACCGATATGGTGGCAAGCGCCACAACCTGAGCAATATCCCTCGTCACATCGATAAAGACCATCATGGATTCGCCGGAGGGTTCAACGGTGTAATAGTATCTGTAAAAATCTATGGTGCCAAAACCGGGTTCGTTGTTATAAATCTGTGAGGCATAGCTGAAAGCTTTTTTATCGTCAACCTTTTCGGCATACTTGGTGGATATATCAGTAACCACATTATCTTTCATCTCAACTACAAAGTACCTGGTGGAATAAGGTGTCTGTATGTTTATGTGGTATTCCCCGAAGGGGTTAAGAAAGCTGCCGATATTATAATCTTCGTTGAAATTATTGGGCAACACACCCTGGTTGGCTGAAATTATTTTAAGTACTGCGCGTATATCCGAATCGCGTTGATATATATTGATAATATTTACGCCGATAGTCTGCACTATTGTCAGTGAAGCAAGAGCAAACATAGCAATAAGCATAAAGCGTCTCTGAAGTTTTTTCAGCATTGTTCGGTTTTATCCTACTTCTTAGAGAGGACTTCCTTTCCTGATTTTTTATACTTCTTCAAGGGTGTAGCCTACACCTCTGACAGCCTTGATTTCCACATTTGCACCGAGGGTTGTCAGCTTTTTACGAAGGTAAGAGATATATACCCATACAACATTTATTTCCGCTTCAGTTTCGTAGCCCCATATTCTTTCCATAAACTGCTCAGTTGAAATAAGTCTGCCGGGACTGTTCATAAGAAGCTCAATCATCTGAAATTCCTTGTTGCCCAGGCGTATGGACTTTTCACCTACACTAAGCTCAAAGGTTTCACGGTTAAGTGAAAGATTACCTGTAGTGAGAAGATTGGGTGAAAATTCTGATTTTCTTCTGGTGAGGGCTCTTATTCTGGCTAAAAGCTCACCCATTGAGAAGGGCTTTGTCAGGTAGTCGTCTGCACCTGTGTCAAGACCTAAGATTTTATCCTCGGTTTCGCTCTTTGCGGTGAGAATGATAACGGGCGTGTCAATGCCTTGCTTTCTTAATTCGGAGAGGACTTCAAGTCCGTTTTTCTTAGGCATCATAATATCAAGAATAATTGCATCATAGTTTTCGCACAGACCGTAGTCAAGGGCATCCTGACCGTTAAAAACAGGGTCAACGGAATAATTGTTGTGCTTTAAAACGGCGCACAGTGCTTTTGACAAATCTTTTTCATCTTCTGCAAGTAAAAGTCTCATAATTTTTCCTCCTGAGGGGTATATAACTATTATATATCAAGTTTTTCATTAAGTAAATAATATATTCCAAACTTTAAATAAACTAAAAAGCACACCCGAAAAAACGGATGTGCATATATGAGAAAATGGAAATTGTTAAGTTTCACTTATATAACTTCTGCTGACATAGCCCTTGTCTTTGCCGAACTGCACATAAACCCATGAAGGGTTACTGTCACATACCTCGATAAGTGTCACTTCTTCGCCCTTGCCGATAACGGTTACCGCTTCAAAATCCACTCCCGGACCTACTCTGAGATACAGACCCTTTTCGGCAGTTATTTTTGCAGTTTGCTTCTGTGGGGAGAGTGATGCCTTTTCTTCGTTCTCCTCGGTTGTACCGTCAGCCTCAGCGGTTTCATCTTCTTCATTCTCTGTTGGAAGAGTAGTGCTTAAGGGTACATTATCCTGCATAAGATAGGAAGCATTGAGCCAGCCGTAAATATCCTCAGAGGGAATGTAAACATAAACCCAGTTGTCACTGCTGAGACTTCCGCCGATTATCTGAAGGCGTGTGCCGTGAGGGATATAGTCTATAGGTGCATAGGTGTCACCGGGACCTTTTCTCAAGGGTAAAGGCTTCTGCGAGGTTACGGTGTGAAGAGTGGGCTTGTAGTTTATTTCAGGGGATATCATACCTTCACTGCCGCTAAGCTGAGAAGAGGTGGTGGAAACGGCAGATGTGTTGCCGGGTGAAGAGGGCTTCTCTGAAAGAAAAGAGGCAATTGCAGGCATAAGGTCAAAATATTCAAGGGAGGTAAACACTGCAACAGCAACAAGAATAAGCACAAACAGTGAAATTACCGCAACGGCACCCTTGCTCTTTCTGCTTTCCGGCTTTTCTGCTTCGCTGTCAGAACTTTCAATGCTTTCCACATCAAAAATTGAGCTTTTTTTCTTTGGTGAGGGTAGCTCGGTAACATGGAGGGATACATCATTTTTTTCGTTCTCTTCTTTTTCGCGTTCCTGTGTTTTTACTGCCTGTCCGCAATGAGGGCAGAAGGCTTCTTCGCCACTGAGAATATAATTGCAATTCCGACAAAGCATAACAAAACTCCTTTACTGTGAATATTATAAAGGAAGTTTATCACATCAAAAAAGAAAACTTTGTCATATAGGGGAGACTAAACGGAATAAGTCTGTTGCGGATTTATAGCGGCTGTCTTCACTGCTGCAACCTGAAACAACGGCTATATAGGTTTTGCCTTCAATTTCAGCAACTGCCATAAGGCATTTTCCTGCAAGAGCAGTGGTACCCGTTTTCATACCTATGGCATTGGGATAATAATAGGGACTGTCACTGTGCAGAAGTTGATTTGAATTTTTCCAAGTGACATTTTCACCTGAACGGAAAACAACATATTTTACAGCACAGCGTACTATTTCGCTTATTTCTTTAAAATACATGGCATACCTGCCTATAAGCGCAAGGTCTCTTACGGTAGTGTACTGACCGTCGCAGTCAAAGCCGTCGGGGTTTATAAAGTTAGAGTTTTGTGCGCCTGCGGTTTTAGCCATAGAATTCATAAGGTTGGCAAAATAAGATAAAGCTTCTTTGTCACTGGCATCTCCTGTGTCCATAACAAAACGGGCGGTGTTAACAGCTATTGTGTAGGCTGCATCGTTACCTGAGGCAATAAGCATACCTGAAATAAGTTGATAGAGCGTGAGCTTATGTCCTTTCTTTATAAGACACAGACTTGACCTTGCAGGTACAAGCTCCTGCTCGCTGCCTACGGTGAAAACAGTGTCTGACGGCACATAAGAAAGAGCTGTTATTGCCGTGAGTACCTTTGTAAGACTGGCAGGGCTGACGGTTTCCGTGGCTCCCTTTTCATAAAAGCACCTTGAAAGATGAAACTTCATAAAGACCTGCATAGGGGGCTGATATGTCCTTATCCTGAAAGGCGGAGAAATTCTGTAAGGACTGCGGAAATGCCTCTGCCGTGGCTTCTGCGGATGTTATATGTGCAGTTGTTCTCTCGGTGGTGCTTGTTGTGTTTTCGGCAGCTGATTCTTCTTCGGTATATAAATCGGTATTGCTGCCACTAAAGAAAAAGACAGATAATAGGCAAAGGACGCAAATTATAATCAGTAATACAACTGCGGCTGTGCCTGATTTTCCCGCAGAGGGTATTTTTGAATTATCATACATTATATTTTCCACTTCCTTTAAAATCTTCACTATAATAGAGCTTTAAAAGAAGTGAATTGTTGCATTAATTTTATTTGGCGGAGAAATATTTTTACCCTTGCCTCGCTTCCCCGCGTACAAAATGGAAAGAAGCCATGCACCTGACTAATGCACAGCTTCTTTTCATACATATTTGAAAGGAGAGGGGAGTGCGGTGGGAAGGAGGGATGAAGTGTGAAAAATCGGAAAAAAACACACTTCAATTCCCATCGCACAATCACATTATAGAGGGGCAACTTTAAAGGTAGCTTAAAGTGCCGTTAAATCCGTGTGGGGATTCTGTAAACAATTTTTTATGTCAATTACACAAATTTTTCACATTACCAATGAGCGACGCCGCAACCGCAATATTTCTTTGAGGGAGAGAAAATCATATTGAAGAAGTTTGTTATTGCCCATACAAATTTTGTCCAGAGGCTGCTTGCGTGGCAATCGCAGTGGCAGACATCCTCCTTTGCCTGACCCAGACGCTGAGATGAAAGCCAGGTTATCATTGTTGAGCTGCTGTTTATGGCAACGCCTGCGCCCTTTGCTGTTTTTGTGTTCATGCCGCAGTCTGAGGGCTGGTTAAGAAGGTCGCTGCCTACAGCCATATGTACATAGTGGTGACCTGTATCATAGTAATTATACTTTTTAAAGGTGGTTATACGGCAATATGACGGGATGTTGGTTGTGTCTTTTACCTTAGTCCAGAAAGGTTCTGCAAAGGTGACATATGATGCAGTTATATCCTGTGTGCAGGTTACAAGCCAGATAGGCATATTTTTAAGGCTGCTTACCTTAGACTGTGAAACACTGCCGAAGGGAGCCATTACCATAAGTGCAGCAAAGAAATCTTTATGGCTTGAGGCTACACTTATGGCGCCTGCACCGCCCATGCTCCAACCGCCAAGATAAATACGTTTTTTGTCAATGTTGTTGCCGTAGCGTGCAATTACAGTGTCGATGAGCGCTTTGAGTGAGCCGTGATATGATGTGTTGTCCCAGGTGTTTATATCACCGCCGGGAGTTCTGGGCATTAAGATAAATGCACCGCCCGCATCGGAAAAGCGTGACTGAAATTCACTGCTTGACCACTTGAAAAAGTCTGTACCTGTGAGCTGCTCGCCTTCGTGAGAGCCACTGTATTTGCCGTGAAGGAGAATAACTATAGGGTACTTTGTAGTGTCATCTGAACCCTTGACAGGGGAGTAGAATCTGTAATCAAAGCCATGCTCGTTGCCTTTCTGCCACTGAGCAACAAGAGCATCCTTGCCTTGTGAGAGGCTGACGCCAACTGCGGAAGCGTTTATGCAGATTATGGGCAGAAGCATAAGAAGACATAAAATAAGGCTGAGTAATTTTTTCATAGAAAAACCTTCTTTCTGTTTGATAATTATAGTTTACTACTAAGAAATAGAAATGTCAATTAAAAATCGTCGCATTTTTGATTTGCCTTTCCCTGAGAGAGGAAGATGCCAGACTGAAGGTCTGACGGATGAGGTCAGGTGCGACAGCAAAAATTATTTCCGTCCGGCGAGAACACAAAGCAAAAGCGACCCGTTTCCGAGTCGCTTTCTGCTATATATTCAATTATTTATTGAACATGGGTCTTGCAACATATGAAGTGTGAAGAAGCTCGTGAGCCTTGTGGCTGTTGGGCTCGCCAAGGAAATCAGCATAAATCTTCTTTACATCTTCGTTTTCGTGGCTCTTACGAAGAGGACGGTTTTCGTCATTCTTATAAAGAGCAGCAGCTCTGAGAGCTTTAAGGTCTGTGAAGTTGCGTACTGTTGCACTCTGAACAGGCTGACCGCCGCCGTTGATACAACCGCCGGGACAACCCATGATTTCGATGAAGGTGTAATCGGCAGTGCCGTCCTTAACCTTATCCATGAGTACCTTTGCATTCTTAGTGCCGCTTGCAATAGCAACCTTAACTTCGAGGTCGCCGAGCTTGTAAGCAGCTTCCTTGATGCCTTCCATACCGCGTACATCGTGGAATTCAACCTTTTCAAGCTCTGTGCCTGTGATAACTTCAGCAGCTGTACGAAGAGCAGCTTCCATAACGCCGCCTGTTGCACCGAAGATAACTGCGGCACCTGTGCCCTGACCGAGAGGAGCATCGCACTCTTCATCGGGAAGCATCTGGAAGTTGATGCCTGCTGTGTCAATCATTCTGCCAAGCTCTCTTGTGGTGAGAACAAAGTCAACATCGGGATAGCCTGCGCCGTTTTCGTCGTCACGGCCGCACTCGAACTTCTTAGCTGTGCAGGGCATGATAGCAACGGAAACGATATCCTTGGGATCAATGCCGTTCTTTTCAGCGTAGTAGCTCTTGATGATTGCGCCCTGCATCTGCATGGGTGACTTACAGCTTGAAAGATGATCAAGCTCTGTGGGATAGTAGTGTTCGCAATACTTGATCCAGCCGGGTGAGCATGATGTGATCATGGGAAGAACGCCGCCGTTCTTAACTCTTGAGAGAAGCTCTGTAGCTTCTTCCATAATTGTAAGGTCAGCACCGAAGTTGGTGTCAAATACCTTGTTGAAGCCAAGTCTGCGAAGAGCTGCAAACATCTTGCCTGTTACATCTGTGCCGATGGGCATACCGAAGCATTCGCCGAGAGTTGCACGAACTGCGGGAGCAGCCTGAACAACAACATGCTTTGTGGGGTCGCTGATAGCTTCGAATACCTTTTCTGTATCGCTCTTTTCATAGAGTGCGCCAACGGGGCAGTTTACGATACACTGACCGCATGAGATACATGATGTTGAGTTAAGGGGAAGCTCAAATGCTGAGCCGATGTGAGTGTCAATACCGCGGGCGTTTGCACCGATAACGCTGATACCCTGCTGATTACAAGCAGCAACACAGCGGCGGCAAAGGATACACTTATTGTTATCTCTCACCATGTGAGCAGCTGAGTAGTCAAGCTCATAAACGGGCTTGTCGCCGTCAAACTTGCCTTCATCGTCAACGCCGGATTCCTTGCAGAGCTTCTGAAGCTCGCAGTTGCCGCTTCTTACGCAGCTGAGGCATTTTCTTTCGTGAGTTGAAAGGATAAGCTCAAGAGTAGTTTTTCTTGCCTTACGTACTCTGTCGCTGTTTGTGAAGATTTCTGTTCCGTCTCTTTCGATGGGGAATACGCAAGCAGCAACGAGGCTTCTTGCACCTGTTACCTCAACAACGCAGAAACGGCAAGCACCGATTTCGTTGATTTCCTTAAGGTAGCAGAGAGTGGGGATTTCTATACCGAGCTGTCTTGCAGCTTCAAGAATTGTTGTGCCGTAAGGTACGCTGCAGGGCATACCGTTGATTGTAATATTAACCATTTTATCCATTGCTTCGTACCTCCTTATTTCTTAATGATAGCCTTGAACTTACAGGAATCCATACATACACCGCACTTGATACACTTAGCGGGGTCGATGGTGTGGGGCTCTTTAACTGTGCCTGAAATAGCACCGACGGGACACTTCTTAGCGCAGAGTGTACAACCCTTACACATATCGGCAACAATTGAATACTGAAGAAGGTTCTTACATACACCTGCAGGACACTTCTTGTCAACAACGTGAGCAACATATTCGTCACGGAAGAACTTGAGTGTAGCGAGTACGGGGTTGGGAGCTGTCTGACCGAGACCGCAGAGTGAGTTGTCTTTGATGTAGTTGCAAAGCTCTTCAAGCTTATCAAGGTCTTCGAGAGTAGCGTTGCCGTCTGTGATCTTGTCAAGCATTTCACGAAGTCTCTTTGTACCTACACGGCAGGGAGTACATTTACCGCAGCTCTCGTCAACTGTGAAGTCGAGGAAGAACTTAGCAATGTCAACCATACAGTTGTCTTCGTCCATTACGATAAGACCGCCTGAACCCATCATACAGCCGATAGCCGTAAGGTTATCGTAGTCAATGGGAGTGTCAATAAGTGAAGCGGGGATACAACCGCCTGAGGGACCGCCTGTCTGAGCAGCCTTGAACTTCTTGCCGCCCGGGATACCGCCGCCGATTTCATAGATGATATCGCGAAGAGTAGTACCCATGGGGATTTCAACAAGACCTGTGTTAGCAATTTTTCCGCCGAGAGCGAATACCTTTGTACCCTTTGATTTTTCTGTACCCATTGAAGCGAACCAGTCGCCGCCGTTACGGATGATAGCAGGAATGTTAGCAAAGGTTTCAACGTTGTTTTCTGTGGTGGGTTTGCCGAAAAGTCCCTTAACTGCAGGATAGGGAGGACGGGGTCTGGGTTCACCGCGGTTACCTTCGATTGAAGTCATAAGAGCTGTTTCTTCACCGCAAACGAATGCGCCTGCACCGAGCTTGATGTGAAGGTCAAAATCGAAGCCTGAACCGAAGATATCTTTGCCGAGAAGACCCATTTCCTTAGCCTGATTGATAGCAATCTGAAGACGTGCAACAGCAATGGGGTATTCAGCACGAACATAAACATAACCTTCAGTTGCGCCTGTAGCATAACCGCAGATTGTCATAGCCTCGATAAGGCAGTGGGGGTCACCTTCAAGAACTGAACGGTCCATGAATGCACCGGGGTCACCTTCGTCGGCATTACATACTACATATTTCTGATCTGCCTTGTTAGCTGCTGTGAAGCTCCATTTGAGGCCTGTGGGGAAACCGCCGCCGCCTCTGCCGCGAAGACCTGAATCCTTAACTATCTGAACTACCTGCTCAGGGGTGAGTTCTGTGAGACACTTAGCAAGAGCCTGATAGCCGTCATAAGCAATATACTCGTTGATGTCTTCGGGGTTGATAACACCGCAGTTTGCAAGTGCTACACGCTTTTGCTTTCTGTAGAAAGCTGTGTCATGAAGACCTTTGATTTCAGTGGGAGTTACTGTCTCACTGTAGAGAAGACGCTTAACCATACGGCCCTTGAGAAGGTGTTCTTCAACGATTTCGGGAACATCATCTACCTTAACTTCTGAATAGAAGCAGCCTTCGGGATAAACGATCATAATGGGGCCGAGTGCGCAAAGACCGAAGCAGCCTGTACGGATAACCTGTACTTCATTTTCAAGACCCTTTGCCTTGATCTCAGCTTCCATAGCTTCGATGATTTTCTGTGAATTTGAGGAGGTACAACCGGTACCGCCGCAAACAAGCACATGGGAACGATACATTTTTACTTCCTCCTTATTCTGTTACTGCGCCGATTGTATATTCTGCAACGGGTACACCGTTAACAATGTGATCGGCAACTATTTTTGCAACCTTTTCTTCAGTGAGCTGAACATAGGTTACCTTTTCTTTACCGGGAACAAGAACCTCTGCAATGGGTTCAAAACGGCACATGCCGATGCAACCTGTCTGAGCAACCGTTACATTTGTAAGACCGCGCTTTGCAGTTTCTTCAACAAACTTTGCCATAATGGGTCTTGCACCTGCTGCAATACCGCATGTAGCCATACCTACAACAATACGTGTAACCTCTGTTGAATCGTCACGAGCTGTCAGGTTAGCCTTAGCAGCATCTCTTAATGCCATAAGTTCTTCAAGAGTTTTCATATTATTACACCTCCGTGAGTTGTTTTGTGTTTTCGTTTATGTAATCTGTAATCCACAGTGCGATGCTCGGCTCATTGAGAGGAACATCACCCAGGATTTCTTTCAGCTGTCTTGTGTCAACGGTGAATTCTCTGCCGTCAAGCTGCCTTCTGTAAAGAAAGTCGATGTGCAGATTCATTGTTATAAGGGAAATCATAGTCGAGGTCATATCACCTATGGGGGTGAAATCAAGGTGGTCTGTTTTAAAATAGGCCCTGACACGTGTACCCGCACCGACTTCACTTTCAATTTCAAGCTTTCCGCCTGTCATTTCTGCAGCGAATTTGAAAAGGGGAATCCCCATACCCACTTTTCTTGTGGTACGGGTTGTGAAGAAGGGGTCACGTACACTTTCGACCTGCTCGGGTGTCATTCCCTTGCCGTTGTCATAGATGCCGATTAAAAGATCGTGTGTTTTGCTGTTTTCGATAAGTTCTATTTCAATGAGTGAAGCATTTGCCGACACGCTGTTTTGAGCTATGTCAAGCACATTGAGTGACAGCTCTCTCATCAGTCCATATACTTAGCGAGAATACCCTTAATATCAGCTGCAGTGATTTTGCCGTAAACGTCTTCGTTAACAGTAAGAACGGGAGCAAGACCGCAAGCACCGATACAACGGCAGGCTGTGAGTGAAAACTTACCGTCAGCGGTACATTCCTCTGCACCGATACCGAGCTGAGCTGAAAGCTCGTCGAGAAGCTCCTGAGCGCCCTTAACATAGCAAGCAGTACCGAGACAAACGGAGATGTCGTACTTGCCCTTGGGTGAAAGTGCAAACTGAGCGTAGAAGGTTGCAACGCCGTAAACCTTTTCAAGGGGTACATTCATACCGTCAGCGATTTTCTGCTGAACCTCAAAGGGGAGGTAGCCGTAAATGGACTGTGCTTCCTGCATTACGTGCATAAGCATGCTCACATCGCCTGTGCATTCAGCAATAACTGCATCCAGCTTAGCTGCCTGTTCAGGTGTGTCTGTGAACGGGATTGTGCTGATTTTCTTAAGCATTAACTTTCGTCCTCCTTTAAACGGATTTTCCGTCTGGTTTGTAAGATGTGAGTTATCAGCGTATAAAAACTCACAATAATCCATACTCACTAACTATAGCACAAAGCGCCAAAAAAATCTACAAAAAATATGATATTTATCCTGCAAAATATTGGTTTTTCCTATTTGAACAAAAATAGCAGACAAAAATTGAAGATATTTAACAATATAACAATATAAAAGCCCTGAAAATCCACTGAAACAGTAGGAACTTCAAGATTTGTGAGGGGTACGCGCAGGTTAAGGCGAAAAGGGGCTTGCCGCCTTTAAAAGCCGACTGTTCCGTTTATACACCGGTAATAGGGATGCCACCGACTTCCGTTGAGGAAACCGATGGCACTTGACATCACGGTATTTAAATAAATAAGACTTATTGCAATTTATTCAGATTTGCAGTGTTGGCAATAACAATTAAGGTCGCTTCTTCGTCAAGTCTTTGTTCGGGATTAACATTGACGCTGACTGCTTCACCGTGCTTAACGGCAACAATATTTAATCCGTATTTTTTGCGTAAATTTAATTCAATAAGATTTTTACCCACCCACTCTTTTTTTACGTCAATTTCCACCATGGATACATCCTTGGACAGCGAGATCATGTCAATGAAACCGGAGCTGAGCAGATTTTTTGCAAGGCGAATGCCTGATTCCGTTTCGGGGAAAACCACTTGATCTGCACCGACGCGCAGCAGGATTTTTTGATGCATTTCGTTGGCACACTTTGCTATAACGGTTTTTACTCCCGCTTCCTTGCAAAGTGTTATAGCCATTACGCTTGCTTCAAGGTTGCTTGCCATACATACAATTACGGTGTCGATACTGTCCATGCCAAGGCGCGAGATTACCTCTGCGTCTGTAACATCGGCACACTTGCATACGGGTAAATATGCCGCTGCATCGTTGACTATTTTCTGTTCGGTGTCAACTGCAATGACCTCCATGCCGTTGTTTACAAGTTCTTTTGCAACGGCGGTACCGTATCTTCCCAGTCCGAAGACTGCATATGTCTTTTTCTTTTTCATAACTATTCTCCTTGCTTAACCGATACTGATTTCTTCCGTTGGTTCGGATATAACATTTTGACTTTCATTTTTTTTGCCGAGAGCTACTGCGAGCGATATGGGACCGACTCTGCCTAAATACATTGTTGCTATAATGATTAATTTTCCGAATATATTAAGGCCGGAGGTCAGATTGCGTGACAAGCCAACAGTTGCCGTTGCACTTACCGTTTCATAAAGCACATCAAGCACAGGTGCATCACTTGTTGCCGTTAAGAGAATTGTGGAAGTTAGGCAGATTATTATAAAAGTCACAACTACGGCAACTGCTTTTTTTACGGATTCCTCAGTTATGCGGCGGTTAAACAGTGTAACACTGTTTTTGTTTCTGACAGTAGCAACGGCCGAACAAAGAAGAACGGCAACGGTGACTGTTTTTATTCCGCCTGCAGTTCCCACAGGCGAGCCTCCGATAAGCATCAATGCCAAAGAAACCAAGGCTGATGTGTCTGTAAGGTTTTCCTGAGCAAGGGAGGCAAATCCCGCTGTTCTCGTTGTTACAGACTGAAAAAGAGAAGCCTGAATTTTATCAAACAGTGACATTCCTCCTATGGTCAGGGGATTGGAATACTCGAAAATCAGAATGAGAAGCGCTCCGCAGATAATAAGCCCTGCCGAGGCAGTAATGGCAATTTTACTGTGAAGGGTAAGATATCTGAAGATTTTTCTTTTTTTACGTGAACGGCTTTTAATGACACGTATCACATCCCACCACACAATATAACCGAGTCCGCCGAGAATAATGAGGGCTGAGGTGACAATGTTAATCAGCGGATTGGTTGCATAGTTACAAAGGCTGTTTTCTGCAATTATATCGATTCCTGCATTGCAAAAGGCGGAAACCGAGTTGAAAACGGATATCCATATGCCTTTGGCACCGAATTGAGGAACGAAAACAAACATATATAGGATTGCCCCTATGGTCTCTGTTATCAGGGTGCCTAACAACACATTTTTAACAAACTTTATGAGGCCTGACATGGTGTTGAGATTGAACGCATCCTGAATAAGCAGTCTATCACCGATACCCATTTTTTTATTTAAGAGTATCATAAGCCCCGACATAACGGTAATAACGCCAAGACCGCCGATCTGTATCAATATCAGTATAACAACCTGCCCGAAAGCACTCCACGTTGAAAATGTGGGGAGCGTTACCAAACCTGTAACACAAGTGGAGGTGGTTGCAGTAAAGAGTGCATCGATATACGGCACGGGAAAACCGCTTTGTGTGCTGACTGGCAGGGCAAGAAGAATACTTCCCAACAAAATTACGGCAAGAAAACTCAGCAATATTATGCGGGTTGTTGATAATCTGATTTTTTTCATAAATATATTTCTCTCCTATTGACAGAAATAATTCAGTCATGGATTTCTTAACAAACTGTTCTGTCGACAGCTTGTTAAGAACTACTATACCATTGATGAGGCTGTTTGTCAAAGGCAAAGTAAAAATCTGCCGGGTTGATATTGCCCGACAGATTACTGTTATGATTTTTCGGCAGCCGAAGCAACCTTTTTTTGCAGAAGCTTATTTCTGTGCAGGGAATTTATCCTCGCCAAAGCCGAGAACGCGGGCAATCTGAACTGCTATCTGACGGTTCTTGATTTCCTCGCCGGATTTAAAGCCTGCATCTTTAGCAAAAACGTAAACGGGTACATCGATAATATCGTGTGTGCCGTGTGTAAACTTCCAACCGCCGTTCTTGTCGGGCTTAATGCCGCCTGTGCCGTGGTCAGCAGTAACGATAACAAGTGTCTCGCCGTCTTCTTCAGCGAACTTAGCAGCTGCTGCAACTGCCTTTGAGAATTCAACTGTTGTAAGAGTAACACCGTCCATATTGTTGTCGTGTGCAAACTTGTCAATACAAGCACCCTCAACCATAAGGAAGAAGCCGTCTTTGTCAGCGCTGAGAATGTCGATAGCCTTGTTTGTCATTTCCTCGAGTGTGGGAGTATTGTTGTTGTTTCTCACGTGCTTGAGGTCGCTTGAATTGAACTGTGCAAATGACTTGCTGCCTGCCTTGAGAGCATTCATTTCATCTTCATTTGAGATGTATGTGTAGCCGTTTGCTGCAGTGTTGGTTTTGTTGATGCTTTCTGAACTTCCGCCCCAGATAAGGTCGATGCCTGATTTGAGCTGGTCGGCACTGAGTTCAGCTTCATTATCTCTTGAATAGAAGTGAGCTGAGAAGTCTGCGGGAGTTGCGCCTGAGGTTGTGTCTGTTGTTACAACACCTGAAGCCATACCGCGTGTCTTTGCAAGCTCGCAAAGAGTGATGGGTACGGGGGTGTCGTCAGCATTGATGGGTACGAATGGGAAAACTGCTACTGAGTTTGACCATACACGGATACCGCAAGCAAGAGCTGTGCCGCCTGCTGCTGAGTCTGTGAAGGGGAGCATATATGAGTCAATGTCACTGTAACATTTGACGGGGGCCTTCTCCATAGCCAGCTGGTCAATGCCTTTGATGTCTTTGGTGGCTTCAATGGTGTTTTCTGCCATACCGTCACCAATCATAAGAATAACGTTTTTGTACTTGCCCTCGGTGTAGTTGTCGCTTACATTGCTTGACATACCTATTGCACCGTAAAGGGACATAATGATAACCACTGCACTTGCAATGAGTTTTTTGATAATATCCGGCATATTATCTTCTCCTTTCTGTTAATAAATTTTATTCCGGTAGTGAAATTATACATCATATTTAATTATTTTTCAATAAAAATATACATTAAATTTTATTTTTTTAATTACTTGAAACTCAGTCTCCTCTGTGATAATATTCTTTTATATCATTTGTGAGGTATCGTAATGAGTATAAGAAACAATTACAAGCATACATTTTTTGCTTCCTACGCAGGTTACTTTGTGCAGGCGATAATAAATAACTTTCTGCCGCTTTTATTTCTCACATTCCAAAGCAGTTTCAATCTGAGCTATGATAAAATCTCACTGCTTATTGTTATAAACTTCGGTGTGCAGCTTTGTGTTGACTTTGTGTCGGCATACTTTATAGATAAGATAGGCTACCGCACAAGCGTGATTGCCGCCCATGTTTTTGCCTGTATCGGTCTTGCGGGATTGAGTGTTTTTCCTTTTATAATGAAGCCGTACATCGGCATAATTCTTTCAATAATTATCTACGCCACCGGCAGCGGACTTATCGAGGTTATCATCAGTCCTCTTGTTGAAGCCTGCCCAAGCGACAGCAAGGCAGGTGCCATGAGCCTGCTTCACTCATTTTATTGCTGGGGACAGATGTGCGTTGTGCTTTTCTCCACGGTTTTCTTCGCCCTTTCAGATGTCGGCAACTGGCGCAGCCTTTCACTTCTCTGGTCGGTGGTACCCCTTATCAACGGCATATATTTCTGCCTTGTACCTATTCCCGAAGTGCTGAGTGAAAACAAGGGCATGGGAATGAAAAATCTTTTCAAAACGAAGCTTTTTTATATCCTTATTGTTATAATGCTCTGCTCGGGTGCAAGTGAGCTTGCTATGAGCCAGTGGGCATCAGCCTTTGCAGAATCGGGACTTAAGGTGAGCAAAACCTTCGGCGACCTTCTGGGTCCCTGTCTTTTTGCTGTGCTTATGGGCAGTACGAGAGTTATATATTCAAAGCTGTCAGACAAAATTCCGTTGACAAAGGTGATGAAGGCAAGTGCGGTGCTGTGTATCATCAGCTATCTTGTTGCAGGTCTTTCTCCTGTGCCTGTTATATCCCTGATTGCCTGCGCTGTGTGCGGACTTTCTGTTGGTGTTATGTGGCCCGGCACATTCTCCCTTGCAGCTGAAAAAATTCCAATGGGCGGCACGGCTATGTTTGCGCTTCTTGCTCTTTTCGGTGACATGGGTTGTGCAAGCGGACCTGCCCTAGTTGGCAGAATGACAACTCTTTTCGGGGACAATCTTGGCAAGGGTCTGCTTTTCGGAGTGGTCTTCCCTGCGGTGATGATAGTTTGTGTGGGGATGATGAAAAGGGTAAAGACGAAAACAGTAAATTAGTTCTCGCGGGGGGCTGCGGCTCCACAAAAATCGCACCCGTGCGATTTTGCGCGACGAAGTCGCTTGCCGAATTGCATTCGGCAGTGGAGCCGCCCTGCCTCTTGCAGAAGTTTCCCCGCGTACAAAAATCTTGTCGCCCCTGAAAGGGGAGATGTCTGCATTGCAGACAGAGGGGTTTTCATAATTCCTCATTTATAATTCATAATTTTTCTCAAATTCCCTTGATTTTCTCATAAATATATATTATAATAGCAAAGCTAAAGAGTAAGATACTTTATTTTGGTCATGCGGTGGTGGGTCCTGTGCGACAGTACGCCGCGAACCATGTCAGGTGGGGAACCAAGCAGCATTAAGTGGAATGTCTGTGCGACACAGCTAACGCCTGCCACCGTGTGACCAAGGCAATGTGTCTTACTCATTTTTAATAGAGAGGAGAGAAACTATGTATCAGGTGCTTTACAGAAAATACAGACCGACTGTCTTTTCAGATGTTGTAGGTCAGGAGCATATAACCTCAACACTGTCTAAAGAAATCGAGACAGGCAAAACCTCCCATGCCTATCTTTTCACAGGCTCAAGGGGTACGGGCAAAACCACCTGCGCTAAAATTCTTTCCAAAGCGGTCAACTGTCTT
Source organism: Acutalibacteraceae bacterium (assembly GCA_045534675.1). Classification (GTDB taxonomy): domain Bacteria; phylum Bacillota; class Clostridia; order Oscillospirales; family Acutalibacteraceae; genus UBA6857. The sequence continues at coordinate 178,972 of JAZSKE010000040.1, forward strand.
CATCCTGTTGACGGCAACCCCTGCAACGAATGTGAAATCTGCAGAGGCCTTGATTCAGGCGCAATCCTTGATGTTGTTGAAATCGACGCTGCAAGTAACAACGGCGTTGAAAACATCCGTGACATCCGTGATGAGATAAACTTCACTCCCGCTTCTTGCAAATACAGAGTTTATATCATAGACGAGGTTCATATGCTTTCAATAGGTGCCTTCAATGCCCTGCTGAAAACCCTCGAAGAGCCTCCCGCTCACGTTAAATTCATTCTTGCCACAACAGAAGTGCATAAGCTTCCCGTAACTATAGTTTCACGTTGTCAGCGTTTTGACTTCAAGCGTGTTACTCCCGAAGCAATGCGCCGGAGAATGGAATATATTGCCGAGACAGAAGGCTTCATCGCAGACGAGGAGGCACTCTCACTCATTGCCCGAATAGCCGACGGCGGTATGCGTGATGCGCTCTCGCTTTTAGACCAGTGTACGGGTCACGGTAAGCATATAACGGCTGATATAGTCTGTGAGGTTGCAGGCATGACGGGCAAGGATCACCTTTTCTCTCTGGCCTACTCTGCCGCAGAAAACAATGCAGGCAAAGCCCTTGAAATTCTCAATGAGCTTCACTCTAATTCCTGCGATATGGAAAGACTCTGCAGTGACCTTGTGGGTCATTTCAGAAATCTTATGATAGTCAAAACGGTGAAAAGTTCAGGCGATATTCTTGTCTGCACCTCAGATGAGGCAAAGCAGTATAAGGAGCAAAGCGGAAAATTCACCCTTGAAAATATACTTTATTGCATTTCACTTCTGCAAAACGCCATGGCAAATATCAAAAAAGGCGTTAATCGCCGAATTGAAATGGAAATGACCATGATAAAGCTTTGTTCACCGGCACTTGCAAGTGACAACGAGGCACTCCTCAGACGAATCAGTGACCTGGAGCATAAGCTGAAAACAGGCACATTTGTTACAGGTACCCCTGCCGAAAAGGCGAGTGAAGATAAAACGGTAAGCGAAACAAAGCAGGAAGCTCCTGCCGTGAAGGCTGAACCTCAGTATTCGCCTCAGAGCGAGGAACTGCCTCCTCCCGATGATGAAGGCGAAAGCTCAATTGACTGGGCGGAAGTTCTCAGTGAGCTGACAAAAACCAATATGCCTCTTTGGGGCGTGTTGGCAAATTCTCAGGCAACAATAAAAGGTGACTATGTGATTATCGACAGTCCCAATCCCACACTTTCAGCCTTTATCAAAACAGGCGGGCACGCCCGTGATGTGAAAGAGGCAATTTACAGAGTGACGGGCAGAAAATACCGTCTGGGACTTGCAAACAACGGCACTGCACCTAAGGCAGCACCTACAGCGCCTCAGGTCAAAACAGACCCCTTGCAGGACCTTATAGGCAGGGCAACTGATATGGGCATAAATATTGATGTGACAAATTAACATAAAAATAAATCTAAAGGAGACATAAAAATGAAAGCAAGAATTCCCAGTCAGGCTGCAGGCGGCGGCCAGATGGCTATGATGAAAAAAATTCAGGAAATGCAGGAGCAGCTTGAACAAAAGCAGGCTGAAATCGAAGCAAGCGAATTTACTGCTTCAGCAGGCGGCGGAGCTGTTGAAGTAACAGTTTCAGGCGCACACGAAGTAAAAGAAATAAAAATGCAGCCCGATGTGGTTGACCCCGACGATATCGATATGCTTTCCGACCTTATTATTGCTGCAACAAACGAAGCAATGAGAAAAGCTGACGATGCTATGGAGCAGGCTATGAATGCTGCTAAGGGCGGTCTCGGCGGACTTGGTCTTCCCTTCTGATGGCAGGATATAATGTAGCAACTCTGTCAAAGCTTATAGAGCAGTTTGAGCGTATGCCGGGCATAGGCAGAAAAACTGCACAGAGACTGGCATTTTATGTGCTGAATCTCTCAAAAGAGCAGGCAACAGAGTTTTCCGAGGTTATACTTTCGGCTCACGAAAAGATAAAGCAATGCTCACGCTGCTGCAACTTGGCAGAGGATGAGCTTTGTCCCATATGCAAAAATGAAGACAGAGACGAAAGCACTGTTTGCGTTGTTGAAGACCCGAGAGATGTGTTTGCCTTTGAGCGTACCCACGAGTTTGAGGGTACCTATCACGTGCTTCACGGTGTTATTTCTCCCATGAACGGAGTAAGTCCCGAAGACATCACAATAAAGGAGCTTATTGCACGCCTTAGTGACGGCAAGGTGCAGGAGGTTATTATGGCAACAAACCCCACTGTTGAGGGCGAGGCTACAGCTATGTATATTTCACGCCTTCTCAAGCCTATGGGCATAACTGTCAGCCGTCTTGCATACGGTGTACCGGTAGGTGCAGACCTTGAATATGCTGATGAGGTGACACTGTCAAAAGCACTTGAAGGCAGAAGAACGCTGTAAATGCGGAATTCGGAATGCGGAATTCGGAATTGCGGGGAAGTTTCATCAAAGGATAAAGCTACATGCCGCAGAGCAATTCCGTGTTTTTGATTACTTTTTCCACGGCAGGAAAAAGTAATGCCTGTCCGGCGAGGACGAAGAAAAGAAAAGGGAGCTGATAAAATGGCTAAAAATGACAGATTTGAAAAAGTCTATACACAAGGTGCATTAAATGTAATAGAAATCTGGGTTGACAAGGAAACAGGCGTTAACTATATATTTCATCAGAGCGGTTATGCAGGCGGTATGACACCCCTCTTAGACAGAGACGGAAAGCCTGTTATCACTCCCATTGTGAACAGATAAATAATTATGAACAATATATTCAGCAGCACATTAAACACAAGAGCCATTTTAGAAAACAACCTGAAATTCATCCGAAGCGATGTGCCGACCATTGTAACCGAGGATGAAAGATTATGGTTGCTTGAAAACAATGTCACTACGGTAATAGACTTGAGAACAGATAAAGAGCGCTTAAAGAAAATATGTCCCTTAGAGAGCGACTGCCGTTTTAACTATTATTCAATGCCTGTTACAGACGGAGATAAAATACCTGATAGTATGGACAGCGTTTCAAGATCATATATAAATATGTTGGATGAGCATTTATGTAAAACTATAGATTTTATTTTAAACAGCAAATCCAATGTTTTGTATTTTTGTAATGCCGGAAAAGACAGAACAGGTGTAGTGTCAGCAATTTTGCTTTATAAATCGGGAATGTCTTTTGAATATATCATTGATGATTATATGAAATCAAAAGTCAACCTGAAAAGCGCATTAGAGGCTTTTGCTAATCAGAATGCAGATATTGATATAAATGTTATAACACCCCACGAACGATATATAAAAGAGTTTTTGGAATGGTTTGAAAGCCACACCCACTCGGCGGGATAAATCTTTCTGTCACCGCAAACTTACACGCGTACAACAATTCATAATTCGCAAGAAAGGAGTGCCTTACTATGGCAGTTTCACCCCAGGATGAAAGACAAGTTGTTGCCCAGAATAAAAAAGCAAGGCACGACTATTTTGTTCTTGAAACCTATGAGGCAGGCATCGAGCTTTTCGGTACCGAAGTAAAATCAATAAGAAAAGGCAGAGTAAATCTCAAGGATAGCTGGTGCAGCATCGACGGTGGCGAGATTTTCGTCAACGGTATGCACGTGAGTCCCTATGAGCAGGGCAATATCTTTAATCGCGACCCTATGAGAGTGAAGCGCCTTCTTATGCATAAGAAAGAAATCAACCGCCTTTACGGCACCGTAAAACAGCAGGGCCTCACATTGGTACCCCTGAGTGTCTACTTTCTTAAAGGCAGAGCAAAGCTTGAAATAGGGCTGTGTAAGGGTAAAAAGGTTTATGATAAGCGCGAAACCATGGCTCAGCGTGATGCAAAGCGCGACATGGAAAGAGCTATGAAAAACGGCTGAAATTACCTGTTGATTTTCTTATAAAAAGGTATATAATAAAAAAGCAATGTTTGCGCAGCAAACACTTCATATTGCGTCAGCAATGCTTCACATGACGAAGTCATACTTCGTTCACGCAAAAGCGTGAACTTCACTGCGATACTTCAGTATCGCCTATATGGGGACGAAAGGATTTCGACGGGGATTTTGAAGCATGATAAGCGGGTAGCGCTGTGGCAATCGCTTTAAAAGGTCACAACTTAAAAATAACTGACAAAAATACAGTTTTAAAGGCTGCGTAAACGCGCCCGTCTGACCTGAGAGTACTGCGGCTCAGGCTCAGGCGTCGACTTAGCAGTGAACGTGAACGGCAGAGCATTCTCGTATGCCGTCACGCATCAGAGAATACCAAGGAAGTAAGCCTGTCAATCGGCGTGCTTTCGAGGGAATGTTAAAAGACTGACTGCACCCGGAGAAAGTTGTGTGGACGAGTTTTCGGACGCGGTTTCGATTACCGCCGTCTCCACCAAACGAAAGTCAGACGAACACCTACTACTTCTTCACAGGCGGATTTGCTGTGAGGGTGGACATCTGACAAAAGAGAAGAACCAAGGTTAGAAATAGCCTTGGTTCTTTTGCTACATGTATTAAGATAATAAACTTTTTTGTTATATCAAATCGCGCTTTCCTAAATTACAAACAGAACAGAGTGTTTGCAAATTATCTATTGTTGATTCACCGCCCTTTGACCATGGAATAATATGATCAATATGCAACTCTATTGCGGGATCTTTAGCAGGTGATGCTCCACAGAGTACACATTTAAAATTATCCCGTTTCATTATTTGGTATCTTAAAGTTATTGGGATATTGCGTTTTGTCCTGTGAACATATTCGTCTGTTTTTTCTGTGCCTCAATTTCTTCACTATGTGCCACTACCGCACATTTGTCGTAAGATATAAGTGTGCCATCCTTTAATTCACCAACAACTATTTCATATCCACCTCTTGGCTTATGGATAATCTTTCCTGTATACGGATAATTAAGTCCTAAAAATCTGTATTTTTTTGTATCGGTATATTCAAATAAATGTAAATATTTCTCATAATTAATGCCGTTGTTCAAACGGTTGTAGCAATAATCACTTGGAATAACACTGGTGGGATTACAGCCATATTTTGAAACTACAAGATTTACTATTTCAGAACGAGTAAATTCAGAGTTTATTGCCGTGTCCTTAAATGTATCAACGACCATATCCAAAATGCTGAGCCCAATTTTCATAGCACGTCTACCTGCTTGTTTCAATTTTGATTCATTATATCATATCTATTCAAATTACGCAACCCCAATAGTATATCCTTGTCGTTCCACACATTCGACAAAACACAAACCTGCTTGTAAAATGGTGTTACCAAATACAAGGAGATCATTTTTTATGTTCAGCAAGACTTGCGTCTGTATATTCCTTGACTTTACGTCCCGTCTTTGTTAATATATCAAAAGAAAAAGGAGTGGTATAATGTTACTGTTGCTCATCGTAATATACATAGTTTTCATTTCCCTTGGTCTGCCTGACAGCCTCTTCGGTGTGTCATGGCCCGTGGTGCATACGGAGTTTGGTGTTGCCGAGAGCTTTGCTTCTGTTTACAGCATTGTTACAGCCGTGTGTACGGGCGGCGTGAGCTTTGTTTCGGGCAAGCTCATAAGAAAATTCGGTACGTCGAAGGTGACCTTTGTGTCGATTCTGGTTACGGCACTTGGTCTTTTGGGTATAAGCGTTGCGCCTAATATTGCGGTTATGATGATATTTTCCGTTATTCTCGGCTACGGTGCAGGCGCAATTGATACGGGTCTTAATAACTTCGTGTCTCTGCACTATAAGGCTCAGCATATGAATTGGCTTCACTGCTTCTGGGGCGTAGGCGTAACGGTCAGCCCAATGATAATGTCGAAGTTTCTCACCGGCGAAGCAGGTGCCTGGCGCGGCGGTTACAGAGTGGTAGCACTGCTGCAGCTGATAATTGCGCTGATTGTTTTATGTACCCTGCCGAAATGGAAAGGCCTCGAAACCTCGGGTGAGGATGCTGCCGAAGAAAAAGGCGATAAGGGCTTTTTTGATATACTGAAAATAAAGGGCGTACTCACGGGGATTTTATCTCTCGGACTTTACTGTTCAATGGAGTTCCTTCTCGGTACATGGGGAGCGACCTATATAGTCAACACCCTTGCTCTTTCACCTGATACGGCGGCCATGTGGGTTTCACTTTATTACGGCGGCATAATGCTGGGCCGTATGATTTCAGGCTTTGTTTCAATGAAGCTTTCGGATAATCAGCTTATCCGTTGCGGAATAGCCGTAGCATTTATCGGTATTATTATTCTTGCTTTGCCTATAGGCAGTGCTTCACTTGCAGGACTTCTGCTTATCGGTGTGGGCTTCGGACCGATTTTCCCCGGTGTATTACACGCAGTGCCGGCGCGTTTCGGCAAAAAATACAGCGCGGATATAACCGGGTACCATATGGGCGGTGCCTATGCAATTGGCTTCGGTGTGCAGCTTATTTACGGCTTTGTAGCATCGGCAACAACCTTTAAGATAACAGCCTTTGTGCTTGTTGCGCTGTGTATAGGTGTCTTTCTTGCCAATGAAAAAACAATCCGTATCACTAAAAAGGCATAAGGTATTTACGCCACTGAAATTTTATGATAGAATAAACAAAAACAAAGGAGACGAAAACAATGAAAGAAATTCTTATGTCAAACATCCCCGCAGCCGTTGCCGTTGTGTGCCTTGTATGCTACTTCTTCGGTATGGCAATTGTGTTTATCACAAACCCCATTAAAAATGCAGAAAGCTTTTCAGTAAAGCCCGTTGACAATGCAGGTAAAACGGAAATCCGAGTTTACTACGGCGGTATTTCCTTTGCACTGGGTGCATTCCTGCTCTATCTCACCTATGCAACAAAAACTCCCGTACACTCACTGGTAGGCGGTCTTTTCTTTGCAACAACTGTTTTTGTAACAAGAACAATCTTCCTCTTTGTTGACAAGGGTTGGAAATGCCCCTACACAAAGCTTGCAATTCCTGCAGAGGGCTTCTTCGTTGTTGCACTGTGGACTTGCTTCATTCTTTCAAAAACGCTTTATTGATTTTTTTCGGGACAGGCGTTGAGCCTGTCCTCTTTTTTGTGCTTGTATAATTAGTTCTCGCACTGTATAATAGCATAAGAAACATTATGGAGGTATACTATGAGATTCAGTGTTATTCCCGAGCCGTTGAAAATATCTGTGGGTGATAAGAAGGCTTTCACTCTCACAAGGCTTTGCAATATCGAGAGTGCAGAAGGCTGTCAGAAAGCAGTGAAAAGCCTTAAAAAATTTCTCAGTGATGCTTTTTCTCTTGAAGTTTTTTCAGGCGGTAAAGAGCGTATTGTGCTGAAAATTGACAGTTCGATGAAAAAAGCAGAAAGCTACACCCTCACCGTAAAGGAAAATCTTACCGAAATCATAGGCAGTGATGAGGCAGGTGTTTTCTACGGCGTGCAGAGCCTTCGTCAGCTGCTTTTTCAGGGTGATTTAACTTTGCCCGAGGTTTATATTGAGGATAGTCCCCGATTTTCATACAGAGGCTTTATGCTTGACTGCGGCAGATACTTTTTCACCAAGGAGGCAGTTTTTGTTTTCCTTGAAATGATGGCACTGCACAAGCTGAATACTTTTCACTGGCATTTAAGCGAAGACCAGGGCTTCCGCGCCCAGATAATGTCAAAGCTTCTTCTCACAGAGGTCGGTTCTTACAGAAGCCACACCAATTTCAACAAGCGCAAGCACGAAGGATACTATACAGTTGAAGATATGAGGGAAATAGTTGAGTATGCCCATAATCTGTGCATAAAGGTTATTCCCGAAATAGACACTCCCGGACACACGGTGGCTATGCTTGCCGCCTACCCTGAGCTTTCCTGCTTCGACAGAGATCTTACCGTTGCAACCCATTGGGGGGTCAAGCATGATGTGCTGTGTATCGGTAAAGAAAGCACCTTCGATTTTATAAAAGAGATTGTTGATGAACTTCTCGAAACCTTCACTGACGGCTACTTCCATTTAGGCGGCGACGAGGTACCCACGACAAGGTGGGAAATCTGCCCTCACTGTCAGAAAAGAATGATGGATGAGGGGATAAAGGATGTGGGCGGTCTTCACACCTATTATCTTGAGAGAATGGCAAGGTACGTAAAGGGAAAAGGCGCAGAGCCTGTTATGTGGAACGACAGCATCAAGGACTATATGGTCAGCCGTGATGTCATCTGGCAGTTATGGAACGGCGATATGAAAGTGGAAGATGTAATTTCTGAGATAAACGGGGGAAGACCGTTTATTATGTCAAACCTTGATGCCTTTTATCTCGACTTGCCCTACGGTCAGGTGAGCCTTAAGAAAACCTATGAATTTGAGCCTTTATATGAGGGCGTAAGGAAAGAAAATCAGCATCTTGTCAAAGGTGTTGAAGCCTGCTTGTGGACAGAGTTTGTGCCTACAATGCAGAAGGCAGGCTATTGCACCTTCCCGAGGCTGGGAGCTTTTTCGGAAACTGCATGGTCGTCCAAGGAAAATAAAAATTATGAAAGCTTCCTGCAGAAAATGCCTGCCTATTATGAAATGCTCAAAGGTTACGGCATGGAGCCTGCATCACTTTTCCGGGCAAATCCCAATCTTGTGAGAAAGCTGGGAGGTCTTTTATGGTGGGAAAGAAGAAAACTCTGCTGGTCAGGGCTTTCCAACCTTGTTGATAATGCTTATGTGAAGAAAAAATACGCACAAAAAGACAGCTTCAGCACGCAAACAGATTAAAAGAAAAACTCCTGAGAAAAATAACTTCTCGGGAGTTTTTATATCATTTTATCAGGCTTTTCAGCACCTCGCGTTTTTCATCGCTGAGGCTTTCTTTTTCCAGCGCCATTTTAAGCGCTTTGTTACGGGTCACCTCGTTAAGTCTGTTTTCGGTGAAAAGTGAGGCAACGCTTTCGGTGCAGGTGATAAGTGCCTTTGAGAGAATAACTGCTTTCTTTTTCTTCAGGAAGTTTTCTTCTTCGTCATCCGAGAGAATTTCCTGCCAGAGGCTCATATATTCGGTGTCTATATAAAATCTGTCGATTACCTCAAGGGCAAAATAACGGGTATAAGCCTCATGGCTGCTGAGCCAGAGTGTCAGCTTTTCTGTCAGCTCAGGCTGTCTTTTTTTGAAAGCATATGGTACGAGAAGGCGGCAGGTAGTTGTATCATTGACATAGGGGAGAAAGCTTTCAATACGCTCAAGGGCTGTGGAGAGCTTTTTTGTTTTAGACACGAGAATGGCATGCAGATTGTTTTCCTCATAAAAATCGTGAGGAAGAAGTTTGATATAGTCCGAGGCTCTGTTTGTTTTCAGTAGCTTTTCGGCGTACTGTCTGAGAGAGCCTTCTTTTACCCCGATGACGCTTTCTGCAGGGATATGAGGGTGGGTTGAAAGGAAGTAATCCCTGAGTTTTTCGTTCTGCATTTTAAACAGAATGTGGGTGACCTTTTCTTTTAAGGTGCGTTTTTTCTGAGGCTTGCGCTTCTGATTGGCGTTACGGCATTTAATCACATCAAATTCCTGAATATAGCTGTCAAGGTCAACGCCCTTGGCAATATAATCAAGTATAAGCCTTGCACAGCCTTCACTGTCGCTGAGGGCATAATGGTGTATAAGAGGGAAGCCTATCTGCTCACACATATAGTCAAGGCTGTGATGTTCATATTCGGGGTACTTTTCAAGTCCTACTCGGCAGGTGCATATATACTGCGCCTTTTCCTTCCACTGAATGCCGTAGCTTTTAAGGCAACCGCACAGAGTTTTCATATCACCCGGCGCACCGTGGGCAACCAGAATGCCTTTTGACATAATATCCTTGATCTTTTCCCATATTTCAGGGAAGGTGGGTTCACTTTCAACCATTTCGGGAGTGATGCCTATAAGGTCAACAACATATGGGTCGAAATCGGTTTCAGGGTTAACGAGATAGTATGCCTTTTCCGTTATTTCGCCATTTTCAACGGCGGTTATGCCGATAGCACTTATTCTGGGCTTGCGCTGTGAGGGCATTTCTATATCGAAGGCTACAAAACTGTGTGTCATTTTAAAAAAGTCCTTTTGAATTTACTCCCTCAAGTATAGCACAAAGTGAGCTGTAATACAAATATTTTTAAAAATTTCTTATTGCCTATTGAAAAAATATGGCAATAGGGTTTATAATGAAAGAACAATATTTCAGGAGGAATAAATATGAAAAAAATACTCAGTTTAGTTCTGACACTCGTTATGATGCTTAGCCTTTGCACAATGGCTTTTGCGCAGGGTAACTTTGACAAGACACTTCGCTTCGGCGCAGACGGCAAATTCAAAATTATGCAGATCAATGACACTCAGGATACTCACAATCTTAACGAGCGCACAGAAAAGCTCATAAGACAAGCAATTGAAGCGGAAAAGCCTGACCTCGTTGTTATAGCAGGCGATATACTTTCCGATTTTTTCCTTTGTGCAAACGATAAGACAATACCTCAGGCACTGCGTTGCCTCGGTGATATTTTTGAAGAGACAAAAACACCCTTTGCAGTTACCTTCGGTAACCACGACCACGACCTTGAGGATAAGGTAAGCATCAAGGAGATGGCCGATATTTTCCTTGAGTATGAGTATTGCGTAAATGCTACCGATGGCTGTGACCCGGGTACATACAATATCCCCGTACTTTCATCAGACGGCAGCAAAACTGCACTCAATGTTTACATGATGGATACCAACAACAAAAATAAGGAAATCGGCGGCTATCAGGGTGTATATCCTTATCAGGTTGAATGGTACAAGGAAAAGAGCGATGAACTCAAGTCTGCAAACGGCGGTCAGGCTGTACCCTCACTTGTTTTCCAGCACATTCCCACAAAGGAAATTTTTCAGCTCGTTGTGGAAGCAGACAAAACAGAGGCAAACACCGCTGTTTACCGTAGTGATGACAAGAAATGGTATAAGCTCAAGGAAGATGCTATTATCGATAGCGGTAAGGGCCTCGGCGAAGCTCCCTGCCCCGAAAACCTTGATGTAACAACAGGTCAGTATGAAGCTTGGCTTGAAAAGGGTGATGTTATCGGTGCATTCTTCGGTCATGACCACGTCAACAGCTTTGTGGGCAAAACTCAGGAAGGCATTATCCTCGGTTACAACGGCGGCACAGGCTTCAAGACCTACGGCGCAGGTAACACAAGAAGTGTGCGTATCTATGCTTTTGACGAAAGTAATGTCAAGGATTTCACAACCTACTTACGCACCTATGGTGACCTTAACGGTGAAGAGGATAAGGCATATATAACCGATATATTCTCAACCGTACTTTTAACATGGATTATGAGATTCTTCTACAAGATGCTTTTCATAATTCCCTGGTAAAATAAAATGAAATAAAGTAAAAGGACTGTTGCTTTTGGCAACAGTCCTGTTTTAATTGTTGATGAAAAGAATATCAGTCTTCTCTTCCTACAAGCCAGTTGAGGGATACACCGAGAACATCTGCGATTGCAACCAGCTCATAGTCGTTAACGCTTCTTATCTGACCTTCAAGTTTTGATAAGCCTGAAGCGGTAAGCTCAACACCCTTGATCTGAAGTTGAGTGAGCAAGTCAATCTGTTTGATACCTAATTCTTTTCGCTTTGCCTCTATTTTTGCACCCACAATATTGCGGTCGCCGAGAGGCTGCTTTCTGATACGCATAATTTTCTCACCTTCAATATAATCAGAGCCTTAAACAAAAGGCTCTTTCTATGAATATTTTATCATATGTTTCCCCTTTTTGTCAAGGGAGTTAGATGTATGCTTTACACAATTATATTGCGAAAAACGAACGGTTTTGGTGAAAGTTATATATTTTTGTCAATAATTGATTTTCTGCATTACAGAGTGTTTAAAAATTTCTTAAAAAACCTTTTAAAAATTAAAAAATAGTAGTATAATGTGTCTGTTATTATATAGAGGAGAAGATTTTTCCTCTTTTATGAAAGGCGGTGGGTTACAATGGGTAACACAATGCAAGAAAGAAATCTCACAATGCTGGTTGACTATTATGAGCTGTCAATGGCTAACGGATATTTTGCCAACGGAATGGGTGATACCGTAACCTATTTTGATATGTTCTTCAGAAAGGTGCCCGACAACGGCGGCTTTGCTATTATGGCAGGTCTTCGTCAGCTTGTGGACTATCTGAAAAATCTCAGATTTACACAGAAGGATATTGAGTACCTCAGAAGAAAGGGTCTCAACGAAGACTTTATTGAATATCTTAAAAACTTTGAATTCAAGTGCGATGTCTGGGCAATTCCTGAGGGAACTCCGATTTTTCCCGGTGAGCCTATTATTACTGTCAAGGGTCCCGTTATTCAAGCACAGCTTATTGAAACTATGGTGCTGCTGACAATCAACCACCAGAGCCTTATTGCAACAAAGGCAAACAGATTAAGACGCGCCGCGGGTGACAGGGTTATTATGGAATTCGGTTCAAGACGCGCTCAGGGCTATGACGGTGCTGTTTACGGTGCCAGAGCTGCATATATCGGCGGCTGCGATGCAACTGCCTGTGCCATTGACGAAAGAGATTTCGGCATTCCTGCTGTGGGTACCATGGCACACTCATGGATTCAGCTTTTCGGTGATGAGCTTGAAGCCTTCAAGGCTTATGCAAGACAGTACCCCGACAACTGTACTCTTCTTGTTGACACATACAATGTGCTTAAATCAGGCATCCCCAACGCAATAAAGGCATTCAATGAAGAGGTGCTTCCCAGAGGCTTCAGACCTAAGGGTATCAGAATAGACAGCGGTGACATCACTTACCTTTCAAGAAAGGCAAGACAGATGCTTGACGAGGCAGGCTTCACCGACTGTAAGATTGTTGCAAGCAACTCCCTTGATGAAATTATCATAAAGGATATGATTTTGCAGGGCGCTCAGGTGGATTCCTTCGGCGTTGGTGAAAGACTTATCACAGCGGCTTCCACACCTGTTTTCGGCGGTGTATATAAGATTGTTGCCGTTGAGGAAGACGGTGTACCCGTACCTCGTATAAAGCTCAGCGAAAACGTACAGAAGATTACAACTCCCTGCGCAAAGAAGGTTTACCGTCTTTTTGACAATGAAAGCGGCAAGGCAATTGCCGATGTTATCACCCTGCTTGATGAGGAAATTGATGACAGCAAGCCCTATGAGCTTTTTGACCCCAATTACACATGGAAAAAGAAAACTGTTGAAAACTACACTGCGAAGCCCTTGCTTGTGAAGATTTTTGATGAGGGCAAGTGCTGCTATGAATGTCCCGATATCAAGGATATCAAGAAGTATTGCATAGAGCAGGTTGACACTCTGTGGGACGAAGTAAAGCGTTTTGAAAACCCCCACACCTACTATGTTGACCTTTCACAGAAGCTCTGGGACGAAAAGCAGAGACTTCTCAGTGAATATTCAAACAGAACACATTGAGGTAAAACCTATTGAGAGTAATTGAGTATACGGTACCTGAAGAATTTGACGGCAAAAAGGTATATAACTTTTTAAGAGGCTATGTGAAAATTTCCACAAGGCTTATGCGCTCCCTCAAGCGTACTCCTGACGGAATAATGCTGGGTGACAAACAGGGCAGGACTATCGACATAATTCACACCGGAGATAAAATCACACTTAACATCCCCGAAGACGAGACTGCGCCCATTCCCATTGAGTTTCCTTTGGATATAGTTTATGAGGATGAGGATCTGCTCATAATAAACAAGCCTCCGATGCTTGCAATGCACGAAAGTCACAACCATCAGGGAGATACCCTTGCAAATGCGGTGTCATATTATCTCAGCAGTAAGGGCAAAAGTGCATCCTTCCGTGCCGTTGGCAGGCTGGATAAAGGCACATCAGGGCTTGTGGTGTGCGCCCTGAACGCCCACTGCGCTGCAAGGCTTTCGGGCAAAATTAAAAAGCAGTACCTTGCCATAGCTACGGGCAGGTACGAAAAGGAAGGCATAATCGAAAAGCCCATTTACCGCCCTGACCCCATAAAGACCTACCGCACTGCCGACGACAGAGGCGACTATGCTCTGACTATATATCAGCCCCTTGAAACGGGGGAGAATTACACTCTTCTTCGTGTTGACCTTGCCACGGGCAGAACTCATCAGATAAGAGTGCATTTTGCATATCTCGGCACACCTCTTTACGGCGACACAATGTACGGTAAGCCGCACGAAATTATTTCACATCAGGCGCTTCACTGCGAAAATCTCACCTTCACCCATCCTATCAGCGGTGAGGAAATAACCCTTCGGGCGGAGATGCCTGAGGATATGAGGGCGCTTCTTGAGATGCTCAGAAGCAATAAATAACAAACAAACCACCTGAACCTTGTGCACAAGTCCGTAAAAAACGGACAATGAAAAAAACACCCTCCTATGGTAGAATAAATATATCTACCATAGGAGGAATTTTTATGCCAAGAAATTACAGACATATCATGCAATATGAAAAAGAAATATTGGAATTAAGGAAACAGGGATTAACCCAAAGAGAAATAGGAGAACAATTCGGGTTAAGCCGAGAGCAAATA
>JAZSKE010000008.1:0-5602 GCA_045534675.1 Acutalibacteraceae bacterium
ATCGAAATTTCCCCCACCTTAGATAAGCGAGAAAGAATTTTGATATTAGAGCATTTTGCCAGTCATGCTTCATTCACTTCACTCGGCATGGATAGTGGAATATACTGGTTTGCGATAAAAAACTCATTAGAAGAAATGCTAATAAACGCCATTGATGCTTTGTCAGACTTTTCAATAGATGCATCCGATAACAGTTTAGAAATTGGATGGGAAAATATGCAATACCGTTACGATGAGGCTCAAGCCGTCATTCGACAAGCCGTTAAAAATTTTTTTATAATAAAACGAAACATAGCGAGGTGAAATTCACCTCGCTTTTACTATGTATAAGTCGAAAATAGCCGGTTTTCACGAAAAATTTTTGGACAAAAAACAGCGAAAACCCTAGTGTTTATGCGGTTTTTTCGACTTTTGTCCTATTATAACACATTCCTCAATTCTTCTCACAATACCTGTTGCTTTCATATATAAATCTCCTCTTTTACAATTTTAATGTGATATTAGTATCACACTTTTTGTAGAAATTATGAGCAGATTTTCCAAATGTTTTTATTATAAAATTTAAGCAAAGGAGAAAGGCGATGACACTTACGGTCACCGCCTTTTTGGTTTATAGGATTATTTCAAAATTTTGATTTTTCCGATTATCGGGAGTTCCTTTGCCTTGCCATTTGCGGCGTTGATAATACCAATGATGGCAAGAATCGCAAAGACAATCGATAACAGGCTAATAATACTGGTGATGAAATACAATCTCCAAGAAATCGCAAGAATAATTGAATTAAGTATACTTGATGCAATAGACCATGCTACGCAGGCAATCAGAAGAACTAAGCCCTGATTAGCATGGAAGCGGGCAAATTTTGAGCCCTTTGCTGCAAACATCGGGATAAAGCACAGCGGGCCGAAGTACGCTAAAATACCCATTGCCTTATTTTGTGATATATCGTTTGCATCGTAGTCAGCAGTAGTATCGGCGGTATTATTAAGTGCCGCTACCTTTGCCGAAAAGTCATTCTGATTTGCTGCAGGTTGTTCTGCTACGGGAGGTGCCTGTTGAGCCTGTTGTTCGGGTGCAGGAGCACCGATAGCCTCGCCACAGTTAGAGCAGAATTTAATACCTTCTTCAACTTTAGTTCCACATTTTCCACAGAATGCCATAGTTATTTCCTCCAATTCTTTTTTACTCTAACGGCAGACCACTTAGGTCGCCGTTTCCAAACTGTTCTGTGATACCGTTCAATTCGTTCATCGAATCCTTAATTTCATTAAATTGTCCGAAGAAATCTCCGAGCCCGCCAAATTGTCCGTCCGTCATTTGATTTATGTAATTGGTAAGAGTATTCGCTAATACAGACACAATGGCGATTAGAATTGCTAACAGCACAAACGCTATAATCATCCAAATAAGCGTTGCACGTGCATAGTTTTTAATATTTTTGTTTTTTGCCGTAAAAGCCATTATGATACATGCAATAAAACCAATGATAGGTACTGCGAACAATATCATAAGGCCTATGTAAAGTCCTGTTGATATTACCTTGTTCTGATTATCCGCAACAGGTGGCGAATAGCTCGGCTGCGTATTCACCTGAGCCACAGGCGGTGACTGTGTAACGGGAGGCGGAGCAGATACAAGCTTTGGCTCGTTTGCTTCAAACTTTGTGCCGCATTCGGTGCAGAATGCAACGCCGTCAGCGATTTCTTTTCCGCACTCGGTACAAAATCTTGCCATATCGTCAACCTCCTCCTTTAGTAGTTCTTTTCATAGTCTTCGGGAAGTTCAAAGTAAGTGCTATCCGCACCTTTCGTCAATTCCACAACTCCGAAAATAATATCCACACCGCCACTATCTGCGATTATGTATTTGAGTTCATCACCCTTATAACAGTATGTAATCTTTGTTCCCGAAGAAGAGAATTTTTCACATTCGTACTTTTCGCCGAAAATTTCTTTTTCTTCCACATCACCGAGCATATCGTTATAGAATGCTTCATCATGCATTACTATCACGTTGCCGGTTTTCTTACTGCTAACAGCAGAACGAACAATCATCTTTGTAGTATGGTAAAGAGTGTATTTGTAATCATCTATAACCACTGTCGCTGTACTCAATTCAAAATCGGGTGAACTTGTAGTTTCAGAGTAGGATTTAGAGCCGTCTACAACATTGAGTGTTTTGCTGCTTAATGTCTTGGTATCAGGATCTCGGAAATCCTTTACATAGTTTTCCACTCGCAGAGTATAAGGGCCGCTGAAATATTCCTTATACAAATCAAGTGTTCTTGATTTATCTGTTTTCGGTGCGTTATTTTCTTCATTGTTGCCGTCGGAATCTTGGTTTTCAACCTGTGATTCTCCGCCGCGGTCAATGCCGCCTTGAATTTCACCGTTTAACCCACACGCTGCTAGTGAGAGCAGCATCATGACCGCAATAAAAATTGCTAATAATTTCTTCATGGTGTTGTTCCCCCTTTTTCAATTTATTAAAGTCCAAACAAGTCTTTCAAACTTGTGGCTTTCTTAGGTTCGGGTTTGACATAGTTGAAACCACCGTAAGGCTCTGATTTATCAAAACCAATATTAGGACAGTCGGGATCACCCTCGAAACAATGCTCGGTATCTACGTGATAACAAACACCACCGATCATCTTATACAGATGATTCATACTCGGATACTGACCTGCCTGACGGAATCCGTTTTGTAAAAGCAACTGCCTGTAGTTTTCAACTGCCTGACTGGCGGCTAAATGATTACCTGCAAAATCCGCAGAGAACCCATAGAAGCCGACCTCGTATTCGTTAATTTCAAAGTTTGCGCCACCGCAGTTCCATTTGGGATACTGCGGAAGTTTTTCATCCCATTCTGCCATAATTGCCGCATCACGCTCGGCTTTGGCTTGTTCTTCCTGAATAGTTGCAGGAAGCTTTGCACCGCAGTTCTGGCAGAACTTCGTGCCTATGTTGTTCTGTGTGCCACAGTTCACGCATACAGCGCCTTCTGCAAGTGTCTGTTCGGGTAGCTTAGTACCGCAGTCGGCACAGAATTTCTTGTCCGCACCGTTTGGTTTGCCACAGTTAGGACAAACCTTTGTATTCTTTGCCGCTTCGGTGGCATATCCTTGCAGTTTGCTTTCAAGGTTTGACATAGCCCCTTCAAGACCTGTAGAACGCTGTGTCTGTTGCTGTGAATTTTGAGTTGCTTTGTCGATAGACTGAGTTGCCTGATTTACAAGATTGGTTGCTGCGGGTTCAACCGCCTGACGAACTGCATTACCTACGGCTTTGCCGACAGCATCACTTACACCTCGTCTGATTGCCCTCTCTAAAAAGCCCATGTTGCACCTCCTTTGTCATCCTTTATTTCATATTATGTATACATTTACATATCCCTATATCATCGCTGGGGGGTGAATAATGAATGCACCCTATGCAGCTTTCATCTTTTGTTTTTCGCCCCGAAGCTTCGTAAAACTCACAAGGATCTTGAACGGCTGTAACAATTCGGTAGCCGACCTCATTATATAGCTTTTCCTCTGAAAGCTCCGGAAAGATGACAGCCGGCTCACCGAAAGCTCTGTCCGATTCGGTATAATAGCCATATCTGAGTTCGAAGATGTGCTGTCCAATAGTTATTCTTTTATAAAGATCACCTTCTTTTGGGGGTGTACCTAACTTAACCATGGCACCCTCCTTTGCAAAAGAAAAATCCTTTACACTGCTTACAATAACAGTATAAAGGATTTATTCTAAAAAAACATCCTACCGAAAAGGCGAAAAAAGAATGATTTATATGTAAGCGCCGAACTCACTTCGGTCAATGATTCCTGTCTTGTTTCGCGCTGTTTGTATCATAGATTTAACAGTAGATTTTGATATATGCAGGTGGTTGGCTATTTGTTCGTCGGACAGATTGAAGGCTGCCAGACGCGCAATCTCACGCTCGCGGTCAGAAAGCTTTGAAGTGATGTTGTTCTCGGTGACAGCATTATGGAGTTTAACCCAGCCTTCATGTAAAACCTTATGAAGCTCCTTGACCTTTTTAGCGGCATCAGGGTCAATTAAAAGAAGCCTTTCATCCAAGAATAGACCAAGTTGTCGGCGGTGCTCAACAAGCGGGCCGTATAGCCCGTCTGCGAGGCAGAGGTTAATTGCTCTGTCTAAATGAAAAGCGGCATTGGTATCATCACCCGTTTGATGATAGGTGATCGAGCACAATAGTCTCAGATAGATTTCGGACATTACGGTTTTCTCGGCTGTCGCCTGTGCGATCATCGGCTCCATAATAAAGGGATGGGAACGCATAAGACCAAGACCTGTTACATCTTCCAAATGAAAGCGTCCTGCCGCAAGTTCTTGAGCAAATACCAATAGATATTTTATATAAAACACTCGTGCTGCAGGGTGCGCATCGGTAGGCAGGTGCTCAAAGCGTCCTCGATAAAACCAGTCTGGGAAATCCTTGGTATTTCGGATGGAAAGATCTGTGGAGGCAATGGAAAGCAAGATAATATCACGATCGTTTTCATCCTTCCACGGCGCCTCGTACATATGCTTTTTTGCCTCCTGCCAAAGCCTCACATCCCCCTTCCACATAGCAACCAATCCTAAAAGCATACCGCCGGAAAGTGTGGCATAAAAGCCGCTGTGCTGCTGCAAAAAATAGGTGGCGTGCTCGTAAACCTTATCAATTTCACCGCGGCTATAGGCAATTTCTGCGGCAAACAGTTGCTGCGCTTCGGGATGATAGGCAAGTGATTCTATAACCGCATCTGCTGTGCCGGGAGTATTATACAGGTCGGTCATGTCCAAAAACGGACTCTTGCGAACAAGCGGTACATTACCGATTTTACCACTTGCTTTATTTTCTTTACGTCTTGCATCTGCAGGACGTGAAGCGTTATCGGGAATCATCCAGGCAACGCCCCAACGCTGAGCACCGGGAACGCGTCCTCTCCGACACAGGTCCTGCACATTCCTTGTTGATGTATCCCATTTTTGTGCCGCTTGCTGTGCTGTAATCATTTTCATAGTTGCATCCTTTTCCTATTCTCGTAATATGCGGATTTCCGCATATTGATTTTCTCTATTATACTGCGTTTTTCCGCATAATGCAACACCTTTTTGAAAACTAAAGCCGAACAAGCTTTAACGCTCATCCGGCTTTGTGATAGTATGAATATTTAATTTTGGCTACTCAGAGTATGTATTTCTGATGCGTGTTCTTAGAAACAAGCCCTCCTTTCTAAAAACCGCCGAAAACCCTATTTTGGCACCCTTGTGTTCAATAGGGCAAACTGGCGAAAAACCCAGTGTTTATGCAGGTTTCAGGCGGTTTGCCCTATTATAACACAAGCCTCTATGCGTCTAACAATACCTGTTGCTTTCATATATAAAAACTCCTTTGCTCAGATAATAACGCTACTATTATCTGTCAGCAAAGGAGTTTTATACTTAAAACATGCTCATTAAAGTGTGTGTAAACAACTCAATCAACACCGGCTTATTTCGATCAACGTGCAGGTCAAAAGCTATCAATTGTTCAACCAAGTATCGCGTAACACCTTCAATTCCTGATTGGAGGCGGCTATCTTTTTATTGG
>JAZSKE010000060.1:0-2943 GCA_045534675.1 Acutalibacteraceae bacterium
TTGTAATAGAAAACCCCCGGCTGTGCCGGGGAGTTCAAAAAAAGCTTTAGCGTTCAGTAGAATAAAGAAAAAAGCTCCTTTTGAAAGTAAAGCGGCTACCAACAGCAATAATAACAAAAGGAGATTATCAAAAGTGATAACTAAAAGAATATAACATATAATGTTCCAAAATTCAAATAGTTGAACAATTAATTGAAACAATTTTAGTAGTAGCTAATAATTAAACTATGCAAAAGAAGAAAAAGGATACTCCTTAAGGAGTTGCTGGTAACATAGGGCTTAGCCCGCATATGAAGAACCCCCGGCTTAGCCGGGGGGGTTACTATTCACTCCATATATTTGTACTCTGCCGAAGAAATTAATTTGACATAAAGGTTTTTTATGTGTAAAATTATAAATGTGATATAAATCACGTGTGCTTAAAAACAGTGTGCTTAAAACAAAACGAAAGTGCTTCCAGGGAACGGAGGCACTTTTAATCTTTTTCAAGGAGTGATTTTATGTTAGAAGTAAAATTTCCGTCAGGTGTAAGAGATGTTTCAGCTTTCGGTCTCACACAGTGGGATAAAGGACAGAAGCTTTCACTTTCTTTTGAAAATATGCCTGAAAACTTCCAGGTGCATTTTTCCTCAAGGGGAAGCAGTGACGCAGTGGTTGTTGAGGCTTACGCTCAGGCGGGTATGGCAGTTGTGGATATTCCCGACGAGCTGCTTATTAATGACAGTGATGTTTTAGCCTGGATTTATCTCATAGGCGAAAACTCAGGCGAAACCGTAGGTAAGGCAACACTTTATGTCAAACCAAGACCGAGGCCTAAGGGTTATATGGAAGACCTTGTTCCCTCTCAGCAGCAGACGGTGGAAAACATCATCAAGGATATAAAGGCAAACCTGGACTATGTGCTTTCAAACGGTGTAGACAGTGAATATGTGCCTGAATATGTCAAAGAGGAAGCATATGAAACGGCAAAGAAGGTGCTTGCCTGCCAGAATGAAAATACGGTCAGCTTTTTAGCTTCGGCCGATTATCATTATGATTTGCAGAATGCGGATAACTGTATGGCTATAAGTCATATGTCATCGGCTATGAAGCTCATTCGTTCAATGTGTAAAACGGATTTCGGTCTTTGTCTCGGCGGTTATATAGCAGACAGCAGTAACAAGTCAATGGACGACGGCAGAAAGGAATTTCTTAATGTTAACAAGGCACTGTCAGAGGCAATGGGAGAGCTTCCCGTACTTCGTGCCGTAGGTGCCGATGACCTGCTTTCAGCTTCATATTACAGAAACGGGGCTTACTTTGACTGCGATGAGCTTTACACTTTAATCGGCAAGTGGTGCAGTAAGGTTGTGTTAAATCCTGAGGATAAAACGGGCGGATACTGTTATATGGATATTGAAGATGCAAAACTCAGAGTTATCTGCCTTAACACAAGTGATTTTGAAAAAACAGATGCAGTCAAGCCCGAAACAGACAAGGCTTTTATGAGCGCACAGCAGCTTATGTGGTTTTGCACTGCACTTGATATGAGTAGTAAAGAAGACGCCGAAGGGTGGTCAACGGTCGTTGTGTCGCACTATCCCGTGAATTATTACAGTAATTTTGCAGTTCTCAGAAACATTGTAAAGTCATATATCTCAGGCGCTTTTGTTGATCTGACAGACATCGCGGGAACTGCAATCAGTTATGATTTTTCAGGTGGCAAAAACGCCGCACATATTCTTGCTTTTTTCAACGGCGCACTTCATAATTTCAAGGTCAATGTTCTTGAAGGCACAAGCATACCTCTCATAAGCATACCTAATGCCTGTGTGGGCAATGAAAACTATTACGCAGATGAAAAGTACACTGCCGAAGAAACCCTCCTTTACGGTGAAAATGCAACCTGGGAAAAAACTGCCGGCAGCGGAAAGGATACGGCGTTCTGTGTTGTTACTGTTGATAAGGCTGAAGGCAGGATAACTCTTCACTGCTACGGTGCAGGCTATGACCGTGTAATTGATCTCGGTGCTATAGATGAAGCACCTCCCGCTTCAGGCGGCGGAGATTCAGAAAAACCGGGCGGCTCAGATGACGGTTCGGGTAACGGTGAACAAGGCGGAGAAAATGAAGACGGAGAAAACGGCAACGGTGAAGGCGGAAATGTTGTTGTACCGCCCGTTACAGATTATGAGAATATAATATCTTTCGCTGTGAATGAAAACGGTGAGATATATAACGGCGGTCTCGGTTATATGAACGGATATGCCCTTCGCGGCGATGGCAGTGTAAGCACAGAAAGCAACAGCGACTTTACGCATACAGGATATATCTACGCTGAAAAAGGCGATTATATCTGCATTAAAGGCTATAACTGGACATCTGATGAAGGTAACTGTCTCGTTGTTTTTGGCACAGATTACACACATTGTTATACTGTACCGATTAACAGTGAGACGGATATTCTGTCCGACGGAATTTCTTTTGAAAAGGGAGTAATGACCTTTGACACTACAAAGGTTACGGCAAGAGCTATGCCTGATGAATTTTTCATAAGAATTTCAACAAAAGCAAGCGGTGAAAATCTGATTATGACCTATAACGCACCTCTTGCATAAAATTAAGTGGCTGGTGCAACATTCGCAACAGCCACTTTAATTGATCGTCAGGACGGGTTCTAATTGATTGTTTTATTTTTTTACAAAAAACTATTGACAAAACTATAGCCTTTTGATATACTATCAAAGTCGCTGATGACATGGGCCATTAGCTCAGTTGGTTAGAGCAACCGGCTCATAACCGGTTGGTCCGGGGTTCGAGTCCCTGATGGCCCACCATTATAAATATAGGGGTATAGCTCAGTTGGTAGAGCAGCGGTCTCCAAAACCGCGTGCCGAGGGTTCGAGCCCTTCTGCCCCTGCCAAAAAAATCGACAATCTTCAACAGAAGGTTGTCGATTTTTTT
>JAZSKE010000039.1:0-1589 GCA_045534675.1 Acutalibacteraceae bacterium
GTACTGAATATCCATTGCAGTACAGAAATAGAGATAAGCATTTGGCTCTGTCAGTTTTAGATCAAGACACGAATAATCAACGAAGCCGGGCGAACACATCACCTGCTTGGCTCTGATCCATAAGAGCTCGGATGCAGAGAGAAGATAGAGCTGGGCAATAGATTTTGGATCTTTCTTCCTCATATAAGAAACACCTTCATAGAACCTCGCCCTATGACCTGCATCAAGAAAGCACGTATGAAGTTCCGTTGCCCTTTCACAAGCAATGCGAAGTCTGAACTGAAATACGTTATCTTTGAAATTAGCAAAGCAATCTCTCAAAAGTTCCGCAAAGGTGCAAGATCTTGCTTTAACTCTCTCGTTCATGCAGCAGCATCTTTTCAGCGCACACTTTCCGTTTTGACAGAATGAACAGTATCTACATCGACACACCTCCAATGTGAAAGGAAATGGTTTTCCCTCTGCTTTGTCTCTTATTGCTGCATCAAGGAACTCCGCAAAAGAAAGGCTTTTGTTGTTAGGTTCTAAATTCATTTTTATCCTCCTGTTAGTTGATTTCCGGAAAACAAAAAAGCCGACCTTATTTCCACTTCATTAGTGGTCATAAAGTCGGCTTCATATTAACCGTATGTAATTAAGCTTCAAGGGCATCAAGCAGGTGGAGTATGAGGTTGGAGGTTGCTCTATTGTCGATCCCGTTTGCCTTCTGTTTGAGTCTCTTTGCATTGAGAGCGTCGATTGCAACTCTGAGTTCAAAGGGGGTGAGTTTAAGTCTGCGAACCATCGCGTATCCGTTTTTCATCTGTAAATCCTCGCTTTCCTTCTTTCTGTCTATATTATATCAGAAAAGCTGCTGATCTTCAAATGTGCGAAAATGTCGTGGGTTCAAGTCCCGAAGGCTCGGAAAAAGTTGCAAAAAACAAAAGGTCAAAAAAATTGCCCTAAAAAACCGAAAAAGCCTTGTAAAACAAGGCTTTTTGGCATAGGTTGCATTTTTGACCTATGAGGATGGCTCCCCCTGCTGGGCTCGAACCAGCGACAACCTGATTAACAGTCAGGTGCTCATACCGACTGAGCTAAGGAGGAATATTCAAGGCTCCGCAGTTTGCTCTTGGCAAACTGTAGAGGTATATGAAACCCCGCCGTTTTGGGGTCATAGAAAATCGAACAAAGGAAGGGGGAGTAGACGAAACTCAAGAAATCAATATGTGCTCAAACCTTTTGAAGTTCAAGCCCTCGGTCTATTAGTATCAGTCAGCTGCATGCATTACTGCACTTCCACCTCTGACCTATCAAACTCGTAGTCTACAAGTGACCTTACCTAATCTTGTTAGGAGGGATATCTTATCTTGAGGTGTGCTTCACGCTTAGATGCTTTCAGCGTTTATCACATCCGCACTTGGCTACCCGGCTATGCTCTTGGCAGAACAACCGATGCACCAGCGGTGCGTCCGACCCGGTCCTCTCGTACTAAGGTCAGCTCCTCTCAAATATCCAACGCCCACGACAGATAGGGACCGAACTGTCTCACGACGTTCTGAACCCAGCTCGCGTACCACTTTAATCGGCGGACAGCCGAACCCTTGGGA
>JAZSKE010000084.1:0-2362 GCA_045534675.1 Acutalibacteraceae bacterium
CGTCAGTAAGAGTGCAATTCAGCGATGGATTGTTAAATTTGCACCTGAATATCGTGAACTAACACTTGAGCAAATGGCACGCAAGTACAAAGGACAGCCCGAGAAGAGTGTATCACAAGGTGATGATGTTAAGGCGTTGCAAGCAGAAATCAAGCGGTTACAACAACAGCTTGAGTTGGCGGAAATACGCGCAGAGGTATATGACAAGATGATTGACATTGCCGAGGCAACTTTTCATATCCCGATACGAAAAAAATCTGGCACCAAACAGTAAGGTGTCTGCACACGGAGAGTGCTTCGCGTTATCGCGTAAGCACCCTTTGTGGGCTGTTTGGTGTTACAAAGCAGGCATACTACAAGCTCGATGATAATATATCCCATCGCAGGGCTGTACAAGAGGAGTTTGTACTACGCTATGTACGCGATATTCGTACTCGAGACCGTGGCATAGGAGGCAAGAAGCTATGGTATATGTACTGCCGTGATTTCGGCAATAACTTTCCTGTAGGGCGCGATCGTTTTTACGATGTGCTTGCAAAGTACGGCTTAAAGCTACGCCGCAAGCAACGCACGGTGCGTACTACAAACTCTCAACACGGATATAGGCTATATCCGAATCTCGTTCGCGACTTCATTCCTACGGCGACTAATCAGCTATGGGTGAGTGATATAAGCTATATTATTATACGCCCCACAGATGCTCAACCAAAGTTTTCGTATCTGTCGCTTGTGCTGGATGCGTATAGCGAGGAGATTGTCGGCTGGAGTCTTGGTTCTACACTCGAAACACGATATCCGATTGAGGCACTGCGTATGGCACTATGCCGTATTAGAGGTAAGAAAACAGAACTTATACACCACTCGGATAGAGGGTGTCAATATGCCAGTGGGGAATATGTTGCACTATTAAAGGAATATGGCATACGCATAAGTATGACAGAGAGTGGAGATCCAAAGGAGAATGCACAAGCCGAGCGAATAAACAACACTATGAAGAATGAATTGCTTAAGGATTGTTGTTTTGAGAGCGAAGAGCAAGCACGCTGTGCTATTGCTAAAGCGGTAGAGTTTTATAACTACGAACGACCACATATGAGCATCGATATGATGACCCCCGTAGAGGCATCGCTGCGTACGGGCGAACTGAAGAAATGGTGGTATAGCTACCGCTTGTCGGCGATAAAAAGAGAGGCTATTTGCGATAATCCGCAAAATAGTTTACCTTTGTCGCACTGTGCAGGGTCGCCTTCGGGGCTACGCCCCTCCGTCAACCCTGCACAGGGATAAGACTCTTCATAGTGAACTTTTACAAGGAATAGTAAACATCTATCAGTTTTATTATCTAACCAGAGTCTAACTTTATTCCTTTATTCAAGACTATACAGTCAACCTTTTTCAGGAAACGACACACTGGGTAAAAATGGGTATAGTGGGTAGAAATAGGTATAGTGGGTAATTACCCAGTACCCATAAATACCCATAGTACCCATAAATACCTACCTCCCCTCCCCTCAAAAAAATTTCTCATCTCCTTACATTTTTTTATATTTTTTTAGATAACGAAATTGGTCTAATTGTTTGAGAGGGGATAAAGCGTAAATATTTAATCACCAAAACATTATGAGTATAGCCGAAAATATGAGCTTTATGGCTATTTGAATATATCTTTCTTTTAGTGTGAAAAAAATAACAGAGTATAAGTTTTCGTTATCGGCATATAAGTATTTTTGATTTGCAAAATTGAAATTGTGGTTTTATATTTGCACCAGAAAATAATAATAATAACTAAAAAAGATTAGAAAAAAGAGATATATTTAGTAGTGTAAGAAAGGTTAATAATTGTTTGTGTCCGTGGGGGTTGTCTACTTGTGAAAGCTGACAACCCCACATCTTTTATAGGGCAAAAGCCCTATAAAAGATGTGGGGCGGGGAGAGTTGTTAGTTTTTAGTTGTTAGTTATTAGTTGGGGTTGGGGTTAGGAGTTATTTTAAGACGAGTATGACCGATAGGACAAGTAAGACAATATGATGTCCGACCTCGTAATGGTCTTAAGGTCTTAAAGGTCTTAAAAAAGACAACAGAGACGCAGAGACGCAGAGATAACAGAGAAAGATGATAGCCGACTTCGTTGTTGTCTCTTTAGTCTCTTTCGTCTCTTTATCCCTAAGCTCCTTACACTCCCTAAACTCATTAAAATCCCTAATAAAGCACCTACAGGTCTGCACGACCTAATTTCTTGTCAAAAGTCGTGAGATGTGGTGCCAAATGAAAG
The DNA here is from genome assembly GCA_045534675.1 of Acutalibacteraceae bacterium. Taxonomy (GTDB): domain Bacteria; phylum Bacillota; class Clostridia; order Oscillospirales; family Acutalibacteraceae; genus UBA6857. The sequence continues at coordinate 2,273 of JAZSKE010000084.1, forward strand.
AGCCTCGGATGGGACATACTAAGATGTATTTCCCATTCGAGGCTCTAAGTTTGGTGAAGTCGGATCGTAGCCATGTCGTTCTGTGAGCCA
>JAZSKE010000090.1:0-1648 GCA_045534675.1 Acutalibacteraceae bacterium
GATATGCTCTCTGTGAAGATTACTGTCCACAAGCATAATTGCCGCTTCATCACGAGTGACGGCATAAATTAAAGCAGGTACTGTTTCCAGCCCTGCTTTTACTGATGCTCTGAGTCTGCGATGACCTGAGATAATCTCATATTCATCGTCTGTGTTTTCGAGTGGTCTTACAACAATCGGTGAGATGACACCTTTCTGCTGAATGCTGTCAATCAGAGTGTTCATCTCTTCATTGTCTAAGACCTTGTACGGGTGTCCCTCAAAGGGACGGATTTTTTCTACCGGGATATTTACCGGTGATTTCAAATTATTATTCATTTATTTTCCTCCATAATAATATAATCTTTTACTTTCATTTCTCTGCCTGCGTTCTTCTTGCACAAGCCTTAAGAATTTTCTGTTAGAAAAGTATTTAGTACCGAAATACATATCAAGATATTCGTGCGATGTCATTTCTCGCTCATACTCCTTCTCTTCAGAGTTATTAGTTTCATTGCTTTCAATAATTCTGCAAAGCTCCTCAGGATGCATACATATCACCTCCCTTCATAATCTTTTTCTTTGTCCCTTTGTCTCTCGGGGAAGTACCATTCACGGATAAGTTGCTGTTCCGTTTCAAGCTTCTCCTCAAGTGCAGGACTGTCTTTAATAATTCTTTTGGCGAGCTTTAATTTTTCCCGAAGCTCACCGATTTCAGCCGTTAAAAAATCCCGACGGGCAACAAGGTCTTCCTTTGCCGTCGGGTCTTTGCATCTTCTTATCTGATTGTAGATTTTATTACGCTGACTTTTCAGCTCCTCAATACGAAGCTCTGTCTTTGAAATAAACTTGTCAACCTCTGCAAAATCATAAAGCTTTTCATTTATTGCAAGTTCAATCTGGTCCTGCATAAACTCAATTCTCGGAGTTGAGTATTTCATTTTAGGTGTAAACGGATGCGGGTTGCAGTTGTTTCTTTCGGCTATTGCTCCTGCAAAAAGCAAAGCAAGAAACAACAGTGAAATAACAGGTGCACCAATTACGGCACCGCCCACAATCAGTTTTGTAAACTCAGAAATCATTCTGTTAAAGGTTTCAGGGTGTCTGTAACACTCTCTTGATTCTTTAAACTCATAACCTTTGTAATCGAAAACGAATATCTGCCTCTTCAAAAAATCATTAGCATATAAATAATTTCTGAAATTGTTGTTTGCAGTAAATTTATCCTGAGAGTAAATCCGTTCTCTGATTTTTTCATAGGTGTAGATTTCACCGAGGGTTGTGAGCTTCACTGCGTGCTCATCATTGCGGTAAGCTATCTTTCCGTTATCAAACCAATAACCTTTCTGTGTCATAATTCTGAAAAACTGTTTTTCATTTGCACTTCTTATAATTGCGTAATCAATATCGTCACGCATATAATCGTATTTTGTTTTGATGCCTTTCTGCATCGCTTTATAAATGTTATAAGGTATGCGTTTACCTTTCGGGTTTTCAATAACAGATAAACCGTGTTCAAGACAAACCTCATCACTTGTCTTTCTGAAAAGCTGATACATAGCTTTGTTTTCGTTCATCTTTCTTCCGTCAGTCAGTGAAACGGAATTGATTACGATACTACAATGAACACAGTTAGCATTAAGATGAGTTGCAACAATCTTTTCATAAT
>JAZSKE010000054.1:0-25133 GCA_045534675.1 Acutalibacteraceae bacterium
ATTGCAATTGTTTTTTATCCTTTTGGAGCTGTTTTTGAAGCATCTTTTTCAGGTATCAAGTATTATTTTTGGGATTATGCCGAAGATCGGTTGATTTATTTAGTTGTTCTGGTGACAACATTTATGATTCCTTTAGTAACATATTTGTTGATTAAAACACATTATAAGAAAAAAGGCCATAATTCAAATACAGATGATAAAATTGATTTAACCGAAAATAAAGACTAATTGTAGGTTAATGTTTTTTCTTTTCACAGCAATTATATATATCGGCTGTTTTGTTTCACTTCACCGCCTTTACGGTGGTGAGTAAGTGCGCCCTTACAAGAACGAATCAATATGGTTCGGATATGGATTGTCAACCCGCACCAGTTTGAGTATTCATAAGAGATTTTAGTCTCGTGAATACTCAATTTTTTTGCTTAAAATAGAGTTTGTATATAATTTAATAGTTTTTATGTATCGTCGCATTCCTTTCGGAAAGATTTGACACGACTGACTTGTTTATCATTTCAGCCCAATCGGGATACATTTTTTTGTGAAGTGCTCTTACAGCCTTTATCGCACCATTTTTCACTGTTAATGTTCGGTTTGGCGACATAATGCTCACACACATCCTGATAAGCCGTTGCAAAGGGAATTCCCTTTGCCGTGTAAACAGGCTCGGAAATAAAATCGGGATATATGGGAGTTGGCTCCCACTTTTCACGCTCAGATTCAGTAGAATATCCGTAGCGTATGGTGAAGCTCTTATCCGCAATCACAGCGATTTTATAAAGGTCACCGTCACGTATTCTGTGCCCCATTTGTGCACCTCCTATGCAGGTAAAAAGCCTGCTTGAATCTTTGATGACATTATTATAAATTATTTTTTTGTTTGCGGGGTAACTTTTTTTGGGGGGCAAAAAGTATAGTATTTTTACAAAAGCGGAATTTATTTTTATAATTTAGAATTAAAACAACTTTTTATAATATTTATTAATTTTTGTTTTCATCCATAATCAAAACCTCTCTAAAAAATTTGTGTTTTACTTGAAAAAGCGATAATAAAGTAATATAATAAAAAACGAAGTAGGATCAAGAAGGTGAACTTATGATTTCGAATATTATCGGTGCGGTTGTTGTGGCGGTAGTCGGTGTAGGTGTGGCATTCGTAAATTACCTCATATCGAAAACTGTTCTCGCAAAAATCCCTGATAAATATTCTGCTACAACGGTGTTGCGGCAGATAGTACAGATAGCATTTCTTGTTATTGTATATTTTATCAGTAAAAAAACGAACTACGACCCGATGTATCTTTTAGTTGGTGCTGTTTTGGGTATAACAGTACCGATGTTTATTTTTACTAAGAAGCTTCTCATCATTAATGAAACTCTTCGCAGTAAAGAAAAGAGAAAGGAGGAAGAAGTAGATGGGTGAAAAATCCGAAGTGCTTTTCAAAATTTTTGGTTTTCTCGACGTTACAGGAGAGGTCGTAACTATGTGGATTATTCTTGCGGTTATTACAGTTCTTTCTCTTGTCGTAAAGAAAAATCTCAAGGAACGCCCGGGTAAATTTCAGAACATTATTGAAACCGGTGTTGAGTATCTTGATAATTTCTTTTCAGATACTCTCGGCAAGAAAAAAGCAAGAAAATACTTTACATTTTTATCATCGCTTTTTATCTTTATCATTTTCTCGAACTATTCAGGACTTATTCCGGGAGTAGGTCTTACAGAATATGTCAAAGCACCTACGGCGAGTCTTTCCGTAACTTTGGGTCTTGGTATCGTTACATTTGTGTTCCTCCAGATTTCGGGTATAAAACACAATACCAAGCATTATTTTAAACGTTTTGTATCACCGATGTTCTTTATGCTTCCTCTGATGCTCCTTGATGAAATAATCAAGCCTGCATCTCTGGCATTAAGGCTTTATGGTAACATTTTCGGCGAAGAAACGGTGACCGAGGAGCTTTATCACATTCTCCCCATAGGCGCGCCTGTTGTAATGATGGTGCTTTCACTTCTGTTTTGCGCCTTACAGGCAATCGTATTCACAATGCTTGTATCAATCTATTTGGATGAAGTTACAGAATAATATTTAAAAAATAATAAATTTTCAACTAAAGGAGTATTTAAAAATGACAAATTCAGCTATTATCGCAATCGCAGCAGCAATCGCAATCGCAATCAGTACACTCGGACCTGCTATCGGTCAGGGTATGACAGCCAAAGCGGCTATGGAAAGTATTGCCCGTCAGCCTGATTCCGCAAAAGATATCCGTTCAACACTTATCATTTCTCTTGCACTCATGGAAGCTCTTACAATTTACGGACTTCTTATTGCATTTATGCTCGTTTCGAAAATTGCCTAAGACAGTTTTATAATGTTATCTAAGGAGTAATCTTATGAATATACAGATTTCCGTTGTAGTCTGGACTGTGATCTGTTTTTTGCTTCTTATGCTGATATTGAAAAATCTTCTTTTTAAACCTGTGCTAAGAATGCTTGACAACAGAAAAGAAAAAATTGAAGGTGCAAGGGAAAAGAAGGCTGAAATCGAAAGGATTACTGCCGAAAATGAAGAATACATTCAGAAGCAGAGAGAGTTTGATATTGAGGTCCATGAAAAAGAAGCCAAAGAACAAGCACAAAAAATACAGTCTGAAGGAAAAAAAGAAATTGAAGCTGCTCAAAGAAAAAGTCTTGATGAAATAAAGGCATACAGAGAGAGCATTATTGATGAATATGAAGATATTGTCAAATCTGTAGCACCTGAAATGGAAACTGCAGCAGCAATATTTGTCAAAAATATAATTATGCACAGGGTATGACGTTATGGAAATACAATATGTGATTATAAACTTTATAATTCTTGCAATTATACTGTTTTTGTTCGGAAGGAAAAAGATCAGGTCTATTTTTAACTCCCGCTTTGAGAGAATCAACCGTGAACTTGACGAAGCGGAAGCTACAGAAAAAATAGCTATGCCTGTTTTCGAGGAGTATCAGCATGAAGAATACGACGAAAACAGTGCAGAAGAAACTATAATTGCAAGAGCTGTTTTTGATGAAAAAATTGCTCAGATAGAAGAATTTAGCGGTCATATTCATCGCGAAATTCACCGTGAAATGATTGAGGATGCACGTAAAGAACTTTTCTCAATTATGAGAGAAAATGTCGTAAAACTTTTCTCTTATGAAAAATATCAAAAAGAAATAAGAGATCTTGATACCAATATAATAGATGCAATTCTTCCGCAGATTAAACTGACTCCCGGTGATATGGCATACTTAAAGCATCACGATGTTCTCTATGTTACCCTTATGGCGGCTTATCCGCTTGATAAGGCTATTGTTAAAAAGGTTGATGAGGTTACAACCGCGATGCTTGACGAGGTAGGCGGTAAAACCTCATTATGGGTACTTGAGGACCCGTCTCTTATTGGCGGACTCAAACTGAGAATCGGCGATACGGTATATGACGGAACAGTTGCCGAGGAGCTTTATCAATTCTCACAGAATCTTAACCACGAGCCTATCCTGACAACAGATACCGTAGGTCATCTTATTCAGGAGTTTTCAGAAAAGGCTGAGTCCTACAGACCTCATATTCACGTATTTCAGCTTGGCAGAGTTATTACTGTTTCAGACGGTATATGCTGGATGGATGGTCTTGCCGATATTATGTACGGCGAGGTCGTTGAATTTGAATGCGGTGAAAGAGGTATGGTGCTCGATATTCAACAGAATCGCATCGGTTGTGTTATCTTCGGCGATTTTGCTCATATCGAAAGCGGTACTCCGGTAAGAAGAGTCGGCAGAATCGCATCTGTTCCCGTAGGTAATGCCCTTCTTGGCAGAGTGGTGGATGCTCTCGGTAATCCTATTGATGCGGAAGGTTATCTCCCTTATGATGAAGTAAGACCTATAGAATTCAAGGCACCGAGTATTCTTGACCGTGCTCCGGTTAATAAACCTCTCCATACTGGTATCAAGGCTATTGATGCTCTTGTTCCGATTGGTAAAGGACAGAGAGAACTTATTATCGGTGACCGACAAACAGGCAAAACAGCTATTGCTGTTGATACAATCATCAATCAGAAGGGTAAGGATACAATCTGTATATATGTTGCAATAGGTCAGAAAGAAACACTTGTTGCAGAGATCAAAGAAAAGCTTAAATCTCACGGAGCGCTTGATTATACAATCATCGTTGCTGAGCCTGCGTCTTCTTCAGCAGCTCTTCAGTATATTGCGCCTTTCTCAGCTACTGCTATAGCTGAACATTTTATGTACAGCGGCAAGGACGTTCTGATTATTTATGATGACCTTTCAAAACATGCCGTAGCTTACCGTGAACTGTCGCTTCTCCTTCACCGTCCGTCAGGGCGTGAAGCTTATCCCGGTGATATTTTGAAAATCCATTCAAGACTTCTTGAAAGAGCAGCTCATCTTTCTGAAGATCTCGGAGGCGGTTCAATAACTGCACTTCCGATTATCGAAACACTTGCAGGTGATATATCAGCATATATTCCCACAAATGTTATTTCAATTACTGACGGACAGATTTTTCTTGACTCTGAACTGTTCAATGAAGGTCAGAGACCTGCTGTCAACGTAGGACTTTCTGTTTCTCGTGTAGGCGGTGCGGCACAGAATCCCGTTATGAAAAAGATATCATCTTCTCTGCGCACCCGTCTTGCCCAGTACAGAGAACTTGCTGAATTTATGCAGTTCGGTTCTGATATTGACGATGCTACAAAAGCCACTCTTGCTTCCGGCAGACTTCTCACAGAGGCTCTAAAACAGAACAGATACAACACCGTTCCCGATTATTTGCAGGCAATTCTTATCTTTGCCGTAAGCACCGGATATGCTGACAAAATCATTCCGGAAAATATGGAAGATTTTGAAAAGAAACTCTATAAATATTTTACCGAAGAAAAAGCAGAACTTACCGATAAGGTGAAAACTGCAGAAAAATTTGACAATGAGCTTAAAAATGAACTCAGTGAAGCTATCGGTGAATTTGCTGAGAGGTTTTGATTATGGCAACAGTACAAAACTTAAAAAAGAAACTTCAGGTTATCCGTTCAACCCGTAAAACTACTCTGGCGATGAAAACTGCCTCTACTGTCAAATATTCCCGTTTAAGCGGTCTTTACAGCAGTTATGAAAAATACGAAAAACAGTGCAGTCGTCTGTATGAGACTTATCGAAAAGAGTTCAATAGCGTATTTTGTCTTAATAATGCAGATGCCCCTATATGCTATATAGTTATGGCAGCAAACAAGGGTATGTGCGGTGCTTTTAATGCAGAACTTCTCAGTTTTTTTGATGGAATACTTGAAAAAGAGAAAAAAACACCTGTTATCTTTACTTGCGGCAAGAAAGTCAGAGAACACTTTCAGTCTAACGGAATCCCCTATAAAAAGGCTTATATATTCAATGATGTCCCCTCTTATTCAGAAGTGAGCGAGTTGTTTAAGGAAATACGCTCTCTTATGAAGGAAGGTAGCGTTTCATCAGTCAGAATGGTATATCCTGAATATATAAATATGATTAAGCAAGAGCCGGTTTTATGCGATCTGTTTACGATTGATGAAGGGAAAGATGAAGGTGATAATTTCATATTTGTTCCCGACAAAGATACAGTTATAAATAATACCGCAGAAAAAACATTTACTTCAATTATGTATAAAAAAATACTTGAAACTGCTTTAGGCGCACAGGCTGCAACTCTTACAACTATGCGCTCTGCTTATGATACTGCATGTGAATACAGCACACAGCTTGAAACGCAGATAAACCGCATACGTCAAAGTCAAGTTACAGCCGATGTTATTGAAATTTCGGCTGAATACTCAATGAAGGGAGAGAAATAAAAGATGGCTGAAGGTTCCGTAGGAATGGTCCAGAGAATTACGGGTCCCGTAGTTGACATACTTTTTGACCAATTCGATATTCCCGATATCTTCAACGCAATAAATGTTGAGGTCAAAAACGAAAAATATACCCTTGAAGTATCACAGCATCTTGGCAACGGCGAAGTCAGATGTATTTCTATGAATCCCACTGACGGTATGTCAAGAGGAATGAAAGCTGTCGATACAGGTGCTCCGATTAAAATTTGCGTTGGTGAAGAAACCTTAGGCAGAATGGTTAATGTAACAGGTAAGCCTATTGACCGAGGAGAAGATATAAATACAGAAAAACATTGGCCTATCCACCACCAGGCTCCGTCATTTGCTGAGATTGTATCTGCTAACGATATTCTTGAAACAGGAATTAAGGTTATCGACCTTATGACACCTTATGTGAAAGGCGGCAAAATCGGTCTTTTCGGCGGTGCAGGTGTAGGTAAGACGGTGCTTATTATGGAACTTATCCGTAATGTTGCTTTTGAACATGACGGTTACTCTGTTTTTGCGGGTGTGGGTGAGCGTTCAAGAGAGGGTAATGACCTCTGGAATGAAATGAATCAGTCAGGAGTTATTGATAAAACCGCTCTTGTTTTCGGTCAGATGAATGAAACTGCGGGAGCCAGACTTCGTGTGCCGCTTGTAGGTCTTACAATGGCTGAATATTTCCGTGAAGAAGCACACAAGGATGTACTTCTGTTTATTGATAATATTTATCGTTTTACTCAGGCAGGAAGTGAGGTGTCGGCTCTCTTAGGCAGAATGCCGTCAGCAGTAGGTTATCAGCCTACACTAGCATCTGAAATGGGTAAATTACAAGAAAGAATTGTATCAACAGGCAACGGCTCTATAACTTCAGTACAGGCAGTGTATGTCCCTGCCGATGACCTTACAGACCCCGCCCCTGCAACTACATTCTCACACCTTGATGCAACAACAGTTCTTTCAAGGAAGATTGTTGAACTTGGTATATATCCTGCAGTTGACCCCCTTGAATCATCTTCAAGAGTTCTTTCTCCTGATTTTGTTGGTGACAGACACTATCGCACGGCAAAGGAAACTCAGCGTGTTTTACAGAAATACGCAGAGCTTCAGGATATTATTGCGATTCTCGGTATGGAAGAGCTTTCTTCTGAAGATAAGAAAATTGTAAAAATAGCCAGACGTGTACAGCGCTTTATGAGTCAACCTTTCCACGTTGCTGAAAGTTTTACGGGACAAGCGGGTATCTACGTCCCTCTCGAAAAGACTGTTGATAGCGTTGAGTCTATTCTCTCAGGAGAGTGTGACCATATTCCTGAGCAGCATTTCCTTATGTCCGGTACAATAGATGATGTATTTAAAAAATATATGGCTAACAACAGGTGACCAGTATGAAAGATAATCTTTCGCTTACGATTTTTACAGTTGACCGACAAATTGAAATTCCGGAATGTGACAATATACGGCTGAATATTGCCGATGATATTAAGGGAAAGTTTTCAGGTTCCTACGGAATAAAAAAAGGACATGCAAATACTATTTTTTCTCTCAGTGCAGGTGTAGTTACTGCATATACGGGTGATAAACTGATTTTATCTGTCGAAACTTCTGACGGCTTTGGTATTATTGAAGACAATACTGTCAGATTAACAGTAAATAGTATAAAAGAAAACCAATAAAAATACCGCATTGATTTTTCTGTCAAGGTTGTATTAGTTATAATTTCTGCGGTGGTTCATTATTGAATAGGAAATGTGTTACATTAAAAAAGATAGAATATGTATTGCCGGAGAACTACTTGTGTTATGAACATCCGCACCATGAAAAAGACGATTCTAAAGAATCGTCTTTTTCAGTTTTATTCGCCTTCGGCGAGTTCTATTGCTTCGCAGTGATATTGTGCTTCGCACAGTGTTATTCGCTTTGCGAGTTTATGGCGAATAAAATATCACTGAATCCAAAGGATTCAATATCACTCTTTCCAAAGGAAAGAATATCACTAAAATTCAAATCCCTTATGAACACTCGCACCAAAACTCAGCAGTCTTTTGACTGCTGAGTTGTTTTTTTATCCGATTTTAAAATAGCAAAGGGACTTGAGTGAGAAGCGTAGGAAAACAATTATTATGAAAGTATAATCCGTCAGACTGATGACCATTTAAAAGTCATGGGCATTTTTTATCTTTAGGTTGAAAACAGAATAACAAATGTGATATAATCTGATTGGTAATAAAAACCGAAAAGGAGAAAATGTTTATGGAGTTTTTTAAGTTTATCGACAAAGTAAATTTTGAAGGAAAAGACAGCAAAAATCCACTTGCCTTCCGTTACTATGACAAGGACCGTGTTATTCTCGGCAAGAAAATGAGCGAACATCTCCCCTTTGCAATGGCCTGGTGGCACACCCTCGGTGCCTGCGGTGTGGATATGTTCGGTGCAGGCACTGCCGATAAGAGCTTCGACAGTGAAAAAGCAACCATGGCTCATGCAAAAGCAAAGGTTGATGCAGGCTTTGAGTTTATGAGTAAAATGGGTATTGAGTATTTCTGCTTCCACGATGTGGATCTTGTTCCCGAGGATGAGGACATAAATGTTACAAACGCCCGCCTCGATGAAATTTCCGATTACATCCTCATTAAGATGAAAGAAACCGGCATCAAATGTCTCTGGGGTACTGCAAATATGTTTGGCAACCCCAAGTTTATGAACGGTGCAGGCAGCACAAACAGTGCTGAGGTTTACTGCTTCGCGGCGGCTCAGATTAAAAAAGCCCTCGACATTACCGTAAAGCTTGGCGGTAAGGGTTATGTTTTCTGGGGCGGCAGAGAAGGCTATGAAAGTCTCCTTAATACCGATGTTAAGTTTGAACAGGAGAATATTGCCCGTCTTATGAAAATGGCAGTTGATTACGGCAGAAAAATCGGCTTTACAGGTGACTTCTACATTGAACCCAAGCCCAAAGAGCCTATGAAGCATCAGTACGATTTTGACGCAGCTACAGCTATCGGGTTCCTTCGTCAGTACGGTCTTGACAAAGATTTCAAAATGAATATTGAAGCTAACCACGCTACTCTGGCAGGTCATACCTTCCAGCACGAGCTTCGCATTTCAGCTATCAACGGTATGCTCGGCTCAATCGACGCAAACCAGGGTGATTTGCTTTTAGGCTGGGATACGGATGAATTTCCCTTTGATGTTTATGAGGCAACTATGTGTATGTATGAGGTACTCAAAGCAGGCGGTCTTACAGGCGGTTTCAACTTTGATGCCAAAAACCGCAGACCCAGCAACAGCTTTGAAGATATGTTCTACGGTCACATTCTTGCTATGGATACCTTTGCACTCGGTCTTATCAAAGCTGCAGAAATTATAGAAGACGGCAGAATTGATGCTTTTATAGAGGATAAGTATTCCTCCTTTAAGGAAGGCATCGGTGAAAAAATAGTTAAAGGCGAAACAACTCTTGAAGAGCTTTCCGCTTATGCCTGTGAAAAGAAGGTTACAACCAACCCCGCTTCGGGCAGACAGGAATATTTACAGACAATAGTAAATCAGATTCTATTTTAAGAGGTACACTATGAGCTATTATGTTGGTATTGACCTTGGTACTTCTTCAGTCAAAACCTTGCTTTTAAACAGCGACGGCGAAGTTGTCTCCTCGGTTACAAAGGAATATCCTTTATATTTTCCTCAGAGCGGCTGGAGCGAGCAGAATCCCGAACATTGGTATAATCAGACTGTCTCTGCGCTGAAAGAGCTGTTTGAAAGTATCGATGCAAAAAAAGTGCGTTCCTTCTCTTTTTCGGGTCAGATGCACGGTCTTGTTATGCTTGACAGTGAGGATAATGTTATCCGTCCCGCGCTTTTATGGAACGATTCGAGAAGTCAGACGCAAACGGACTCTCTGAATGAAAACAAAGACTTTTTACTTGACAATACGGCAAATATTGCCTTTGCAGGCTTTACTCTCCCGAAGCTTTTATGGGTGAAAGAAAATGAGCCTGAAAATTATGCAAAAGTCAGCAAAGTTATGCTTCCTAAGGATTATGTTGCATACAGGCTTTCAGGGTCTTTGTTCAGTGATGTTTCCGACGCTTCAGGCACCCTTTATTTTGATGTAGAAAACAGATGCTGGTCAAAAGAAATACTTGAGCGATACGGCATAAAAGAAGAGTGGCTCCCGAAGGTTCTTGAAAGTGATGAATGTGCGGGTACACTTAAAGATGCTATTGCTTCAGAGCTTGGCACAGGCAAAGTAAAAATCATAATCGGTGCAGGCGATAACGCCGCTGCGGCTATCGGCACGGGTACGGTAAAAGACGGCGACTGCAATATTTCTCTGGGTACAAGCGGAACAATTTTCACAGTCAGCGATAAATTCAGCCTTGACAGAGAAAGTGCCATTCACTCCTTCTGCTCTGCAAGCCGTAACTATCATCAGATGGCATGTACGCTTTCGGCGGCTGTCTGCTGTAACTGGTGGGTGGAAAAAGTGCTTCGTGACGGCTATGACAGCGTTAATTCCAAAGAAAACCGCCTCGGTGAAAATGAGGTTATGTTCCTGCCCTATCTTATGGGCGAGCGCTCCCCTCTCAACGATACCAAAGTAAGAGGAATGTTTTACGGAATGAGCCTTGACACTGATAAGGACGATATGAGCCTTGCCGTTCTTGAGGGTGTAGCCTTTACTTTAAGGCATAACATTGATATTATCAGAGATATGGGTATCCGTATTAAAAAGTCAAATGTATGCGGCGGCGGCACAAAAAATAAGCTATGGCTTAAAATTATTTCCAATGTTCTCGGCATAGAGCTTTGCATACCCGAAAACCAGGAGGGTGCATCCCTTGGTGCAGCACTTTTAGCCGCAAAGGGTGTTATGACTGCCGATGAATACACGGCACTCGAAGACAAGGTTTATAAAACCGCAAAAACAGTCACTCCCCAAAAGGAGCTTACCGAAAAATACGAAGCAAAATACCGCAAATGGAGAAAGCTTTATCCCGCTGTAAAAAACATATAAGGAGACACAGATATGATTATTCTAAAGGCTTTGGTTGCTCTGCTTTCGGCAATCACTATGATTCTTTCCGCATCGCCTCTTAATATAGCTATCCCCTATCTTGATGTCATCCCCGATATAATTGATGTGGGCGTGGACTATATTGACCTTGACTTCAATATGGGAGCTGTTACCAAGGCGCAGATTAAAAAAGATATAGCAGAAAGCAAAGCTTCTCATCCCTTTGTCCTTGCAACAAAGTCAGACTTTGACAAGGTCAGAGATGAATATAAAAACGGCAGCTTCACCGAGTACACAAAAACTCTGTGTGACTTTGTTATATCTAACGCTGACGGACTTCTTGATAAAAGCATCTATCCCCTTATGCCCTATGTTTTGGATGAAGAGGACAGTATTCTGCCCATTTCCCGCGAGGTAATAAACCGCATGATTATACTGGGATATGCCTGGCAGATTACGGGTGATAAAAAATATGCGGACAGAGCATGGGAAGAGCTTGAAAACGTGTGCAGTTACGGTGATTGGTGTACATCTCACTTTCTCGCTACTGCAGAAATGGCTTTGGCGGTAGCTGTCGGCTATGACTGGTTTTATGATTATCTCTCTTCACAGCAGAAAAATCTGCTTGCTGAAAAGACTTATGAATACGCCCTCAAGCCTGCCCTTTCAAAGAATTACTTCAAAAATTGGTTCACCTGGTCGAAAAACAACTGGAACAGTATATGCTACAGCGGTGTAGGCATTGCGGCTATTACTTTCAGCTCCTACTATCCTGATGAGGCTGCTGAATTTCTCAAGATGTGCTATGAGGCTATGCCTGTTGCTTTTGCAAGCTTCACTCCCGACGGCGTATATGCAGAGGGACCCGGCTACAGCCAGTCAGGCATGGATGCCATTGTAAACTTTGTTGCCACATCTAAAAACTTTTTCGGCACAGATTACGGTATGAGCGAAATTGACGGATTTAAAGAGCTTGGAAAGTTTCCCGTTTATATAACAACACCCACAGGTGTGTTTAACTTCGGTGACAATAAGGCAAGGATGTGCTTTTCTCCCTCTCTTCATTGGTACGCTGCCGAGTACGATTGGCCTTTGCTCGCCTGCTATCAGATGTGGGATGATCCGAGCGTTTTCACTCCCGACAATTCAGATAACACCGAAAGAAACGGCAGCGGTAAGCATAAAGCGCTTTCTTCTCTCTGGTATGACAGACAGTACACTGCCGAAAGTGCCGATTTCTCAGAGGAAGCACTGAGCCTTTATCTTGAATCTGATGCAGGTCAGGATATGGTACTTATGAGAAGTGCTTATCTCGACAAGGGCGCATCCTTTGCAGGTATTAAGGGCGGTTATAATTACACAAATCACGGCGACCTCGACATAGGTACTTTTGTCTTTGATTCTATGGGTGAAAGGTGGGCTGAGGAGCTTGGTCCCGGCGCATACGATGCACCCGGATACTTCCTTAATCTGCCTGCCGGCGGAAGATGGAAAAATTACTGCAAGCGAGCTGAAGGTCAAAACACTCTTGTTATCAATCCGAAAATGACCCTCGAGGACCAGTATTCTCTGGCGAAGGGATGCTTCACCGACTTTGAGGCAACTGCCGACGGCGGCAAATGCAGCCTCAATATGACTGACGCTTACCGAATGAACGGTGCCGTAAAAGTAAAGAGAGATTTTGAACTTTATGATAATTACTCATCACTCAGAATCAGCGATGAAATAATTTGCACTGTGCCGAGTGAAATATATTGGTTTATGCACACCAAGGCTGATATTGAAATTTCGCAGGACGGCAAAACAGCTATACTTTCCATAGGTGATAAGCAGCTTAAAGCTACCTCCCACGCTGATGGTATCTTCTCTGTTACGCAGGCCGCAGCACTGAAAGGAGCTTATGAATATGATGAAGAATACAGTGACATTCAGAAGCTTACGGTAAAACTCGAAAATGTTATGAAGGCTGAAATTACAATAACCCTTGAGCCTTTGAAATAATAAAAAATATCACGGTGATTTCAAAAGATTTCACCGTGATTTTATTGTTATTAAACTATTCTGAAAGCCAGTCGAAGGATTTTCTTCCGCAGACTGAGTGCTTTCCGTCAAAAACATCAATGTGAAGCTTATCCTCAGCACCCATAAGAGAGTAAATGCTCTTTATCTTTTCGTGGGCATTTTCTGAAGCACCTATTGGGAAAAGCTTATCCTTTTTTCCCGATTCTATAAACAGCTCCCTTGGTGCAAGAGCCGAGGCAAAATCATAGATTTCACCCACTTCAAGAATGTGGGGAATATAATTATCGGGACAATGCCACATGGAAAGTATGCTGTCTTTAAATGTGTTTACATATCCGCAGATAACTGTTTTATAAATGCTGTCATCAAGCACCGAAGCATAAAGAGCAGTAAGACCGCCACCGGAAATACCCATAAGGGAAACCTTATTTTCGTCTACACATTCCATTTCTCTGAGTATCTTTGCACACATAAGTGCCTGAGCCACTCTCACACTTGCCGTTGTAAGTCCGTAGGGCAAAAGATGATGGGAAAGCTCGTCGCAGGAGCTTATGTAAAAAGGCTTCCATAAATCGTGGCTGAGTCTCGCCTCACCGAAGCCGAAAAGTTCGGGAGCAATAACTACATTTCCTCTTTTTGCAAGCTCCACAGCAAAATTCTTCTGGTAGTTGTCAATATAGTTAAAATGCTTTTTGTTGCCTTTTTTTGAAATATTCAGTATCTGCCTCACACCGTAACCGTGACCGCAAAGAGCAACAACGCCCTTTGATTTTTCTTTCAGCTTTTCAGGCATAAGCACATACACGGCAGAAACAAGACCTTCACAGATTTTAAGGTCATATTTTTTAAGGGTATAGTCGGCGTATTCGAGAGTTTTTCCCCTTTCGGTAAGCTCTGCTTTTTCTGTTAAGGAGCAGATTTTATCAATTGAGAAAAGCTCTTTTGCCTTATCCTTGATTTCCTTTCCTTTATTTATTGCATCTTCATGGGATTTTACATTTGCGTAAGGAACATTTTTTAATTTGCCGTAAAGTGCAGACATAAATTCATCAGGAGAATATGGACTTTTTTTCATAATATTCCTCCCGCTCAGAATTGTACTTTTCCGATCTTAGCAACTATTCTGCTGTCTGCACCCAAATAAACGGTATAGCTTTCATCAAGCACCCATTCACCTTTTTCGGGGCAATAGAATTTAATATCATCAATGTCAATGTTTACTGTAGCTTCTGCAATCTCGCCTTTTTTAACGCTTATACGCTTAAAGCCCTTGAGGAGCTTGACGGGTCTGTCTGCTTCTTTATTATCACTGCCGATATAAATCTGAATTATATCATCGCCGTCAAAATCACCTGTGTTTGCCACCTTAAGGCTGACGGAAATCTTATTTTCATCTTTAGTTACATCTGCATCCTTATATTGGAAATCAGTATAGGAAAGACCGAAACCAAAGGGAAAATGAGGTTCTTTGCCTTCTTTGTCAAAAAGGGTGTAGCCGTGATAGTATCCGTATTCGATGTCTTTGTTTTTTGCACCAAGGTGAAGGAAGGGCGGATAATCTTCGGCTTTCTGTGCTATTGTGAAAGGCAGCTTTCCTGCAGGATTAACATCACCGCTTAAAATGTCCGCCAGTGCGTTACCGCCTTCAAGTCCGCTGTAAAATGACATAAGCACACCGTCAGCGCAGTGAAGCCAATCCTTGATTACATAAGCACTTCCGCCCATAATGTTGACTATAAGCTTTTTGCCCAGACAAGAAAGACCCTTTATGAGCTTTACATCCTCCTGAGGAATATGAAGGTCTGCTCTGTCACCGCCTGAACCCTTAGGCTTCTTTTTGACATTGCCCAGGTTGACAAGGAACTCACCCTCCTGAAGCCAGTCACTGCCAACGCACACTACAATATATTCACAATCTGCAGACGCTTTCATAGCCTCTGTAACAGTGCAGCCGTTATAAAGTGAAACATTACCCTTACCGAAGCGGTTACACATACCCTCATAGGGTGTTACGGCATAGGGGCTGAAAACATTACTGCTACCGTGGTCGCCGATGTTTCTTTGATTTGCATATCTGCCCACAACGGCAATCCTTTTGCCTTCGGGAATGGGCAGAACTTTATTTTTATTTTTAAGAAGTACCATACCCTTTGTTGCTGCTTCTCTGGCAAGAGCAATATGCTTCTGCGAGAGTATAATACTTTTATCCTGCTTTTTATATTTCGGCAGGGTACTTATGAGAGCCCTGAGCACTCTTGCCGCGGCAATATCGATATCATTTTCGGTGATATCACCTTTTTTAAGGCTTATACCGAGGGATGCATAACGGAAAAGGTAAGGCATTTCCACATCCATGCCTGCCTTGAGACTTCTTACGCCATCATAAATACCGTAAAAGAAGTCTGAAAGTGCAAAGCCGTCGAAGCCCCACTTATCCCTGAGAATGTCTGTGAGCAGCTCTTTATTTTCACAGGCATATGTACCGTTTACTCTGTTGTATGCGCCCATAATTGACATAGCACCCGCATCTATGCACTTTTTAAAATGAGGCAGATAGACCTCGTGAAGGGTTCTTTCATCAGCTATGGCATTAGCGCTGAATCGCAGGTCTTCTATACTGTTGAGAGCGTAGTGCTTAGGGCAGGCAATTATGCCGTTATCCTGCATTGCCCTTGTGAGTGCCGCGCCCATTTTTCCAAGAAGAAAGGGGTCTTCACCGTAGGTTTCCTGAGCTCTGCCCCACATAGGGTTACGAAGCAAATTGATGCAAACACCTGCAAAAAGATTTGCATCAAGGGCAGAGGCTTCTTTTGCCATAACCTCACCGATACGGTATTCAAGCTCATCGTCAAAGGCTGCACCGCGAAGCATGGAAACAGGAAAACAGGTGCATTTATCCATAACTATACCACGGGGTCCGTCAGTGAAAAGCACAGGAGGAATTCCAAGTCTTTTGCACCCGCCCGCAGGATAGGCTTCACCGTTATAGAATCTGCCCTTGGTGATAAAGTTTTTAATTGTAACTCCCATTGCATGGCCCTGAAGCATACGGATTTTTTCACTGAGTGTCATTTCACCCAGAAGAAGGTCTGCGACCTCGTGGAGTTTTTCTTTTGTCGGAGTTTCTGAATAGAGTTTCAATGCTTTTTCAAAATTCATAATGCTTTTCTCCTTAATAGCTTTTTAATCTTTCAATATCTTCATAAAACACAGCTTCACTGCCAAAAGAAACAAATTCAACCATAACTATACCGTCGAAATTCTTTTCCTTTAACTTTTTGAGCAGAGTGTCAATATAGTTTCTGTCCTTTTTTCTGAAAAGCTGTTCTCTTTTCAGGTCGCGGTAAGAAACATGGACATTTTCTGTGAAGTCAAAGGTTCTGTCAATTCTGTCAAGGTCATATTCCATACGGAAATATCTTGACTGAAAATAGGTTTTGAAATTATCTCTTTGCAAATCCTTTCTGAAGCGTAAGAAAGCATCGGTATTGTTGTTAAAAGTATTCCCGTGACATTCGGGGCAGACCGTTAAAGAGTACCCTGCCGCAATATCACACATTTTTTTGGTGTTTGTAAGAAGTGTCTGATAGTCAGCCTCATCTGTTTTTTCACTGTCTTTTTTGCCCAGCCATATTCTTACGGATGAAGCACCCATTTTCTTTGCTGTTTCGCAGACTCCAAGCCATTGCTTTTCGTCATAGTCCGCACTGTTGAAGTAGCTGCCGTAGGAGCTGATTATAATGCCTGCTTCATCACACAAAGCCTTTACCTTTACGGCATCGTCTGCAGTTTTAACATGGACATCTCCACCCCACTCAATATATCCGATGCCGGCTTTTTTACAAAGCTTAACAATTTCTTCGGCGGCCTTTTTTCTGAAGGTAACGCTGCAAAGACCGAGTTTAAAGCTGTTCATTTTACGCCTCCGAAAGTGATGCTTCCATCTGAAGTTCTCTCTCTTTTCTGTAAATCTGAAGCTTTGCATCCATTTCGTTTTCATCAAACTTAAAGAACATCATAGGAATTGCCTGAAGAATAAGGCCTATAGCACCCATAGCAGTCAGCATAAAGAATATACCGTTGAGAAGTGCAGTGTAGTTTACGCCGTCAATAATATTTGCCTGAGTGGTAGATATGATAAGAGGCTTGGTTACATTTTCGGTGATGATTTCCATTTTTTCTGCATTGTAGCCTAAAATGTCAATAACCTGAAGCACTACAACATTGAAAACTGCTGCCGAAATCTTGTAGAGAAGACCCTTGAAGGAATAAACGGTAGCCTCGAGGCGGTCACCCTTTTCCATTTCAACGCTGTCAGTAACATCGGCGATGATAGAAACAATAAGCACGGTACTCATACCTACAGGGAAGTTTGTGAAGAAACGCAGCACAGCATAAAGTATAAAGCCGGGGATAGTGTTGTAGGGTACAACATAAATACCGATAATATATACAATAACATTTGCTGCCGCACCGAGGAAGGACATCCATATCCAGAGCTGTTTCTTTGACATCTTTTTAAGAAGCAAAGGCACACAAAGCATAGAAAGCATATAGGATATACCGCTCATTACGGAAAGCAGAGTCGGAAGTATTGCAACAGCGTCAATGTTGGGATTTTTACCTACGATGCCTTCAATGAAGAGATTTATCTTGTCCATAGGAAGAATACCGATGCAGTTCCAACGGGCAAAGTATGAAAGGAAAATTGCACCGATGTTGATAATGCCGTTGAAGAAAGCGGCAAGAAGGAGCATAACGATTCTCTTATCCTTAAATATAATCTTTATATTCTTTGATGATTTTTCTTTTTTGGGAGGAATGTAGACCTTTTCTTTTATGCCAAAGAATGACCACATCATAATTGCGGCGCCCATTACCGAAAAAATTGCGGCAGACCAGAAATAACCCATATCGGTCATATCCTTTTTACCGTTACCTAAAAGACCTGCCATCGTCCAGATAAGAACAGAGGGAAGAATTGTGCCGAGTGAGCCTACTGTGTTTGAAACGGAAACGGCTTTAACTCTTGAATCCTTCTGCGGGAAAACGAGAGGAGTGAGACTGTTTCTCGGAATTTCAATTGCCGTATATGCAGTTATGTAAACCATATACATAACAAGCATATACACAAAGTTACCTGCATTACCTAAATTAGTGCCGTCCTTTGTGATGATGTTCCAGCTTTCAGGAAAATTTACGGGGAGGAACAAAAGGGCTGTAGTAACTGCAAACGGGATAGGTATCCACAGAAGATAAGGTCTGCATTTACCCCACTTTGTTCTGGTACGCTCAACAATCTGTCCCATAACAGGGTCGTTGACCGCATCCCACACCTTGGTACCTAAAAGAACTATGGAAACAAGTCCCATACTGAGTTTCAGCACGTCAGTCATATAAAAGTTAATTACTGTGTAAACTGTGCAGTCAATAAAGAAGAAGCCCAGCGGCAAAAGCGAAAAGGCAAGTATTTCTTTATTGTTTGCTCTTTTGATGTCGATTTTTTTATTTCCCGTCATCATAATTTTTCTCCTTCTTTTATTTTACTAAGATAATATTCAAAAGGTTTTTGTCCGTAAGGTACAGGCGAAACCTTTATAAACTCGGTTTTTCCGTTTTTTGTAAGAGTGAGATAATCTCTGTAATAGGTATTTTCTTTTACTGTCTTTCCGTCTTTTATGAAAATTGCACCGCCGCGGCTTCCCGTTTTCGGAAGTTCGGTGACAATAGCTTCCAGAAGTGCTTTCATGCTTACGAGCATATCTTTATCACGGTAGTATTCACTGATATTTCTGTGTTCCCTCGGGTAGTAACCGAGTGCTTCGTTTACATCTGTGAGAAGAGAAACACAGCTCTCATAGTCTCTTTTAAAGGAAGCGACCTGACTCATTTTCTTTTTTAAGTGAGAGTAGTCAATATCCGCATTTGATATGAACGGCTCGGCTTCAATTTCAAACTCCGAAAGCTCCTTTTCGTCAAAGATGGGTGAAGTCTTGCTTTTAATATGCCTTGAGGCAACAAGTCCGCCCACCTGAGTGTCATTGAGTGCAGAGCCACCGGGTCTTGAAAGCCCGAAGGTGCCTGCGGCTTCGCCAATAACATAAAGCCCCTTTATATCAGTTTCAAAGTTGTTATTTGTATAAACTCCGCCGTTATTGTGCTGGGCGCATACGGCTATACGGAGCATTTCCTTATGCAAATCTATACCCTGACGAAGATAAACATCAATGGCCTTACTGTTGAGCTTTTCAAGTCTTTCTATGGGTGTGTCTGCTAAGCAATCGGTATCAGTTATATATTTTTTAGCCTCGTCGGAAAGCTCTTCAAAACAAAAATCTTCGGGATTTTTTCTGTAATCCAGATAAACCCTTCTGCCTTTCAGCATTTCAGAATGTACTGCCAGGTCAATTTTTGAGCTGCGGTCCGCTCTTTCAAATGAGAAAGGCCACTGATAACCTTTAAGAAAAACATAACTGTAAGCTTCAGCAGTGCCGTCAAAGTAATCTTTTAAAAATTCCCTTTCTATGCCGTCTTTGTCAACACTTACAAAACGTGGGATAACCTGCATAAAGCTCCCCGAAACATTCCACCGGAAGTCTACCGACGACATACCGTATTGCCACTCGGTGAAATTGCACATTCGCACCCCCGCCTCAACAAGCACACCCGTCATACCGTGCTGAGAAGGCGGATAAACAGAATCCTCATAAATGCAAGCAGGTGCGCCTGTGGCACAGATTACATTTTCGGCATAGATATTTTCTTCCTTTTTACTTTTCAGGTCAAGCACTCGCACACCGTAGGTCTTTTTTCCGTCAGTGAGGATTTTTATAACCAGTTTGTTGTCAAGTAAAGGTGTTTTGTTGTTTTCAAGCACTACCCTTTCAAGCTTTTCCGTCATTATCTTTGAAGTAAGAGGCCCTACAGATGTGGCTCTTACGGTGTCATCGTGGTCGGTTTTATAGCCGGGATATCCGCCGTAATCGTCTGTGGGAAAATTCACACCGTATTCGCAAAGTCTCAGAAAACATTTCCGACTGTTCACCGCCTCGAGATACATTTTTTCACCGTCACAGCAGCCGCCTGAAAACATATCCGATGCCATTTTATAGGGGCTGTCAGGGGTGAAACCGTCCATAGACAGTTTATAATAAGTCTGTTTGTCGCTTCCTGTATTTCGCGATGTGCCTGAAAGTCGGTTTTCAGTAACAAGGGCAATATCGTCTATGCCTTCTCTGTAAAGCCAATCTGCAGCACTGTAAGCCGCCGCACCGCTGCCTATTATAAGACATTTATAAATTTTTATCATAAGCGCCTCACATTAAATCCGCCGTCACAGTCAATCACCGTACCCGTGCAAAAATCAAAATTGCCCTCAGCAACAGAAATCACACACTTTGCAACATCGAGAGGCTGCCCCATACGCTTTATGGGCGTTATACCCTCGGCAATAAGCTTTTCGTACTTTTCCTTTACCTTCGAGGTCATATCTGTTTCGATTATGCCGGGTCTTATTTCAATTACGCTCACACCGTATTCTGCAAGTCTTGCGGCGAAGAGCTTTGTTATCATTGAGATACCCGCCTTTGATATGCAGTACTCTCCCCTGTTTACGGAAGCAGTATACGCCGACATTGAGGATATGTTTATAATTCTTGACTTTTCGTTTTTAATCAGCAAAGGTGTAAGCTCCTGAGTGACAAAGAATGTACCTTTCAAATTTATATCCGTCAGATAGTCAAAATCCTCAGGGGTTATTTCAAGAATATCCTTCCTTTCCCTTGGCGCAACACCTGCATTGTTTATAAGCAGATCGAGGGAGCCGAAATTATCATCTATAAAGCAAGCGAGATTTTTTCTGCTTTCAGAATCGGAAATATCGCAAGGAAGAAAAAGGAATCTGTCACTGTAGAGTTTTTCCAATTCATCGGTTTCGCTGCTTTTGCTCCTTGCGGTGACGATAACCGTATATTTTTTCTTCATCAGCTCCTCGGCAATAGCTTTACCGATACCTCTGCTGCCACCTGTTACAACTGCAACCATATTTTCACCTTATTTCTTCATAACATATTTCTGATAATAGGGCATATATACCTCGCTGTCTCTTATTACACAGCCCGAAACAGTGCCTGCTCTCATAAGTTCTGAACATTTACTGCATTTGATACATACCTTGCCTTTGTCAAGCGCGCCCGTTTCCAGGTAATCCTTATAAAATGTTGGGTACGCGAAGGTCATTCTGCCAAAGCCTGCAAAATCTCCCACGCCCTCAGAAAGAAGCTTTTTCGCATATTCCATAGCATTTTCTCCCTCATAGGTGAGAGCCGATACTACAAATTTCATATTGGGGAAGGCGCTTGTTATTTCTTTTGTTACATCGTAAACACGCTTCATACCGATTTTGCCGTCTTCGGGAGATTTCACCGCATAGGGGCGGTTAGTGTGAGGTATGAGATAAGGGTTGCCGATAGTGAGATTGATAAGCTCAACGCCCTTTTTATGAAGCTTTTCAACAATCAGCTTCGTTTCCGTAAGGTCGATTTCATTTTTTTCATTGACACCGAAGCCGTAACCGTAGGGGAAGCAGTCACAGCTGTTAAGTCTTGTTGTGACAAAAGCTTTGTCACCTACGGCTTCTTTGACAGCATCAATACAATCAAAATAGAGCCTTGTGCGGTTTTCTAAGCTTGTGCCGTAATTATCCTCGCGCTCATAAGCACTGAGAAATTCATTGAAAAGATAACCGTGACAGCATTTGACATCCATTCCGTCAAAGCCTGCCTCAAGAGATAACTTCGCCCCTTTAGCGTACATAGCGGGTATTGTGGCAAGGTACTCATCAGAAGCCACTTTAAAGGGCTGATCTTCCTTGCCCCTTTCCCACAACTCGTTTCTGTATGCCACAACAGGCTCGGGGGTACCGTTGGGCTTGCTGTATCTTCCGCTGTGAGTAAGCTGAACTATAATAACAGGCTCAAAGCCGTGCAGCTCTTTTGATTTTCTTTTTATTTCACTTACCAATGCCTTAAAACTGCCGACAGTGTCTTCATTTATGTAAAGCTGACGTGGATTCGCTCTGCCCTCGTTGCAGACGGCTGTAGCCTCAAACCATATTATGCCTGCACCCGACTGCGCAAAGCGGAGATATCTGCGCTTTGTAAGCTCATCCACAGCACCTTCGGCTGTTCCGTCACAACCCTCCATCGGCTGAAAAAGCACACGGTTAGCAATTTCTCTGCCGTATATACTGATCTTCTGTGAAAGAATATTTTCCATAATATCATTCCTCTTGGTTATTATCTGAACTATTTTAACATTTTAATGAAAAAAATACAATAATAAATCATTAAATATTGGAGATTTTGTATTGTTTATATAAAACAAATATGATAAACTAAAAGAGAAAGGATGATAAACAGATATGAAAATAGCACTTTTCGGAACAAATCAGAGACAGTTTTCCAAGGTATATACTCCTGAGGTTTTAAAAAAGCTCAGTGAATACGGTGAACTTTCCTGCAGAATAAACAGAAAAAATTTGAAAGAAAACCAAGCCTTTCTTGCTGACTGTGAAATTGCTTTTGCCACCTGGGGAATGCTAAATTTCTCCAAAGATGAAATAAAAGAATATATGCCCAAGCTGAAAGCAGTTTTTTATTCGGCAGGAACAGTTCAGTATTTTGCAAGACCTTTTCTTGAAAGCGGAATAAAGGTTTTCAGTGCCTTTGCCGCAAACGCCCTGCCCGTTGCCGAATACACATTTGCGCAGATATGTCTTGCTTCCAAGGGGTATTTTCAGGCAGCTAAGTGTTACCGTACTCTTTTACCCCGTTCCTTTGTTTTTGCAAATTCATCACCGGGTAATTTCGGATGCAAGATAGGTCTCGTCGGTCTTGGTGCTATCGGTCAGGCAGTGGCAAAAAGACTTATGGAGCTATCTGTTGAGGTTTATGCTTATGACCCCTTTGTAAGTAAAGAGAAGGCGGCAGAATTAGGTGTTACTCTTATCGGTCTTGAAGAGCTTTTCAGTGAATGTGATATTATCAGCAACCATCTTGCCAACAAGCCTGAGCTAAAAAATGTCTTTAACCGTAAGCTGTTCAGTAAAATGAAAAAGCACTCAACCTTCATCAACACAGGCAGAGGCGCACAGGTTTCCGAGTATTCTCTTGCTTTATCACTTCTTCTTCATCCCTCGAGAACCTTTGTAGCTGATGTTATCAAAAGCGAATATTTTCCTTACATAAGCCCCCTTTTCTGGTGTCCTAATGCAATACTGACCCCTCACATTGCAGGAAGTACAGGTAATGAACCGCAGAGAATGGCGTACTATATGATAGAAGAAATGGAGCGTTTTAACAAGGGTGATGAAACTAAATATGAAATTACTCTTGAGGCTTTGGAAAAAATGGCATAAAAATATAGATTAATAAGTGAAAAGGAGAAAATACTATGTATAATCTTATTGTTAAAGACAACGAAATTTTATTTACACGCTACACGGAGCTTATCCGTATCAGTGCCTGCGGAAAAAACGCCATACGTTTTCAGGGCTTTCCCGACAATCAGGTCATTGACGAAAACTATACTCTTATGCCGCAGAAGGCAGATGCTGTAATCCGGGAGTATGACCATTATGTTACTCTCACTTGCGGTACCCTTAAGGTAAAGCTTGAAACAAACGGAAAGCTGACATTTTATGTAGGCGACAAGGTTATTATTGAGGAAAAGCCTGAGCTGACATTTCACAGTAATTTCCGTCATTTTGATAATAAAGGCAGCGGTCTGTGGTCAGCAAGAGTTACTTTTGAGCCAAATAAGGGTGAGCATTTCTTCGGTCTCGGCCACAGCTGGGATAATGAATTTGACCTTAAGGGCTCGTCAATAGATATACGCAATGTCAACGCAAAATGCACTATCCCCTATGTGTATTCATCTCTTGGCTACGGCTTTTTATGGAACAATCCCTCAACGGGTCTTTGCGAGCTTTCAAATAACCGTACCCGTTGGAGCTGTGACTGCTGCAGGTTTATGGACTTTGTAGTTATGGCGGGTACACCCAAAGAGGTATGCACAACACTTTCGGATTTGACGGGCTATTCGCCGAAAATGCCCGAGTGGGCAACAGGCTTCTGGCAGTGCAGACTCCGCTATGAAACTCAGGAGGAGCTGCTTTCTGTTGCAAGAAAGTATAAGGAGCTGGGCATTCCCCTTTCGGTTATTATTGCTGACTATTTTCACTGGACAGAGCAGGGAGACTATAAATTTGACCCGAAATACTGGCCGGATGTAAAGGCGATGTCGGACGAGCTTCACGAAATGAATACAAAGCTGATTGTTTCCGTTTGGCCTACCGTCAACGGTGGCAGTGAAAACTACAACTTTATGCGAAACAACAATATGCTTATGCGTACGGCGCGCGGTTGCGACAGAGTTTTTGATTTCTACGGCTGGCAGGGCGAAATTGATGTTACAAATCCTGCAACACGTGATTATGTTTGGAGTAAAATTAAGGAAAATTATATCGACAACGGCGTGGACGCTCTCTGGTTTGACGAAGCGGAGCCTGAAATTCATCCCGAACATTTTGATAATCTTATCTGGTACAAAGGACGTGCGGATATGGTTGCACTCCTTTATCCGTATTATTATTCAAAAATGGCCTACGACGGTTTCAAATCAATCGGCAGAGATGATATAATCACACTTACACGCTGTGCATACTTAGGAAGTCAGAAATTCGGTTCGCTTGTGTGGTCGGGTGATATTGAATCGACATTCGAAAGTCTTGCCTGTCAGGTAAAAGCAGGACTTAATATTGCAATGTGCGGAATTCCGTGGTGGAATACGGATATCGGCGGCTTTTACGGTGCGGATATAACGAGCGATTATTTTAAAGAGCTTATTGTCCGTTGGTTCCAGTTCGGCTTGTTCAGTCCCGTTATGCGACTCCACGGCTCACGAATCCGTCATTTTGAACCGACACCGGGGCTTAAGGAACCGAGCGGTGACCCGAATGAAATCTGGAGCTTCGGCGAAGAGAATTTTGAAATCCTTAAAAATCTTATTTTTATCCGTGAAAAGTTAAGGCCGTACATAAAAAAGCAAACGGATATTGCAAGTGAAAGGGGTTACCCTGTAATGCGTCCGATGTTTTTTGAATATCCCGACGATGAAATTTGTTATACACTTGACAGT
>JAZSKE010000024.1:0-31717 GCA_045534675.1 Acutalibacteraceae bacterium
CCATAACAGCATTGATGTTACCCATTTCAAAGCCTGTTCTGTGGTCCTTTGCAAGGGTGTAGGGCATAAAGACATATGAACGGATCTGGCTGCCCCAGCCGATTTCCTTCTGTTCACCCTTGATATCTTCAATCTTGTCAACGTGCTCTCTCTCTTTGATTTCGATAAGCTTTGACTTGAGCATTCTCATACAGACTTCTCTGTTTTGATGCTGGCTTCTTTCAACCTGGCATGAAACTACGATGCCTGTAGGCTCGTGGATAAGACGAACTGCCGATGAGGTCTTGTTAACCTTCTGTCCGCCTGCACCCGAAGCACGGTAAACCTCCATCTTGATATCTTCTTCTCTGATTTCAACTTCAACGTTGTCGTCGATTTCGGGCATAACTTCAAGTGAAGCAAAGGATGTGTGGCGGCGTCCTGATGAGTCGAAGGGTGAAACGCGTACAAGACGGTGAACACCCATCTCACTTTTGAGGTAACCGTAAGCATTTTCGCCCTCGATAACAACAACGGCACTCTTAAGACCTGCTTCATCGCCATCAAGGAAGTCAACGGTTGTAAACTTGAAGCCGTGCTTTGTTGCCCACTGACCGTACATTCTGAAAAGCATCTGACACCAGTCCTGAGCCTCGGTACCGCCGGCACCTGCGTGGAAGGTGAGAATTGCATTATTGTTGTCATATTCGCCTGAGAGGAGAGTTGCAAGAATCTGCTTGTCAAGCTCCTTTTCAACAGCTTCAACACTGCTTTGACATTCCTCGAGAAGGTCAAGGTCGCCCTCTTCGTCTGAAAGCTCAATCATAACAAGAGCATCCTCATAGGCACCTTTAAGGTCTTCATAAGCCTTGATTTTATTTTTCAGTGATGCTATTCTCTGTGTCACCTTCTGTGCATTCTGCAGATCCTCCCAGAAGCCTTCAGCAGCAGTCTGCTCCTCAAGGGTGGCAATCTCCTTTGCCATTTCGTCAAGGCCGAGGGCAGCGGCAAGCTCTGTGAGGGGCTTTTCGCTTTCCATTAACTTTAATCTTAATTCTTCAAACTGAATCATAATTACAATCCTTTCAAAATTTCACTTTTACGGTTGACATAAATACTGTATTAACACATAACCGTCTACCTCTGAATATAAGATTACAAATTTATCCTTTTACATTATACACATTTTTATGGAAAGGACAACACCTTTGGGAAAATATTTTTGAGATTGTTTGATTTTTGGTGTGTACGCGGGTGTGGCGGCGGTGTTAAGAGAGTGTGGTGACCGCCGTTTCACCTCATCCGTCACTGCGTGACACCTTCCCCTCTCAGGGGAAGGCTATGTGTGCCTTCTCCTTTCTTAAGGAGAAGGGGGACCGCTTGCGGTGGATGAGGACAACAAAAAAACAACCGCCCAAAAGGCAGTTGTTACTTAAGTAATTCATCATAAGTCGTTTCAAGCTCATCTCTTATAGCTCTGAGTTGTGTTGCATATATGTGCTGAATACCTCTTTCTATTTTTACAAGACTTTCTCTCGTCATATCAATGCCTCTTAATTGCAGACGAACAACAAGCTCGGTCTGCCCTATTTGGGCTTCTTTTCTTATTCTGCGTATATTGGCACCTATTCTTATTTCATCTTGTTTTATTTTTGTGTCAGACATAATTCACCTCAATAAAAAGAACTTGTTTTAGTCCTTTTTTATTGACTTTATCACGGTTTAATGATAGTATAGGACTGAAACAAGTCCTATTGACAAGTTTTATAAAATTTTTGGAGGTAATTTTATGAAAAAGACAAAAAGATTTTTAAGCTTAATCCTAGCAGTGATGATGTTATTGTCAATTGCACCTATGGCTTATGCAAAAGGTGACACTTATAAGCTGGGTGACATCATTCAGTTCGGCTCATATCCGCAGAGCGAGGTTAAAGACGAGGCAACTATCACGGCTCTTAACAAACTTGCACCCGATTGGGAAAACTGGACAAGCTACGGATATTATACAGGTAACGGGTATCTGGGCTCAATGGGGCAAGGCGACCGGATGAGATTCACCGATGTAACCTATAACGGCAACAAATACCGTGGCGTTAAATTTACAGAATACAGAGCAGCGAGGACATATAACAGTAGCCCTGCTTTTGGATTTCAGTACTACAACGGCTATCTCAGGGATACCATATATTGGTTCAGCTTTGATCCTGTTGACTGGCGTGTTCTCGACCCGGAGAAGGGTCTTATTCTGTGCGAAACAATTATTGACACACAGGCTTACAACAACACCGTGTACTTTACAGGGGAGGAAGGTTGGGATGAATTCAGCTATTTCAGCGATCCCGCATTCACAAACTTTGCAAGTGACTATGAAACGAGTTCAATAAGAAAGTGGCTCAATGAGGATTTCTATAACACAGCCTTCACAGTTTCAGAAAAGAAGGAAATAAGCACAACAGCACTCAACAACGACAGCTACCTTACTACAGGAGGTTATATAGATGACGGCAAGCCATTTGACAGCAATCCGACTAACGATAAAATCTTTATGCTCTCACGAAGAGATATATGCAATGTCAATTACGGTTTCTTAGAGTGGATAACAGAAGAAGATGAAAACCGAATAGCCTATGGCAGCGACTACGCTTTCAGTCAGGGGCTTACCGGTGAAAGTTGGCTGCTTCGCACTCCCGGCAGTTGGTCTCGCACTTGCTGTTATGTCTCTGGTGGTTATATGAGCGAAGACTGTGCTGCCAATGCCTGTTACGGTATTCGCCCTGCTTTATGCTTAAGAGATATTTACAATTACAAGCACACTGAACATTCATACAGCACTACTGTTACTGCTCCCACCTGCACAGATAAAGGCTACACAGTTTACACCTGCGAGTGCGGTGACAGCTATATTGGTAACTATGTTAATGCTAAGGGTCACAAGGATTCAAACGGTGACTATAAGTGCGATAACGGCTGCGGTTATGAGTTCGAAAAACCTGCTGAGCCTTGCTCATGCAACTGCCATAAGGGCGGCATAAAAGCTTTCTTCTTCAAGCTCATCAATTTCTTCCAGAAGCTTTTCGGACAGAATAAGGTCTGCGCTTGCGGTGTGAAACACTAAATTAATATAAAACTAAAGTGGTGGGCTAAAACCTGCCACTTGTTCTTTCTTCCACGCGTACCAAAATGAAATGCCTTCGGCATGAAATAACCTTGCGGTTATGAAATGGCAAGCCATGAAATGCACCAAAGGTGCATGAAAAATTTTCTTGACAAAATAAATCTGCAGTGCTACAATAGTGACAACATAAGAATATTACTGGGGGTGCTGATTTAATCGGCTGAGATTATACCCATAACCTGATTCGGATAATACCGACGTAGGCTAAGTAACATGCTCTTGAATTTCACACCACCCATAGAGGTGGTGTTTTTATTTTCCTCTGCCGGCGAGGAAGAGCTGAATCACCGCAGGAAAATTCCTATGTTAAAATTTTTACATAAGGAGTGTCAGAATATGACAGCAAGTATCGCAATTCAGGTTTTACCCAAAACGGACAGTGAGGAGGAGCTTATCCGCATAGTTGATGAGGTTATAGCATACATAGCTTCCTCAGGATTAAACTATTATGTAGGCCCCTTTGAAACAACAATCGAAGGTGAAAGCTATGACCAGCTTATGGAAATAGCCGCCAACTGCCAAAAGGTGGCTATCAATGCAGGCTGTGAAAGCGTTTCAGCCTATATCAAAGTTGTTTACAGACCCGAAGGTGAGGTTTTAACCATTGACAAAAAAGTATCAAAGCATCACAGGTAAGTTAGCACCCGTAGTGTCACTGTTTGTGCTCGCTGGCGTGTGGCTCTTTGTCAGCGAGGGCGAAATCATACCCTCATATATGCTCCCGTCACCTATAGATGTGGCAAGAGCTTTTATCACTGACTTTTCCATACTTATGTCCCACTCGGCTATCACTTTGCAAGAGGCACTTTACGGTCTTTTAATCGGTACCGCCCTGGGTTTTGTCATAGCTGTTTTAATGGACCGCTTCGACTTTCTCTATAAAGCAGTGTACCCTATACTTGTTATTACCCAAACAATACCCACTATTGCAATTGCCCCTCTTTTAGTTTTATGGATGGGCTTTTCAATGGCACCCAAAATTACCCTTGTTGTACTCACTACCTTTTTCCCCATAACCATTTCACTGCTCGACGGCTTTAAAAGTGCCGACCCGGACAGCATTAACCTTATCAGAAGCATGGGCGGCGGCGACTTTAAGATATTCCGTCACATTAAGCTTCCGGGAGCTATGGAACAGTTTTTCTCAGGTCTTAAGGTTTCTGCTTCTTATAGCGTTGTGGGTGCAGTTATCTCCGAATGGCTGGGCGGCTTTGAGGGTCTGGGCGTATATATGACAAGAGTTAAAAAGGCCTATGCTTTTGACAAAATGTTTGCGGTAATCATCCTTGTGTCACTGGTGAGCCTTGCTTTGATGGGCGCAGTGGCAATTCTCAAAAATTTGGCAATGCCATATAAAAGGAAGAAATAATTATGAAAAAATTTACTGCTATTATACTTTCACTCACACTTCTTTTCTGTCTTGCCGCCTGTTCGGACTCTGCCGATGAGGGCAGCGACCTTAAAGAAATAACCCTCTGCCTTGACTGGACACCCAACACAAACCACACAGGATTTTATGTGGCTGATAAGCTCGGGTACTATGAAGAGGCAGGACTGAAAGTCACAATCGTTCAGCCTCCCGAGGGTGGCGCGGAAATGATGACGGCATCAGGTCAGTCACAGTTCGGCATATCAGCTCAGGACAGCCTCGCAGCAAACTTTGCAAGTGCAGAACCTCTTAATATCACAACCGTGGCTACAATTCTGCAACACAACACCTCAGGCATTATCTCCCGTGACTGCAAAACGCCCAAGGACCTTGAGGGCAAACGCTACAGCACATGGGACAGCCCCACTGAAAAAGCTATCATCAGACATGTTATGGCAAAAGACGGCGGCGACTTCTCTAAGGTGGAGCTTATTCCCAATGTTATAACCAATGAAGCTCAGGCACTTCGTCACGGCGACACCGATGCAGTGTGGATTTACTACGCCTGGTCAGGCATTAACGCAGAGCTGACAGGTCTCGATTTTGAATATTTTGACTTCGGCGAGCTTGACAGCGTTTTTGACTTTTACACTCCCGTTATTATTGCAAATGATGCTTTTCTTGAAAGCGACCCCGACACGGCAAAGGCATTCCTTGCCGCAACAGCAAAGGGCTATGAACACGCTATAGCCAATCCCGAAGAAGCAGCTTCAATTCTTATAGCCGGCGACACAACAGGCTCACTTAACGGCTCAGAAGACCTTGTTCTTGCAAGTCAGAAGTGGATTAACGAGCAATATATCGCCGATGCTGAAAGCTGGGGCATAATAGATGCACAGCGCTGGGATGCTTTCTATAAGTGGCTGGGTGACGAGGGTCTTGTTGAAAAGGAAATCCCTGCAGGCACAGGCTTCACAAATGATTATCTTTTATAAGTTGGTTCAATATGGAAAAATTAAAGGCAAGTAATATTACTGTTTCTTATGACGGTGAAAATGTAATTGAGGATATAAGCATACACCTTCATGAGGGCGAAATAGTCTCTCTTTTAGGTGTCAGCGGAAGCGGTAAAACTACACTGTTCAATGTGCTGTCAGGTCTTAATATACCTGATAGCGGCAGGGTACTTTTAGACGGTGAGGATATAACGGGCAAAACAGGCAGAATGAGCTATATGCTGCAGAAGGATTTGCTTTTGCCTCACTACACCGTACTTGACAATGTGGCGCTGCCCCTTATAGTCAAGGGCGAAAAGAAAAAAACTGCAAGAGAAAAGGCAGCGGAGCATTTCACCTTTTTCGGCCTTGAAGGCACTGAAAAAAAATATCCTCATCAGCTGTCAGGCGGTATGCGTCAGCGTGCGGCTTTCCTTCGCACCTATCTTGCATCTGAGGGTGTGGCTCTTCTTGATGAGCCTTTCAGCGCTCTTGACACCATAACAAAAACCGCAGTGCATCAGTGGTATCTGGACATTATGAAAGAGATTAAGCTTTCCTCTCTGATTGTCACCCACGATATCGACGAGGCAATTCTTCTCTCAGACAGAATTTATATCCTTTCGGGCAAGCCCGGCAGAATCAGCCACGAAATTAAAGTTGACCTGCCAAAGCCCCGGAGCAACTCCCTTTTAACCGAAAGTGAATTTCTCACAATAAAGAAAAAAATTGTGGAAAACATTTCCTTCACCTGTTAACAGCTTCACCCTCATATTTTGCTTTTTCTGAGGCAAGATAACGAGGGTGATTTTTATGGATAAAAAAGAAAGCAGCTTTAAGGAAAACAATCCTTATCGCTTCGACAAAACAGGGGAGTTTCTCTATGACCGCTACAACTCAATAAGAAGCAGAAAGTCCCGCATTGAAACAGAGCAAAAAATGAGAAAAGAAAATAATAACAAATAATTTGCGGCGCGCCCATTTTGGATAATGGGTGCTTCAGCGTGTCGAAAAAATATTTTTCGGCACGCTGCTTGACTTTCGAGAATGGTACAAGATGCCGTTTTCTTTGCTCCGAAGCTGTACGACGGTACCGCGAGAGGGCAAAAAAACGGCAATCACAAAAGTTTCAGCGACACAGTTCGATGCTGTGTCGCTGAGCTATATATATATCAATCTATGGTTTATAGTCACATCTTTTTTTATGCTTATGACTTTTGTGTGTTCTTGTGCCTTTATCGACAGTCCGGCGCGCCCATTACGTATAATAGGTGCTTCTTTTTTTGACAAAATTCCCCGTTGTTTCTGTGATATTATTTCCATTACTTCCGATTTTTGCTAAAGTTGGCGAATATAATGCCAAAATGAAACAAAATTGCAGAAAATGACACTATTGTTTCTAACAAGCTGCACAAATCCAATATATGGTTTTAGATAATGTTGTAACAAAATAACAAAATGCTATTGAAATTTTCTTTTTATAGTGCTATTATGATATGTGAGGTAATGTAAAGAGTGGGATATTATGCTTTTTTCAGCATTACCCACCGTAAAATAAAGCAAAAGAGGTGTTATAATGGCAGATAAAAAAATCCTCGGCGACGATGTTGCTCTCTATCTCTTTCATCAGGGCAACAACATAAAAGCTTATGAGTATATGGGCGCACATAAGGTTGACTCACAGAAAGACCTCTTCTCATTCCGTGTGTGGGCGCCTCACGCCAAAGCAATCAGCGTTATCGGTGACTTCAACCATTGGGATGAAGGCCGCGGCGAAATGACACTTATAAACGATGCAGGTATGTGGGAATGTTATCTCCCCGGTGTAAAGGTTTATGATAACTATAAATTCCTTGTCACTGCTGCAGACGGCAAAAAAACAGCCAAGGCTGACCCATATGCTTTCCACAGTGAAACAAGACCCCGGACAGCTTCCAAGTACTATGAGCTTTCAGGCTATAAATGGAAAGACAGCAAATGGCGCAAGGAAGCCAAGAAAAAGAATATCTATCAGTCACCCATGAATATTTATGAGGTTCATGCAGGCTCATGGAAAACTCACGAAGACGGCAACCCCTATTCATATAAAGATCTTGCAGATGAGCTTGTTCCCTATGTCAAGGATATGGGCTACACTCACATAGAGCTTATGCCAATGTCAGAATATCCCTTCGACGGCTCATGGGGCTATCAGGTAACAGGCTATTTCGCAGCAACTTCAAGATACGGCACTCCTCACGATTTTATGTACTTTATAGATATGTGCCACCAAAGCGGAATAGGTGTTATCCTCGACTGGGTACCTGCTCACTTCCCCAAAGACGAGCACGGTCTTGCCTGCTTTGACGGTGAAGCCTGCTATGAATATGCAGACGACAGAAAGGGCGAGCATAAATCATGGGGTACAAAAGTATTTGACTTTGGCAGAAACGAAGTTGTCTCCTTCCTTATGAGCTCAGCATTCTTCTGGCTTGACAAATATCACATTGACGGTCTTCGTGTTGATGCCGTTGCTTCAATGCTCTATCTCGACTATGACAGAGATGACGGTCAGTGGATTGCCAATATGTACGGCGGTAACGAAAACCTTGAGGCAGTTGACTTCCTTCGCAAGCTCAACACAAATATTTTCAGAGAATTTCCTCAGGCACTTATGATAGCAGAGGAAAGCACTGCATGGCCTCTTGTTTCAAAGCCTGCAGATATCGGCGGTCTGGGCTTCAATTTCAAATGGAATATGGGCTGGATGAACGATGCTCTGCGCTACTTCTCAATGGACGGTCTGTCAAGAAAGTATAATCACAACCTTCTGACCTTCTCATTTTTCTATGCCTTCTCTGAAAACTTCATCCTTCCTATTTCTCACGATGAGGTTGTACACGGTAAGTGTTCTCTTATAGGCAAGATGCCCGGTGAATATGAAGATAAGTTCAAGGGTGTGCGCTCATTCCTGGGCTATCTTATGGCACATCCCGGCAAAAAGCTCACCTTCATGGGTCAGGAATTCGGTCAGTTCATTGAATGGAAGTACGATACGGGTCTTGACTGGCTTCTTCTCGGCTATGAAAAGCATCAGCAGCTCAAGGCTTATGTAAAGAAGCTCAACAATATCTATCTCAAATATCCCGCTTTCTGGGAAGTTGATTACAGCTGGGAAGGCTTCAAGTGGTTTGTTCCCGACGACACAGATAACAGTGTTATCGCATTCTCAAGACGTGACAAAAACGGCGGCGAAATTGCAGCAGTTTGTAACTTCACTCCCGTAATGCGTGAGAAATATTCCTTCGGCGTTGAAAATGAAGGTGTCTATGAGGTTATCCTCTCTTCAGATGCGAAGGAATTCGGCGGCGACGGCAAGGGTACAAAAACAAGAGTCACTTCAAAGAAGGTGCCTATGCACGGCTATGAAAACAGCATAACTCTTGACCTGCCCGGTCTTTCATGTATTCTTCTTGTGCGTAAGGATAAGCCTGCTAAGAAGGCTCCCGCTAAAAAAGTAAAAGAAGAAAAGGCAGAAGCTCCCAAGGCTGAGAAAGCCAAAAAGGCTCCTGCTAAAGCGAAAAAAACAGCTGAAGTAAAAGAGGAAGCAACAGAAATTGAAAAGCTTATTGAAGAAAATAAGGCTAAGTCAAAGAAAGCTGCTCCCAAAACTGAAAAAGCAGCAAAAAAACCTGCTGCAAAATCAAAAAAGCAATAATTTAATCATTATATAAAAAGAACGGAGGAAACATTATGGTAAAGAAAACCGAGTGCCTTGCAATGCTCCTTGCCGGTGGTCAGGGAAGCAGACTTGGCATACTCACAAAAAACATTGCGAAGCCGGCAGTTCCCTATGGCGGTAAGTATCGTATCATCGACTTTCCCCTTTCAAACTGCATCAATTCAGGCATCGAAACAGTAGGCGTACTCACACAGTATCAGCCTCTGGAGCTTAACGACTACATCGGCAACGGCGGCCCCTGGGACCTTGACCGTTCCTACGGCGGTGTGCACATTCTTTCACCCTATCAGCAGATTAAGGGTACAGAATGGTATAAAGGCACAGCCAACGCTATCTATCAGAACATCAACTTCATTGACCGCTATAATCCCGAATATGTAGCAGTGCTTTCAGGCGACCACATCTATAAGATGGACTATAACAAAATGCTTGAATACCACAAGTCAAAGGATGCTGCCTGCACGATTGCTATGCTTGAGGTACCCTGGGAAGAGGCATCACGTTTCGGTCTTATGTTCGTTAACGATGACGGCTCAATCAGCGAATTTGAAGAAAAACCCAAGAATCCCAAGAGCAACAAGGCTTCAATGGGCGTTTATATCTTCACATGGTCAAAGCTTCGTCAGTATCTCATCGACGATGAAAACAACCCTAATTCAGGTAACGACTTCGGTCACGATGTTATCCCCGCTATGCACGAAAACGGTGAGAGAATGTTCGCATTCAAATTTGACGGCTACTGGAAAGACGTTGGTACAATAGACAGCCTCTGGGAGGCTAACCTTGACCTTCTCAATCCCAAGGTTGACCTTGACCTCTCCGACGACAGCTGGAGAATTTACTCAAGAAATCCCATCGCTCCTCCTCACTTTATTTCAGCTGCAGCCAAGGTTGAAAACTCAATGATTGGTGAAGGCTGCTTCATCGAGGGTGATGTTGACTATTCAATCCTCTTCTCAAATGTCAATATCGAAGAAGGCGCAAAGGTAAGATATTCAATTATTATGCCCGGCACAACAATCAAGGCAGGCGCAGTTGTTGAATACTCAATCGTTGCAGAAAATGCAGTTATTGACGAAAAGGCTCATGTTGGCGAAAGCCCTGAAGAAATTGCTTCACTTGACGATTGGGGCGTAACCGTTATAGGTGAAAAGGTAACAATCGGCAAGGGTGCCACTGTCAAGGCCAAGGAAATGATTGACACAGATGTAAAGGGGGAAGAATAAATGGCAGCTCCTAACGTATTAGGTATTATTTACTCAAATGTTTATGACGATTGCCTGAGCGAGCTTACAAGTGTTCGTACTATGGGTTCAGTACCCTTTGCAGGCAGATACAGACTTATTGACTTTGTGCTTTCAAGCATGGTAAACAGCGGTATCGGCAAGGTTGGTATCAGCACAAAGGCTAACTATCAGTCACTTATGGACCACATCGGTTCAGGTAAAGCATGGGACCTTTCAAGAAAACGCGACGGTCTTACACTTCTGCCTCCCTTCAATCTCACAGGCAGCGGCGGAGTTTATAAAAACAGACTTGAAGCTCTTGAAGGTATGCTTTCATACATTGCAGATTCAGGTAAGGATTATGTTCTTCTTTCAGACTGTAATGTAGTTTGCAACCTTGATTACGACAAAATCGTTGACGAGCATATCAAGAGCGGTGCAGACATTTCAATTGCCTACAAGCGCGGTGTAGTACCCAAGCTTGAAAATATTATGACCTTTGCTCTCGACGGTGACAAAATCACTAACGTTACAGTCGGTCAGGCAGGGGACACTGCAGGTGACTACTCACTTAACATCATTGTTATGAGCCGTATCCTTCTTGAAAGACTTGTTTCTTCAGCTCAGGGTCAGGGCTATGATAACTTTGAAAGAGATATCATTGCAAAGAATGTAGATTCACTCTATATCAGAGGTCACAAGATTGAAGCTTATGCAAAGACTGTTGAAAGCCTCCAGAGCTACTATGATATCAGCATGGGTCTTCTCACAGGCGAATATAAAGAGCTTTTCTCTAAGGATCATCCCGTTTACACAAAGGTACGTGACGATATGCCTGCTATTTACGGCGTATGTGCTGATGCAAAAAACAGCCTTGTTGCTGACGGCTGCATCATAAAGGGTACCGTTGAAAACTGCATCCTTTTCAGAGGCGTGCAGATTGCTGAGGGTGCTGTAGTTAAAAACTCAATCATCATGCAGGATTCATTCATCAGCTCAGGTGCAAAAATCAACTGCGCAATTCTTGATAAGAATGTAGTTATCAAGCCGGGCAGAGAACTCAGCGGCGCTGAAAGCTATCCTATTTATATAGGCAAAAATATCACCGTATAATTACGGTAAAATAACCGACAGGAGATTCACACTATGAAAGTTTTATTTGTAGCAAGCGAAGCTCTTCCCTTTATGGCCAGTGGCGGACTTGGCGATGTTGCCGGTTCACTGCCTCAGGCTCTGAGAAAGAGACTTATCGGCTGCAGGGTTGTTATGCCCTTATATGACACAATCAAACAGGAACTCAAGGATAAGATGACTTTCATCACAAACATCTCAGTTCCCGTTGCTTGGAGAAGACAGTACTGCGGTATTTTCCAGGCAAAGCACGAAGGCGTTATCTACTACCTTATAGATAACCAGTATTATTTCAAGAGAGACACAATTTACGGTCACTATGACGATGCTGAGAGATTTACCTTCTTCTCACGTGCCGTTCTGGAAATTCTGCCCGTAATCGACTTCAAGCCCGACATTATTCACTGTAATGACTGGCAGAGCGCTCTCACACCTGTTTTTTATTCAACCTTCTACAGCAAGGATCCCTGGTATCAGGGCATAAAAACAGTTTTCACCATTCATAACATTCAGTATCAGGGCACCTACGGTATGGAGCTTATTAACGATGTTATAGGCCTCGACCCTGCCGACACCTCAATTGTCGAGTATGACGGTGATGTGAACTTCATGAAGGGTGCAATTGAATGCGCTAATAAAATCACAACTGTTTCACCCTCATATGCAGGTGAAATTCTTGACCCCTGGTACAGCCACGGACTTGACACTATTCTTCGCGAAAGACAGTGGAAGCTTCAGGGTATTCTCAACGGTATTGACGTTAAGAATTATGACCCCGAAACCGACGGCGCAATCGCTATGAACTACACCGTCAAAAATGCCAAGGAAGGCAAGGCAGCAAACAAGAAGGCTCTTCAGACTGAAATGGGTCTGCCCCTCAAGGCTGATGTACCCCTTATCGGTATTGTAAGCCGTCTCGTTTCTCACAAGGGTCTTGACCTTATCAAGGGTATTCTCGACGAGCTTCTTTACACAACAGATGTTCAGATTGCTGTTTTAGGCTCAGGCGACTGGCAGTATGAAAACTTCTTTAAGGAAATGGCTGCAAAGTACCCCGACAAGGTTGCCATCAGAGTTGGCTTCGTACCCGCCCTTGCAAGAAAAATCTATGCAGGCGCAGACCTCTTCCTTATGCCCTCAAAGAGTGAACCCTGCGGACTTTCACAGATGGTTGCCCTTCGTTACGGCACAGTACCTATCGTGCGTGAAACAGGCGGTCTTCGTGACTCAATAACAGACAGCGGTGACGGCGAAGGTAACGGCTTCACCTTCAAGACCTATAACGCTCACGATATGCTTGGTGCTATCAGACGCGGTCTTGACGCTTATTGGAATAAGGAATATTGGGATACTCTTGTTATCCGCGCCCTTGAATGCGATTACAGCTGGGGCAAGAGTGCCAACGAATACATCAAGATGTATAAGCAGGTGCTTAAGGACTGATTCCGGACTTAAATTTAATGCCCACTTGTATATGAGTAGGGCGGATAAAGACAGAGAAAGGAGCTGTAAAAAACTTTCGTTTTTTACAGCTCCTCATTTTTTTTTGAACTTTCGCCTTTGGCGGTGAGTAAGTGCGCCTTTCTTTTTCGGGCAATTTAAGTGATATTCTGCCTTACGGCAGAGTTATATTATTGCCTTCAACAATAGTGATATTGAAACCTGCGGTTTCAGTGTCATTTTATTCGCCAACAAACTCGCGAAGCGAATAAAACTGTGCGAAGCACAATATAACTGCAATGCAATATCACTCGCCGCAAGGCGAATAAAACTGGCGTTGTGTCCTTACGAACACAACGCCTATGCAGGTGGGTATTTTCTTTTTATCGGGTCAGCGGTGAGGCGGCTCCACAAAAATCGCTTCGCGATTTTGGGCGACGCAGTCGCTTGCCGAATGAAATTCGGCAGTGGAGCCGCCGACCCCCAATCCATCTCAGACTATCCCTGAGGAGGATTTTTAACTTAATCTAAAGTTTTCTCCCCATAATTAAAGGGCTAAACAGTTGCATTTTATTTCAATAAATGCTAAAATAAAGAATATTACTCAAAAGGAGGTCTTTATCTTGGACGAAAACAGAAAAGACGAGCTTGAGCTTCAGGAAACCGAGGAAGTGACCGAAGTTGCCGATATTCCCGAAACCAAAGAAGCTGATGAACTGAAAAAAGAACTGGAAGATCTGAGAGATATGTTCCAGCAGGAGCTTGATAACGCTTCGGGCAGCGAAGAGGTTCTCATTCAGGAGCTGGATGAAATAAACGAAAATGCCGATGCAGAGGACTCTGCCGAAGAGGAAGGCGAAGTGCGTATCTGCGAATGCTGCGGTGAAAATGCCTGCAGCGACGAATTTGGCGAGGATTACCCCTACTGCAACGAATGCCGTGAGCTTATGAAGAAATATCCCATGCGTTGGAGCGGTATTGTTATGACAGTTGTAATGATTGCCGTTTTTGTGCTCACATGTGTTGCAAGTGCTTCCTACACTGATGCATTTATTGCTGTTGCCGATGCAGCTCTCCATTACGATTCAGGCAAGGTTATGACAGGTATGACTGCATACTACAGCTACATTACCTCAGCTTCCGACGATACGCTTTCAATGAAAGCCGTCAAGGATCTTTTTGAAGGCTACAGCAAAACAGGCTACATCACCGATGCTTCAGCTCTTGTTGAAAGAGTATACAGTGAAGCTCAGCTGAAAATGCCCTGGAACAAAAAATATGCCGATATGGTTGAAAATGCAGAGATATTGACAAAGACCTATTATAAGGTTGCGGAGATTATTGAGCCTGTAATGACAGGTCAGGAATATGACTACGATGAAATTATGGCTCAGCTTGATGCTCTTTATGAAACCACTCCCTCAGAGGAGGAAGGCATTGAGGCATATAACCCCTTATTCATTGAATACTACAGATATATTGTTATGAGCTTCCACGAGGAAAGCATTGAGGCTCAGTTAGCTCAGCTCAAAAAGGTTGACGAGATCAATGACTTCGATATGGAGTGGGCGTACCTTGCTAATTACTGCGCCCTTGC
Source organism: Acutalibacteraceae bacterium (assembly GCA_045534675.1). Lineage (GTDB taxonomy): Bacteria > Bacillota > Clostridia > Oscillospirales > Acutalibacteraceae > UBA6857. The sequence continues at coordinate 14,634 of JAZSKE010000024.1, forward strand.
TGCAAGAGCAGGTGACGAAAAGCTTGTAAACGACCTTTACGAAAGACTTATCGACATAAATAAAGAAGATTCAAACGCTTACGCTGCAAAAGCAAGCTACTACCGTTGGACTGAAACTCCCGATGCAGACAAGATGCTTGAAATCTGTGAAGAAGCAAAAGCAAATCTTCCCTCAGGCGATATTTCATATATGCCCACAATGGCTATAGCTTATCTTCTCAAGGGTGAAGGTGCAACTGCACTTGAGATAATGGATGAATATATGGCTCAGAGCGCTTACACAGTGCAGACCTGCAACCTCTATGCTCTTTGTGCCGCATACAACGGCAACGAGGATATTTACGATAAAATGAAGGATATCCTTGAAAACAGCGGTTATGAACTCAGCGAACTGGTTGAAAACTATAAAAAAGACAAACTCACAATTGAGGAAGTTTTAGCAGACAAGGGAGGTAATATCTGATGACAGGACTTTATATCTTTCTTAAATATCTGACATTCCCCGGTGCTCTCGTCAGAGGCATGTGGGAACAGACAGTCTGCCGCCGTTCAAAGGTTGTTGTTGAAGATAACCGTTACCTCAGACGCGACGAGCTTGCAAGCCATGTGGATCATGAGCTTATGCCCACAGCACGTTCAGCTTTCGCCATTTGCTTCGTACCCTTTTTCTTTAATATGCTGGGTGCTTTCATCTTCGGTCTTATGCCCGGAATTATGATGCTCTGGCTACAGTTCAGAGGTATTTTCCTTATAGCTACCTGCGCGGTTTCCTGGTGGTTTGCAGTTTCACTTTTCTGCAACGCCTTCCCTCTTGTTGACGATGCTATGAATATGGTGGACAAGGTCTATCACAGCGGAAACATTCTTCAGAAAATTTTCTATGCTCCCGGTGTGGCTATCACCTATGTGGGCGCATATCTTGAAAAGTACTCAATCACATTTGTTATTGCAGTTGTTCTGAGTATAATGATAGCGATATAAAAAACTCCCTTCGGGGAGTTTTTTCAATTAGCAATATTGGGTCGCTTCGCTCCGATTGTATCCGTTTTGATAGGGATAAAACTTAAAAGTCCGACCCCGCCAAGGAGGTCCGCGGTGAGGCGGCTCCATAACCGAATTTCATTCGGTTTGGCTGCAGCTGCAGCCATAAATCGCCTTTGCGATTTAATGGAGCCGCCCCCGACTTGCCTGCGGCACTGATTTCTTCGGTTTACAATCGACGGCAGTTATTATTTCTGAGCGTTCCTCTGCGGGCAGAAATCATAAGGTTGTTTCCGACCTACCCGCGACCACATTGCTGATTATTTTTATACACTCTAACCAAAAAATAGTGCATAAAATTAGTTAATAATCCGTTGTTTTTTTGTCTAATTTATGATAAAATAACTAATGTTAACTTCAAAAGGAGAAAACTTTGAGGTTTTAAAATAATTAGGGACCTTGTAAAAATGAGGTCTTAGGAGGTATTGGAATTGAAATCTTATTCAGTAAACAACATCAGAAACATCGCCATTGCGGGACATACAGGTAAAGGTAAGACAGCACTTGCAGAAGCTATGTTCTATGTTGCAGGTGTAACAGACAGACTCGGCCGTGTAATTGACGGTAATACAATAATGGACTACGATGCAGAAGAAAAGAAGCGCAAGTGTTCAATCTCAGCCGCAACCGCATCATTAGAATGGAGAGACACAAAGATCAATGTTCTCGATGCCCCCGGTAAATTTGACTTTGCAGGCGGTATGGCTGAAGCAATGCGTGCAGCAGACTGCGCACTTATCGTTACATCAGCAGGCTCAGGCATCGACGTAGGTCTGGAAAAGGCTATTAAGGCAGCAGATGCAAGAAACATCGCTAAGTTCTTTGCTATCACAAAGGTTGACTCAGAACACAGAGATTTCTATAAGACATTTGATACACTCAAGGCACACCTTGGCACAAAGCTCTGCCCCGTTGTTGTTCCCTATATGAACGGCGGCGTTTGTGAGGCATTTGTAAACCTTTGCTCAAACAAGGCTTTCAAGTACCCCAACGGCAGACCCGTTGAAATTGAAATCCCCTCAGACGATAACATCATCGCTATGAGAGCTGCTCTTGAAGAAGCTGTTGCAACAGTTGATGAAGAGCTTATGGAAAAATTCTTTGAAGGTGAGCCTCTCACTAAGGAAGAAATCATCAACGGTCTTACAAAGGGCGTTGAAACAGGTGAAATCTATCCCGTATATGCACTTTCAGCAACTAAGGTTGACGGCTGTGATATGCTTCTTGACGCTATTGTTTACTCAGCTCCCTCACCCGATAAGGCTAAGCCTGAAATTGCTAAGGATGCAGAGGGCAACGATATTGAAATTGCTTGCTCAGCTAAGGATGACCTTGCAGCACTCTGCTTCAAGACAATCTCCGACCCCTTCGTAGGCAAGATGTCTTTCGTTAAGGTGCTTGCAGGTAAAATCACTCCCGATACACCCTGCTATAACTCAAGAACAGGCGAAACCCAGAGAATGGGTAAGCTCGTAACCGTTAAGGGCATCAAGCAGGAAGACACAGCTTCCATTGACCTTGGTGACATCGGCGTTATCACAAAGCTTCAGGATGTTCAGACAGGTGACACTATCTGTAACGCTAAGAAGCCCATCACTCTTGCCGGCGTTGAATTCCCCGCAGCTTCACTTTCAATGGCAGTTATTGTCAAGAAGAAGGGTGAAGAAGAAAAGGTTGCCTCAGGTCTTCGCAAGATTATAGACGAAGATCCCACAGTTAAGTTTGCAACAAATGAAGAAACCAAGGAAATGGTGCTTTCAGGTCTGGGTGAACAGCATCTTGATATCGTTGTTTCAAAGCTCAAGACAAAGTACGGCGTAGAAATCGACCTTCGCATTCCCAAGGTTGCATACAGAGAAACAATCCGCAAGACCTGTCAGGTTCAGGGTCGTCATAAGAAGCAGTCAGGCGGTTCAGGTCAGTTCGGTGATGTTTGGGTACGCTTTGAGCCTCATACAGAAGATCATCTCATCTTTGAAACTGAGGTTGTCGGCGGTTCAGTACCCAAGAACTTCTTCCCCGCAGTTGAAAAGGGTCTTCAGGAAGCTATCCTTAAGGGACCCCTTGCAGGTTATCCCGTTGTTGGTCTTAAGGCTGTTCTCTATGACGGTTCATACCATCCCGTTGACTCAAACGAAATGGCATTCAAAACAGCTGCAAAGATAGCTTTCAAAAACGGTATGGCTCAGGCAAGTCCCGTTATTCTTGAACCCATCGGTGAGCTTAAGGTTTATATGCCCGACATCAACCTTGGTGACATTATGGGCGATATAACAAAGCGCCGCGGTCGCGTTCTCGGTATGGGTGCTGCAGACGAACCTATGATGCAGGAACTCGTTGCCGAAGTACCTATGGCAGAAATGGGTGACTTCTCAACAACACTTCGTTCCGTAACAGCAGGCAGAGGCTACTTCACTCTTACATTCTCAAGATATGAGGATGCTCCCATGAATGTTGCTCAGAAGGTTATTGAAGAAGCTAAGAAGGACGCCGAAGAATAATCATTATAAAGTTTCAACCGTCTGATTTTCAGGCGGTTGTTTTTATTTCTCCATAGTATATTAATTGTTTTGTAACACTATTTTCACCTGCTATAGTCTTTTCATTTAAAAATGCCCCATACTGCAATTATATTTTGTTTAAAGTGCCATATTTATTCCGTTTTACCCTTTTTCCTTGCAAAAAAGATAAAAATTTGCTATAATACCTCCAAGTAAATAAAATGGGGGTTTATCGATTTATGAAATATAAGAAAATCGGCAACCGTATATGGCAAGGTCCGCCGGCAGAAAAAAAGTTTGATATGACCCAGGAACCTAAGGGTCAGAAATGGTATCTTGTCTGGATTATATGGATAGGTACAACATTAAGACAGTGGCTTCACAGAGTAAAGGTTGAAAAAGTAAATACGAAGGGCGTAAAGCCTCCCTATATTCTTCTTTGTAATCACAACTCCTTCTATGACTTTTATATTATGAGTTCACTCATCAAGCCTCACAGAGGTCATTTCCCCGGTGCAGTTGATGACTTCATCGGCAGAGAATGGGTTTCAAGAAGAATAGGCATTATTCCTACAAGAAAGTTTGCTCCCGACATCAGCCTTGTGCGCATCGGCCGTAAGGTTATCAAAAACGGCGAGATGTACGGTCTTTATGCTGAGGCACGCTACTCACTGTGCGGTATCACAGAGGTTATTCCCGATTCCGTAGGTCAGCTTGTTAAATTCCTCGGAGTACCTGTTGTAACAATTACAATGAAGGGAAATCACATCTATAATCCTTACTGGAATATGAAATCCTTCCGCTGGTTCCTCAGAACCGAGGCACTCCATCAGCAGCTTATGACAGCTGAAGAGGTTAAGGCTGCTTCCGTTGAAGAAATCAATGCAAAGATAAAAGAAGCTCTCTGGAACGATGACTGGAGATGGCAGAGCGAAAACAGAGTAAAGGTCAAGAAAAAGACCCGTGCAGAAGGTCTTGACAATGTTCTTTACAAATGTCCTGCCTGCGGCTGCGAAACAAAGATGTCTTCAAAGGGCGCACAGCTTTTCTGCGGTGAATGCGGCAAGAGCTGGACTCTTAACTACTACGGTGAGCTTGAGGCCGACAAGGGCGAAACCGAATTCAAGTTCCCCTCCGACTGGTACAAGTGGGAACGCGAAGAAGTCAAAAAGGAAGTTTACGCAGGTACCTATCGCACTGAGTGTGATGTCAAGGTCAACGATCTTCCAAATGCAAAGGGTTTCATCTATATGGGCGAAGGTCATCTCGTACACGATTATGACGGCTTTAAACTCAAGGGCGTACGCGAATACGACGGCGTAGAGTTCGGCATGGATATTCCTGCCCTTCAGCAGTATGCCTGCCATGTAGAGTATAAATACCGTTTCGGTTGGAACAGAGACTGCATCAACCTTAACACAATTGACGACACATGGTATATCTTCCCTGAGGATAAGAATATCAGGGTAACAAAGATTGCTCTGGCAACAGAAGAAATCTATAACAAGCGTTTTGCGGAAAGCAGAAACTCAAGAAAGAAAAAAGAAGACTGATACACAAACTACTATATCTTAAACGTTAACAAGAAAGGAAAATTAAAATGAGTACAATCGATCAGCTCAAAAAGATTTTTGAAGATTATACAGGAAATCCTGTGCCCGACTTCACTGAAGAAACCGTTTTCACAACTGATATGGTTATGAATTCATTCGAAATTTTCGGTCTTATCTGTGAAGTTGAAGAACACTTCGATATCGAAATCCCCGACAGAGAGCTTATGAAGCTTGTAACAGTAGGCGACCTCGTTGCTTACATCGACGAAAATAAGTAAAACAAAAAGCCACCTTCTGGTGGCTTTTTTAAATGCAAAATGCAAAATGTAAAATGCAAAATTGTGGTCGCGGGATAATTGCAGCAATCTTGCATTTTCTACCCGCAAAGGTAATATGGAGCAAAAGTATGCTCCGTCGATGGTAACCGGCGAAAAGGGTAGTCTGTGGTGGAGCGGCTCCATTAAATCGCCAAGGCGATTTACAGCTACTTTGTAGCCGAACCGAACGAAGTTCGGTTATGGAGCCGCCGCCAACCGCCCACCTGGTAAAAACAAAAGAAAAAATCCAAGTCTTTCGACTTGGATTTTTTGGTGACCCGAACGGGAATCGAACCCGTGTTCCCGCCGTGAAAGGGCGATGTCTTAACCGCTTGACCATCGGGCCATATATGTGAAAGAGGAGGACACGTTATCCTGCACTCTTTATCTTACAGATTGGTAGCGGCAGTGGGACTTGAACCTACGACACTCCGGGTATGAACCGAATGCTCTAGCCAACTGAGCTATACCGCCACATATCCGCACCTCATCAGTGCTTGCATATTATATTATAAGTTTTCTCAATTGTCAAGCCTTTTTTCAAACTTTTTTTATCTTTTTTCACTTTTTTTATTTAATGGTTATTTTTCCTCAGAGAAGCAAAAAACATGCTGAGAATTTCACTGCACTCTTTTTCCATATATCCGCCGATTATCTGCGGTCTGTGATTATAATCAAAGTCACAGAGATTTATAAGGGTACCCATTGAGCCTGCCTTTTCGTCATAAGCACCGAAAACAACTTTTCCTATGCGGGAATTTATTATTGCACCCGTACACATGGGACAAGGTTCCAGGGTAACATAGAGAGTGCAATCATCAAGGCGCCACCTTCCGAGAGCTTTGCAGGCACCGTTTATTGCTTCGATTTCCGCGTGATACAAGGAATTATGCTCTTTTTCCCGTTTGTTTTGCCCTTCTGAGACGATTTGACCCTTTCGGACTATAACAGCACCAACAGGCACCTCGCCTTGTTTAAAGGCATTTTTTGCAAGTTTAATTGCTTCAAGCATAAATTTACTGTCTGACATGTTTTTATCCTATCTCAATATAAAGTGAAGTAATATAAATCATATATGCAAACGATATAATCATTGCCGGATTAAAAATGAATGCGCTGCATTTTTCCCTTGTAGTCAGCACAGTGCAATTGTCACTGAGATGCTTATCCTTTATCATCATTTTGAAAAGAATAAAAGAAAGTCCGCCCACTATGATAAAACCGTAAATAAGTGCAGCAGCAATAATATTTGCTCCGTTTTCCGAAAGATGCTCCGAAGCGTAGGTTATAACAACAGATATACCGTTATTGACAGCGTGAATAACAATACCTGTCCATATTGAGCCGGTCTTGATGCTGAAATAGCCTATGGCAAAGCCTGCTATAAGAGCAAAGGGTGCCTGAACAAGATTTCCGTGCATGGCTGCAAACATAACCGAGGACATAAGAATTGCAAACTTATCGCCGTAAGCGCGGAGATTTCCCATAACATAGCCTCTCATAGCAATTTCCTCTGTCATGGCGGCACACACAACCACACGGATAAATGTTATTGTCATTCCCGTTATTCCGGAAGGCATTTCTATGTCGGGTGATTTCAGATGAACACCGAAAACCTCCATAAAAACAGTGATATATGAAGTTATGATATTTGCAAACATACAAACACCCACACCTGCAATAACAGCCATGGCTGATGTGAAGAAGCTTTCAGGCTTTTCAAGGCTGAGAGGCTCACTGACAAGAGAAACCTTTTTCATTTTTTTGCCCAGAAGATAAAAGGGCAACGGCAGAGAAACACATATAAGCACAATATCAACGGCACTCTGATAAACAGCATCTGTTTTATATAAATCTGTAAGTCCTGCCAACTCAAAAAGAATAAACAGAACGTTCTGCAAAAGTACATAAAGCAAAAATGCTCCGCCAATGAGAAGACCCAGCTTCTTTATCTGTCTTTTTTTTTCCTCCCTGTGAATATAAAATCCTTCGGGAGCGTTATAATAATAATTCATTCCAATCACCAAATAAAAAAATATATCCACCTGTCAGTCTTTAAGAATTCAGGTGGATACTTCTGTTCTTTATCTTCCCTTGCGGGAATTTTTCCTTTTTTTCGGTCTTTTCGGCGCAATTCCGAATTCCGAATTCCGAATTCCGAATTTACTTTTTAGCTGTTGTCTGATTATCTCCTACGCCTTCTGTGCTTGAGGGGATAAAAAGAATCTTGAAGGTCATGAGCATCAACTTAATGTCTTCTATCAGCGACTGATTTGCAATATACATCAGGTCCATCTGCACCTTGTCATAAGGCGGAGTATTATATTTACCGTAAACCTGAGCGTAACCGGTAAGCCCTGCCTTCACCTGAAGTCTGAGAGCAAATTCGGGCATCTCTTTTTCATACTGCTTTGCAATTTCGGGCCTTTCCGGTCTGGGACCTACAAATGACATATCACCCTTAAGAATATTGAAAAGCTGAGGAAGCTCATCAAGACGCAGCTTTCTGATTATTTTACCTACGGGAGTAATTCTGCTGTCACTTTCCTTTGCAAGACGGGCAACACCGTCTTTTTCGGCGTTTTCCACCATACTTCTGAATTTGATAATCTCGAAGATTTCACCGTCTTTTGTCAGTCTTGTCTGCTTATAGAAAACCTTGCCCTTATCATAGAGCTTGATAGCTGCGGCAGTACCAAGCATAAAGGGTGAAGAAATAACAATAGCAATAAGTGAAAGCAGAATATCTGCCATTCTCTTGACAAAGAGATAAATTATGCTCGCATCGCTTCTTTTGCAGCGGTAAACGGGTACATTCATCATCTGAATGGTTTTGCCGCCGCGGATTATGGTATCTGAAATTTTAGGTTTGACATAGCAGGCTTTGCCGTGAGCTATGCAGTATTTAAGCACTTCGTTTCTGTAATCTGAGGGTACACCGCAGATGAAAACCGCATCTACGGTATCAATTTTCTTATATACTTTTTCAAGGTCAATATTTCCGTAGTTATAGGTTTTCACAACATCAAAGCGTTTAGTCATACCTCTTATGCCCTTCATTGATTCATAAGAGCCGATGTTGCCGAAAATAACAATTGTCTTTTTAGGCTTGTGCAGTTTGAAATAAACAAAATCTGCAAGGAAGCACCATATTGCCGCAACAATACAGCAGAAAATATAATTGACGATAAAGGGCCATGGTACCAGCAGCTTATAGCTCAGAAGGGAGAAAATAACATACTTTGCCGCTTCAAGAAAGCCCAATGAAATTATCTGCGAAAAAATCAGGTCAATAACACTTGCCGTACCTACCATGAAACCGCCGTAAACTCTGACGAATATCACATACAGCACCGTAAAGGATATTGCAATAAGATAGTTACCGTATCTGAAAAACTCAAGAGGAATTTCCTGATTATAGTTCAGTATCCATACATTATAAACAAACAGACCGATAAAAGCAGTCATAAGACACTTGAAAAGATAAAGAATCATCTTTTCCTTTATATTTTTCTCGTTCATAATTCTTGTTCCTTTGTTTTTTTATGATTTTATTTTAGGAATATAACTTAAAATCAAATAAAAAAATATTCTCTTTTTTTAATAATATCATAAAAGACCTGCGGTGTAAAGTACGGCCCGTTAAAAACAACACCGTGTATCTTTATTTTGCACTTTTACAGTAATCTTTCATACAGCACTTATGGCATTGAGGTCTTCTTGCTATACAGACAGCTCTGCCGTGAAGCACCGCTCTGTGGCAGAAGTCGTTGCTTTTTTCGCCGGGGACAATCTTTTTAAGCTCCAGCTCAACCTTCTTCGGGTCCTTAGTGTCAACAAGACCTAAAAGATTTGTTATTCTTATAAGGTGAGTGTCGGCAACAATAGCGGGCTGCTTGTAAACATCACCCATAATGAGATTTGCGGTTTTTCTGCCTACACCAGGCAGAGAAGTGAGCTTTGGGAGGCTGTCAGGTACTCTGCCGCCGAAGTCGTCACGGATTTTAATTGAAAGCTCTTTTATATCCTTAGCCTTCGTCTTATAAAATCCGCAGGAATATATGAGCTTTTCTATATCGGAAACCTCTGCATTACAGAAGCTTTCAAGGTCGGGGTACTTTTCAAAAAGAGCAGGCGTTACCTTATTTACTCTCTCATCGGTACACTGAGCGGAAAGCCTTGTTGCAATAAGAAGCTGAAGAGGGTCTTCGTAATTAAGAGAGCATATTGCCTCGGGATATTCCTTTTCCAGAGCCTCAACACAAAGTATGGCTCTTTGCTTTTTTGTCATAATTATTTCTCCTTGAATTTTACTGAATTTCTTCTCCAATGAAACAGATATTGCTGTGCAATGCCTTCAACACCTTTTGTGCATTCCGGCAGACCATCGGGATAAATCTCTGCCATGATTTTTTTCACCCACACATCAACGGGGAATGCCTCTTTCCTGCCAAAGCCGTAAAGCAGTGTACATTCGGCAACCTTTGCGCCTACACCCTTTATTTTCATCAGCTCGGTTCTTGCTTCTTCAATAGGCATTTCTTTTATTTTGTCAAGGTTTATTTCACCGCTGCAAAGCTTTTCTACGGCATCGGCAATATACTTTGCCCTGAAGCCTGCACGAAGAACCGCCAGATCTTCCACCGTTACATTTTTAAGGCTTTCATATGAAGGGAAGGTGTAGTCATTTTCACCTGTTTTTTCACCGAAAATTTCGCAGAGCCTCTCAATAATTCCCGTTATTCTCGGAATATTGTTATTCTGGGAAATTATAAATGAACAAAGTGCCTCCCAAGGCTTCTGATGAAGGATTCTTATACCGTAAAATTCCTCTGTAGCTGCCTTGATATTTTCATCATCATAAAAGCCTTCAACTATTTTTACATAATCTGTTTCCATATCAAAATAGTTTACCCACAGCGAAAGAAAATCTTCTTCACTTGTGTTGCAGAATATAATTTTATCTTCAGTTTTTATTATATCCGTCACCTTGCCGTCAACCACACCGTGAAAAGAACCGTCTTCATTTTTCTTCCACCTGAATGCCTGTCCGCAGAAAAGACACAGCTCAATATCAAGACATTGGCAATCACTGACTATTATATCTTTTTCTTTTATTTCATAATTCATTATTTTTAACCGTCCGCAACTTTTTCTATATTATATCCTCTATTAAAATTAAAATCAACAGTGAATATAATTCCATTTTATTTTTCCACTTTATTTTTTTATGATGTTAAAAAATACTTGCAAGAAAGCAAATTTTGTGGTAAAATTAAAGGTGAATTATTGTGCTTTAATATAACTATAGTTTTATCTAAACTTATTTTATATTTATATATTATATATAGAGTAATTATTAAAAGTAAGTATCCATTCAGTATAAGCAAAAAACACAGGAAAAAAGGAGGAAAATTTTATGGATTCTTTCAAAGAAATCTGGGACCTGGTAAGACAGGAACTTCAGCAGAATGTAACAGAAGTAGCATACAATGTCTGGCTCAGTCCCCTTGAATTTGTTTCGTTTAAAAACGACACTATCTATCTTTCAATCAGCGAATTTAAAAAGAACATTATCATCGACAAGTTTTCAGGCATTATCCACGAAACCCTCGAATCAATTTTCGGATTCCATGTTAACGTTGAGTTTGTTGTTCCTGAAGATAAGGCAAAAGAAAATTCGGGCATTTCTTCATCTGTAAAAGACAGCAATGATGAATATGATTACACCTTCAATAATTTTATCACCGGCCCATCAAACAGATTTGCCTATGCAGCAGCCATGAATGTTGCAACCCATGTAGGAAAGTCATATAATCCGCTTTTCATATACGGACACTCAGGCCTCGGAAAAACTCACCTTCTTATGGCTATTATGAATGAAATAAAGGCCAATGATCCAAATGCAAATATTATCTACACAAGTGCCGAGCATTTCACCAATGACCTTATTTATCATATCGGAAACCATAATACCCATGTTTTCCATGAAAAATACAGAAGCTGCGATGTTCTTTTGGTTGACGACGTTCAGTTTATTTCAAAGGGCGTTCAGGTTCAGGAAGAATTTTTCCATACCTTCAATGCTCTGACTGAAAACGGCTCACAGATAGTTCTTACCTCAGACCGACCTCCCAAGGAAATGGTCACTCTTGAAGAAAGACTTCGCACACGCTTTGAAATGGGTCTCATTGCTGACATTCAGCCTCCCACACTTGAAACAAGAATGGCTATTGTAAATAAGAAGGCCCTTTATCACGAGCTTGAGCTTTCAGACGATGTTGTAAAGTTTATTGCCGACAACATTAAAAAGAATATCCGTCAGATTGAGGGTATTATAAAAAGAATCAAGGCTTATCAGGATGTTGAAGGCGTGAAGGTTAATCTTGCCCTTGCAAAAAGAGCAATAAGTGATATTATTAACGATTCTCAGCCTCTTCCCGTTACGGTTGAAAATATTATCAACGAGGTGTCACGCACATTTAATGTTTCACCTGCAGATATAAGAAGTGATAAGAGAAACGCCAATATTTCTCAGGCAAGACAGGTTGCAATTTATGTTGTTGAGCAGGTAACAGGTCTTTCACTCAAGGCTATAGGCTCAGAATTCGGCAATAAGCACCACTCAACAATAATCTATGCTCTCAAGGAAATAAAATCCAAGCTTGAAAAGGATGTTTCACTTAAATCAACAGTTGATGATATCATTAAAAACATCAATGAAAGCTGACAGTTTTTTCAACACTTTATTTAACATTCAACACAAATTTTTCCACATATATAACACACAGTTTTTTTCCGTGTGAAAAACCTTAAATATCCCACATTTGATTTAACATTTTTAAAAGCGGATTTTATCAGGTTTTAAAAGGCTTACGGCACTTTCCCACAAAGTCAACAGCCTCTACTACTACTACTATTTTTTAATAATATATTTTATGAAAAAAATCCGAAAATCAATAAAACAAGAAAATACGGAGGTTATAAAATGAAAATTCAATGCTCAAGCGCAGAGCTTTCAAAGGCCTGCATAAATGTTCAGAGAACAGTTTCAAATAAATCAACAATTCCCGCTCTTGAAGGTATTCTTATTGATGCCAAGGACGGTATTGTTTCACTCACCGGCTATGACCTTGAGGTGGGTTCAATTGCAAAGGTACCTGCTGAAATTTCAGTTGAAGGCAGAATAGTACTTGGTGCAAAAAATCTTTGTGACATTCTCAGAATGATTCCCGGTGACACTGTTTCAATTGACTGCGATGAAAGAAACATCAGCAAAATAAAGAGTGAAGAAACAGAATACTCACTTATCGGTACCTCTGCCGATGATTATCCGGATCTGCCCACAGTAAATAAGTATACATCAATTACTCTTGAGCTCGGCACTCTCAAGGATATGATTAAAAAGACAATTTTCTCCGTTTCAACAAGTGAAAGAAATCCCGTACACACAGGTGTTAAGTTTGAAATAAGCGGCGGCAAAATTGTTCTCGTTGCCGTTGACGGTGCAAGGCTTGCCATAAGACGCGAAGAAATCGATTTTATGTATGAAGGCGAAGAAAATGCCGATAAAAATCTTGAGTTTGTTGTACCTTCAAAAACTCTTAATGAAATCTTAAAGCTCAGCGGTGACGACGATACTCAGATAGTTATTTATATCGGTGACAGACATATCGTTTTCAGATATAAGGAATATGAAATTATTTCACGCCTTCTTGAAGGTAAGTTCATTGATTATAAGGCAGCTATTCCCATGACACATTCAACAAGAATAATCGTACCCACAAGAAGCCTTATAGAATGTATTGAAAGAACATCACTTATTATCACAGATAAATCAAGCCCCGTACGCTGTGTAATTGAAAACGGAATTATGAAATTCTCATCAGTTACGGCTATCGGTACTGCAAGCGACAAGCTGGCTGCAGATATTGAAGGTAACAACCTTGAAATAGGCTTCAACAACAGATTTGTGCTTGACGCTCTCAAGGTATGTGACTGTGATGAAATAAAAATTGAAATGGGTTCATCAAATCAGCCTATTATTATCACACCCTTGGAAGGTGACAGCTTCTTCTTCCTTATTCTTCCCATCAGAATATAATTTTAAAAGAGTTGGTTATAAATGAAAATCGTAAAAGTTAAGGTTGCCGAAAAAAAGACTGTTGAGGTTGCAATTACAACTGAAAATATAAGACTTGATTCTGCACTTAAACTGTCAAATGCAGTTTCTACCGGCGGTCAGGCAAAATGGGTAATTCAGGACTCTCTCGTAAAAGTGAATAATGAGATTTGTGTTTCAAGAGGCAAAAAGCTCATTCCCGGTGACAGCTTTGAATACGAAAGAGTTATATATAAGATAGTGAAATAAGCCTATGAATGTAAATTATCTTCAGGTAAAAAATTTCCGTAATATCGAAAAATGTCAGATAGAGCCTTGTGATACAGTAAATGTTATTTACGGTCAGAATGCTCAGGGAAAAACAAATCTTCTTGAAAGTATATGGCTGTTTACGGGCTGCAGAAGCTTCCGCGGCTCAAAGGACAGTGAAATGGTAAACTTCAATTCTGCAAAAGGTGTTCTCGATATGGATTTTTATGCTTTTGACAGAACATACAACGCTCACCTTGAAATAGGTGAAGGCAGAAAGTTTATGCTCGGCGGAGTGAAGAAAACAACAAGTGAAATTATGGGTAACTTTCTTTCTGTTGTGTTTTCTCCCGTGCATCTGTCGCTTGTTAAAGACGGTCCTTATGAGAGAAGGCGTTTTCTCGATATTGCCATAAGTCAGCTCAAACCTAAATACGGCGTAACACTTTCACAATATAATAAAGCAGTGCAGCAAAGAAATATTCTGCTTAAGGATATTGCTTATCACAGTGAGCTTTACGATACCCTTGATATATGGGAAGACAGAATTGCATTTTATGCAAGTGAAATAGTACGACAGAGGCTTGGATATATAAATAAGCTTTCGTCCTATTCTCATGAGATTTATTCCGGGCTTTCTTCAGGCAAAGAAAAGCTTCAGATAGGCTATGACCAGCAGACGGTTATTGCAGGCGAAACAAAGCAGGAGCTTTATGAAAGCATAAAAAATCAGCTTTATCTTTCAAGAAAAAACGATCTTGCTACAGGCTTCACTTCAGTTGGACCTCACAGAGATGACTTGTCAATTAAAATTGACGGACTTGTTGCAAGAAGCTACGGCTCCCAGGGTCAGCAGCGCTCGGCAGCTCTCTCTCTTAAATTAGGTGAAGCAGCGGTGATTAAAAGTTTTTCAGGTGAACAGCCCGTGGCACTTCTTGACGATGTTATGAGTGAGCTTGACGAAACAAGACAAAACTATATATTGAATCATATAAAAGACTGGCAGGTATTTATAACCTGCTGTGACCCGAATAATGTGAAAAATCTTAAATCGGGCAAAAAGTTCGAAATGAAAAACGGAAAGGTCAAGTGATAGAATGTATCTTCATTTAGGGCAGAATACAGTTATAACTCACGATGAAATTATAGGTATATTCGACCTTGATAACACAACTGTTTCAAAAAAGACAAGAGATTATCTTAAAATTGCCGAAAAGCAAGGCAGAATTCACGTTGTGTCAAACGAACTTCCGAAATCGTTTATAGTGTGTAATCAGAATGATGAAATAAAGGTTTACCTTTCACAGATTTCCTGCGCAACACTTCTAAAGCGTACTCAGGAAGGAACATATTAAAAAATGCTTTTGCATTTTTAATTAGCAATTAGTAATTAGAAATTTTATAATTGACGGACTTACCGTTTTATAAATATACATTCTGCGGGAAAAAATGAAAAATTATATCTGACCTTCCCGCAACCACAATTTTGCATTTTGCATTTTGCACTTTGCATTCAAAAAAATGTAAGGAGGTATTAGCCATGGATGAAATCAAGGCTAACGCTGAAAATGAAGTAAGAACACCGGGCGAAATAGTTGACGAAATTATCGAAACTATGGACACTGTTGTTACTGAGGAGTATACTGCCGATGCAATTCAGGTTCTTGAAGGACTTGAAGCTGTAAGAAAGCGCCCCGGTATGTACATAGGTTCAACAGGCCCCAGAGGTCTGCACCACCTTGTATATGAAATCGTTGACAACTCAATTGACGAGGCACTTGCAGGCTACTGTACTCATATTGAAGTTGAAATTTTACCCGGAGATGTTATTACCGTACGAGATAACGGTCGAGGCATCCCCGTAGGCATCAATGAGCAGCAGGGTCTACCCGCAGTTACTGTTGTACTCACCGTCCTTCATGCCGGCGGTAAGTTCGGCGGCAGCGGTTATAAGGTATCAGGCGGTCTTCACGGTGTAGGTTCATCAGTTGTTAACGCCCTTTCAGAGTGGATGGAGGTTGAGGTTTCTCAGGCAGGTCACATTCACCATCAGAGATTTGAGAGAGGTAACATTGCAACTGACCTTACTGTTATCGGTGATACCGATGAAACAGGTACCTTTATCAGGTTCAAGCCCGATGCACTTATTTTCCAGGAAACAACAGTTTACGATTATGAAATTCTCAAAAATCACCTTCGTGAATCAGCTTTCCTTAATGCAGGTCTTGCTATCACTCTTACAGATAAGCGTGACCCCGACAATATTATTGAAGACTATTTCTGTTATGAGGGCGGTATCGGCTCTTTCGTTGAGCATATAGGAGAAACCTACGGTCTGACACCTATTCACGAAAAGGTTATTCACTTCTCAACTGTTGACGGTGACAGAAGTGCCGAAATTGCTCTTATGTATAATGACGGCTATAAGGAGAGAATTTTCTCTTATGCCAACAATGTTAACACAATTGACGGCGGTACTCACGAAACAGGCTTTAAAACAGCTCTGACTAAGGTATTCAACGAGTACGGCAAAAAATACGGCTTCCTCAAGGATGCCGACACAAAACTTTCAGGCGAAGACTGCCGTGAAGGTCTTGTTGCAGTTATTTCAGTCAAGCTCACTGAGGCTCAGTTTGAGGGTCAGACTAAGGGTAAGCTGGGTAACACCGAAATGACAAAGCTTGTGAGCAACACAGTTTATAATAAGCTCACAGACTTCTTTGAAGAAAACCCTGCAGTTGCAAAGGCAATCGTTTCAAAATCACTTGACGCTTCAAGAGCAAGAGAAGCTGCAAGACGAGCAAGAGAAGCCGCAAGAAGAAAGTCTCCTCTTGAAAGCAACTCACTGCCCGGCAAGCTTGCCGACTGCACAGAAAAAGACCCCTCAAAGACAGAAATTTACATCGTAGAGGGTGACTCGGCAGGTGGCTCTGCAAAGGAAGGCAGAGACAGAACAATTCAGGCTATTCTTCCTCTCTGGGGTAAGATGCTCAACGTTGAGAAGTCAAGACCCGATAAGGTTATTTCAAACGAAAAGCTCCTTCCCGTTGTAACAGCCCTCGGTGCAGGCTTCAATGAAGATTCCGACGTTGTAAAGCTCCGTTACCACAAACTTGTTATCATGGCCGATGCCGACGTTGACGGCGCCCATATCAGAACCCTTCTTCTTACATTCTTCTTCAGATATATGAGACCTCTTATTGACGGCGGCTTTGTTTATATTGCTCAGCCTCCTCTTTATAAGCTCAGCAAGGGTAAGCGCCACGAATATGCTTACTCCGATGAAGAAAGAGACAGAATT
>JAZSKE010000052.1:0-19854 GCA_045534675.1 Acutalibacteraceae bacterium
CGGTTTGTTCTTTGTTATCTGCCTGAACTGTCTGTTCAGACCTTCGATGATGTTTGTTGTATATATTATCTTACGAACATCAGGCGGGTATGCAAAAAAGGTAGATAATATATCCCAATTTTCTTCCCAGCTTTTTACACAGGATGGGTATGTTTTACCCCACTTATCTTTGAACTGGATAAGGCTATTCAACGCTTCGTCTTCGCTGACAGCCTGATAAACCTTTTTAAGGTCGCTCATCAGTGGTTTGATGTGTTTGTAGCTGACAAATCTTGTGCTCCTACGTATTTGATGAATAATGCAACGCTGTATCTGCGAATTGGGATATACAGCCTGGATAGCTTCTCTGAAGCCGGTAAGTCCATCAACACAAAACAGAAATACATCCTTGACTCCTCTTGTTTTTACATCATTCAACACATTAAGCCAGAATTTACTGCTTTCATGTTCACCGATCCATATACCGAGAATATCTTTCTGACCGTCAAGATTGATACCTAAAACTACATACGCTGCTTTTGTAATATACTGATGATCCTGTTTTACTTTGTAATGAATAGCATCCATAAATACAAACGGATACACACTTTCAAGAGGTCTGTTCTGCCATGCTGTAACTTCGGGCACTATCTTTTCACTGATTTTGCTGACAAGCTCCGGTGATATTTCAACATCATAAAGATTCTTAATCTGCTCAGCTATATCTCTCTGGCTCATACCGCAGGCATAGAGAGATAATATTTTTTCTTCCATACCGTCTGCGTTACGGTTATACTTACCGATAATCTTAGGTTCAAATTCACCGTTTCTGTCTCTTGGTACACGGACATCAATTTCTCCGAGCTGTGTTTTAACTGTCTTTTTTGAGTAACCGTTTCTGTAGTTTTTCGACTTATTGTTACAGTCAACATCTGACAATCTTTCACTTTTTTCGTAGCCTAATTCTTCTGATAACTCGCATTCCATTACCTCCTGAAGAACGTCCTTGAACATATCTTTCATTGCTGCCATGATTTCATCTGTTGATGTGAAGTTCTGACTTCTCACATATTCCTTCATAATTTCTGCTGCTGTCTTTGACATAAAAATTACTCCTTTCAAGCTTTTAGTTCTTTACTTTCTTTATTGCTTGAAAGGAGTTGTTTTATTCACTTTTACACAAAATTTTCGGCGGTCTCAAGCAGTTAGACAACCAGCATCAACAAATTGCTTTTTCAGCTTGCCTTGCAGAAATGGCAAGAGAATTTAATTGGTAAATAGTTAAAGCGAACTTAAAAAGCAGCGAAATATAACAGCCTTTTACAAAAGTGCAGTAGTCTCCAAACTACTGCACTAGTTATTTTAAACATATATCAGCTCACTGCATACAATCTCTATTGCCCTATACTGAATGTTACCAATTCTCTGCACCCACTCCAACTGATCTTCCTCTTTCAGTTGCTCAGTTACACCTTCAGCCTTTTTCATCTGCTCGACAAGTATATCAAACATCTGCTGTGCTTGAATATCAATATCAGATAAATACTGCCACAGTTTGCCTTCAGCAAGTAGGGTTGTAAATACCACCTTCTTGTGTTTCAGAAGATATTCTTTATGTAACATTCCCCATTTGCCGAGCTTGATAGTTGCATCTTCAGGTGGGAGTGTAAGGTTCGGGATATTGAAATCCCCAACTCGACGATAGCTTATAGATTTTCTGTTTGACATAATAACATCCTCCTTATTTTTCACTCTTATCAATGATTTTCAGCAACAGCTCATCAACATCCTCTGTCGGTAAATCCTCAGCCAATAGCATATTGCGAAACTCGTTCATACCGTTGATAAGTAAATTACACTCAAAATCCGTGAACTTAATTTTTGTCTTTCTGCTCATAATAAAAACCTCCTGTTGGTAATTTCATTTTACCTTATAACAAGAGGTTAGTCGAATGTATGGATTTTAATTTTGGTAGCCGCTACCGAAAATAATACTATTTTTCCACAAAAGCATCGTATGTAAATTTAGCACCAAGTCTGAATCCTGATACAAAACTGTCAAAATTGCTTATGCTTGAAAACTCATTATAAGCACTTGCATAATGGAGAAACATTTCTTTTTCTTCTCCGTTCAGCCTTGCTGTGAGTTTCTCCTCTTTGTCTGCAAGCTGACTCAACTTCTTTTTGAGCTTTGGAGTGATTTTAGAATTCAGCTCCTGCGGCTCAATATTGCCGTAATAAAAGTCTTCAATAAATGTTGACATTATTTCATCTCCTCATTTATACTATGAAGAGGTACTTTTGGTATGAAAAGAATGTGTATGATGGTGCCGTGAAAAATATGTTTTAGGTAATCCGTTATAATCATTCATACCAGAAAAAAGCATCGACTTTGTCGGTGCTTTTTTTAATGAAATTCGCCTTTCGGCGAGTTATATTGCTTCGCAGTGATATTTGTATTACGACAAGTGATATTTGCTTCGCAAGTTTTATGGCGAATAAAATATCTCTGAAACCGCAGGCTTCAATATCACATTCACGATAGTGAAAATATCACTCTGACGTAGGCAGAATATCACTGAACATAGTTTTTCAGCAAATCCGTCAATATCATTAATCCCGAAAAACACAATATTTCCGTTTCTTGTTGCAATATCCTTTGGGGTGTGCTATGATTATACCGCAATAAATCTTTCCGGAGGTGTCGCTATGGCTAAGTTCACAGCTTTTTTTACGGCAATTTATTTTTCACTTATGGCTCTTTTCGGTGTACCCTTTACTCCCGATGACCTGAAAGCAGGGGATAAAAATACTGCCGTACCCACTGAGGCGCAGCTTGAGCTTTTCGCGGAAATCTTTGAAACAGAAACTCAGTGGCTGGCTTCTCTGCAGCTCGAAAACGGAGCTATACCTATGACATATTCGGCAAACGGACAGCTTACAATGAACCCCTATTTTGCAGATTTCGCTGCTCTTGCACTGCTTGATAATGCAGAAAAGTATGCAGATAACGTGGTCAGATATATGGATTGGCACTTTGCCCATCTCAACACTGCCGAAGAGGATTTCAACGGTCTTGACGGTACTATCTATGACTATGTAATCACAATGAAAGACGGCAAAATCGAAAGCGAAAGGGTATCTAATCCCGACAATGCAGATTCTTACGATACAACGGACTCTTATGCGGCAACATTCCTCACGGTGGTTTATAAGTATTTATGTAAAACAGGCCACAGCAATTACATCGTTGCTCACGCGGAAGATATCGAAAGAATTACCAATGTAATGTTTTCAAATTTTCAGAACGGTCTTACCTATGCAAAGCCCAACCACAAGGTAAAGTATCTCATGGATAACTGCGAGGTATATGAAGGTGCCGTTGCTGCCACAGGACTTTTTGAAGTTATTGCAAAGGGTGACAGTAGCTATACCGATACGATGGAAAAGTGCAACGACCTTGCCATAACCGTGAAGGAAAACATAAACAACAAGCTCTGGAATTACGTGGGCGGATATTACAGACCCGGAATAACGGCTTATGTGAGCATACCTACAAAGATTTTCTCCTGGAATACATATTATCCTCAGGCTACATCTCAGCTTTTCCCCATAATCTGCGGTGTTATTGACCCGGGATGTGAGAGAGCAAAAACTCTTTACAACAAATTTTCTGAGAGCTTTCATTGGGAAGCCTTTGACTATCCCGATCCTTTCTATTGGGGCGCAAATGTCTATGCCGCAGCTGTAATGAATGACCTTGAGAGTGTAACAGAGTATATGACAAATTATCTGCCTTTGACAGAGAAACACAGCTGGCCACTTTATAATATGGACAGTGCGAGAGTTGCTATGGCAGCACATTTGATGCTGGAAACATCATCAGCGTGTTTTTGATTTGCCTTCCCTTCTTAGGGGGAGGTGTCAGACCGAAGGTATGACGGATGAGGTCAGGTGCGCCGGCAAAAAGCATGTCTGGCGGCGAGGGCAAAAGAATTAAGCGGTAGAGTGGTTTCTGCCGCTTTTTATATTTAATATCTATTATCTGAAAAGCAACCCTCCTGCAAGGATGTAGGCGCAAAGGATGAAAAGGCTTGCACCATGAAATGCACTTCGTGCATGAATGAATTGCCTTCGGCATGAATTGGCTTATGCCATGAAATGACCTGCGGTCATGAATTGCACTTCGTGCATTAAAAAAGAACAGCCGAGGCTGTCCTTTTTTAATCTGATATAAAGTCGAGAATTTCCTCATAATACCACTTAAGCACTTCATCACTGCTCATAAATATTTCGTGGCGTGAGTTTCTGACATCCTTGACTTTTGTTTTTGTTTTTTCGGCAAAGAGGTCGGTGTAACTGCCGAGAAGCTGTTTGTCTTCCTCGGGCTTGAAAATGAGAAGCTCGGTTTTGCACACTGCCTTGTGAGCATTGTTTAAAATTTTATCTCTTGCCTCAACGGAAGCCTTCACCCAGCTGAAGGAGGGTCCGCTTGTTCTGTAAAGAGGCTCATTTATGCGCTTGCCGTGATAATAGTCAAATCTTGCCTTGCTTGTTGCGTCGCTTTCCTCAGCAGTTTGTGAGGGGTTAAAAACGCATCTGCCGGGGGCGGGAATTTTTTTGCCGCCGAGGGTGCAAAGTGCCTTTGCCACTGTGCTTGCTATGGGTACGGGCATGCCCATATTTCCGCAAATCATAGGTGAGGAGAGGACTGCCTTTTCAATATCATCGCCGTGATTAATAAGATAGATCAGGGCAACGGTACTGCCAAGAGAATGGGAGTAAATGTAAATTTTTCCGTTTCTTGCCGCGGGTCTGACAACACTGTCAACAAAAATTTTCAGGTCGTCGGCATAGGTGTCAAAGCTGTCGATATCGATACGCTCCGTTTTGTCTGAGGCGTGATATGACTTGCCGTGGCCGCGAAGGTCAGGGGCAAAAACACTGTAGCCTGCCTTGCGGAAATAATATGCTGTCTCACGGAATTTTTCGGCAGACTCGGTAAATCCGTGAAGGATAATCACATTGCCTCGTGAAATGAGCTTTTCATAGGCTTCATAGTGAAGGCGCGCACCGTCACTGCCGCTGAAGAAATCTTCTCTGCGTCTTTTTTCGAGATATGGTTCAACCTGTGAAGCCATAATATTACTGTAGTTGTTTTCGTCAATAATCTGCACTTTATCTAAAAAATCAAGCATCGCAATACCTCCTTATTATCTCTATTTTATCATAAATGCTGACAGTGTCAACAGTGTAATTTCCAATATTTTGCCTCTTCCCATAAAGAAAAAGCCGTGGTAAAATGTGAAAGCAATATATTTGCTTCCCGGGAAAAATGCGGCAGTGCCGCAAAACGAGGTGAAAAACAAATGAAAAAATTTATATCTGCACTTATTATTTTAACTCTTATTTTGTCAGGGTCTGTGATAAATGTCAGCGCCGCCGAGGTTTTTTCGGCAGGCTATGTGGCTACGGCCCAGGGCAATCTCAATGTCAGAAGCAGTCCGCAGAGCGGGGCGCAGATTGTGTACACGCTTAAAAAGGGTGACTATGTTACACTGCTCTCAAAAAGCTCATCCTGGTGGCGCGTTGAATATGCCAAGGGACAGTACGGCTACAGCCACAGCGACTATATACGTCAGGTGTCCGGGAGGGCGGCAACGGTGAAAATCAGTAGCGGGGTACTCAATGTACGCAGCGGCGCAGGTACCTCCTACTCCGTGGTGAGCCGCCTGTCAAAGGGTGAAAGGGTCCTTGTTCTTTCCGAGAGCGGCACATGGAGCAAAATCCTTTATCATGGCACAAAAACGGGATATGTAAGCAGCACCTATCTTTCTTCGGCTGAGGTTCCCAAGTACCCTGCCGTAAAGCTCAGTGTTCCCTCCTATAAGCAGACGGACAGCCGTTGGGCGAATGTGAAAATAGGCACATCGGGCAAAACCATAGGTCAGATAGGCTGTGTTACAACGGCAATTGCCATGATAGAATCCTACAGAAGCGGCAAGACGATTTATCCCGACGAAATGTCAAAAAGACTTTCCTATTCTTCAACGGGCAGTGTCTATTGGCCAAAGGACTACAAGGTAACCACAAGTTCATCGGGCTATCTTTCAAAGATATACTCTGAGCTGAAGGCGGGCAGACCCGTTCTTATAGGTGCAAAAAACAGCAAGGGTTCTCAGCACTGGGTTGTGGTCACGGGCTACAACGGTGCCGAAACTCTCTCGGCGGAGAATTTCACTGTAAATGACCCCGGCTCCAAAACGCGTACAACACTAAGCCGGTTTTTTGCGGTCTATCCTACTTTTTATAAATATTTCTGTTATTGATAAAAGGGCGGCTGATGAAGTCGCCTTTTTCCTATTGTGTAAGGTGAAAAGATGTGATATAATTTCCTTATCTTATTTTAAGGAATGATAAAATGAAAAAGCTGAAGGACCCTAAAATACTGCTGATAATATCAATGTCCGTTTTTGGTACCATAGGACTTTTTGTAAGAAATATAAACCTGCCCTCAGGGGAAATTGCTCTTTACAGGGCTGTGCTTGCGGCGGCACTGCTGGGAGTTTATCTTCTTGTGACAAGGCAGAAAATTCCCTTCAAAAAGATAAAGAGGGAAATTGCATTGCTCTTTCTTTCGGGTGCTGCAATGGGCGTCAACTGGATACTTCTCTTTGAGGCATATAAATATACCACCGTTTCCGTTGCCACGCTGAGCTATTATTTTGCTCCCGTTATTGTTACTGTGGCGTGTCCCCTTATATTCAAAGAAAAAATGACCGCCAAGCAGTGGATTTGCTTTGCCATGTCAACGGTGGGTATTGTGCTTATCACGGGGCTTGGCGACCTTTCCTCAGGCAGCAGCCACCTTAAGGGTATAGCCTTCGGTCTTGGCGCGGCAATGTTTTATGCTACGGTTATTTTGCTTAATAAATTCATCAAAAATGTTGAAGGCATACACCGTACCTTTCTGCAGTTTATTGCGGCTATAGGTGTCCTCGTACCCTATGTGCTTTTCACCGACGGCGTAAACTTGGGTCAGCTTGACACTAAGGGTATTGTCTGTCTGCTTGTTGTAGGTCTTTTCCACACAGGCGTTACATACTGTCTTTACTTCCCGTCAATCAAGGCGCTGACAGGTCAGCAGGCGGCACTTCTGAGCTATATTGACCCCCTCGTTGCCGTAGTTGTTTCCGTTGCAGTGCTTCACGAGGCTATTACGCCTATGCAGATTTTAGGCGGTGCCATGATTTTAGGCTTCACCCTATGGAGCGAAGTGGGCAAAAAATAAGACAAGGCTATTGACATATATTTCTTTCAGAGTATAATACAAGCGACTTTAAAACAAACGGAGAAGCTTTATGAAAAGAAGAAACTCAATGCTTGAGGGTAATGTTCTCAAAAGCATAGTACTTTTTGCCCTGCCCATTATGGCTTCCTCAATGCTTCAATATAACTATTCTCTTGTGGATAACATTATCGTGGGCAGATATGTCAGCAACGGCGCTCTTGCTGCCGTGGGTGCAGTGGGACCGATAAATTCCTTTATTATCGGTGCAGCTCTGGGACTTACCACAGGCTTTTCCATACCCGTTGCCCACGCCTTCGGTGAAAGAAATAAGGCAAAGCTCTCAAGGTTTGCAGGCAGCAGTATTGTGCTTGCATTTCTTGTGGGCAGTGTTATTCTTGTGGTGTCTCACATCATATCTCCCTATTTGCTCAGAGCTATCGGTACCCCTGAGGATATTATAGATTTATCCTCAGCCTATGTTAATATCCTTTATTACGGTATCCCCATACAGATGCTCTCCAATAACTTCACGGCAATATCACGAAGTGTGGGTGAAAGCAAAAAGCCTCTTTACTTCTTCTGTGTCAGCGTTGTGGTGAATTTTATTCTCGACCTGCTTTTTGTCAAGGAGCTTGGTATGGGCGTTGAGGGTGCTGCAATTGCCACTCTTATTGCTCACCTGACAGCCTGCGTTCTCAACGGTATATTTGTTTTACGCTTCAACAAAGAAGTTGCAATAAAAAGAAAAGACCTTCGCCTTGATGTCAAGACCGCCTTTTATCAGATAAGGCTGGGTATTCCCGTTTCCGTACAGTTTACCGTTACCTCAATTGGCTCAATGTGCCTTCAGAGTGTGGTCAATTCCTTCGGCACAGATGTTATTGCAGGCTTCACTGCCGCAAACAGGGTGGAAAATCTGACAAATATCCCCATGTCGGGTCTTGGCGTTGCAACCCAGACCTTCGTCGGTCAGAATTACGGCGCAGGCAACTATGAGAGAATAATAAAGTCCGTCAGAAAGATTTTCTTGCTGAACCTTGTTGTTTCAGTGGCTATGAGTGCAATACTCCTGATTATAGGCGAGCCTGTTGTTTCCGTTTTCAGTGAGGAAATAACTCCCGGAATGATGGCGGCGGCAAAGAGATATATTCTTGCAATTGCACAGTGCTACAGCCTTGTGGCTATACTTTTCGTTATGCGTAACACTCTGCAGGGTCTGGGCTTCACCTATGCAAACTCAATTGCCGGTGTGGGCGAGTTTTTCGGAAGACTTGCAGTGGCTTTTGTGCTGACACCTGCCCTGGGCTTTGATGCAATATGCTATGCGGGTCCTGCTGCATGGCTGCTTGCAGACATACCTCTGATTATCATTTATCTTTTCAAGCAGAGAAAGTTTAAGAGAATTATGAATTCGGAATGCGGAATTCGGAATTGCGGGGAAGTCTCAGAAAACTGAAAGCTTCAGTCCGCAGAATATAAATTCATATACATTCAGGGGAGGTTTTTGCCTTCCCTTTTTTATCTGTGCTGAAGGGAAGCTGCGGCGGCTCCACTGCCGAATTTCATTCGGCAAGGGACCGAAGGTCACGCAAAATCGCATCGCGATTTTTGTGGAGCCGCCCACCGCAGATGCAGCTGCAAAGGATGAAATGGCTTGCGCCATGCTCGAAAGTCAAACAGCGTGCCGAAAAATACTTTTTCGACACGCTGAAACGGGTACCCTTTTGGGTACCCGTTATTTTTATGAGATGAAGCTGAAGGATATAAGTGCAGTTATTTTGTAGCTTTTCACATCGTCGTCATACAAGGTGTCGCCGATAGTGAAGTGTGTCACTGAGCTTTTGAAAGCCTCGCTCAGACCTGCCGTAACCCTTTCTGTCAGGTTGTGAGCCGAATATGCCGATTTTTTAAGAGGAGAAAAGCAGTTCATCTTTATAACAATTTTATTTTCCTCAGAGAAGCCCTCCTCATCTTTTGTGAGAGTGACGGTGTTTTCCTTGCAGGAAAAGGAAAAATAGGTTTCTCTGAGAGGTACGCTGAGACCTTCGGTGTCATAGGCTCTTATAGCCCTGCCCAGCTTTGAAAGAAAACTGTCTTTGTTTATATAATCTATGAGCTGCGTTATAAGGTCTGTTGAAAAGGTCATATTATCCCTCCCTGTGAACTATAGCCCACATATAAAAGGGCTTGCCCAGACGGTAAACTATTTCGTGGTGGTCAACTCCGTAGGCGTTGCCGCTGAATGTCAGACGGTAGTTGATTCCGTCAATGCTTCCCATATCAATTGAGGGGTCGCAAAGAAGAAGATATTTGTTAAGTCCGTCATAGCCAAGCTCTGTGGGTACACCGCTGAGGTACAGCTTATTTTTGTACCTCAGGGGCTGGAGATGGGCATAGAAGTCGAAGCTTTCTTTGTCAGTGCCGGACACATATGACATTCTTACGCCAAAGCTGTCAAAAAGCTTGTTTCTTAAAAGCTTATCTGCCACGGCAATAAAATCCCGTATCCTTGATAATGGAGCTTGCCTCGGCAATTGCAAGGGAGCGTTTTTCCATGGCAAGCTTAAGCTCTTTTTCAGGGCTTCGCTTTATTGTCATATCGCCTGTCTTGAAGCTTTCATAGGTGTCCGGGTCACTCAGACGCATAATGAAAAAATAGAAGTTGGCTATTGCTGCCGCCGTAACTGCAATAAGGGGGTCGTCTTCATCTGCTTCATCCTTCAATCTGTTCATAACCCACTGAAGTCCTCTTTTGCAGCAAGGAAGAAGCTCCTCACTTGTGTAACCCTTTGAGGTTTCATAGGTGCAAAGAACAGAATAAACATCATTGACACTAACCATAGGGTATCACCCTTATGCCAAGGTGAGAACCTTTGAAGCATCGGCGTAAATCTTTGAGAAGCCTGCAATTGAAGTGATAGCTGCTCTTTCAAGCTGACGGTCAATGAGCTTGTCATACTCTGTGAGGATGCCGCCTACCTGCACTTTTTCGAGGGCGCAGTTTTTGTCAAGACCGATAAGAGTGTTAGCCGCTACGCCTGCATTCTTATAAAGCTCTGCACCGAAGGGTGTAACAAGCTTGCCTGTTGAGTGGAAATCGAGACCTGTGTAGGCATCTCTGAATTCATCCATCTTGAGAATCTGTGAAAGCACATCAGGTGAAGCGATAACAGTTGTAAGGTTATAGGGTGAGAACTTGTTCCAGAAGTCAACAAGGTCATCATATGTAAGAGTGGCACCTGCTGCATTTACTGCTTCGGGTGCAGGGTTACTGCCGTCAGTACCCATAATAGCCGCAATAGCATCTGCAAGCTGAGCTCTTGCAATAGCAGCACCAATCTGCTTGAGAGTAACGGTGAAAAGGTCGAGACGCTGGAAACGGATAGCTTCATAGGGTGCTGAGAGCATTCTGCCGCGCTTGTGAAGCTTCACAAGGTTTTCCTGAGTTGAGATTTTTGTTTCGGGTATGAGTTCACCTTCATTGATAACGCCGGGAATCTCATCGTTTTCGGGAGCGCAGGTGATTGTGCGGTAGTCCATACACTCGATGTTTGTTGTTGTGGCAATAATCTTTGACACAAGGTCAGCCTCTGCAATACCCTGAGCAATTGCTCTTGAAACATATTCGGGGAAGAGTGTGGCACTGTCTGAGGACTTGAAGAATTTTTCGATTGTATCGCTGTTTGTGCCGCCGACTTTAATGTCGAAACGCTTGAGCTGACGCTGATATGCGTCAAGACCTTCAAGGCTTGTACCCTGATAGTTTTCGCTGGGGTCGATGCTTTCAAGCGCCTGAGTGAAGCTTTTGCCTGTGGTGTAAAGACCCTTTTCAAGTCTGATATTATCAAATGTCATATAAAATACCTCCTGTTATAAGAAAAAACTTAAATAATGAAATCTTTGTTGTCGGGAGCTTTTCTGTCTGTGCAGGGTGTGAGCTGAAGTGTGACGGGCAGTGCGGTCTCAGCCTGCTTTTTAAGGTCGTCCCTGAATTTTTTAAGTGAAGAAACATCCATACTCACGCAGTTTTCAGTGAACTGCTTTGTGTCAACTTTAGGCATAATGATAAGAGCGTAGCGCGCAATATCCTCTGTGAGATGCTGCTTATAGACCGCCGCTTCCTGAGCTGCCTTTTCAAGTCGGGCAATATAGTCGCATACCTCTTTAGCCTGAGCGGGAGATATGAGGGTGTCTTCAGACATGGATTTAATAATGTCAAGGGTGTTCAGTGTAGGTTCCTCCTTTATTTTAAAAGATTTGGTTACGCCTGCATTTCTCTGGGCGGGAACTGCCACAAAAGACCACTCATAGGCATCGCTTATGTCTGAGAGAATGCCGTGACAGACCTTGCCTTTATAGGCTTTGCCCTTGATGTGAGAGCATTCGTGAGCCTTCATATTTTTGCCGCATATACTGCAGATAACCTTACCCGCAGCGCAGCCGATGCTCACTTCCTTTTTGATTCCGCCTTCAATTTCCTTTATAAGGTCGATGTTGGAGTCGGTTCTGACCATATAGGCATCAGCCTTGAGGGCGGTGTATTTCTCACCGCAGGCGGTTTTTTTATACGCGTCCACATAGGTATAGGTGCGGAAAATTCGTGCCGCCTGGTCTTTTGAGCGCATACTGTGGTCGGAAATGCCCGTTCTGCCCACAAAGAGCTTTTCGAGCTGGCTGATGCTGTCAGTGCTGAAGCGCTCGAAATCACGGTCAATCTCGTTGTCACAGAGAGTGACGGTGAAGGTATAGACCTGCTCCTTTGTCAGTGGAGTACGGGTCAGCTTGTTAATGAGGGCAAGCTCCTCGTCGGGTGAAAGCTTAGAGTTATTCAGTGTCATTTCCTCCTGTCTGTGAAAGAATTTGCTGTGTGAGAGCATCGTAGTGTCGGCTCTTGGCAAGCTCGCTGATATCCTGAAGGGTGATGCTGTCCCATTCAAGGGTGAAATCACAGCAGTAACCGCTCAGGCGAAGGCAGGTGTTGCAGATTTTTCTTATGACAGGTGTAATCTCACGGCGATAAAAATCAATTTCACTTGTGAGAATGTCTGCCTGCTGATAGCTCATACGCTCTGTGGAAGACCATGAAAGCCCCAACAGAAAGGGCGGAATGCCTAATTTTGCAACTATCTGCTCAAGCAGCTGTTTTACGGGGACATCACTGTCTAAAATCTGGTTGTCAGCACCGATTGCCTTGACACTCACATCACCAACGGCAACGAAATCCCTGACGGCACCGTCGCTCTGCATGGTACGGCTCCACTCCTTAGCAACCTGCATGGCACGCTCTTTTGCATATGCCTTGTCAATGGCATCGTTCTGAGGCTTATAGGTTACGGCAAAGCGTACATTGCCGAGACGCTCCCAGTTTATTCCTATAGTGTTATAGATTTTCAGCAGAATTTCACTGACGAAGGGCAGGCCTCTGAGCAGGGAGGTGCCGTATATTCTGCCCGGCTCAGGATTGTGTGTTGCAAGCAGAATAAGTGAGGGATAGGGTACCGGCTTACATATACCGTTACCGCAGTCAGAAGACACGACAATGTCAAGGGGTGAAGACCCGCGGGACAGTGAAACGCTTTTCAGGTCGCTGTTATAAAGGTGGCTTATGCTGCTTTCGGTGACAACCATTTCGCCTATTGCCGTGCCGTAGGTTATAAGCTGTTCAAAAAAGGTGGAAACAAAAGCATCTATGCCCTGTCTTGTGCCGCCAACATTTACATTCTGCAAAAAGCTGTCCAGGTGTTTCTGAGCCTTTTCGTCTTCACACGTCACCCTGAAAGAACCAAGCAGTCTCACGGTTTTCATAATAGCCGCATCGATTATGGGAATTGCTTCGCGCAGAGCCGCATAAAGGGCGAAGTCGCATTCCCCATAGGGGACATATGAGGCAAGACCTGTGAAGCTCCCGTTTCTGCTGCCTGTCTGGGGTGTTGACACGGTTTCAGCTGCAACCGGCTCATTTTTGCGTTTTCTCAGTGCCAAAATATTCTCCTTTCTTAAAGGTAACGGCAATCGGACATTTAAGACTTGTTCGGTTGAACTGCCGCTACCTTAGGTAGTTACCTTTACGGTGACCTTTCTGCCGAAAGAACAAAAAAGTCACTCTTGGTTTCCTGTGACAGAACTGTTGAAACGAAATAGCGTATCTCGTCCATAGCGTGGTCGTTTTCCTTGCGGGGGACATCTCTTCCCGACCCCTCATCCCAGCGGTAAAGGGAAAACTCCTTCAGGGCGGCCTTGCAGCAGGGGGAAATAACAAGCTTTCCCTGCCTGAAGGCACTGTGTACTTTGCGAATGCCGTCTGTCACATCGTTTTTCGCCTTGATTACCCTGAATTTGCCGTGGCGGTTTATACATTCGATAAATGAGGCTGCCGAGGGGTCGATTATGACAGCCTCGATATTATATCCCTCGCTGAATTTAAGGAGCTTTTCGTGATACTCTTCGTCAGTGAGCTGACTTCCTTCTTTACGGGAGCTGTAATAAAACTCGTCAATGCGGTACCACACACCTCCATAAAGTCCCCACAGACCCATGGAGGTAGGGTTTACCGTTCCGTAATCGCAGGAAATATAATATTGTTCGAATGTACAAAGGGGAGGATTTGCCACATATTTTCCTCTTGCAACATCACCGTAAACAAGACCGCTTGCCGCCACCCATCTGCCAAGAACAAAGCGCTCATAAAAGGCACCGCTGTAAAGGCTTTCGTACCGCCTTAAAATATCGGCGCTCAGGGACGGGTTGTCACTCATCAGAAAGTGAAGATAAAGGCAGTTTTTTTCCTTTGCCTTCTTAATCCACTCCTCATAAAACCAATGAGAAGGGCTTTCCGGGTTACAGTTGAACCATAGCTTTGAGCCTGAAAGGGAGCAACGGGCAAGTGCCTGTTCAGTGAAGGAGCGGGGCATAAGAGCCACCTCGTCAAGAAGCACACCGCCAAGGGTCATGCCCTGAATAAGTGCGGCGGAGCCTTCATCCTTGCCGCCGAAGAGATAAAATCTGTTTGTTCTGCCCTTGTAGCTGATTATTATAAGATTTTGTGACAGCTTCTCTTTACAATCAAAACCGAGGCTTCTGAGTGTGCTTAAAAGGGGAACAAGGATGTTCCTTTTCAGAGATGTAACGGTTTTGCCGCAAAGTGCAAAGGAAGTGTTATCAAACTTATAAAATGCCCAGCAGACAAAGGACAGTGAAAGACAGGTTGTTTTACCGCTTCTGACAGCGCCGTCACAGATAATTGCATCCAGACTGCTGTAGGGTGACGAGGGGTGCCACCAGGAAAGGGCGGTGAGCTGCTTCTCAGAAAAGGTGGTGAAAACAGAATTACTCATAATTTTCATTCCTCAGGGCAGCTGCGCCCTTTGCTATTGCGTGGAAAATGGAGTTTTCTTCGTCGGAGGAGGACATATCCGTTATATCCGTCAGCTTTTCAAGTGCCTTGAGGCGGTCGAAAAATTTGATTTCCATTTCGCCGTTTTTCTTGCGCTTGATTTCCGAAACATTGAAAAGATCCATTTTCTCAAGGTCGCTGTCAGTGACCTCATCCTTGAAAAGAAGTGAAACCGCATCGCTGACACAGCCGAAAGCCAGTCTGGTCAGGCCAAAGGCAATATCTTTATCGGTGGTGCTTTGCTGATTGTCAAGGCGTGTGATTTCCTCGCGTACCTCTTTTCGTCTGAGAAGCTTCAGTGCAGTTTTTTCAGGGAAGAGATAACCTGACCTGACTGCAGCCTCACGCGGGCTTCTGCTGCGTGAATACCAGACGCAGAACTGTTTTTCTCTGGAACTTAATTCTTTTATGTTTATCGCTCCTTTCCTGTTTTTGGGTGTGCAGAAAAAAGTCCTCCCACTAATAGGCCGTAGCGCGGCAAAAGTTTCCGGTTTTTGGAAACTTTTTCGCAAAAACGGCAAAATTTTTTTATTTTGCCCCGCCTCAGTTCCCAAAAATGAATTTTTTTTGAATTAACTATTGACATTGTTTGAAGCAGGATGTATAATGAAGTTAACCGAAGGGACTATCCCAAAGGCAATTTTAAAGGAGGAAAAAACGATGAAGGAATTTCTTGAAAAGTATTGGGAAGATATTGTAGCTCTCATCGAGAAGATCTATTTTGCAATCAAAGAGCTCATTCTTGCTAGCGAAGCTGAATAATTAACGCTTTACGTGTTTTAAAATTTGAGATTTTAAAATGAAAGTCCACCTGAAATGGGTGGACTTTTTTCAATTTGAAGCAGAGGGTTAATTCAAAAAAATGAACTTTTTTTGAATTAACTATTGACATTTTTTAAAGCAGGATATATAATGAAATCAGACTAAGGGATTATCCCTGCGGTTAATCTTAAAAGGAGGAAATATATAATGGAATGGATTAAGGAAAACTGGGCAGAAATCGTTGCTTTCTTCGATAAGCTCTATGCAATCATCATCGCTATCATCGACTAATTTTTAGTCTGTTGTTTTAAAATTTGAAATTTTAAAATAGGGGAGCTGCCTACAGGTGGCTCTTCTTTTTTTAATTATGAATGCGGAATGCGGAATGCGGAATTGCGGGTGAGTGTGATAAAATATGAAGTTATATCCCACAGAGAAAGTAAAGATAAAAAATTACTCAAACCTATTTATTTTGCAGAAGATTTATAATATAATAAAAGCCTACGCAAATAAAATCAGCGGGGAGAAATTGCCCTTTTATTACTTAGTTGGTCGCAATTCCGCATTCCGCATTCCGAATTCATAATTTCACAGGAGGTGACCTATGTCAGCATTTTCATCAGTTCTTAAAAACAGCATAGAATACGGCAGTATTCTCCACGCCGTAAAAAATAGCAGAGTACCCATGGGCGTGATAGGTCTTACGCCTGTGCATAAGGCTCACTATATATCGTCTCTGAGTGAAGAGCTTGGCAAAAGGAGCCTGATTATCTGTCCCGACGAAGGCGCTGCCAGCAAAATGTGTGACGACCTGAATGTTTTTTCATCAGGTGCAGTGGTCTATCCTGCAAGGGACTATAATTTCAGACCCTCCGACACACAGTCAAGAGAGTTTGAGCAAAGACGAATTGGCGTGCTGTCTAAAATGCTGTCGGGTGAGTGCAGATATGTGCTTTGCTCTATTGAGGCGGCTATGCAGCTGACACTGCCAAGGGATGAACTTATAAAGCGTACTCTCACACTCACATCAGGTGAGGATATGACACAGCATAAAATAATACGCACCTTGCTTTCGGCAGGGTACGTAAGAAGCGACCAGGTTGACGGTACGGGTCAGTTTTCCATAAGAGGCGGTATTTTGGATGTGTTTCCGCCGTCCTATTCGCAGCCTGTAAGAATAGAATTCTGGGGCGACACGGTGGATTCAATTTCCCTTTTTGACATAGAAACCCAGAGAAGAACGGACGTTATTGACACTATCAGCATAACACCCTCAATGGAAGTGCTTTTTGATTCAGCTGAGGCTATGAAGGAAAAGCTCGAAGCCTTTGTCACAACTGTCAAGGGCAAGGGTAGTGTGAAGGTGAAGGCTTCAATAGGTGAAGACATTGAAAAGCTATCACACTATATGACGGTCAGCGCAAGCGACAGATATCTCTCCCTTGCTTACAGTGAGCTTCACACGGTTTTTGACTATCTCGGTGACGGACTTGTTTTCGTGTGCGAGAGTGCTTCAGTCAAGCAGAAGTTCACTTCAGCCCATCAGCTTCTTTTTGAGGATGTACGCACCATGTTTGAAGACGGTGTGCTGACTAAGGGTCTTGACAGATACGCTCTCGAGTGGAACGAAATCCTGTCTCTTTACGAGAAAAAAGGCGCAATTTTTGTTGACAATCTCACCCGAGGCTCCTTCGATGTGCCTGTCAAAGAGCTTGTCAGTGTCACGGCAGGTCAGCTTTCCCGCTGGGATGGCACTCTCAGCTATCTTCTTGAGGATGTTGAGCCTCTTCTGGGGCGCAAATATGCCGTTGTGGTTATGGCAGGCACGGAAAAGAGCGCCAAGGAGCTTGCCTTTGACCTTGAAACTGAGGGCATAAAGGCGCATTATTTCTCAGTTGTACCCGGGGAATTTCCCAAAGGCAGTGTAAGTGTACTCGCCGGCACCGTCAGCTCAGGTTTTGAATATAACTCCCTTTCATTTACACTTTTCACTTATGGCAAAAATACGGCTACGGTGCAGGCAAAGCCCAAGAAAAGATTTAAGCAGGGCAAGGGTATAACCTCTCTTGAAGAAATATCAAAGGGTGACTATATAGTTCACGCTGTTTACGGTATAGGCATATTTGACGGCATAAAGACCATGAAGGTGGATACGGCAATAAAAGACTTCATCAAGATTAACTACCGCGGCACGGATGTGCTTTATCTGCCCGTAACACAGCTTGACCTGATAAGCAAATATATCTCACCTAAGGATACAGATAAGGCGGTAAAGCTCAACAGACTTGGCTCAGACGAGTGGAAGAAAACTCAGAGACGGGTTAAGGCTGCCGTTAAGGATATGGCTGCAGAGCTGACTAAGATTTACTCTGCAAGAATGAACACACCCGGTTTTGCTTTTTCACATGACATTGATATGCAAAATGACTTTGAGCGTCGCTTTGAGTTTGAAGAAACCGATGATCAGATAGAAGCCGTAAACGAAATAAAGCGGGATATGGAAAGATATGCACCTATGGACAGACTTCTCTGCGGAGATGTTGGCTTCGGCAAAACCGAGGTGGCTCTCAGGGCAGCCTTCAAGTGCATAGCAGACGGCAAGCAGTGTGCAATTCTTGTGCCTACAACCATACTGGCTTTTCAGCATTATCAAACAATAAAAAAGCGCTTTGACGGCTTCCCCGTTGAAATTGAAATGATTTCACGCTTCAGAACAACGGCTCAGCGCACAAAGATAAAGAAACGCCTCAAGCAGGGCAGTATTGATATAATCGTAGGTACCCACGCCCTTATTGCAAAAAATGTGGAGTTCAAAGATTTAGGTCTTCTCATCGTGGATGAAGAGCAGCGTTTCGGTGTGGCACAGAAAGAAAAGCTCAAGGAAAAATTCCCTTTGGTGGACGTGTTGACCCTGTCGGCCACACCTATCCCGCGTACCCTTAATATGGCTATGGCAGGCATAAGGGATATGTCAATTCTCGAAATTCCCCCTGTGGGCAGGCATCCGGTGCAGACCTATGTTACACCTCATAATATGGCGGTACTCGCCGAGGCTATGGAAAGAGAACTGCGTAGAGGCGGTCAGGTTTATTACCTACACAATAAAGTAGACACCATAGAAAAAACTGCGGCCAAGATAAGGGAATTTCTCCCTGATGCAAGAATCGGTATAGGCCACGGCAAAATGAGCGAGGAAGAATTAAGCGAGGTCTGGAGACAGCTCCTGGAAAATGAAATCGACATCCTCGTGTGTACCACTATCATAGAAACGGGCGTTGATGTCCCTAACGCAAACACCCTCATAATCGAAGATGCAGACCGTCTGGGTCTTGCACAGCTCCATCAGATAAGAGGCAGAGTGGGCAGAAGTCAGAGACGTGCCTTCGCATATTTCACCTATGACGACAGAAAGGCTCTGAGCGAAATTGCACAGCGCAGGCTTTCGGCAATAAGAGAGTTCACACAGTTCGGCTCAGGCTTCAGAATTGCTCAGCGCGACCTTGAAATAAGGGGCGCAGGCAATATTTTAGGCGCACAGCAGCACGGCCATATGGAAGCGGTAGGCTATGATATGTACCTTCAGCTTTTAGGCGAGGCTATTGAAGAAGAGAGAACGGGCGAAGAAGTCAAGGAAAAAAGAGAATGTGTTATTGACATCAGCGTTGATGCTCATATTCCCGAAGACTATATTGATGCAGTTAAAAATCGAATCTTTATGTATAAGCGTATTGCCTCAATTGAAACGGGTGAGGATGCCATGGACGTTATGGACGAATTCATCGACCGTTTCGGCGATCCGCCTGCAAGCGTCAAAGGGCTTGTTGATGTGGCACTTCTGAGAGCTTATGCGGCAAACCTTGGCATATACGAAATCAAGCAGGAAAAGGACAGCATTATAGCTTATCTCAACGAGCTTCCGCCTGAAAGGATAATAGCAATTGCCGCCAATATGTCAGGCAAGGGTATGGTTAAGGCTGCAGGCGCTACGCCTTATATTGTTTTCAGGCTCAAAGGCAGAAGTCCTGTTGAAGCAATGAAGGATATGATTACGGTTTTATCTCAAAGCAATTAATAAAACATCAGCGCGTTTTTGATTTCTCGGCTCCCCTGAAAGGGGAGCTGGCTTTTGCGAAGCAAAAGACTGAGGGGTTAACTGCGCCAGCAAAAAGAATGCCCGCGCGGCGAGCGCGGAAAAAATGCAAAATTCAAAATGCAAAGTGCAAAATTGAGGTCGCGGTGGAAACTGCGGCCACTTTTAATTTTTATCCGCGGAGGGAGCAATCCGCAACTACAAGTGATTGCGATTGTAAGTGGAGGGGAGTTTCATCAGTTGAGGTTTCACTTCTACTAACCTTTTAATAGCGTATTCGCTCATGCCGCTATGGCACTTCCTTTGTCCGGAGCGACAAAGGAAGCAAAGCGCTCTTTT
>JAZSKE010000013.1:0-14673 GCA_045534675.1 Acutalibacteraceae bacterium
GATATGACAAGAAGTGAAGCTGCAGCAATCTTCGCAAGACTTATTGCAGAAGAAAAAGGCGAAACTGTTTCCGGCAAGGCTACATTCTCTGATGTTAAATCAAATGATTGGTGCTACAAGTACATCGGTTATCTTGAAAAGTATGACATCATTAAAGGCTATTCAGACGGAACATTCAGACCTGATGATGCAGTAACAAGAGCTGAATTTGTTACAATGGCAGTTCGCTACTATGACCTCTTTAACGATGTTAAAAAGAGCGATTACACAGTAAACTACAAAGACCTTACAAAGAGCTATTGGGCATACTCTGACATTGCTTATGCAAAACACATTGGTTGGCTCAATGGTTATGCAGACGGAACCTTTAAGGGCGATAACAACATTACAAGAGCTGAAGTTGTTACAGTAACAAATCACGCAACTAACAGAACTCCTGATGAAGATTATATCAACAAGAATGTGTCAACTCTCAATAAGTTCACAGACCTCAAGAATAATTCTCATTGGGCATACTACGACATTATGGAAGCCGCAAACACTCACCTCGGCGTAGCAAACAAAGATGCTGAAAATTGGGTAAAATAATAGCTTTCACAAAGGGGCAATTTTCAAAGGTTGCCCCTTTGAATTTGTCAAAAAAATTTTTTCTCCCAAAATTTTTTGTGTTTGTTGAAAAATGTCGATATAATGAAATCAGGAAACCAAACAAACCAATTCTTTTTAAGGAGGAACTTTTATGACAAAGAAATTTTTATGTTTAGTAATGGCGGTTATGATGCTTGCAGGAACAACGGCGTTTGCTTGCGACACAACAGAGGATTTACCAATCGGATATTACAACATTGTATATGCAAACAGATACTTATTCTTTGCAACAGACGGTGGCTCGACTTTCAGACCTCTTGAACTCCCTCGTGGAACAAAGGTAAACCTTAATGATTACATCCCGACAAAAGAAGGTTATGAATTTGAAGGTTGGTACACTACACCGAGAGAGCAGGTCGAAAGGCTGACCGAAATCACACTTGATGAAAATTCAGTTGTGTGGGCAAAGTGGAAAATCAAAGACGGTTTATCCGAGCAACAGATTGACTCAGGTATTGTTGCAAGAGAGGTTATCGGAAATCATGTAGTATTATTGACCGCTAATGGCAAAACTTTAATTGCACCCGTCACAGACCTTTGGGTGCAGCAAAACGCAAGGCTTGAAGCCATGATGAAGCTTTACAATCAGAAATTTAATAAACAATAAAACGGATTGAGGGTGATTTGAAAAAATCGCCCTCTTTTCAATTTAAGGAGGTGGTTATCTTGAAATTCAAGTATATTCGTGGTGACACAAGTTGAACAACAGACAGAATGAAACCAAAACTCTTATAATTGTGTTTATATGTCTTTCTCCCGTAGTGATATGGCTTGCTTTACTATTCGCCGGATGCTATCAGGAAGGAAACAAACTATTTGAACTTTTGGAGAGAATAACAATAGCACTTGAAAATCCAATGAAGATAACTTTTAATGAGTATAGTCTAAAGACCGTACTCATTTTTTTGTTCTTCTATGCTATGGGTGTAGGTGTTTACTTTTCTTCAAGAGAAAACCGCAGACCGGGCGAAGAACACGGCTCTGCAAAATGGGGTGTTGTATCTCAGATTGTTAAAAGGTATGCTGACCACAAAGAAAGGTTTAATAACCTTCTTTTCTCACAGACAATGCGAATCGGTCTGAATGCCAAAAAACACAGACGAAATCTAAATGTTTTAGTTGTGGGTGGTTCAGGTGCAGGTAAGACACGATTCTATGCAAAACCAAACATAATGCAATGCAACACTTCTTTTATTATCGCAGATCCAAAAGGCGAAATGCTTCGCTCTGTTGCTCCGCTTTTGTTGGAAAAAGGTTATGATGTAAAGGTATTTAATCTGATAACTCCCTCTAATTCTGACGGATACAATCCATTTACTTATATCCGTACAGATGAAGATGTTATAAAACTCATAACAAACCTTATACAGAATACCACTCCGAAGAACGCACAACAGAACGATCCCTTTTGGGAAAAATCAGAAATTGCACTCGATACTGCTTTAATGCTTTATCTCTTGCACGAAGCTCCGCCTGAAGAACAGAATTTTGAAATGCTTATGTTCTTAATCGAAAATGCAGCAGCTATGGAAGATGATGACGAATATCAATCTCCCGTTGATTTATTGTTTCAGGGTTTGGAAGATGAAAACCCGGAACATATCGCACTCAAGCAATATAAGATATTCAAGCAAGCAAGCGGTAAAACTGCAAAATCAATCCTGATTTCTGCGGCAGTAAGACTTGCTGCTTTCAATCTTCCTGAAATTGCAAGAATGACATCTTATGATAATCTTGACCTCGGCAGTATGGGAGAAAAGAAAAAAGCAATCTTCTGTGTTATTCCCGACAATGACAACTCATTTAACTATCTTGTTGGTATGCTTTACACACAAGCTTTTCAGGAGCTATATTACAGAGCAGACCACAAACACGGCGGAGAACTGCCAATCCCGGTACACTTCGTAATGGATGAGTTCGCCAATGTTGCCCTTCCTGATAACTTTGAAAGATTGCTTGCAACAATGCGTTCAAGACGAATTTCTGTAAGTATAATCATTCAGAATATGGCACAGTTAAAGGCATTGTTTAAGGACAGTTGGGAGAGCTTGGTCGGTAACTGTGATACAATGCTTTATCTCGGCGGTAATGAGCAATCCACTCACGAATACATTTCAAAAATGCTCGGTAAAGAAACCATTGACACAAGAACAAGAGGAATCACAAGAGGTTCACACGGCAGTAGTAATACCAATTACCAAAATGCCGGACGAGAACTTCTGACACTTGACGAAGTGCGCTTACTTGATAACAGTAACGCACTTATTTTTATTCGTGGCGAAAAGCCGATTATGGATAAGAAGTTCGATATTCTTTCGCATCCAAACATCAAATTAACTGCTGATGGCGGTGCAGTTCCTTATACCCATAATAAGCAAGGCAAATATTTCAGAAAAAATATGGCTAATAAGTTTACTGCTCCTGATGATGTGGTAATTGATGAAAAGCTTATTCAAAGCTCCGGTATATCCTTTGTAGATTTACCCGTAGAGCCTGAAACGGAAGAAACCGAACAACCAAAGGAAAAACAATCACTCATTAAGAAAATCAAATCTAAATTATGGAGGTAACTTTGTTATGAAAAAGAACAACAACATTGAAAAGGCTACTAAGATTTTGAAGAAGTCAAAAATGGTGCTTATGATTATGGCGGTGGTAATGTGTCTTATGACAAATACCGTGTTTGCCGCAAGTCCGCTTGATACAATCAATGGCTTGTCTGACTTTATTTTCTCTGCAATCAAAGCAATCGGTCTTATTTTGCTCGGCTTCGGTATTGTGCAGATTGGTCTATCCCTTAAATCTCACGATGCTTCGCAGAGAGCCAATGGTTTTCTTACATTCTTCGGCGGTGTAATTATCGCATTTGCAAAAGATATACTTGATATGATTATGTAATAGGTTCTGCTATACTGCCGCCCTTACGGGGTGGCAGTATCCTATAAGGAGGTGAATACTTTTGAGCGATAATTGGATTGTTGCCAACTTGGAAAATGCGTTTGCTACTTGGAACGATAAAATGGCTGAAATATGGACTTTGGTAACAACCTCACCTGAACACTTTAAGGGTGGAACAGTTTGGTCGGTTGTTCAAGGCATTAACGGAGGACTTCAAGCTATCGGTCTTGGCTTACTTGTTCTCTTTTTTGCTATGTCTATATTCAAAAGTACGGCATCCTTCCGTGATTTTCAAAGACCGGAATATGCACTCAGGCACTTTATCCGTTTTGTAGCGGCCAAAGTTGCCATTACCTATGCAATGGATTTAATGGTAGCTTTATACACTATCTGCGGTGGTGTTGTTTCTCAGATAGCAGGTTCTTTAGGTGGTGTTGGAAGTGCATCTGTGTCACTACCGGCAGCTATTGAAACTGCGGTAGAAGATGCAGGCTTTTGGGCAAGTATTCCTCTGTGGCTTGTTACAATCTTGGGAAGTCTTTTTATAACCATAATGTCATTTATTATGATAATGTCGGTTTACGGAAGATTTTTCAGACTATATATGTACACGGCGCTTGCTCCCGTACCACTTGCAACATTCGCCGGAGAAACAACGGCAGAAATGGGAAAACACTTTGTAAAATCTTATGTGGGTGTATGTTTGGAAGGTGCAGTAATTGTACTTGCGTGTATAATCTTCTCTGCCTTTTCAAGCTCAAGTACGCCAACACTTGATACGAGTATAACTACTGTAACTATGATATGGAAATATATCGGAGAAGTAATTTTCAATATGCTTGTATTGGTCGGACTTATTAAGGGTTCAGACAGAATTATTAAAGAAATGCTTGGAACATAAGGAGGATAAAATCTATGTTTAACAATGTAATTAAAAGTAATGAATTTGATACGGTAATAAAGCTTCAGGAGAATATTGAAATGCTTGAAAGCAGACTTGCCTATATGCAGTCGGTAAATGATTATTACAAAGAAAACAATACAACTCTCGGTCATCCCGAAGTGCCGAATGAAACGGCTATGGAGCTTGATAAAAG
The DNA here is from genome assembly GCA_045534675.1 of Acutalibacteraceae bacterium. Lineage (GTDB taxonomy): Bacteria > Bacillota > Clostridia > Oscillospirales > Acutalibacteraceae > UBA6857. The sequence continues at coordinate 4,644 of JAZSKE010000013.1, forward strand.
AGTTAAAGACGGTCAGGCTACACCGTATCCCGGTCAGTTCTTTACGGAAAACCGCAAGGAGATCGACAGATTAAAAGCAGTTATTGAAAGAATACAGACAAAACCTGAAACTGTTTTTAAGAGTTGGGAATTTAACGGTGGCGAAGCGGTAGTCAACCTTGCAAATAACAGACTTCAGCTCAACTTCCCTGAAAAGCCAACGGACGAACAGATTGAAGTTCTCAAGAAGAACGGATTCAAGTGGGCACCGACTCATAAATCTTGGCAAAGACCTCTTACACATCAAACAATGTCGGTATGCGACAAGATTGATTTTATTAAGCCAAAGGACGGTAGAAAGCCTACGGATATTCAGCCGAAAGCTCCGCAAAAAAACGAGCCTGAAAGATAAGGAGGTAACGAACTTTGGAAATTCGTATAAACAAAGAAATTAAAGATTACCACGAAAGTCTGTTTATGGGACTTTCAATGCGACAGTTTATGTGCTCTCTCGGAGCAGTAGGAGCAGCAGTTGGTATCTATTTTGGACTTTCAAATGTTTTAGATAAGGAAACCGTGTCTTGGCTTTGTATTGTATGTGCGGCACCTCTTGCTGCAGCAGGGTTCTTCAACTACAATGGAATGAACTTTGAACAATTTGTAGTGGCATATATTTATAGCGAATTTCTCTGTTCGGGAGTTCGCACATACAAGAGCGAAAACTATATTTATGAAGCTTACAAGGAGGTATTAAAAGATGTTTCTGTTCGGAAAGAAAAAACCAAAAAAGGAAAAAAGAAGAATCCCGAAAACAGTTCAGCAATCAATACCGATTGACAGATTGTATAAGGACGGAATCTTCAAATGCGGACACACTTATTCTAAAACATGGAGATTTTCTGATATAAATTATGCCGTAGCTTCGGATGATGACCAACTCTCTATGTTTCTTGCTCATTCTGCACTTATTAACGGTCTGCCTACTGATGCAATGGCAAAGATAAGTGTGTTTAATAGACAGTTAAGTAAAGAGGTTTTATCAAACCTTGTAACACCTAATGATGAAGAAAATTGTAGTGTGTATGCAAACGAGCTTGCTGAGATTTTCAGCGATAAAATGGCAGACAGTAACAACATAGTTCACGATAAGTTTATTACTATATCCTCCGAGAAAAAGAATGTCGAAGAATCAAGAACATTTTTTACCCGTGTTGGTAATGACTTGACTGCGGACTATGCAAAATTATCTTCTAAAACTACGGAGCTTGGATATAAAGAAAGGCTTCGTATTTTTTATGATTTCTTTCGTAACGGTGATGCGGGCGAATTTGAGTTTGATATGAAGAAAGCTATTGCTAAAGGCAAGCATTTCAAAGATAAGATTTGCCCGGACAGTATCGAGTTCAAAAGCGACCATATTCGTATGGGAGAAAAGTTTGCAAGAGTTATATTCTTAAAAGAATATCCGTCATTTTTGAAAGACAGTATGCTTTCAGAACTGACGGATTTTTCACGCAGTATGATGTTGTCTGTTGACATTCAGCCAATCGCAACAGATGATGCAGTTAAGCAGGTTCAGAAAAAGCTCCTTGCTATTGAAACTGACATCACAAAATGGCAACAAAAACAAAACATGAATAACAACTTTTCTGCAAACATTCCGTATGAAATGGAACAGATGCGAAAAGAAATCAAAGAGTTCTTAGATGACTTAACTACCCGTGACCAAAGAATGATGTTTGTAACCGTCACTCTCGTTCATGTGGCAGATTCTCTTGATGAACTTAATAACGATACGGAAACACTTCTCTCTATCGGAAGAAAGCACCTTTGCAACTTTGCAATACTCAGGTATCAGCAAGAGGATGGGTTTAATACAGTTCTTCCGTATGGGCTTATGAAGATTAAGGCGGTCAGAACTCTTACAACCGAAAGCACGGCTGTGTTGATGCCGTATAAGACACAAGAGATTATTGATCCGGGCGGTTTATATTATGGTATCAATGCAATATCACATAATCTTTTGATGTGTAACCGAAAGTTGCTCCTTAATGGTAACGGATTTGTGCTCGGTGTGTCAGGCTCAGGTAAATCATTTGCATCAAAGCTTGAAATTGCATTAGTAAAAATATTCACTAAAGACGATATTATCGTAATTGATCCTGAGCGTGAGTATGCTCCGCTTATAAAGAACTTGGGCGGTGAAAATATCAAGCTCTCTGTATCATCATCTAACCATATTAACGCAATGGCAATCAATAAAGATGTGGATGATGAAAACCCGGTATCAATGAAATCAGAGCTTCTTATTTCTATCTTTGACGAACTGTTAAAGAGTGGCTCATCCCGTATGGGTGGCGGTGTAGGTGCTAAAGATAAGTCAATTATAGACCGTTGTTGTATCAGAGTGTATGCCGACTATATGAACGGAAGAACGGACAAAGAGCCTACACTTATGCAGCTCCGTGACGAACTCTTAAATCAGCCTGAAGCTGAAGCTCACGACCTTGCTCTCTGTCTTGAAATGTTTACAACGGGTAGCCTAAATGCCTTTGCACATCAGAGTAATGTTGATGTCAATAAGCGTATTATAAGCTATGACATATTGGAGCTTGGCGAACAGATGAAATCAATCGGTCTTTTGATTATGCTCGATAACATTATGAACCGTGTAATTGAAAACAGAAAGAAAGGCAAATATACAAGAGTTTACATTGATGAAGCTCACTTGTTCTTTAAGAATCAGTATAGTGCTGACTTCTTGTTGAAGGCTTGGAAGCGTTTCAGAAAATATGGAGGTCTGCTTACAGGTATTACACAGAATATATCCGATTGTCTGCTCAATGAAACTGCAAGAGGTATGCTATCCAATAGTGAATTTCTGCTGATGCTCAATCAATCGCCTTCAGACAGAAAGGACCTCTCGGAACTGTTGAATATTTCTGATACACAGATGAGTTATATTACAAACGCAGGAGCCGGCAGAGGTTTAATTAAAGTCGGCGGTTCTATCGTACCATTTGTAAATGACTTCCCAACAGATACGGAACTCTATAAGCTGATGAGTACCAAACCGGGAGAAGGTTAATTTATCAAACAATATCAATGGGCAGAGTTCAAAAACTCTGCCCTTAATTTATGGAGGTCAATATGAGAAACAAAGAAACCGAAAAACTTTTTAATCTTGCATATACGGATGCGATGACGGGTGTATATAACCGTGCTGCTTACGAAGAAAGAATTGCAAAGCTCCGTAAAAGAAATGCAAGACTTGATAACATTATGATTGTGATTGCCAAAATTGATAGTCTTAAAAAAATCAAAGAAACCTTTGGTAATCGTATGGGTGATGATGCTATCAAAACTTTAGCAAGTTGCCTGACAAGAACGGTAGGAACTAAAGCTGATGTTTGCAGAGTTGATGAAAACGAATTTATCTGCATTGCAGAAAGGGATATTCTCTCTTATGTTTCCGAATTGAGAGATTTGGTAAGCTTTGAAAACAGAGAGAAAATCTATCCGTTTTCGGTATCTCTCGGCTATGCACTTTTCAATCCTAAAAAGCAGAAAACCATTGACGATTTAATTTTCTATTCTGATAAGAAAATGAATGATATAAAAAACAGAAAGGCGGACAAATAATATGCAATTAAAAATTGAAATGTATGATGTAAAAGACGAAATGATTTTTGACACAGAGGAAATATTTGCACATGAAATAATTCAGGAGGTTGACGGTTATTATTGTGTTCCCGTAGTATTCGAAATTTTAGATGAAGATGAGAATGAAGTAGCAACGATTACGGCATATTTTCTTGATGAAAGAAGAATTGCCGACAACGGCTTAGAAATTTCAACTGTTGCTGATATGTTCAGTCAGGATTTGTATAACGCAGTAAACACTCTCAAAAAATCCGAAAATTACAGCGATATATGTTCAGAAGCATACACTTGTTACATTGAAACTTTGTATGTTTATCCGATGTTTAGAGGACTTGGAATTGGTAAATATCTATGGGAAAACATTGCAGATATTTTTGAATATTTCACGAACAGAAATATTCACGCAATGGTTGTCTATCCTAAACCTCATGAACTGATTGAAGGTAGAACAAATACAATTAAAAGAGCCATTGAAGATGATGAACTGCTTCAGGTAATGAAACATTGCCTTGTTTCAAACGGCTATGAAGAAATTGAAGATTCAAATTACTTTATGAAGATTTATTTGAATGAATAATCGGAGGTGATTTGTTTTGAGTGAAAAAGACATCAAGACGAAACCTAAACAATCCCCAAAGTCAAAAGGTTCTCCTAATATGCCGAAAGTTGCGGTCAAGAGCAAAGATGCGGTAGTAAATACTGTTAAAGATGCAAAAGCCGTGATGAAGGATACACTTGTAAAGAAAGCAGTTGAATCAAAACTCGGCACAGAACAGGGATATTCCGAACCACCCAAAGCAGACACAGAAGCTTCAGAACGAGTTGAAAGTGCTGCTTACACAACTGCCGATACAGTTTATCATAAGGGCAAGACTTTTACGCAAAACAAAGTCAAAGAACAAATACAAAAGGTTAAGACACGGGAAAATGAAACACCCGAAAATCAGGAACCTACACCGGAAGAACCTGAAACTCCTGACAAAGATCCAAAGACGGTTGAGAATGAGCCTAAAACGGACGAAAACGCCCCTAAAACGAAGGAAAACTATAATGCCAACGAACAACCTTCAGGAAATGAAAGAGCCGTAGAACAAGCGAAAAGCAAGGCTCAGGAGAAAGCAACTGTCAAGACCAAAGAGGAATATTTGAAATCTCAAAGCGAAACATCTTCTCACGGTGTTAAGACAAAGGAAAACTATATAAAACAACATACACCTGAAGATGCAACAAAAGGTGTTAAGGGTAAGGAGCCGTTAAAGGCTCCTTCTTCTTCATCTGACTCTGCTATAACACCCAAAGATGCCCGGAAAGAATATGTTTCAAAAAAGCTGAAAACAAAAGCCGAATATCAAAAAAGACAAGCTGAAGAAAGTGGTTCAGAAGCATTAAAAAATGATACACATTCCAAAGCTTCAGAACTAAATGCCCCAAAGGAAAAGTCAACAGATGTCAAAACAGATACGGCAGTTAAAACGAATACGGCAGAAAAAAGCTCAGGAAAATCAATGGTTAAAACCAAAGAAAGCTATATGCAATCTTTGAGAGAATCAAAACCTGAACCGATAAAATCTCCATACAACAATACTCCAAAAGCAAAGCAAACTGCAAGCTCAGTTAAGCGGAGCACGGCAAATTCAAAGAAAGCTCTGAAAACCCGTGATAATGTTGTAGGACAATCGAAATCTGTTGTTAAAAGCGGTAGCTCCTATACCACAAAAACTGCAAAGAAAAAAGCAACGAAAGCAACCAAGAAAGTTGTAAAGACTCAAAAAGAAGTAACAAAAAAAGCCGCAAAGGAAGCTGCAAAAAGAGCAAGGCAAGCAGCTATAAAAGCAGCTCAAGTTGCAAAGGCGGTTGCGATAAAAACCGCAAAAGCAGTAGCCGCTATTGGTAAGGCTATTGCAGCAGCGGTCACAAAAGCAGCAGCGGCATTTTTCGCAGCCTTTGGTTGGATAGGTGTTATAGTTGTTTTGGTAATCTTAATCGTTATAATCATTGTTGCAGCGATTGCCGGAAGTCCTTTTGGTATTTTTATCTCAGATGAAGCAGCCGATGCAGACAGTATTCCCGTTTCTTCAATCGTAAATGAGTGTAATATGGAACTCTCTGCTCGGCTAACGGAAATCGAAGATAACACCACCCATGACAGAATTGTAATGGAGGGTGAACAAGCCGATTGGAGCTTGGTTCTGTCTTTATTCTCTGTTAAGGTTGCAGGAGTTGATGATGAAACCGTTCAGGATGTTGTAGTTATTGATGATGCTAAAAAACAAAAGCTCAAAGATGTTTTTTGGGATATGCACACAATCACAAAAAGAACTGAAACTGTAACAAGCGGAGAAACAAGTGAAATTGTTTTGTATATTACAATTACTGCAAAGACAAAAGATGAAATGATTTCAGAATATGGCTTTACACGAAAACAAAAAGAAGCTCTTGAAACTCTGCTTGAAAATGCAGACGGGTTTATCGGAACTACACAAAGCCTTGCAATCTCTGATGCTACGGCTCAAGATATTATTGATAATCTTCCTGATAGCTTATCTGCAGAAAGAAAAAATGTTGTAAAGAAAGCCTGCTCCCTTGTAGGTAAACTTACATACTTTTGGGGCGGTAAATCTTCTGCAATAGGTTGGGATTCCGAATGGGGCAAGATGAAACTTGTAACTGCTGAAGGAAGCCGTTCCACCGGATGTATGCGACCTTTTGGACTTGATTGCTCAGGTTTTGTTACCTGGGCATTTCATAACGCAGGCTTTTCAGAGTCGGCGATAGGTCACGGTGCAAGCACTCAGGCTTCCAAAGGAACCCGTATATCGTGGAGTTCCGCACAACCGGGAGATTTAGCAGTATATGACGATAAATCTCACATCGGTATTATCGGTGGTCGAGATAGTAGCGGTAATATACTTGTTATTCATTGCTCGTCAGGAGCTAACAATGTGGTAATTACAACGGGCGGTTTTGGTTTTGCAGTAAGACCGAATTGCTACTGATAATGCGGGAAGTGGGCATTTTGTCTGCTTCCCACATTTCTTTTTTTACCCACAAAATTTTGTTTTCGCTAATTTAATTTTTGTTTTCCTTAACAAAGTTTGCCTAAACTATTGTAATATTCACAATTATATGATATAATTTATTGTGTCTAACTATATAAACAGAGAGGTGACAAAAATGGCAGTATCATACAAGAAACTTTGGAAGCTTTTAATCGACAAAGATATGATGAAAAAAGAGCTTGCCCAAAAAGCGAATGTGAGCAATTACACTCTTGCAAAAATGAATAAAGGTGAGAATGTAACCACAGATGTTCTCGTGCGAATCTGCAAAGCACTTGAATGTAATCTTGATGATATTATGGAACTTGTTGATGAATAAAGTGTACTGCTTTTAGTACAGTTATTCTGATAAAATTACAGAAAGGAGATTCTTATGACCACTACACCGTTTCACGCATACTATACGGCAAGAATACTTGATAGCTTGCAAGATGACGATAAATTCATACCGACTTTTGCCTCATCAGATATAAAGGTGTACCCTTATCAGGTCGGCGCTGCTTTGTTTGCAACACGCTCGCCTTATACAAAGGGTGTAGTTTTGATGGATGAAAGTGGGCTTGGAAAGTCAACTGAAGCTATGCTTGTTGTTACGCAGAAATGGTATGAAGGAAAAACGAGAATCTTAATTGTAGTTCCCAATAGTGATTTGCTCATTCAATGGGAAAAGCTTATTGAAAACAAGTATTCCATTCCGTTCATCACAATCGCAAATGCAGAACAACTAAAAACAAATGGCGAAACATTCGAGCAAGATGCAGTAGTTTTGACTACATACGATTTTGCATCACAGTATAGTGAGCTAATCGAAAAAACTGCATGGGATTTAACCGTGTTTGAAGAAGCAAGTCTGTTATCCTCGGTTCACAAGGAAGATAACAAACAGGCAAAAATACTAAAGAGAATTGCCAAAGACTCATTCAAGCTACTTTTAACCGGAACTCCAATCGAAAAGAATATTCTTGATTTATACGGACTTATGTATTTCATAGATGAAAGCATACTCCCTTCCGAGCAAGAATATATGTCAAGATATTTCAGGAAGCCTGAAAACTACCCGGAGCTTGCAGAACTTGTGAGCAAGTATTGTTTCAGAACTCTCAGAAGTCAAGCAAGACATTATGCAAAAATTCCTGAAAGAATAGTTATCACTTGCGAATTTGAGCAATCAGACAAAGAGCAAAAACTATATGACCTATTAAAAGCATACATAGATAAACCTCAAAAGATAGCCTTCCCCGAAATGAAGCCTTATGATCTTGCACTTATGCTATTTGACCTGCAAGGTTCGTCAACTCCGGCAATAAGGAAAGCTATTGAAGGAATTATAAAGCGACTTGAGAAAACAAACGGCGGTGAGCAAGAACTTGACGAATTTAAGGCAATGCTTACTGCTTGTGATGATATAGAAACAGATGAAAAACTGAAATTGCTTATAAAGGCTTTGGAACAATGCTTCAAGCTGTTAAAGAAAGCCGGAGCAAATAAAAAAGCAGTTATATTCACCGAAAAAAGAGAAACACAACAGTATTTGTATGATGCCTTGAAAGATAGCTATAAAACATACATTTACAATGGCTCAAAGGATTATAGAGAAATATCCGGGTTTAAGACAGACGGAGAGATTATCATATCCACCGACAACGGTGCAAGAGGTTTTAACCTTGAGGAAGCTTCGCTCGTTATAAACTATGATTTACTCTATAACACCTTGAAAATGGAACAACGAATTGACCGATGCCACAGACTTAATCAGCAGAATGATGTTATCGTTCTGAACTTCCTAAATAAAAGCAATATGGCAGATGTCAGAAAGCTTGAGCTTGTTAATAAGCGAATGTTGGTTGCAGACGGTGTGTTCGGACAGACAGATGCAATCTTGGGTGGTTTTACAGACAACCTCCAAAAGACCTTAAAAGAGTTCCAAACACGAACAAAAGCACAGATAGATGCAGAATACGAAGAAACACTCTTACAGTATGAAGAAGAAAACAGACGGGATGTAGAATCAGCCGAGCAAGTTCTGTTTACCACCTTTACAAGTGAGCTTGCAAAAAAGGTGAAAATCACACCGAAGTATGCAGATGAAAGAATTGCGAAAGTCAATTCAGACTTGTGGGAGCTTGTAAAATACTTCTTCAAAGAATATAACGAGAACCACACAGATTGTTATTTCGTTATAAACGAAGAAGATAAAACCGTCAAAGCAACAGACTATACAGAGCTTCCGTTCCTTTTCTACTATTGGACCGGAGGACAAAACAAAAGATACAAAGCATTAAAAGAGTTTAAGAAAATCGCTCTTATTTCTCCGCTTGCAAAAGGCATACTCAATAATGTCGAGTGCAGCGATACGGGAAAACTAACTGTTGAAGGTGTCACGGAGCCATGTAAAATAGCTTTCTACACAGTAGATATACTTGCAGGACGAAGATACACCGGAAAGGTTTTCAATCTCCTTTGCGGAGTAACTGAAAGCGGTAAACAACTTACAAATGATGAGTGCTTGAAAATCCTATCATATCCCGTAGTTGATTATGAAGAATCAGGCAGAAAACACGCTTGTTGGCTTAAAAGTCATTCTCCCGGCAAAATGGACAGACTTGTACCTCTTGATGAGTTCATAGAACAATCAATTCAGGATAGCAATTCTGCTCAAGCTGAAGAAATTGACAGAATGAAACTGAAAGCGACAACGGATAAAAACGCACTTGAACACACTCTGCAAGATTTAAGAACTGCTATAACAGAGGTTGAAAAGCAGCTTGAAGAAGAATCAAGTGACAGAATGGCAAGACTTACTCTCTCTCGCAAGCTCGGAGAAGCAAAAAACAATTTAATGCAAAAAGAAGAAAGCATATATTTTGATGCTATGCGAATTGACCTTGCTTGTGAAGAAGACATTAAAAAGTTTTTAGAACGAGAACAGATAAATGCAAGACTTATGCGGCATTTTGAAATCGAGATTATAGGAGGATAAATCAATGAGTAACAAATTGGATGGAATGTCAATGAATATCGAACAGACAGAAATGGAAAAGCTAAAAGCCGTATTCCCACAATGTTTTGCGGAAGGCAAGCTTGATATAGACAAGCTCCTTTCTCTTTGCGGAGAATACATAGACAATGACTTTGAAAAGTATAAGTTTGAGTGGAAAGGCAAAATTGAAGCATTAAAGCTTGCTCAAAAGCGTTCAACGGGAACACTTCGCCCTTGCAAGGCTGAAAGTGTTAATTTCGATGAAACAAAGAACCTTTATATCGAGGGCGATAATCTTGAAGTATTAAAGCTCCTTCAGACCGCATACTACAACAAAATCAAAATGATT
>JAZSKE010000028.1:0-92431 GCA_045534675.1 Acutalibacteraceae bacterium
ACATATACTCTTTATCGAATCAACGGCTTGAGTTTCCGAAAACTGATAGCATCTTTGCTCCTACAGTTAGTAGCGGCTTTCTCCATCGGAGCTATATTATCCGTGCCAATGACGTGGTTGATAATTAAAAAGGGCTTCAATATTTCAAGCACAATAACTCGCTACTTTACGCAAAGCGATTACCTGTTCGTTGTCCTAAGTGTGTTTGTGCTTATGGTTGTTTCGTTTATTCCAAGTTTAGTAATACTGTATAAGCGAAAGGACAACATTATAATAGACTAAAAATTTTTGAGCAAGATGGATTCATATAGTAGAAAACAGGTGGTTTTCTGTAACCACCTGTTTTTTGTTGTTTTGTGCCTTTAGGTGTGGAAATAAACCCCCAGTTCTACTGGGGGAAACGCAAGAGTTGTGCTACGATAAAATCGGCGAGCTTGATGCAAGCCGAACTAAGATAGAGCAATCTAAAAAATATTAGTAAAATAAAACAAAAAGCCTTTTGACCCGTTCACGGGTGGTGGAGCGTGTAATGCTATGATATGATTCAGTGCCCCTTTTAGGGGTTAAGCCAGTAATAGCCACTTTTAGTGGCAGAGCAAACCACCGGTTCAACCGGTGGTTGTGATTATCAATTGAAAATTAACTCCTCACTCACAATCTCCTTTGCTCGTTCTTGAATATTTCCCATTCTCTGTATCCATTCCATTGGATTATCTTCTTTCAATTTCTCTGTAATGCCTTCACTTTCTTTCATTTGTTCAATGAGATTATCAAACATATCTCTTGCCTGTTTTTCAACCTCGGCACAGTGCTGATAAAGTCTGCCTTGACCAAGTAGTAAACTAAAAAGCACCTTCTTATGTTTTTCAAGATAAGACTTATACATCATTCCCCATTTGCCGAGGGTGATATTTGCTTCTTCGGGTGGCAATCTGAGGTTTGGGATTAAATATTCACCAACACGGCGATAACTGATAGTATTTTTGTTTGACATAATAATAGCCTCCTTATTTTTCACTTTTATCAATGATTTTCAATAACAGCTCATCAACATCCTCGGTGGGTAAATCCTCCGCCAAAAGCATATTTCGGAATTCATTCATCCCGTTGATAAGTAAATTGCACTCAAGATCTGTGAATTTAATTTTGGTCTTTCTTTCCATAACAAAAACCTCCTGTTATTTGGTAGCTTTATTCTACCGCATAACGGGAGATTAGTCGAATGTGTGGATTTAATTGTGATTATGCATAAGCATAGTGATATTATTTTGTCTGTTTCGACAAAGTTTGACATTTTATGAGAAAATAGTGTTACTTTTGGTGATTTATGTAACTAAATACATTGAAAAGCAAAAAATCACCAGTGTTTTTTTAAGGAGCGGGAATTATGTTTTTAGATTTGATAAGAAATGTGTTTAATTTTTCAATGCCTAACGATGAAGTAGAAGATGAACTTGTACATTTGTATGGCCTTGAATTGAAAAAAGGAACCGATATTTTGGATGAAAAAAGCATAGAGGAAAACTTTTGTGAGATGCTATACAGAACAATTTCTAACTATAATTATTGTTCGACTTGGTGTGCTGTTGAAGAATATAATATAGATCGGTTGTTAGCTAAAATCAATAAGGAAATAGCAGAACTGGACTGTGAAGAAAAAACGTCAGGTGAATATCAAGTAAACCCAAATGATAATAATCAAAAAGAAAATGATAATGATAATTCTTATGACAATCTCTATACATGGGACATCTTTAAATCACATATATCTCAAGAAGGTTTTTCTGATTATTACAAATTATTTTTTGCTATTGCTTTTTTATATAGAATTGCATATCAGATTGAAAATAACTTATATGATCAAAGCTCAGTAAGTCGTATCATTAATGCAATGAATAGTTATAGAGTTAATTCTTACGAAGGAGACAGAATAGTAAATCAAATAGCGAGGCTCGTAATAGACAGCAATAATGATATGAAATATTTTTCTGAAGAATACAATGCGATCAAGGCTCGTTCTAAAAACTTTTTGATTAAGACTGGTAAGACAATTTTTAAGAGTAATCATCTTTTAAGAGAAGATAAAAAAATATTGTTGTTAGCTATCCAACTTCACACTTTTATTCAAATGATTTCGGATAAAAGTATTGAAAAGAAGCAAGCAACTCAAAATTCATTAAGCATTATTTCTTTAGTTTTTGCAGAGTCTTATAGGAATGAGGATAATTTTGAGTATGGGTATAAATTTGCTTCGTTAGCTCTTGTAAGTTCTGAGGCTGAAACTAGATGGGATGCTTACAATGTGACAGCTCTTTGTGCAATAGAAGGGAATAAACATCAACTTGCATATGATGTTTATTTTTCGTGGATTAATCAATGTTTATTAGAAAGTTTATTATTTCCCTTGGGATTAGATAATGATTTTGTACAAGATGCAAGCAGAAAAATAAAAAATGATTATGAAAATAATTGGAGAAAAAAGCATTCCTCAAAAGTCGCATTGATTTATGGCAATTTTTCATATGTTTGTGGGACAATGTACGATAGTATTGAAGATTCTATTACTAAAAGAAGATTAATAAGATTAGCTGAATTTTATATAACAAGAGCAATCGAGTTAGATCCTAATGCGAAATCTTATTATTGTAGTGCAGGTACTATATATTCTGATATGAACAATCCAGCAAAAGCTCTAGAATACTATGATAAATATAAAGCTTTGTGTAGAACACCGCATGATAAAATACAAGCTCTTAGACATCAAATACTTATGTTTATAGATATGATTTTGGATGTGGAGGGTAAAGAGGATTTTTTGAAGTCATTTGATGATGCTACTTCTGAATATGTTAAACAATATAATATATGTTCACAGTATGATACAGATAAAATGATTCAAGAAGAGCTGACTTTCGGAAGAGATATTTATTTTCTTGTTTCAGAATGTGAAAAAGTTTCTGCTGATGTTAGAGAATTAAAACTTCTTATGTTTCAAATTAGAGCTGTTATTAATAATATATTGAACAAATTAAAACAAATATCATATGCAAAGGTAAAATTTGAATTAAATATTGATAAGTTTTCTCATGATATAAAGTATATTTTAAAGGAAATTAATGCATCAACATTTCGCTCTTCAAGAAAGAGACATAATAGATTAGAGATGAGAACGATAGCATATTATACTTCTTTAAACAACTTAAAATATCTTTTGGAAGAAATTCCTCTAGTTAATAACCCTGAAAAAAAGATGAACAGTTTTACAATGATGCATGCAAAGTATATGAATGATCCTGAAGAAGGATTAGTTTTATTAAGAAAATTAAAGGATTTCTTGCCCAAAGCACCAGAGGACTTAAGAAATGAAGTTTATGATCAAAAATTTGTTTTTATTAAATCGTTTACAGAGCTGATTGACCAGTTAAATATGTGGACAATGTATGGAAGTGACATTTCTTTAGGAAACGATTGTAATGGTTGTTGCGTCTGTATTGCTAAAGAAACTTTTGATATGATGACTGGTGATGCTCTTGCTCATTTAGAACAAGACAAATCAGCTAAATTAAATTCACGATTTGAAGATGATTTTCATTTGTATAGAATTGCATATATGGATGAAAAAAATATTTATGTTAACAACAGAAAAGATTTTGAGGTGAAAAAAAGTTATACGCAATTGGAATATCTTTTGAAAAAGTTGCAACTATCACAAAAATCTTTTTCCATAGAAGATTCGGAAATTATAACCAACTGCATAGTTAGACTTTTAGGTAAAATAATGTTTCTTTTTAAAGATTTTTCATATTATATGGAAAGCGAAAGCAGGCTGATAATTACTCGTGATGTGAATGATTGCGATGAAATAAAAACAACAAATCAAAATCCTCCCAAACTTTTTATAAATCCTCCGTATCAAGTTTATCCCGAGAAAATAATATTAGGACCCAAAGTTGAAGATATTGATGATTGGATGCCTCATTTACAGTATGAATTGGCAAAAATAAAAGCTAAACGGATCAACAATAATGATAAAGAATATAAACCGGTTGTTAGAGGCTCCAATATCAATATAAGATAATTTATTATTTCATATTGAAGAGTAAGTTTAGAAAGTAAAGAAAAAGTGATAATGTAAAGTTAATTGTTCGTAAGCATATAATATGTAATCGAGATTCGCCGAAAAAACAACAACTTATAGATAAGATTTTTGGGCAAAAAACTGTGAAGTAAGTGATTTTATAAGAATAATAGCATTACCGTGTTGGTTCTGCCCCCCCAACCAAGTCGTTTTTGTTTTAGAGATTACGCCCCAACTACTAAAACAATTGATCGGCATGTCATATGGCAACGCTGACGGTAATGCTATAATTTTGTATCAATAAATATATGATATAATTAGTATTAAGTTGAGAAATTGTCTTATAAATATTAGGGTGCGTTTCTGCGTGTATTGGGAGAGCGCTTGAATGGCATTCAAGAGGTCAAGAGTTCGATCCTCTCCGTCTCCACCAAGGAATCCGTAGTCGTTATGATTGCGGATTTTTTTGCTATATGTTGAAAAAGTGTTTGATTTGTAGTGCAATTTATTGAAATATCAAAGTGTCTTTAACATAAAATTTACACAGCTTTTTTAAAAATAGCTTGTATTTTGCTTGAATTAATTATATAATTTATTCACAGAATACGCAAAATATATACAAAACTCACAAAGGGAGGTCAATATGTTAAACATTATAACAGTATTATTTTTTCTTGCCGTACCTGCACTTATGATATTTCTGTGTGTAAAATTTAAAGCACTCAATAAGCTCGGAATAGTGCTTCTTTGTTATATTGTCGGTATGGTTATAGGAAATATCAATATCCTGCCTCATTCCTTTAACACACCTTCAGTAAACAATCTTACCGTTACTCTTCAGCAAGAGTTAAAAGAGGATACAACCGTCGATATTCTTACTCCTGACGGTGCTGTTTTTGAAACTGTTACACTTAATGAAGAGAATGATTGGACAGCAACTGTAAAAGCTCCTTACGCTGACAGTGAAAATAATACAGTCAATTATACTTTATCTTCGGACAAGGCACTTCTTACCGCCTCGGCAGGAGACAGTACACTCAGCTTACTACAAAGTATAACTATTTGTATAGCTCTTCCTCTTGTGCTGTTTTCTCTGGACATGAAAAAGTTTTTAACTGTTGCTAAAAAAGGTATGCTGTGTATGCTGCTTGCTTGTGTATCGGTGATAGTGGTTACTTTTATCCTTCACCTTATTTTCCGTACAAGCACAGAAAATTCAGCTCAATATGCAGCGGGTGCCGTTGCAGTTTACACGGGTGGTACGGTTAACTTCGGCTCAATAAGAAATGCCATCGGAATATCCAACAATGATTATATAGTCTTTAACACTTATGATTCTGTCGTTTCGGTATTGTATATTTTCTTCCTTTCAACTATAGGCAGAAAATTTTTCATCAAGGTTATGCGTATGAAACCCTTTGAAGGAAACAGTGACAGTAATGCTGCAATTGACAGCGCAACAATTGATGAATCGGTTTACACTTACAAGGAAATCCTTCAGAAGAAGAATATTCCGGGGCTTCTTGCTGCTTTAGGTTTATCTGTAGTTATTTTCGGTATATCCTACGGACTTAATATGGTTGTATCAATGTTTAACCCCAGTCTCGGTATGACCGTTATGATGCTTTCTATAACTACCTTCGGCATAGCCTTCTCTTTCATAAAAAAGGTCCGTGAAATCCGTAAGACATTCCAGCTTGGTATGTACATAATATATGCCTTCTGCTTCTCAGTGGCAGCAAGTGCAGATTTCAGAGCACTGCTCAATTTCAGCCTTCCTGTGTTCTGCTATGTATTCATATCAATTGTAGCGGGACTTCTTCTTCATGCATTTCTGAGCAAGCTTTTCAGAATTGATACAGACACTATGATAATAACTTCTGTTTCTGCGGTATGCTCACCGCCATTTGTTCCTGCAGTTGCGGCTTCACTCAACAATAACGCCATTCTTGTTTCAGGTCTTGCAACGGGTGTTGTAGGTTACGCAGTAGGTAATTATTTAGGAAATGCAGTGTATTTCCTTTACAATTTAATCTGAACATAAAGGAGAAAAATTATGAAAACTATTCCCGAATACGGTCGCCCTTATGATGAAGTACTGAAAGCACTTGATGATTATGCAATTGATGACCCTGATTACAAAGACAAAAAAACATGGAGTCTTGTTTATTACAAGGATGCTGAATACACTCACTTCCTTGCCGAGGCCTATGAAAAATTTATGTCTGCAAACGGCCTTAATCCGACAGCATTCAAGAGTCTTAAGCGATTTGAGAACGATATAGTTGCATTTACTGCAGAGTTGCTTCACGCCGATGAAAATGCAGCAGGCTGCGTTACCTCCTGCGGTACTGAAAGCTGTATGCTTGCAGTCAAAACCTACCGTGATTGGGCACGAAAAGAAAAGGGTATTAAAAAGCCTGAAATGATTGTTGCAGAAACTGCTCATGTTGCATGGTTCAAGGGTGCAGAATACTTCGGTGTAAAGGTGCATACGGTACCTCTCGATGAAAACTGGAAAATTGATATCGAAAAAGTTAAACGCAAAATCAACCGCAATACAATTATGCTTTTAGGTGCGGCACCGGAATATCCTCACGGAATTATTGACGATATAGCTGCCCTCGGAGCACTTGGCATAAAGTATGATATTCCCGTTCACGTTGATGCTTGTGTGGGCGGTTATCTGCTTCCCTTTATGGTACAGGCGGGCGCAAACCTTCCTCCTTTTGATTTCCTGATTCCCGGTGTAACATCTATGTCAGCTGATATCCACAAATACGGTTTTGCATCAAAGGGCTGCAGCTGCATTCTTTACAAAAATCTTGACCTGTTTAAATACCAGTGCTTTGTTCATCCTAACTGGCCGGGCGGACTTTTTGCTTCACCTGCATTCCTTGGCACACGTCCCGGCGGTGCATATGCAGCAGCCTGGGCAGCTATTCAGGCTAACGGCAGACAGGGTTATATAGAAATGGCAAAGCAGACAATGGCTAACGCCGACCGTATTCGAGAGGGTATAAGAAGCTTTCCCGAGCTTGAACTTATCGGTGAACCCTTATGCAGCCTTGTTGCCTACCGTTCAAAGGATCCGTACAATGTGAATATTTTTGCCGTTGGCGATCTTATGCAGGAAAAAGGCTGGCATATTGACCGACTTATTCACCCTGACGGTCTTCATGCAATGATCACCTGTTCACACGACGATGCAATCGACCGTTATTTTGCTGATCTTCGTGAAGCTGTAGACACCGTAAAGGGACATCCCGAACTTGCCCTTAAGGGTGAGGCGGCAACCTATTCCACCGTCGGACACGTGCCTCTTCTCGGTATGGTACGCTCCTCGGTGCTTAATGTATTCTCACAGTCCTATGAGGTGTCAAAGGGACTTATTGATATGTCAGACTCCTCTCAGGTGACAGGTGGCGGAATGCTTGATAAGGTTGTAAACAAGCTTGTTATGAAGGATTTAAAAACTCCCGGCTTTGCAAAGAATCTGCTTAAAGGTGCCAAAGCTGCAGGAATTGCAGGGGCATGTACATCTGCAGCGGCAGTATCTTTTGCAGTCGCCAAAAAGATAATAAAAAAGTAATAGCTTTATATAATTTTAAACTAACTGCAGTTTTGAAACGCACCTCAGATGTTGAAGATGGGGTGCGTTTTTGCGTGTGTTGGGAGAGCGCTTGAATGGCATTCAAGAGGTCAAGAGTTCGATCCTCTCCGTCTCCACCAGAAAAACCACTTCTTCGGAAGTGGTTTTTCAGTTTTATTCGCCTTGCGGCGAGTTGTATTGCTTCGCAGTGTTATTGTGCTTCGCACAGTGATATTTGCTTCGCAAGTTTTGCGGCGGATAAAATATCACTCAAACCGCAGGTTTGAATATCACTTTCACTTTAGTGAAAATATCACTCTGACCGCAAGGTAAGAATATCGCTAAAGAAGCCACAGCATACTGAGCAATTATTTTTTGCCCGCTTTTAAGGTGGATGTTTTTTATGACATATTGAAAATATCTTTGCTTAGTAGTATAATGGTTAAAAGGTGGTGTTGCTATGAATATGGTAGAAAGAACTGAACGAATGAAAAAGTTTATTCTAATGAATAACATCGTTATTATAATTCAGATTGTTTTGGTTGCATTAAGTGTTATCTTTAATTTTTTGATTGACGATTTCGCTGTCTTTATAACTGTGTTTATACACATAGCAATATTTGTTTTATACAATGGAATTGTTGAAAGCATTGTTGAGTATGGTTATTTAAGAAAGAAGTTTGCAAAGATTTGTGATGAAACTCACTATTTACGATATTTTAAATTAAAAAAGAGAATGTACAGAGCATCCAAAAATAAAAAAGACATAGTATCGGTAAAACTAATTCTACAGTCAGTTATTAAAAGCTTTATTGCGATATTGAGTTTTATATCACTTTTCTTTATGGTTTCATTTGAATAAAATTAAGAGAACTCGAGCAGAGCCTAAAAACTCTGCTCGGGTTTTTTACCCCACCTTATCAACTCCCACCATAAACTGCTCAAAGTCAATTATCACTTGAATTTTTCTGTATCGTTGTGATATAATTAGTTAAATACAAAACATTAAGGTGGAGTGCATATGAAAAAACAAGTTTTAAAAACTATTCTTAAAGTTTTTCTCACTGCTTTCCTGAGTCTTGCAGCTATTCTTTTGGTGCTGTTTGCGTCATCAGTTATAGCAGGATTCATGCAGATAGACAAAAATATCGAATATCAGGATAAACATCTTGAATACCTGAAAAATGAATATTATACCGACTCTTATATTCCCTGCGATGAACAAAAACTTGCAGATTTTAACATTGAAAAGGCTTTTTCAGAAGGTGTAAAGATTAATGAAATTGCAGTTATCGGAACTCACAACAGCTATCAGTTGCTTGGAACTGCCCCAAAGCGTGGGCTGATGAAAGCTCTGCAAATCATTTCTTTCGGTGCAGTGGAAAATAAGGCAGTTTTTGAAATGGATACGTTTACCGAGCAACTGGAACAAGGTGTAAGAAATCTTGAAATAGACATTGAAACTGTAGATGATAAGGGTGATGTCAGCTTTATTGTTACCCACGATCCCATACTCGACAATGTTTCAAGTGCTCATAACTTTGCAAAGGGTCTTGAAGAAATTGCAATGTGGTCAGATAATAATCCCGGGCATCTGCCGGTGTATCTGCTTATTGAACCTAAAGGTGACGTTCCTTCAATAAACAACATGAAGAATTTTTCCCTTGAATATGTCTTGGAGCTTGACAAGGTGCTAAGGCAGGTGCTTGGTGACAGGTTGCTCACGCCGGCACAAGCAATGGGAGAATATGAAAGTTTTGAAGAAATGAGAAAGGGAGACGGTTGGCCTGCTTTAACACAGGCTGCAGGCAAGATTATTGTATTGATGCACCCTTGCGGTGTTACACAGCCATACATAGACACTGACACATCAATCAAAACTCAGGCGATGTTCCCGATGCTCAGATTCGGGGATATTGATAAAACCTACGCATCCTTTATTCTTGATAATGATCCTGCAAGTGCAAAAGAAAACAACAAAAAGACCGTTGACGAAAACAATCTTATGGTAAGAACCAGAGCAGACGATTATCCTGATTTCAGCGACGAAAGGTACAAATCTGCAGATAACTGCGGTTCACACATTATCACAACAGATTATCCTCCCCGTTATGTAAGAGAAGACGATCCTACCTACACATTTGACGGCTATATGATGAAACTTCTTAAGTGAAAATGAATATAGAATAATCCGCATTCACATAACCCGCAAAACCGAGTAGAGTACAAAAACTCTACCCGGTTTTCTTTTTACGCCACGTTATCAATTTCCACCATTTTTAAATCTTATTACCCACAGTATATCCCTCGTAAACGGCGTTGGGGATAATTCCGCCACCGTTGGAGTCGCCGATGTTATAGATTTCGCTCACTTCATCCTTGAGAGAGTCGTAAAGTGAGGTTTCGGGTCTGCCGCCGATTGCAAGCACAACCGTATCAGCCTTAACTGAATTTGTTTTGCCGTCCTTTGATTTATAAATGACCTCAGTTTCAGTGATTTTTTCTACCCTGCTTTCGGTCAGAAGCTTCACAGAATATCCCTTGAGATGTCCTAAAAGAATGGTCTGGTCTGTTTTGCCTGTGTTGCCTGCAAGGGTATCTGTCATTTCGATTACGGTGACCTTTTTACCCTCTTTGGCAAGGTACTCTGCCGTTTCACAGCCTATAGAACCGCCGCCGATAACAACAGCGTTTTTCCCGCTCGGCTTTCCCTTGAGAATATCTGTTGCATTGATTGCTCTGTCGGCACCTTCAATGTTCAGTGTGACGGGCCTGACACCTGTTGCACAAACAACTGCGTCGGCGTTCATAGCGAGAATGTCTTCCTTCGTGAGCTTTTTGCCGAGATGCACATTAACACCGTGAAGCTCGAGCTGTCTTTCGAGATAGGGCTTCATAAGTCCGAGATGCTGCTTGAAGGGAGGCTTGCAGGCAAGGTTCATCTGACCTCCCACTTCATTTTCCATATCATAAATATCAACGGTATGACCGCGCATAGCAGCTATTCTTGCAGCTTCAACACCTGCCACACCTGCGCCGATAACAACAACCTTTTTCTTCTTTTCGGCAGGGATAATGCTGTAATCGTTGTCGCCTCTTGCAAGCACTGCATTTCCTGAGCAGATTGCTCTTTCGCCATGCTGAAGCTGATGGTCGACACAGTGTCCGCAGCCTATGCAGGGACGAATTTCATCCTCTCTGTCTTCTGCTATCAGGTTGACAAGATCAGGCTGAGCAAGCAAGCCGTGACCTATGAAAATCAGATCGCACTGACCTGACTTGAGTGCCTTTTCAGACGCAACGGGATTCTGCGCTCTGCCGCCGCCGATAAGGGTAACCTTCTTCTTGCCTGCCGTGAGCATAAGACCGATTTTCATAAGAAGGCTCAGTGCAACTGCCATACAGTCGGAGTAGGCTGATTCAGGCTTCTGATTTTTACCTGCTTCACCTGACCATATGCCGGCAAGCACCTCAATGGCATCTACGCCTGCCTCCTGGAGCTTTTTGCAGTAGTACAAGCCGTCGGGCATTGATATGCCGCCGTCCTTGCCCATTTCTATAACTGAGAGCTTGACGATAATTGCAAAATCCTCACCGCAAAGTTCTCGGATTCTTCTGATTATGTTCAGGTGAAAGCGTATTCTGTTTTCACGGCTGCCGCCGTATTCGTCGGTACGCACATTAGCTGTTTTTGAAAGGAATTGCTGACCGAGGTAATAGCCTACAGCATGAATCTCCACTCCGTCAAAGCCTGCCTTTTTGGCACGCAGAGCAGCCTGAGCGTACTTTTCTTCAATAGCCTTGACTTCATCAAGGGTCAAGGCGCGGGGAGTTTCATTTGCAAGACCCATCATATATGAATAGGGCATAGGAACTGCACTGGGACCTACCGGTTGGTCACCGATAATTTTTCTTCTGGCACCTCTGCCGGTGTGGGAAATCTGCAGGAAGGCTTTTGCTCCGCCTTCATGGATTACATCAGCAAGCTGTGTCATGCCGGGAATATATTTGTCATCGTCGATAATGAGCATACCTTTGGTGTTAAGTCCGAGAGGGGAGTCAACACAGGTAACTTCAACAATAATTGCACCTACTCCGCCCTTAGCTCTTTCGGCATAGTGATTAAGCACAGCCTTGTTGACAAAGCCGTTTTCACTCTGGCTCATACCCATGGCAGCCATAACAGTTTTGTTGCGAAGCTCAACCTTGCCTATTTTTCCGGGAGATAAAAGGTGAGGATATTTTGCATTCATAATAAAGACCTCCATATTTTCTTTGTTGAAATTATACTATACATAAAAAGTCTTTTCAAGGGTACGGTCAAGATTTTTATAATTAATAAATATTAACCGGTGAATAAACCATAACATATGTAGACATAAATAATTTACAACTAAACTGTTGACCTCTATTGTGTATTTATAGTAGAATAAAAATGTTAATCATAACAAAAATAAAAGGAGTAATAATTATGGCAAACAGATTTGTACTTAACGAAACATCTTATCACGGCAAGGGTGCAATTGCTGAAATTGCAACTGAAATCAAGGCAAGAGGCTTTAAAAAGGCTTTTGTTTGTTCGGACCCTGACCTTATCAAGTTTGAGGTTACAAAGAAGGTAACCGATATTCTCGATGCAGCAGAAATCTCCTATGAAATCTATTCAAACATCAAGCCCAACCCCACAATTGAAAATGTTCAGACGGGTGTTGAGGCATTCAAGGCAAGCGGTGCTGACTGTATTGTAGCAATCGGCGGCGGCTCATCAATGGACACTGCAAAGGCAATCGGTATCATCATCACTAATCCCGAATTTGCTGATGTACGTTCACTTGAGGGTGTAGCTCCCACAAAGAATCCCTGTGTACCTATTATCGCAGTACCCACTACAGCAGGTACTGCAGCAGAGGTAACTATCAACTATGTTATCACCGATGCTGAAAAGGACAGAAAGATGGTTTGTGTTGACGTACACGATATTCCCGTTGTTGCAGTTGTTGACCCCGATATGATGGCGTCAATGCCCAAGGGACTTACAGCCGCTACAGGTATGGATGCTCTCACTCACGCTATTGAAGGTTATATCACCAAGGGCGCATGGGAAATGAGTGATATGTTCCACATCAAGGCTATTGAGATTATTGCAAAGAGCCTTCGCGGTGCAGTAGAAAACACAGCAGAGGGCAGAGAAGGTATGGCTCTCGGTCAGTATATTGCAGGTATGGGCTTCTCAAATGTAGGTCTTGGTATCGTACACTCAATGGCACATCCTCTTGGTGCGCTCTATGACACACCTCACGGCGTAGCAAATGCTATCATTCTTCCCACAGTTATGGAATATAACGCTCCCGCAACGGGTGAAAAGTATAGAGATATTGCTAAGGCTATGGGCGTTGAGGGCACAGATGCAATGAGCCTCGAGGATGCAAGACAGGCTGCTATTGACGCTGTAAAGAAGCTTTCAGCTGATGTTGGTATTCCTGCTGACCTTAAGGAAATTGTAAAGGCAGAGGATATCGACTTCCTTTCACAGTCCGCATTTGATGATGCTTGCCGTCCCGGTAACCCCAGAGACACAAGCGTAGAAGAAATTAAAGAGCTTTATCTCAGCCTTATGTAATTAAAGGAGTAAATTTTATGGCAAAAATTCTTATCAGCCCGGGCAAATATGTTCAGGGCGCAGGCGAAATGAAAAAACTCTATGACTATGCTAAGGCATACGGCAAGAAGGCTCTTGTACTTATCACACAGTCAGGTTATAAGAGAATAGGTGAAACTGTTGAAAGCAGCTTTGCAGGTCAGGATTTTGAACTTGTGTTTGACTACTTCAACGGCGAATGCTCAAAAAACGAAATCAATCGTCTTATCAAAATTGTTGAGGAAAAGGGCTGCGACCTTGTAATCGGTATCGGTGGCGGTAAAATCCTTGACACATCAAAGGCAGTGGCATATTATTGCAAAACTCCCGTGCTTATCTGCCCCACAATTGCATCAACTGATGCTCCCTGTAGCGCACTTTCAGTTATTTACACTGATGACGGTGTTTTCGAAGAGTACCTTTTCCTTCCTGCTAACCCCAATATGGTGCTTATGGATACAGACATCATTGCTGCTTCACCTGCTCGCCTCACAGTTTCAGGTATGGGCGATGCACTTGCTACATATTTTGAGGCAAGAGCCGTTATGGCTAAAGATGCAGGTACCTGCGCGGGTGGCAAGGTAACATGTGCAGCTATGGCACTTGCAAAGCTTTGCTTTGACACACTTATGGCTGAGGGCGTAAAGGCTAAGCTTGCTCTTGAAGCAGGGGCTTGCACTGAGGCTGTTGAAAAGGTTATTGAGGCAAACACACTTCTCAGCGGTATCGGCTTTGAAAGCGGCGGTCTTGCAGGCGCACACGCAATTCACAACGGTCTTACAGTTCTTCCCGAATGTCACCATATGTATCACGGTGAAAAGGTTGCCTTCGGTACTCTCACTCAGCTTGTGCTTGAAAATGTTGACGGCGACGAGCTTGAAAGCATTGTAGGCTTCTGCATTGAGCTTGGACTTCCCGTAACCTTCAAGGAGCTGGGTATCACAGAGGTTACTGATGAAAAGCTTATGGCGGTTGCTGCTGCAGCTTGTGCAGAGGGTGACACACTGCACAATATGCCCTTTGAAGTAACTCCTGAAAAGGTTTGTGCGGCTCTCAAGGCAGCAGATGCATACGGCAGATACTTTCTTGGTGAGTAAAATTACATAGTAAAAGAGGCTGCAACTGCAGCCTCTTATTTTATTCTGTTGTTTTCAATTGCAGAGAATATCTGTTTCCATATATCTTACGCCCATATCATAGAGCATCTTTGCGTCTTCCAAGGTATTTACGGTCCAGAGAGAAACGCCTAAACCCTCGCTCAGAGCAAGTTCAATACTTTCTTTGGTGTTTTTCTCGAAGCTTGCCGACAACCATAGGTTGCCGCCGAGCGCCTTTGCTTCGGTGATAACTTCGGGTGTTATTTCGTCTGTCAGGTACCACAGCTCAATAGTGGGCTCAAGCTCATAAACGGTGCGAAGATGCTCCATATCAAAGGAGATAACGATTGCCTTTTCAGTAAGACCTTTGTCTTTAATTGCGGCAACCACATCTTCCAGCATAGCGCAGCTTTCTTCTTTTATCTCAATCTGGGGTCTTGTGTCGGTACCGACAAAAACATCAAGATATTCCTCGAGGGTAGGTATGCGCATATCCTTATACTTCCATAAGTTTGCACCCCATTTATAGCTGAAGGTTTTAAGCTCCTCCAGGGTGTAGTCTTTAACTTTGCCGTACTGGCAGAATTTTGCATCGGTTTCACTGTTATGTATAACCACCCACTTGTTATCCTTGGTCAGGTGAATGTCACACTCGGCGGAGTAGAAGCCGTGATTTACTGCTTCTGTGAAAGAGGGGAGTGAGTTTTCGGGAGCGAGGGCGTGAACTCCTCTGTGAGCTGTGAGGTATACCGGGTCTGCAGCTGAGCCTATGCCGTTTTCTGAAAGGGAGATAAGCTCCTTGGGTTGATTGAATAACACGATAATAGGGTGAGTGGGGAACAGGACACAGAAATAAATCGGCACAAGGATAATAGTGATAAATTTGTTGAGAAGCTTCAGCATAGTGTTGCCGCCTTTCGAAGTGTTTTCTTTTGGGGTATTATAGCATTTTCTGAAAAGGAAAACAATAGGGGAGAGGAAAGAAAAAAGGAACGGCTCAGCCGTTCCGATGAATTATATGTTATTGAGCCTTTTCCTGCTTTGACCGTTTTATTAGATACCGCACACCTGAAACGATGCCCATAATTATAAAGCTCGGTACGCCGAAGTGAAAAGCATAGGAAACCATCATGCCGGGATAATCATTGGTGAAAAACCAGAGCAAAGTAGCAAAAAACGGGAAAATCCATTTGCACTTGTCTTTGATAAAACCTGCAAGAGTATAATTCAAGAGAGAACCGAGCAGAAAAATATACATGCCGTCAATTCCAAATAAATCACCGAGTTCCACAGGAACCGAAAAAAGCAAAAACTGCATACAGCAACAGGCTGTCAGAAAAACTGCTGAACGGTTAATTCTGCCGATTTCTTCTTCTTTATCCTTGAGTATCTCGACAATGGTTTCGTCAGTGGAGGATATGATTTCTTCAATTATTCTGTTGTCTTGTATCGGCGCCTCGGGTGTGCTCTGCGTTACTGCAAAGCTGAACCTTTCACCTAATAGTATTTCGTTTATTGATACTCCGAATTGGTCGGATAAAGAAAGCAACATATCCGCATCGGGGAGGCCTTTGCCTGTTTCCCACCTTGAAATTGCCTTGTCGGTACAGTTTAATTTCTGCGCCAATTCAGCTTGGGTGAGATGGTTTTCTTTTCTTAATGCTTTTATGAATTCACCGGTTTTCTGAGTGTTCATATAATCACCTCGCTTAATGTTTTTTCCGTTTTTCTGCCTTGATTATAGCACGGAAAACGGTGAAAGTCACCCTATGATTCATAGAGTGGCTTTATATTTTGTAAGTCATACAGAGAATACTTGATATTTTGGAAAAATAGTGTTATAATAATTCCAATATAGCAAAAGGAAATGCTTGATATTTAAAACGAAAAGAGGAAAAGCTATGTTTAAAAAAATCTGGTGTATTTATTTTACCGTTGTTAAAAAGGTTTTACTTTTTGTGATTGCGGGTCTTATGTGCCTGAGTTCATTTACTCCGCCTGCCACTGAAACTCCCGAGGTTATGAACAAAGATACGGGCGACTATTTTCTTCCCGATTACGGAAGCACCCTGATTTCTTCACACAGAAGCGGCAAAGGTGCAGCTCCCGAAAACACACTTATGGCAGTAAAGTCAAATCTTATTTATTCTCAGGATGATTCTGCAATAATTGAAATGGACGTTCAGTTGACAAAAGACGATGTAGTGGTGTTGTACCACAGCCTTTTCCTTGACGAACTCAGCGACAGTGCAGAATATTTCGGCAAGAAGAACACTCCTGTTTTTATGAAGACTTATGAAGAACTTCGTGGCCTTAATATGGGTGAAAACTTTGAAATTAAGGTTGAAACAGAAACAGAAACAGGAACGGAAACAAAAAAAGAATATCCTTACAGAGGTCTCAGAGGAAAGGATATCCCTGATGATATAAGAATGACGGCACTTCAAGATGTTTTCGAGTGTGTTGAAACCGAGGCACCCGGAAAATACAGATATATTATTGAGGTTAAATATCCTCATCCCTGGGCGCCGAAAATTGTTGACGGTATTTATGAGCTTATGGAAGAATATGACCTCGGCGACCGTGTTATAGTTGCAAGCTTCTGGCCCGATGTTTCATATTATATAGACAAGCATTATGAGGGCAAAATCAGCAGATCATCAAACCCCTTTGAAATTGTTGATTTCTACGGCAAATACACAAGAAACGAAGACCTCAGCGGTGAAAAAATAAAGTTTGACTGTTTGCAGATGCCTTATTATTGGGATGACGGTATACTGCTTGTTGCAAACTTAGGTAAAACCGGTTTTATCGATTATGCTCATAAGTACGGGATTTCAGTGCAGTATTGGACGGTAAACAGCCCCGAGGACGCTAAGCATCTCGCAGGTGCAGGCGCGGACCTTCTTATGACTGACTATCCCGACAGAATACGAGAAGCTTTATACGGTGAATAATATATGAAAGCTCCTGACGGCTGTCGGGAGTTTTTTATAAGGCTTATTATTGACAAACACGGCAAAACTTGCTAAAATATACCGAACTGAAAATCACGGCAGGGTACACTGCCGACAAAAGAACGGAGAATGTAAAATGGCTTATTTTTATAAGAAGGACGGGGAAATATTTATCCCCGAAAAAATCAATCCTGATCTTGTAAAGCTGGCAAATGCTATTGTTAAAACCTGCAAGCTTTCATTCAGATTGCAGATGAAGAGTACCGCTATTAACAACGCTATGAAGAGCGGCAAAAAGGAGCAGATGCTGAACATCATGCAGAAGTGCTTTAATGTCAATAAGAAGGCTTATGACCGGGATATGGCTCTCACAGGCGTCACTGTCTGCGAGGTTGAGGACAGCTTCTTTGAAGACAAGGATGCTGCGTTTTTTGCCTCTCAGCTCAAGGTGCTTTATGATTTTGCAGTGATCAACACCGTTATCGAATCAAACCTTATGAGCGCTCTGAGCGCAAGCTGCGAAAAGGCTCTCGGCACTCCTATCAACAAGATTAAGTTCTTCACAAATCAGGATGTTATCCTTGAAATTGATGAAGACGAGGAAGACGAATAAAACGCAAAATGCAAAGGGCAAAACGCAAAATTGCGGTCGCGGGCAACTTCTGACTGATAAATAAACTTTCACCCGCAAAGAAAGCAAAGTTCAAATACCAACTTTTTCGATTATAAAAAGTTCAGCAGGTCACTACAAATTTTCAGTAGTGACCTGCCGTTTATTTTAAGATTGATGGAATTTTCCTCTTTTGAGCTTTAGCATTGCGGGAATTAGCTGACGGTTAGTAGGTAGTAAACCCGCGACCACAATTTTGCATTTTGCGTTTTGAACTTTGCATTTAATAGTAAAGACTGTTGAAATCGTACATATCCCTGGTGTTGTCTTCTCTTGTGTGAATTGTGATAAGGGTGCTTGCCACAATTGCCTGGGGGGCAATGTGATAATATGTGCCTTTATAGAAGCTGCACTGCGCAGTTGCAGGATGAACGTGACCGATAGTTACAAGTCCCGTGCAGCCGCTTTCGGTGAGTACATCATCAAGAGCCTTGTTTTTGGGAATACGGTTAGCTTTGATTGCAGGCAGCACCTCGGGGAAGCCGAATTTATATGCCTCGCCGTTTTTTGCCGCATTGTCGAAATTTGGGGTGTTTTCGTGCATCATAACGCTGACGGTGACACTGCTGTTTTCTGCCTTTTTGCTTGCAATTTCCTCTTTGCACCAGTTAACCTGATCCTCGTGAATGTAGCCGTAGGTGTGATCGGGGTCCTCGTTGTCATAGTCCATACTGTCAAGGAAAATCAGTGAGTGGACGGTTTTGCCCTCGTCAACAATATCAATGCTGTACTGTGCGCCACCTGAAATTTCAGGTTCATCTGAAACAAGGCAGTGTTCATACTCAGCTAAATATGCGGTTATGTCCTCACTTGTGCCGTAGTTTTGATTGTCATTGTTACCCGGCACATAAGCCCAGTATTGGTCGGCTTCTTCAAAAAATTCTGCTACGGCGCGAAGGACATAAGCTTTGTTGAATTTGCCGTCGTTACCGTCGTCAATCATATCGCCTGAGATGAAAACAAGGTCAGGGTCATACTTGTTCACAAGGTTTTTGATTTTGTTCATAAGGCTAAGGTCGCAGAAGGTGATGCCTGTTGTGAAGTGGGTGTCGCTGACCTGAAGAACGGTGAAGTCACCCTTTTCGTCTGCATAAAGGTCGGGCAATTCTTTTTCTGCCGTGTGGGTTTCACTGTAACCGAGAATGGTACCCTTGTTGCTGAGTTCGTCTGCCAGCTCTCCACCTGACATAACGGTTGTCAGGGCAGTGATAAAGGCAATTAGTACCGTGAAAAAACTTTTCATTGAGTAGTCCTCCTTTGTGTTATTTTTCGACGCTTGGGTTGAGACAGTTTAAGTTTAGCAGAGGCCTATTGAAAAATCAATGGCTAATACACTTTTCGTCAATTTGACCAAATATCTGTCTGTTTTTTCTATAACCCCATTTCCTGAAAGTGTGATATAATGTCTTTATCAAACAAAAAAGGAGACTGTTATGAACACTTACACAAAAAAAGAACGTAACATGTACCTTATCGGTCTTATGGGTCAGAACATGATCTATAACATTATCGGTACAGGTATGGCTTTCTACTTCCAGAGCGTTATCTTCATTCCTGCAATGGCTATCAGTGTTATTATGGGCGTTGCAAGAGTATGGGACGCAATCAATGACCCCATGATGGGTACAATCGTTGACCGCACAAGAACAAAGTGGGGCAAATGCCGTCCTTATCTTTTCTTCGTGCCGGGCATAATTATGGTAACAACAATACTTACTTTCGTAAACGGACAGTATTCAGGTTCAAACTCAGCCACAACAAATGCAATCATTATCGGCTGGGCAGGTATATCCTACATAATGTGGGGTATGACATACACTGCAGGTGACATTCCCATTTGGGGCATTACTGCACTTATGACAGAGAGCGAAAAAGACCGTTCAAAGCTCCTCGGTTATGCGCGTATCGTAGGTGGTATCGGCGCAGGCGTTATTATGCTTTCAATCATTCCTATTTCGCAGACTGTTGGTGCTAAGCTTACAGAAAACGGTATGTCTCAGGCAAAGGGTCTGCAATACGGCTTTATTATTGTTACCGTTGTTCTTACTGTTGTTGGCACAATTGCTTTCCAATGCGCTGCTTATACCAAGGAAAGAGTAAAGCAGCCCTCAGACGAAGCAAAGGGCTTTATCGACAACGTTAAGATTATGTGGGGCTGCATGCCTTTCAGAAGACTTCTCATTTCAGGCGTTATCAAGGCTCCCATGCAGATTTTAGGTCTTGTTGCCATGACACTTCTCTCATACTACTTCGGTGATAACGGCGGTGACGGTCAGGACTATATGCTTTATATGGTGCTTCTCGGCGGACCTATGTTTATCGGTCAGTTTGCAGCTATGGCTGTTGTACCCAAGATGTGCGAAAAATTAGAAAAGCGCAAGGTTTACAACGTTACAAGTATCGTAGGCGCAATTCCCTTCGTTCTTCTCTTTATTGTTTATCTCATCGACGGTACAGGCCTTTACAAGTGGCACTGGATTGCAATTATGGCTGTACTCTTTGCAGTTGCAGGTGCAGGCGTAGGTGCTTCCTCGGTTATTCAGTCAATTATGATTGCTGACTGTGTTGACTATGACGAGTACCGCACAGGCTACCGTCCCGACGGTGTATTCTTCTCAGGTCAGAGCTTTATCACAAAGCTGGGTGCAGGTGTATCCTCATTCATTCAGGGTATTGTATTTGCAGCAGTAGGCTTCAGCGGTGATGCAGTTGCAGCTTGTAACGAAGCACTTGCAGCTTCACCCAAGGAGGATTTCCTCTTTGCAACCGCTCCCGAGTTTGAACCCTACCGCTTCGGGATGTTCTTCCTTATTACAATTCCGGCAGCAATTACCTGCTTCATCTCAGTTATCCCCATGAGAAAGTATGAAATCACAAACGAAAGCCACAGAAAGCTTCTTGAAGAACTCAACGCCAAGAGAAACGCTGTAGCGGAGTAATTAACTTAAAATAATATGCGAAGGTGCTTCCTTGGGAGGTGCCTTCGTAACTTTTATGGGCATACATCTTGAAAAGTCTTATTTTTTCTGCTAAACTGTAAGGGTTATTATTGGAATGGGTGATTTTATGGAAAATATCATTTCTCAGACAAAGCTCGCAACTGTGGAGCTGATTGAAAAAGCAAATCTTAAAGCGGGGGACTTGCTTGTAGTCGGCTGCTCCTCAAGTGAGATAGTCGGCAGTGAAATAGGCCACGGTTCTTCCCTTGAAGCTGCAGAAGCAGTTTTTGAAGGCATTTACGGTGTGCTGAAAGAGAAAGGAATATATCTTGCGGCTCAGTGCTGCGAGCATCTCAACAGAGCAATCATAATCGAAAAGGAATACGCCGAAAAACATTGCCTTGAAATTGTAAATGTTGTGCCTCAGCCCAAAGCCGGCGGCAGCTTTGCAACAACCTGCTATAAAAACTTTGTGTCTCCCGTAGCAGTTGAATTTGTCAAAGCCGATGGGGGAATGGATATAGGTCTTACCCTTATAGGAATGCACCTGAAGCACGTTGCGGTACCACTGAGGCTCAGCATAAATAAAATCGGCTCTGCAAATGTTACTTTTGCAAGAACAAGACCTAAGTGTATAGGCGGTATCAGAGCCATATATGACGATAATCTTATGTGAGGCTTGAAAAGATACAGTTTTTTTGTTATACTTAAATAACTACTGAAAAAGAAGGTGAAAATATGCCTATTAAAATAGATGACAGACTTCCTGCAAGGGAAATGCTTGAGCAGGAAAATATATTTGTTATGACGGAGTCCCGTGCTAAAAGTCAGGATATCCGTCCCCTTAAGATACTTATTCTCAATCTTATGCCAACTAAGATAGTGACAGAAACTCAGCTTCTTCGTCTTATGAGTAACACACCACTTCAGGTGGATGTTGAGTTTTTACAGATGGCAACACACCACTCAAAAAACACATCACAGAGCCATCTTAACAAGTTTTATTATACCTTTGATATGATAAAGCACAGAAAGTATGACGGTATGATTATAACAGGTGCGCCCGTTGAGCTTATGGAGTTTGAAGAGGTTGACTACTGGGATGAGCTTTGTGAGATTTTCGAGTGGACAAAAAACAATGTTTATTCAACCTTCCATATATGCTGGGGTGCTCAGGCAGGTCTTTATTACCACCACGGCATACCCAAGCATAAGCTTCCGGAAAAAATGTTCGGAGTTTTCCCTCACAAGCCTCTTGACCTTTATCATCCTCTTATGAGAGGCTTTGACGAAACTTATTTCGTACCCCACTCAAGACACACAGATATAGACTTCAACGACGTTGCTCTTTGCAAGGAACTGCAGATCCTTTCTTATTCCGAGCAGGCAGGTATTCATCTTGTGTCTGACCTTGAGTGCCGTAACTTCTATGCAACGGGTCACAGCGAATATGATGCAGACACTCTTGCAAAGGAGTATTTCCGCGACAAGGAAAGAGGGCTTGACATAAAAGTGCCTTATAATTACTTTCCTGATGATGATCCCACAAAGAAGCCTATTATCACATGGCGCAATGTCGGCACTCTGATGTTTACAAACTGGCTCAACTATTTCGTTTACCAGAGAACACCTTACGATATTAATGACATATAAAAAATTACCACATCTGAAACCAGATGTGGTAATAATTTTTTCATCACACTAAGTTTTTATCGGGAAAATATCCGGGAATAGGCTTTAATTTGAATGCATTGAGCTTGTTAAGATGGTCAATGCGTGCTTTTGTTTTTTCATCCTCGCATATGCCTGTGCGGATGTATTTATCAAGTACCGCATAGGTGAAGCCTAATTTATCCTCGTCCGTTGAGCCGCAAAGACCGTCTGAAGGTACCTTGTCAACGAGATTGATGGGTAAGCCGAGATGCTTGCCTATTTCTTTGACTTCCTGCACTGTCAGACCTGCGAGGGGACTGAAATCGCCTGCGGCATCACCGTAGCGTGTTGAGTAGCCTACCCAGTCTTCAGAGAGATTGCAGGTGTTGGCAACTCTGCCGTTTAGGCTTTGTGAGAAGGCGTAAACTGTTGTCATACGAAGGCGTGGGGCGAGGTTAATTTTGGTCTGCTCGCTGATTTCTATACCGCTGTCAAGGAGCGACTGCACTGTAGCATCATAGCCTTCTTTGATATTGCAAATGTAATATTTTATGCCCAAGTGGTTCACAAGCTGCAATGCATCGTCAATATCGCTTTGCACGCCGTTTGGCATAAGTATGCCGTAAACTCTGTCTTTGCCGAGCGCCTCTACACACAGTGCAGCTACGATACTTGAATCCTTGCCGCCTGATATACCGAGAACGGCATTACAACCTTTGCCGTTTTCCTCAAACCAATCTTTAATCCACGCTATAACCTCGGCGGTTACTTTTTCGGTGTTGAACATGAAAATTCCCCCTGAAATAATATTCTAAGGTTTATTATAGCACAAAATAAGGGCGAGATAAAGGCTTTTTAAAAAAACTGACCGCAAAGCAAAAGAAAACTTGTGCTTTGCGGTTAATTCCCCCCGCGTACCAAAAGCCGCCTTGACACCTTTTTTATAATTTGATATGATAATGAAAAACCAAAGGAGAAGAATATTATGAAATTCGATGTTAAGATAAAAAAACTCAGAGCCAACGCGCAGATGCCCACCTACGGCAGTGATTTTGCGGCAGGTGCCGACATCTATGCCGCCCTTGACGAAGCGGTTACAATTGCCCCCGGTGAAACAAAATTTATACCCACGGGTCTGGCTTTCCAGATACCCGTGGGCTATGCAGGTTTTATGTACGCGCGCAGCGGTATGGCATCAAAGAGAGGTCTTGCACCCGCCAATAAGGTTGGCGTTATTGATGCAGACTACCGTGGCGAGGTTATGGTTGCTCTTCACAACCACGGCACCGAAGCACAGTCCGTGGAGCCGTCTGAGAGAATATCACAGATGATAATTGCTCCCTTTGTCACCGCAAATTATATTTTCAGTGACGAGCTTGACGATACCGTCAGAGGTGAAGGCGGCTTCGGTTCAACGGGTCGCAAATAATTATTTAAGCATTCCGTGATATCTTCCCATCCAATAGGGGAGAGTGTATGTAGTTGAGCCTTCCATACTGTTCGGTGAATGATGGTCTTCGAGAACATAGGTTGAGTTGTTGAATTTGTGAACAGCTCTTTCGTCGGGTGCTGCAACTCTCCATTTGAGTCTTGCGCCGCTGAGGATGATGCCTATAACCTTGATAATCTCGTTGTCGCTTGAATGGAACCAGGGCATTCTTACGCTCGGGTCGTAGCTGAGAACTCTTGTGCCGTCAATACCGCAGTCCTCTTCAAGGTCAAGCTCTCTTACATCGTCACGGTTTTTGTTTGTGGCTGAATACTTTCTCATATCAATGGGATGTCTTGAAAGTGACCAGGATGCTGTTTCGATAAGGCTGTTGCCGTAGTAGTCTGTCTTTTCCTCATTGGGATAAGCGAGCTGATAGATATAGTACCACAAGGGATTTTCACTGAGGCTCATTGAGTAGAACCACTGGTCAATGGACTCTCTGTAATAGGAGAGAAGCTCCTCGTCATCTTCCATCTGGAAGAGAATATAGAAGGCGAGCATTGCCATTTCTTCATCGGAGTAGTTGAGAATCATACGGTAGATAACCTTGATGATGCCTGTTTCCATAAAGGGTCTGATGATGAAGGAAATAATGGGGGAGGCACTTGCAGCATATTCAAGAATGGCCATCTTGTAGCGATCCCAATACTGTGTCATAACCTCAGCATATTCATATGCAGGGTCAAGAGCTGCCATTCGGTATTCGTCTTCCCATTTCTTATCGCCGGTTACATAGGCTGCAAGCTTGAAGGCGCTGAGAACAACTGCTGCCTGAAGTGCGCCGCCGCCAACATTCTGTCCGTTGTGAAGATAAGCTCTGTTGTATTTACCCCAGGTTGTGGGCTGACCGGTAGCTTCTGTAAGACAATAGCTGTTGTCAACAAGATGCTGAGCAAACTTTTCAACGGTAGTTGTGATAAGTTCTTTAATTTCCGGGTCTTCTGCACCTAAAATATCATAGGCAATCTTATAGATAAAGAGGTGACCGATAACCTCGTCGGAGCTTGTGTCGCCCTTATAGACAACATCTGTCAGGTCATAGCCTGAGCCGATAAGGTCATCCCAGAGGCGCTGAGGAATTTCAACACTGGCGTCAGTAACCTTGCCTCTGTAGTTTTCGCCGTGAAGGAGATATTCGTTGTCGTCAGGGTTCTTTGTAGATACTGCCGTAGCGGTGCCGTCACCGTTGTGTACCCAATGAACATTACCGCCAACATCGTTACCCTCTTGCTTGAGTGAATATGTTCTTGCGATGAATCCGTCAAGCAGGCGGGTTCTTTTTTCATATTGGGCATCTGTTACAAGTGAGGGATCGGACCAGGATGAAGGATTATAAAGGCTCAGGTTGTTTTCGTCCATAATATATGAGCGCACACCGAAGCACATATATCTTGTGTTCATCTTTCTGAAAGCATCTGCAGGGCTTTCGCCGGGGATATTCTGTGAGTAGTCACCGCCCACTGTGAGAGCTTCGCTGGTGTAGTATTTGCCAAGGTCAAGGTCAGCAACATTGCCGTTCCTCTGAGCTCTTATATAGCCCTCAGTTGTGCCTGAACGCATTGAAACATATGTCAGGAAAAGCACTGCCTCAGTTGAAAGGTAAGCAGTCTTTTTAGCTTCTTCAATTTCTTCGGGTGTTGCTGTTGGGTCATCACGAAGCACTGCATAGCGCATAAGCTCGCCTGCACCGTACATTGAAGTCCACAGACCGTCATTGTCTGATTCGCTGGGAATCCACTTGGTGCCGTTAAAATAGGAATTTGATACCATTCCGCGGCGTGCAACATACTTCTGTGAGTTTTCGCTCATTATGGCAGCCTTGTCAGTACCGCTGATTTCTGTCAGCTCAATGTGAGTGTAGCCCTCTGCCATAACAGTCCAGATGCCCTTGTCGCCGTCTGAGAAGATAGCAATAACATTTTCGCTGTCGTTAGTGTAAAAATATCTGTCGCCCATGAAGCGCTGCTCTTTGTCACGCTCATTGGTTGCATTGCTGTCTGTGCGCAAAACACCGTAGGCTGTGATTTCCCACTTTGCACCGTCTGATGTTACGGCGGTTTTAGCCTCGGGGTACTTGCTTTCGTCTTTCACAAATGCGGGTACATCGGCAGAGTCCTTGCCGTAGCGGGTGACGATTTTCTGAAGTGCATCGCCTTCATTTTCAGCACCGAGATTGTAATCGTGCTTTTCTTTGTTGGTTTTTGTGAGCTTAGTTGAGGTTTCGGTTACTTTCAGCTCTGCTTTTGAAAAGCTGCCGTCTGAAAGGGTGGCAGTTACCGTTGCCGTGCCTTCACCCAGTGCTGTAACTCTGCCCCATTTGTCTACTTTTGCCACATTTTCGTCAGAGGTTGTCCAGGTGAGAACTCTGTCTGTGACGCTGCCATCAAACACAGCTTCAACAGTTCTGCTGTCACCGATGTTCATTTCCCAGTCTTTGGGAACAACAATTCTGACTTTGATAATGTCTTTGCCGAAGGTTGCTGCTGCAGGCATACAAAGGGAAAAGACAATAAGAATGCTGAGCATGAGTGAAATGATTTTTTTCATATAAATCCTCCTTACAGGACGAGCCTGTTTATTTTTCATAAATATATTAGCATCTCACACGCAAACTTGCAACAGTTTATTGTTGATAATAATAGATTTTAAGAAAATTTGTTGCCTTTTTTGTGTATGATAGATAATATATTTTTTAACATTAACAATTAATTAACAAAATTCATAGGAATTTAGCGAAATAAAGCAAAATAGTTAACAAAAAAACGCCATAACTTGATATAATGATAGAAGTGTAATTCGGTACATTGAAACCATAATTACGAAAGTTCATATTTAAGGAGAATTATCTATGTTAAACGCACCCGAAAACAGAAACTGTTTCGAGTACCTCAGAGACAGTACAGCAATTTATGATGACTTTTACATGATGCAGCACTTTGATGAAAAGTATATGCGTTCAGAAATGCTCAGAGATATCGACTGTCTCGCAGCTTATTTCCAGAAAGAACTCGGCCTTAAAAGAGGCGATGTTTACACAATCTTTATGCCCACAACAGTTCAGAGCATCGTAGCTTTCTATGCTCTCAACAAAATCGGCGTAATCACAAGCTTTGTACATCCTCTTATGGCTACAGAATTCCTCAAGGAGCAGCTTGAACTCGTTCACTCAAAGGGTGTTATGGTTCTTGATCTTCTTGCAAAAGACCACATCGGCACCATCAATGACAGCGGTCTTCCCTGCATCGTCTGCAACAGCTCAGACTACTCAGGCGGTATCAAGGGCTTCGGCTGCAAGGTTGGTGAGGGTCTTATCAAGAAGATTTTCCCCAAGTATAACAGAGCTACATATTATAAGGATGCTATAAAGATGCACCGCAATGCAGAGCCGGTTATCAATAATGCAGACGATGTATGTGCTTACCTCAACGGTGGCGGCACAACAGGCAAGAGCAAGACAATCAAGCTCACAAACAGAGCTATCAACGAGCTTACATGGAGAGTTTCAGATATCGACGAAATTCACGATCCCGGTAACGAATGTGAAGTTATCGTACTTCCCATGTTCCACTGCTTCGGTCTTTGCATCGGTATCCACATGGCAATGTGCAACAGCGCAAGAATTATCCCCATGATGCAGTTTGATGCTAAAATTTTCACAAAGCTTATGCGTAAGAACCAGGTTGTCGGCTTCGGCGGTATTCCTCTTATGTTTGAAAAGCTTATGAAGGATAAGCACTTTGACGGTCCTCACCTTAAAAACATCAGACTTATGTTCTGCGGCGGTGACGACATTTCAGAGGCATTCATTGAAAAGTATAACTCCTACTTTGAAAAGTGGGGTGCAACAGGCCGTCTTCGTCAGGGCTACGGTCTTACAGAAATCGGTTCAGTTTGCTGCACCAACACCAACACAGACTTCAGACGCGGTTCAATCGGTAAGGCTATCCGTGGTGTAGAAGTTGAAATCTGGGACGATGACCATAAGAAGCTTCCCAACGGTGAAATCGGTGAATTCGCAATTTCAGGTCCCACAATCATGCAGGGTTACTATATGGAAGGCGAAGCAGAGGACTACGGTCTTTACACTGACGAAAACGGTAAGAAGTGGGTTCTTTCAGGTGACCTCGGTTATATGGATGATGACGGCTTCTTCTATTTCTCAGGCAGAAAGAAGAGACTTATTATCATCTCAGGTTATAATGTATATCCCACAGATATGGAAAGAGTTGTAGGCGACCTTCCCTTTATCAGAGAGTGCTGTGCAGTTCAGGGCTGGGAAAACGAAAGAAGTATGGTAAGACTTTACGCTACTCTTAAAGAAAAGGGCGACGAAGAAGCTTACAAGCAGCAGATTCGCGAAACACTTGAAGCAAACTTCTCCAAGTTCTATGTACCCAGAGATATTATCTTCATGGATGTTCTTCCCGAAACTCCCCTTATGAAGGTTGACTTTATGAAGCTTACAGCTGCAGACCCCGAAAAGGCAAGAGCTGAAAGAAAAATTAAAGACTAATTTAATAATATTTAAAACACTATTAACTCCATTTGTTATTTACAAGTGGAGTTTAATGTGATATAATAGGTCTGTTATCCGATATTTTTGTCGGTAGGAAAAAACAAATAAGCCGTTTACGCTGACGGCGAAAAAGGAGATTCTGACTTATGGTTAGCATCAATGATATGATGTGTAAGGGCTGCGGCTATTGCATTAAGTTCTGCCCTAAGCACATTCTCGAAATGGGTAAGGAAAGATCTGAAAAAGGTCATTTCTATCCTGTAATGACAAACAAAGACGCTTGCATAAACTGCGCTATCTGCGCACTTATGTGTCCTGAGGGAGCAATTGAAGTTTCCTCAGATAAAGCCTGAGAAAGGAGGAGCATAAAATGGAAAAGAGATTTATGAAGGGCTGTGAAGCTATTGCTGAAGCTGCAGTACGCGGCGGCTGCCGTTTCTTCGCAGGTTATCCCATTACTCCTCAGAATGAAATTCCCGAATACCTTTCATGGAGACTTCCCGAAGTAGGCGGTGCATTTGTTCAGGGTGAAAGCGAAGTTGCATCAATCAATATGGTTTACGGTGCAGCTGCTACAGGTAAGAGAGCCCTTACAAGTTCTTCAGGCCCCGGTATCAGCCTTAAGGCTGAAGGTATTTCATACCTTGCATCAGCTCAGCTCCCCGCAGTTATTGTTAATATTTCAAGAGGCGGCCCCGGTCTCGGCTCAATTCAGCCGGCACAGTCTGACTATCTTCAGGCAACAAAGGCCCTCGGTCACGGCGGCTTCAGAGCTATGGTTTTTGCTCCTGCAACACTTCAGGAAGCAGTTGACCTCACTTACAATGCATGGGACTATGCTGAAAGATACAGAAACCCCGTTATGATTCTTATGGACGGTTGCCTCGGCGCTATTATGGAAGAGGTTGAGCTTCCCGAAATGAAGGAAACCACCTTTGAAAACACAGAGGAATGGTGCCTTGCAAGAGTTGACGGCAGAACAGATTCACATATGATTACTCCCATTCTGCCCGAGCCTGCACTTGAGCTTCTTAACAAGGGTAAGGCAATGCAGTATAAAATGTGGGAAATGCTCGACACCAAGGTTGAAGAGTTTATGCTTGACGACGCTGAGTACGTTGTAGTAGCATACGGTATTGCAGCAAGAGTTGCAAAGGAAGCTATCCTTACTCTTCGCGAAGAAGGCTATAAGGTTGGTATGGTTCGTCCTATCACACTTTATCCCTTCCCCAAGGCAAGCCTTGATAATCTCGATTACAGCAAGGTCAAGGGCG
Organism: Acutalibacteraceae bacterium; assembly: GCA_045534675.1. GTDB lineage: Bacteria > Bacillota > Clostridia > Oscillospirales > Acutalibacteraceae > UBA6857. Next base: position 29,907 of record JAZSKE010000028.1, read on the forward strand.
TAATCGACATCGAAATGACAATTCCCGCACAGATGCGTGAAGATGTTGAGCTTCAGGTCAAGGGTCGTTGCCCCGTACACGAGTATGGCAGAAGCGGCGGTATGCTCCTTGATGATGAAGGCGTTTATAATGCAATTGCAGAAATCGTAAAGGGAGGAGAATAATCATGGCAGAGTATAAAAGACCGGCATCACTTATGCCTATGGCAACAGGCTATTGCCCCGGCTGTATGCACGCTCTTGCAACAAGACTTGTTGCAGACGTAATTGACGAATTACAGCAGGCAGACAACGCTATCAACGTTGTATCAGTTGGTTGTTCAGCCCTCAACCTTTACTCATGGAGAGGCGACGTTATCGGTTCAGCACACGGCAGAGCTCCCGCAGTTGCAACAGGTATCAAGCGTTGTCTTCCCGACAGACTTGTTTTTACCTATCAGGGTGACGGTGACCTTGCCGCTATCGGTCTTGCTGAAATTATGTCCGCAGCCAACAGAGGTGAAAACTTCACAGTTATTTTTGCTAACAACCAGACCTACGGTATGACCGGCGGTCAGATGGCTCCCACAACACTTATCGGTCAGAAGACAACAACAACACGCTTCGGCAGAGACGCTCTTACAACAGGCTATCCTCTCAAGATGTGTGAGCTTATTTCCGTGCTGGAGGCTCCCGTGTTTGTTGCAAGATATGCTCTTAACTCAGTTAAGGGTGTTCAGGATGCTAAGAAGGGTATCAAAAAGGCTTTTGAAATGCAGATGGCAGGTAAGGGCTTCACATTTATCGAGCTTCTTACAAACTGTCCCACAAACTGGGGTATGAATCCTCTTGATACACTTGATTATATGAACACAAACACAATACCTTACTTCAAGCCCGGTATTTATAAGGATAAGGAGGCTGAAGCATAATGAAAAAGTCATTTGTTTTCTCAGGTTCAGGCGGACAGGGTATCATGAGCGCAGGTATTATGCTCGCTCATACTGCAATTGATATGTCAAAGCACAGCACATATCTTCCCGAGTACGGCCCCGAACAGCGTGGCGGCAGTGCAAAATGTACTGTTATCATCAGCGATGACAATATCGTTTCACCTCTTACCAAGAAGTGCGACACTCTCATTTGTATGAATGAGCAGGCTTACAGAAAATTCTCAAAGGATGTCAAGGAAGGCGGTCTTCTCGTTCTCAACTCAAGCAGAATTGTGGGCGAAGAGATCAGAGATGATGTTAAGGTTCTCAGCGTACCTGTTGACGATATTGCACTTGAACTCGGTAACGTAAAGGTTGCTAACATTGTTCTTCTCGGCGCACTCATCGGTGCAACAGACATCGTAAGCAAGGAAGCTTTCGTTGCAAGCCTTGAAGAAAAATTTAAGACCAAGAAGCCTGAAATTCTTGAGCTTAACATGAAGGCTCTTGAAACAGGCATTGAGCTTGGCAAAAATGCATAATAATAAAATAATATTATAAAGGAGATATCACTATGTCAAAGTATTCATTCGACACAAAATTCAGCGTACTTATGAAGGATCCTCAGGTTATGGAAATCGTTGAAGATCTCTGCCCTGAAATCGTTAACCACCCCATGAAGAGCCTTGCTCTCAGCCTTGGCTTCACACCTAACATGGGTATGGCTGTTCTTTCAAAGATGTATTCAAAGGAAAAGATCGAGGAATTCAGAGTAAGACTTGAAGCTATCGAATAATCCTTAAGCAAAAAACATATCCACCTGTTCCGCTTCGGTTCAGGTGGAGTTTTTTATGCTTCATCCCGGGCGTTTGCCAGTGCAAACTGCTTAGGCGTTATGCCGTACTCTGCCGTGAAGGCACGGTAAAAGCCTGCATAGTCACTGAATCCGCAATGAAGGGCAGCGGTGGTAGGCTTTATTCCGCTTGAAAGCATCTGCTTGGCATTGATAAGTCTTTTCAGTGTGATATATCTGTTTACAGATATGCCTACAACATCGGTGAAGGCGTGGGAAAGATAGTATTTGCTCAGGAAAAACTCGTTTGCTATGGTGGCGAGTGAGATTTTTTCGCAGTAGTGAGTGTTAATATAATCAAGAATTTTACTTATAATAGGGGAGATAGCCTTAGTGTTGTCTTCTCTTTTTTCTCTTGTCATTGTAAGTCTGTTAAGCTCAACTAAAAACCGAACAAGGATAGCCTGTGAAGCAAGATCGGCACCGTAGTTGTTTTCTTTGGTTTCGTCTATGAGTTCACTGAGCTTCGTAGCAATATATTTCTGCTGGCTTGGTGAAAGACGCAATAAATTAGTATGATTAGGTGCTGTATTGTCAAAACAGCGTGTGAGACTGGTATTATTTGACTGAAGGTGTGAGAGATAGTTTTTGTTTATCCATAAAACAATTCTCTCATAGGAGCGTTGATCAGGGCCGATTCGAGGCTGATGAAGCTCGAGAGGATTTATGAGAAGCAAGTCGCCCTCCTTAAGAAGATAGCTCTTGCCTTCAACGGAATATTCCACATTTCCGCCTATGAAAAAATAGACCTCATAGAAGTCATGCTGATGTACGGGTACGCCCTCAAACTTGGCATCACGGTAGTGGAAAATCTCAAAAGTATTGCTCGACATACTTTGTCTGGGGTCAAAAACCTGCATAGAATCACCTCTTTAATATCATAGAGCAATATTAACAATAAGTCAAGCAATTTGTGCAATTTCTATTGTATTTTGTATGAGGTATAATATATATAATATCATAATGGGATTATAGGGTTAAATCCCTGCTTTATGTGAAAAGAAAGGACTTTTATTATGACAGAGTTTATGACGAAAGACTTTCTTCTTGACACTGATGTGGCGAAGGAGCTTTATCACGGCTTTGCAGAAAATCTGCCCATAATTGACTACCACTGCCATGTCAGTCCCAAGGAGATTTATGAAGACCTGCAAAGTGAAAATATCACTCAGCTCTGGCTTTACGGCGACCATTACAAGTGGCGTCTTATGAGAAGTAACGGCGTGAGTGAAGAATATATCACAGGCAAAAACACAAGCGATAAGGATAAATTTCTCAAGTTTGCCGAAACCTTACCAAAGGCAATAGGCAACCCTATGTATCACTGGTGTCACTTCGAGCTTAAGAGATATTTCGGTTATGAGGGCATTCTCAATGGGGACACTGCCGAAGAGGTGTGGAATATCACCTGTGAAAAGCTCAAGGACAAGGACATGAGTGTCAGAGGCATTATAAAAAAGAGCAATGTTTCTTTCATAGGCACAACCGATGATCCGGCAGATACTCTCGAGTACCACAAAAAATTAGCTGAAGATGACAGCTTCACAACTGTTGTGGCTCCTTCATTCAGACCTGACAAGGCATTCGCCCTCAATGCAGATTTCTATCCGGAATATATTAAAACTCTCAGTGATGCTGCAGGATTTGAGATAGACGGTATTGACTCCCTCAAGGAAGCACTTTACAGACGGATGAAGCATTTTGACCTTCACGGCTGCAAGGCAAGCGACCACGGCATTAACTATCCCGTATATGAGAAAATGTCAAAGGCTGAAATGAACAGCGCTATTCAGAGAGCTATAAACGGCGAAAAAGTCAGCGAAAAAGAGCTTGAAGCAGTGCAGACAGAGATGATTCTTTTCTGCGCTGAAAGATACGGCGAGCTGGGCTGGGCTATGCAGATACATTATAACTGTATGAGAAACCCAAATTCTGCTATGTTCAGAAAGTTGGGTCCCGACACAGGCTTTGATGTTATCGGCCCTCACAACGGCTCAGTGGCACTTGCAAAGCTTCTTGACGAAATGTATTCAGGCGGTAAGATGCCGAAAATTATTCTCTATTCACTTGATGCAGGGGATAACGCTTTTATTGATACACTCATAGGCGCTTTCCAGAGAGAAGGCTACCCGGGTACAATTCAGCACGGCAGTGCATGGTGGTTCAACGACACTAAAAACGGTATGCGTGAACAGATGATAAGTCTTGCTTCTCTGAGCTTATTAGGCAACTTTGTAGGTATGCTTACAGACTCAAGAAGTTTCCTCAGCTACACAAGACACGAATATTTCCGTCGCATACTGTGTCAGTTAATCGGTCAGTGGGTGGAAAGTGGGGAATATCCCTATGATATGAAGGCACTCTCTGAAATTGTGGAGAACATATCATTCTATAATGCAAAAAGATTTTTCAATTTGGAGGTATAAAATATGAAAATGTCTTTCAGATGGTACGGTCAGGATGACCCCGTATCCCTTCGTTACATCAGTCAGATTCCCAATATGCACTCCGTTGTTTCGGCGGTGTATGATGTAAAGCCCGGTCAGGTATGGCCTGAGGAAAGCATTAAGAGAGTCAAGGACGAGTGTGAAAAGAACGGTCTTGTTTTCGATGTTGTTGAGTCAATTCCCGTTCCCGAGGATATCAAGCTCGGCACTGAAAAGGCTGATGAACTTATTGATGTTTACTGCGAAAATATCCGCCGTTGTGCAAAATACGGTGTTAAGTGTGTAACTTATAATTTTATGCCCGTTTTCGACTGGACAAGAACTCAGCTTGATAAGGAAGCTCCCGACGGCTCAACAAGCCTTGTTATGTATTGGGAGCAGATGCAGGGTCTTGACCCTCTCACAGATGATATCGACCTTCCCGGTTGGGATGCGAGCTACACCAAAGACGAAATCAAGGAGCTTTTCAGAAAGTATGCTGAGGTTGGCGAAGAAGGTCTCTGGGCAAACCTTGAGAAATTCCTCAAGAAGGTTATTCCCGTGGCTGAGGAATGCGGCGTGAGAATGGCTATTCATCCCGACGATCCCCCATATCCCATTTTCGGACTTCCCAGAATTATCACTAACGAAGAAAATCTTGACCGTTTCCTTAAGATTGTTGATTCACCTGCCAACTCACTGTGTCTTTGCACCGGCTCACTTGGCTGCGCATCCTTCAACGATATTCCCAAAATGGTCAGAAAATACAGTGCTATGGACAGAATTGCATTTATGCACATCCGCAACGTACTCAATATGGAAGACGGCTCCTTTGAAGAAAGCGGTCACCTTTCAAAATGCGGAAGCATTGATATGTACGAGGTTGTTAAGGCACTTGCAGATACAGGCTTTGACGGTTATGTACGCCCTGACCACGGCAGAATGATCTGGGGTGAAACCGGCCGTCCCGGTTACGGACTTTATGACAGAGCTCTCGGAGCTGCATATATCAACGGTCTGTTTGAGGCTTGTGAAAAAGCAAATAAATAAGGAGGATTTAATATGAACAAAAATGTTTTCGGCACTGACCTTACAGGTAAGGTTGCAGTAGTAACAGGCGCAGGCGGTGTGCTTTGCTCAAGCTTTGCAAAAACTCTCGCAGCTGCAGGCGCAAAGGTTGCCCTTCTTGATATCAACGAAGAAGCCGCACAGGGCTTTGCTAATGAAATTGCAGCTGAGGGCGGTGTTGCTAAGGCTTATAAGTGCAACGTACTCGATAAAGACAGCTGTAACGCTGTAGCTCAGGCAGTAAAGGCAGACTTAGGTCTTTGCGATATTCTTCTCAACGGTGCAGGCGGTAATAACCCCAGAGCAACCACCGACAAGGAATATTATTTCAGCGGTGATATTGATGAAGACTGCAAAAACTTCTTCAACCTTGATTCAGACGGTGTATCATTTGTATTCAACCTTAACATTTTAGGCACACTCATTCCTACTCAGGCATTTGCAAAGCAGATGCTGGGCAGAGAGGGTTGCAATATCATCAACATCTCATCAATGAACGCATTTACTCCTCTTACAAAGATTCCTGCATATTCAGGTGCAAAGGCTGCAGTTTCAAATTTCACAAAATGGCTTGCAGTTCACTTCTCAAAAGAGGGTATCAGAGTTAATGCAATTGCTCCCGGCTTCTTCTCAACAAAGCAGAACGCCGCTCTTCTGTGGAATCCCGACGGCTCACCCACACCCAGAACAGACAAGATTCTTGCGGCTACTCCCATGGGTCGCTTCGGTGAAGCTCATGAGCTTGACGGCGCACTTCTTTTCCTTATCAACAATGCTGCTGCAGGCTTCATTACAGGTGTTGTGCTTCCCGTTGACGGCGGATTTTCATCATATTCAGGTGTATGATCATCAACGCGTTTTTGATTCTTTTTCCGCGTCAGGAAAAAGAATGCCTGCCCGGCGAGGGCGAAGAAAATCTTTTCAGGAGATGAAATAAAATGGATATGTTCAAGACTATTTATGAATTAGGCATCATTCCCGTTGTGGCTATTGACGATGCCGACAAAGCAGTACCTCTTGCAAAGGCACTGAGTGAAGGCGGCCTTCCCGCTGCTGAAATCACATTCAGAACAGCAGCCGCTGAAGAATCAATCAGAAGAATCACTGCTGAATGCCCCGATGTACTCGTAGGTGCAGGTACAGTTCTCACCAAAGAGCAGGCTGACAGAGCAGTGGCAGCAGGTGCAAAGTTTATTGTTACCCCCGGCTTTAACCCCGAAATGGTAGCATATATCAAGTCACTCGGTATTCCCATGATGCCCGGTGCGGCTACTCCCGGTGAAATGGAGCAGGCTATGAGCATGGGACTTACCAACATCAAGTTCTTCCCTGCTGAAGCAAACGGCGGTGTAGCAAAGCTCAAGGCTCTTGCAGGCCCCTATCAGGCAGCTAAATGGATGCCCACAGGCGGCGTAAACGCAAAAAATCTCAATGACTATCTGTCATTTGACCGTATCATAGCTTGCGGCGGCACATGGCTTGCAACAGGCGCTGATATTGCTGAAGGCAACTGGGAAGGAATCACAAAGAAGTGTAAAGAAGCTATAAAGGTTATGCTCGGCTTTGAACTCAAAAAAATCTGCATTTACGGCGATAGCATTAATGCAGAAAAGAATGCAAAGTTCGTTGCTTCACTTTTTGGCTTTGATTGCACAGAAACAGAATGCGGTGTGCAGGCAGGCTGTGTATGCTTCGGTAAAGAAGAAAGCGATGCTAAGGGTTGCATCGTTATCAATACTCTTAACGGTAACAGGGCTATGGCTTACCTTCAGAGAATGGATGCAGAAATTGATCCCGATATCTGGTACGATAAGAAGGGAAATGTAACCTGCTTCGGACTCAAAGACACAATTGCAGGCTTCGAAATTTGTGTAGAAACAAAGTAAATTATTTTTGTGAGGTATATAAAAATGGCAAAAAGAATTGTAACATTCGGCGAAATTATGCTTCGTCTTGCTCCCGAAGGCTATCTTCGTTTCTTCCAGAACGATAGGATGCAGGCTACCTTCGGTGGCGGTGAAGCAAATGTGGCAGTGTCACTTGCAAACTATGGTATGGACGCTTCATTTGTAACAAAGCTTCCTGCTCACGCAATCGGTCAGGGTGCTGTTAACTCTCTTCGCGCTCTCGGTGTTGACACAAAAGATATTGTAAGAGGCGGCGACAGAGTAGGCATTTACTTCCTTGAAAAAGGCGCGTCCCAGAGAGGCTCAGTGTGCATCTATGACAGAGCGTACTCAGCCATCCAGCAGGCTTCGAGAGAAGACTTTGACTGGGATAAGATCTTCGACGGTGCTGACTGGTTCCATTTCACAGGTATTACTCCGGCGCTGGGTGAAAACCTTGTTGAAATCTGCATTGACGCTTGTAAGGCTGCCAAGGCTAAGGGCGTGAAGATTTCATGTGACCTTAACTACAGAGGCAAGCTCTGGACAAGAGCCGAGGCTCGTGCAGCTATGACAAAGCTCTGCGAATATGTTGATGTTTGCATTTCAAACGAAGAAGACGCTAAGGATGTATTCGGCATTGAAGCTGAAAACACTGATATCTACGGCGGTAAGCTTGACAAGGAAGGCTATAAGAGTGTTGCTAAGCAGCTTATGGATGCCTTCAAATTTGAAAAGGTTGCCATTACTCTTCGTTCATCAATCTCAGCCAGCGACAATGATTGGGCAGGTATGCTCTATGACGGCGAAAACTACTGCTTCTCAAAGGAATATCACCTTCACATCGTTGACCGTGTAGGTGGCGGTGACAGCTTCGGCGGCGGACTTATCTATTCACTTCTCAGCGGTAAAGATTCACAGAGTGCAATTGAATTTGCAGTTGCAGCTTCAGCTCTCAAGCACTCAATTGAAGGCGACTACAACCGTGTAACCGTTTCAGAGGTTGAAAAGCTTGCAGGCGGCGACGCAAGCGGCAGAGTACAGAGATAAATTCGGAATGCTGAATTCCTGATTGCGGGAAAGTTTCATCAAGGGATGAAATGTTATGCCGCTGAATGAAGGCGTTTTTGATTCTTTTTCTACGCAAGGAAAAAGAATGCCCCGCGGCGAGCGAGGTGAAAAACAGAATAAAGCAGGCAAGCGAATGTGCTTTCCTGTTAAGAAAAGAAAAATAAATTTTAAGGAGAACAAAACAATGAGTAAGACCAACACTATCAGACCCTTTGGCTGGCAGGATAAACTCGGCTACGCTATGGGCGACATGGGCTGCGGATTTTCATTCCAGCTCGTATCATCATTTATGCAGCTTTTCTATCTGCAGTATATCGGTATTTCACCCAACGACTATGCTATCATCATTCTAATTTCAAAAGCATTTGACGCTGTCAACGATGTGGTTATCGGTAACCTTGTTGACACAAAGAGACTTGGCAAAAAGAGTAAGTATATGCCTTGGATTATAGCAGGCGGACTTATCCTTGTTATATTTAATGCAATGATTTTTGCTCCTATTACATCACTTCCCTATGCAGGTAAGTATGCTTGGTGCCTGATTTCATATTGCTTATGGTCAATCGCTTACACAATGGTTAACGTACCCTACGGTTCACTTCACAGCGTAATTACAGATGACCCTCAGCAGAGAACTTCACTTTCAACTTTCCGCAGCATCGGCGCGGCTCTTCCCGCAATTGTTATTATGATTGTTCTTCCCGGTATTGTTTACAACAAAGTTGAAAACCCTGCAACAGGTGTTGTTGAGGATGTTCTTAAGGGTGAAACACTTCTCCCCGTTGCTCTTGTTATGTCAGTTGTTGCTTTTGCAACTCTCTGGGGAACTACAAGGCTTGTTAAGGAAAGAGTTCAGCGTGCTGACGACGGTCAGAATGTAACGGGCATGAAGGCTTTCTTCTCAGCATTTAAATCATTCTTCACAAACAGAGCCATGGTTGGTGCTACAGTTGCCACGGTTGCTTCGGTTGCGCTTTTCAACTCAACAATGTCACTTAACAATATGGTTTTCCAGTATTTCTTCAAGGATGCTGATAAGGTAGGTATTGCTATGATAGGCTCATATGCACCCATGGTTATCTTTATGGCATTCATCGGCAAGCTCACCAAAAAATATGGTAAGAAGAATGTTATCGTTTCAGCAATGCTTATTGGCGCTGTTTCAGGTATCGTTTCAATATTTGCACCTATTACAGCAAATATGACGGGCATGATTATTTATGTTGTGTGCCTTATGGGTCTCAACCTTGGTAACACAGTATTCCAGATTTCAGTATGGGCTATCGTTGCAGACTGTATCGAAGTGAGCTACCGCAAGACAGGTAAGAGCGAAGAGGGCTCACTTTATGCATTGTATTCATTCTTCCGCAAACTCGCTCAGGGTATCGGTCAGGCAGTTGTTTCGTGGGGCCTTGTTGCTATCGGCTTTGTTGAAGGCGACAACGCTGTTCAGACAGCAGACTTCGGCGATAAGGTAAAGACACTTTACTTCATTGTTCTTGCTGCAGGTTCACTTATTGCTTTCCTTGCAATGAAGTTTATCTACAACATTTCCAAGGAAGATGAAAAGGCATTTGCTGCCAAAAAAGAAGAAATAGCATAATAAATAAAATTTTTAAACGGAGGACACTATGAGAAATATCAAAATAATCAATGCAGGCTGGGCATTCTCAAAGGATGCTGCATCAGCTCCCGGCAATATCCCTGCTGATTGGCAGCAGCTCAATCTTCCCTACACCTGGAACGGCAAAGACGGTCAGGACGGCGGCAACGACTACTACAGAGGTACTTGCTGGTTTGCTAAAGAAATCAAGGCTTCAGACCTTCCCGAAGGCGAAGTGCATTATCTTCAGTTTGACGGCGTAAACTCCTCATGTGAGGTTTATTGGAACGGCAAAAAAATCACTGCACACGACGGCGGTTACTCAACCTTCAGAGCAGAAATCAAAGACATCAAGGATGTAAATATTCTTGCAGTTGCAGTTGATAACTCGCCTAATCAGAGAGTTTATCCTCAGAATGCTGACTTTACCTTCTACGGCGGTATCTACCGTGATGTAAGCGTAATCGGTGTTAAGAAAAACCACTTTGATCTTGATTATTACGGCTCACCCTCAATTATGGTTACACCTGAAATCAAGGGTGCAAACGCTGAGGTTACAATCAAGACCTTCATCAAGGATGACGATGACTGCAAGGTTAAGTATGAAATCATAGCTGACGGCGAAGTTATTGCTTCATGTGAAATGGATGAAGATGATGAAGCTAAGCTGACAATTGAAAATGTACACCTTTGGGACGGTATTCGTGACCCCTATCTTTACACTGCAAAGGCAACTCTTATTGAAAAGGGCGAAGCTATCGATGAAATTTCAACACGCTTCGGTTGCCGTACCTTTAAGGTTGACCCCGAAAAAGGCTTCATCCTCAATGGCAGAGAATATCCTCTTCGCGGTGTATCACGCCATCAGGACAGACCTGACATCGGTAACGCACTTCTTCCCGAACATCACAAGGAAGACCTTGATCTTATTCTTGAAATGGGTGCAAACACAATCCGTCTTGCACACTATCAGCATTCACAGGTTTTCTATGACCTTTGTGACGAAGCAGGTCTTGTTCTCTGGGCAGAAATTCCCTATATCTCAAGACATATGAAAGACGGTTTTGACAACACTGTAAGCCAGATGAAAGAGCTTATTGTGCAGAACTATAACCATCCTTCAATCGTTGTTTGGGGTCTGTCAAACGAAATCACAATTGCAGGTTCAGCTGACCCTGACCTTGTAAGAAACCACAAAGTACTCAATGATCTTTGCCACGAAATGGACAAGACAAGACTTACAACAATTGCATCAGTTACAATGTGTTCAATCGATACGGAGTACATCCATATCAGTGATATTGTTTCATATAACCACTATTTCGGCTGGTACGGCGGTACAACAGACATGAACGGCCCCTGGTTTGATACCTTCCATAAGAAGTACCCGAACAAGGCTATCGGTCTTAGTGAGTACGGTTGTGAGGCTCTTGACTGGCATACCTCAACACCTACACAGGGTGACTACACAGAAGAATATCAGTCATACTATCACGAAGAGCTTATCAAGCAGATTATGGACAGACCCTATCTCTGGGCAACTCATGTATGGAATATGTTTGACTTTGCTGCTGATGCACGTGCAGAGGGTGGCGAAAACGGTATGAACCACAAGGGTCTTGTTACCTTCGACAGAAAGTATAAGAAGGACTCCTTCTATGCATATCAGGCATGGCTCAGTGACAAAAAGGTGCTTCACCTTTGCTCAAAGAGATATATCGACAGAGTGGAGGATGTAACAAAGGTTACTGTTTACTCAAACTGTGATGAAGTTGAGCTTTTTGCTAACGGCGTAAGCGTAGGCAAGCAGACAAAGGGTAAATATCCCTTCTTCTATTTCAATGTTAAAAATGAGGGCGAAACCACTCTTACAGTAAAGGCTGACGGTCTTGAGGACTCTGCCGTAATCCGCAAGGTTGACACACCCAACGAAAGCTACATTATGAAAGAAGAAGGCGACGTAATCAACTGGTTTGAGATTACTATGCCTGACGGCTACTGCTCAATCAATGACACAATCGGCGACATTTTCTCTACTTTTGGCGGTAAGATAGCTGCTATCAAAATTGCTCTTATTGTCAAGAAGGCTTTTGAAGACCCCGATAAGAAAAAGAACAAGAAGAGTAAGGACAAGAAGGGCGGCGCTGAAATTGCCGGCTTCAGTGTTGCAGGCTTTGATATAAACCTGGATATGATTAAGAATATCTACGGTATGGCTAAGGGCTTTACTCTTAAGCGTGCATTCTCAATGCTTGGCGGCAAAATCAGCAAAGAGCAGATGCTCGAAATAAATGCGATTCTCAACAAGGTTAAGAAGCCCAAGAAATAAGAAAAAAACAAGCAAAAGGAGTTGCTGCACAAATGTGTAGCAACTCCTGAAATTTTATGCTTCCTGGAAAAACTCCTTGCCGATGCCGCAAACGGGACAGAGCCAATCCTCGGGTACATCTTTCCACTCGGTACCCGGGAGAACATCATGGTCGGGGTCGCCTTTCTCCGGGTCATAAATGTATCCGCAGGGGCAGATATATTTTTTCATTGTTATCACCTCGGGGGTAGTATTGGCAGGAAAGAGGGCAGCTAATCAAAAAGAGTGACATCTCTGCCACTCTTTTACCTTATTATAATTGCCTGTCGCCCCTGAAAGGGGAGATGTCACGAAGTGACAGAGGGGTCTTAGCCCAAATATCTCTCAAGAAGACCCTGAAATGCCTTGCCGTGTCTTGCTTAGAGCATAGATTATTCTTTTGCAATAATCAGTTCAAGGGAATCTTCTTCTAGAGAGTTAAACTCATCAAGATGAACATGGCTACCGCTTGGCGCGTCATCTTGTGCTAATGTTAAACACAGATTAGCTAATGATTTTAATCCCTCGGTATTAGCCCTAAGGAGAATTGCATCGCAATCTTTTTGACAAGTTATTTTAAAACCGTCAACCCAGGTTAGGGTTATGCCGTCATCATAAGGCACAATGTTTACTTCGACTTTCATAGCGAGTTATTAGCCAAAATATCTCTCAAGAAGACCCTGGAATGCCTTACCGTGTCTTGCTTCGTCACGAGCCATTTCGTGAACTGTATCATGGATAGCGTCAAGACCGTGCTCCTTAGCCATCTTAGCGAGTTCGAACTTGCCGAGTGTTGCGCCGTTTTCGGCAGCTACTCTCATTTCAAGGTTTTTCTTTGTGCTGTCTGTTACAACTTCGCCGAGAAGCTCTGCAAACTTAGCTGCATGCTCTGCTTCTTCATAAGCTGCCTTTTCCCAGTAAAGACCGATTTCGGGGTAACCTTCTCTGTGAGCTACGCGAGCCATAGCAAGGTACATACCTACTTCTGAACATTCACCGTTGAAGTTGTCACGAAGACCCATAACGATTTCTTCGGGTACGTTAGCTTCTTTGCCAACGCCGAGGATGTGTTCAGCAGCCCAGGTCATTTCACCAACTTCTCTTTCCTTCATGGGAGCCTTGCAGATTGCGCATCTTTCTACGGGTTCGTCGCTTTCCCAACCGCATACGGGACAATAGTACTTTTTCATAATTTGTTTCCTCCAAAAATTTAATTTTTATTTTTACATTGTGAGCATAAACCGAAAAACATAAGAGAGTGGCCGGTAATGACTCCGTCAAAATCCTTTGGGAGAGTATCCGGATTTGCGCCGCCTATCTCCAGGTCAAGTACCCTCATGCAATCGTTGCAGGTGAAGTGGTAATGACTGTGAGTGTGGCCGTCAAATCTGTCACTTTCTCCGGTGGTGATTTTGAGTATAAGTCCTTCGCTTTCAAGGAGCTTCAGGTTTCGATAGACCGTTGCAAGGCTGATGGAAGGCATCTCTTTTCTTACACTGAGATAAACCTCCTCAGCGGTGGGGTGGTCGTATCGAGCCTGCAAATCCTTCAGCACGGCATCTCTTTGGTTACTGTGTCTCAGGGTTGCCATAAGATTACCGCCTTTCAGATTGTTTCTTTGTTGCTCTTATCAGTAATGATAATCATTATCATTAACTTGACTACAGTATAACCCATATATATTCGCTTGTCAATAGGTTTTTGCAAATTTTTTTGACTTTTTTTATTTTTGTACGCGGGGGAGCTTCTGCAAGGGGGGCGGCGGCTCCATTAAATCGCAAAGCGATTTTACGGCTACACCGTAGCCGACACGAACAGCGTTCGTGTATGGAGCCGCCGAAACTCGCCCAAAAGTACAGATGCAACTGTCAGTTGCTAAAATTTTAAAGCTGACTTGATAGACAACGGTGTTTTTATGTGATATCATTTAATCAGGAAAAATGAAGGAGTGATAGTATGAACAACCTCGGTGAAAGACTGTATGAGTTGAGAACAAAAAACGAAATGTCTCAGGGTGACCTTGCTGAAAAACTTGATGTTTCCAGACAGACAATATCCAAATGGGAAAACAATATGAGCATCCCCGAGCTTGATAAAATTATTTCCCTGAGTAATCTTTTCGATGTGTCGGTGGATTATATAGTAAAAGGGGAGGATGAAATACCGCCTCAGATAAGTGAGATTGCTTATGAAAATATAAAAGATCCTGAGCCGGTGAGAATGATAAAGGTTGATCCGACCAAGAAAATAATCACAAGCCTTTCCATAGCCCTCGGTGCAATATATCTTATAACGCTGTTGGTCAATTCAGTTGGCTTGATTTCAACAATCATTCACGGTCACATGACAAGCCAAACAGGTTTTATTTTAGAAAGCAGTGTTTCTATGGCAATTAGCTTTTTTGCCTGCGGATGCCTTCTTGGCTGTAAACTCAATCTGCTTAGCATAGCCTATATTTTACATGCAGCTTGTTCTGTTATCAGCATGATATTAGACGGTTCTTTCGGTGTGGTTGCCATGCTGAATATTGCCGCTTATTTGCTGATAGCAGTGCTTTATTTCAAGGGCAACAAGAAGAACAGTCAGTTCATCTATGCTGTGATTACAGTTCTTTTCCTTGCAGGCTTTATATGGCAGGGGATAAATCTGATGAACCATTTTATAGAGTATAACGGTATGACAATAAGAAATGCTGTTATATCCATATTTAACACAATGATAAACAATGTGCCTTATCTGATTGTCAATATAGGTTCGGCTTTCCTTATTTACCTCAGAGCTAACCCTAAACCTACCTATGAAGTGGCTGAAAACGATTATCCCGGTTATTATGATATGTATGTTGGTATGGTAAAGCATATACTTCTCAGCCTCTTCACTCTCGGAATATATAATTGTATATGGATTTACAAAACAACGGAAGCTCTCAACTGTGGCAATAATGAAATTCAGAGTGGCGCTAAAAAACTTCTTCTTTGCATATTTGTACCCTTTTACAGAATTTACTGGTATTATAATCAGTCAAAGCGACTTGAAAATCTTATGAAAGAAAAAACTGCCGGGGCTTCGGAGTTTGCCGTTGTGACACTTATATTGGCTATATTTGTTCCCATAGTGGCAGCGAGCGCTTTCCTGCAGGTTAAAATCAACGAGTACGCCAATAAATAAAGTTGACTAATCCTCCTTTTTCTGCTATATTTTAATTGAAATAAATTACAGGAGTGATTATATGAAAAAAACAGTTTCTCTTATTCTCGCCATTGTGCTTGCCTTCTCACTTTTCAGCGTGGGTACTCTTGCAGCAGGTACAAAAACAGAAACTCTTTTTGATGCAATTGAAGAAAAGAAAGAGGTTGCCGTTACATTCAGAACGGGAATGCTGCCTGAGTTCGGCTCATCCTATTCGGTGGTGAATACTGCTTATCTCAAGGGTGATAAGATAGCTTATGACTTCAATAACGGCTTTATTGAGCTGCGTACCGTTTTGCAGGATGACGGACTTTACAGCTACCTCACAGGATTTCCCTTTATCCATATGAAAACAAGCAATTTATCTCTCGGTAATACGGACATCTGGCAGATTATCAAAGGTCTTTCGGATTTTACTATGGACTTCCTTGTTTTTGTCAAAAGCTATGAAACCACAATTGAAGGCGTTACCTACTATGTGGAGGAGTTCAGCGACAGAGGCTCCGTAATAAACAGCTTTTTCTATGTGGGTGATGACCTCAAGGTGCTGAAGGCTCAGGATTTCGCAAAGGGTACAATTCAGTACACCTATTTCGATAATGTAAGTCTGAGCGTTGATGACAGCGTGTTTGAACTGCCGGCTTTCAGCTTTAATTTAACAGGGATACTCAAGTTTTTCCTTTCACTTTTCGCATAAAATTATCCGGGATTCACCTTTGTGTGAATCCCGGAATTTATCTTTACAGCAGATTTTTAACATCAGAAATACGGTCAATAATGTAGTTAGGTTTAAGCTCGCCGCTATTGGCAGAAGGGTCGTGCCTGAGCCATGCGCAGGTTAAGCCTGCATTAATTGCGCCCTTGATATCAGAGGTCAGTGAGTCACCGATAAGAAGCACATTGCTTTTATCCTTCTCGTCAATGTGGGCAAGTACATAATCAAAATATTCCTTTTTAGGCTTCTGATGGCCAACTGTTTCGCTGACAAAAAGCTCAGTAAAATAGGGGAGAATGCCCGCCTTGGTCAGGCGTTTTTTCTGAGTGGCGGCAATGCCGTTAGTGACAATATAGAGCTTGTACCCTGCCGAGTGAAGGTCAGTTATCAGCTCTTTTGCACCACTCAGGAGATTTCCGCCTTCGCCCAGATATGACAGGTAACGCTCATTTATTATGAAGGGGTCTTCCGATGGCGTGTAGCCTATTTTGTCAAAGAAAAGGGAAAATCTTATTTTCTTGAGAGTGGGCTTGTCTATTTCGCCTCTTTCAAGAGCCTTCCACAGACCTACATTTATTTCTTTGTAGGTTTTTATGTTTTCTTCGCTCTTTTCAATGGCGCACTCGTCTAAAATTCTTGACAACGCATCGGTTTCATCTCTTCCGAAGTCAAGGAGAGTTTCGTCAGCATCGAAAAGCAGTGTAGTATATTTTTTCATGAGATCAGTCCTTTTATAAAGCTGATTATATTGTAGCCTACAATTAATTGGGTGTCAATGAGATAAAGAAGCTTAATTTTACATATTTTTCCTCATTGCTATTTACTTTTTAAATTATTGTGGTAGAATTATATATGTATAACTATGCAGAAAGGAACGGGTAATACTATGGATAACAATACATTTTCAGAAGGAATCGCTCCCGGTGGCCTCAGACAGCAACCTGAAATCAAACTGCTTGTTTGTTATATTTTAAAAACCCTTGATAAATCCCTTACAAGAACTCAGATAAATGAGATACTTCAGGAATACAGAATTGCAAATTATTTTGAAGTGAACGGTGCCATAAGTGAGCTTGTGTGCGGCGGTCAGGTATCTTCGGAAATTGCAGACGGTGATGAGCTTATTACCATAACATCAAAATCAAAAATTGATGTTGCACGTATTGAGCGTTCCCTGCCCAGAAGTATAAGAGAGAAAGCTGTCAATGCAGCACTGAAAATACTTAAACGGGACAGAATAAAAAAAGAGAGTAATGTGCAGGTTGAGAAGCTTCCTGAGGGTGGCTACCATGTTAGCCTTGAGGTTTTCGATATGGATACCCAGCTTCTTAAAATAACTCTTTATGTTGCTGATGAAAGACAGATAGAAATCGTAAAAGAGAACTTCTATAACAATGCAGTTACAATTTATTCCGATATTATTTCATCTCTTACCGTTGAATGAGAACAAGGAGGAATCGGTGAAATTATGAAAAAGAAATTCTGGATATTCTTTCTTGTGACAGTGGCGCTTCTTGCTACTGTTGCGGGAATGTATTTTAAATTTATACATCAGAATAACTGTATGGTTTTCGTTGAAAGCTTCGACCACGGTGTAATAACAGTTGACGATGCCAAAACAGTGGGTAGTGATGAGAAATTTTCCTTCAAATGCAAAAACGGCACAGAAATAACACTGAACATTAATCCTGAAAGAACAGATACAACCTACTACAATCTTAAGAGCCTTTATGTCAACGGTGAGGATGTAACTGATGATGTGAATATGCTTCAGTATAAAACAACTGTTGAAGGCAAGCTTACTATCCTTGCATCCTTCAAAAAAGGCAAGCGACCCTCTTCCTCAGCTCCCGATAGCACTGTTCTTGATATAAAAGCTCCCGAGCTTCTCAGTCCCATGGGCGACGGCTATATCGGCTCATATGCTAACTATGATATCAAAGACCCCTCAATTATATACGATGAAAAAAGCGGATATTACTATTGCTTCGGCTCTGACAATGTTGTTGTCAAGTCAACCGACCTCGTCAACTGGGGCGGCAGAACAACTTATTTCCCTCATGACTTAAACGCACAGAGCAATGCTATCATGTCTTTCAGCGCCTTTGACTGTGTAAGTGATTGGGCAAAGGAACACGGCTACGGCAAGGATGAGCTTTATTCCGATGCCAATGAAGACAGAACACCTCTTGCTCCCGATATTGTGAAGGTTGGCGGTACCTATTATCTTTATTTCTCTCTTTCAAAGGTGGCAGACGCAAACGAATCGGCAATTTTCTGCGTTAAGACCAACGACCTTGAAAGCGCAGTGCTTAACAAGAAATGGGATGAGGTAGGTCTTGTTATCAGCTCTTGCGGCAGACATGCCGGTACGGAGTATAACGCTGAAGGCAAGAAAAAGAATGTGAGCGCTCACTATGACGCAGCTAATGCAGTACACCCCGGTGTTGTTGTTACAGACAGCGGAATGTTTATGGCTTACGGCTCATATTTTGGCAGAGATACAATCAAGGGAAGCATAAACCTTGTTGAACTCAATAAAAAGACAGGTCTTCTGAAAAAAGACAGCAACCTTAATCTTCAGGGTGAGAGAATTTCAACCCTCCACGGTTCAAAGGTTTACTGCGCAGGTAAGGTTATTGCAAACCCCGGCAGAATCCCTGCACTTTCAAAGAAGGACGGCAGCCTCGTAACAGGCAGTGAGCTGGTTTACAACAAAAACACAGGTTATTACTATCTTCTTACAACCTACGGCAACGAGGGGACCAATTATAATATCCGCGTTGCAAGAAGTCAGAATATTGAAGGCCCTTACACTGATATGAAGGGTGCCGATATGGGCGAGTTTTCTTCTAAAATGGGCAAGTCGCAGTATGATAAGGGTACACTTCTGATGGGTGGCTACAACTTCCTTTCAAGCAGTAAGGGCGGTGTGGTATACTCTGATATAGGCAGAGCTTCCATAGGTTCACCTTCTGTTATAAAAAACGGTGACGGTTGGTTTATAGCTTCACAGTCGCAGCTTTATTTCAAAGCAGGTACTGAAATTACAACGGGTACCTATGCCGCAGAGGTAAACAGTGTTTCGGATGTTAACCCTGAGCCGTGCCTTGAAATCAGAGAGCTTAATTTCACAAAAGACGGTTGGCCAATGGCAAAGCCTGAGGTTTATGCAGGCGAAAAGGCGCAGACTAAAATCAAGAAGACATCTCTTTACGGCAACTGGGATATCCTTATTTTCTCAGGTGAAGGCAACGGTGAAGACTACAAAGCTGTTGAGAGAAGCACATCTCAGTTAGTCACCATTCACGAAAAGGCAGTGATAACTCAAAAGGACATTGCTAAAAAGAAAAAGCTTGGTACTCAGGGCATTCTTACCAAGGTTGATGACTACTATACTATCAGCCTTGATGGCGTAAGCTACAATATTTATCCCGCCGCCATGTGGGATTGGGAGCTTTCTGAGGGCAGCATTGTCTTTACCGGCTACGGCGAAGACGGCAGCACAATCTGGGGCAAGAAAAATGTTTCCGCTTCACTTGGCATTTACACCGATGCTTTCTATTATGTGCTCGGTCTGACAGATGAACTCACTCAGTCAAAATACAGCAAAAAGATTGAAAAAATCAGCAGTAATCCCTCACAGTATGACATTGACACAATGACAGATGAGATGATAGACAGCATAATCGGTTAGGCGTGAGGAGTGAGTGGTTGCGGTCGCGAGTTTACTACTCACTAACCTTAAGCCTTTCCCCGCAGAGCAAAAGCTCAGAGGCGGCAAGTTTTATCAAACTTAAATTTAATGGCAGGTCACTTCTGATTTGGAAGTGACCTGCCGTGCTTTTATAATTTACAGAGTTGGTATCTTATCCCAACTTCCTTTGCGGGCGAAGATTATTTATCGGCAGAAACATCCCCGCGACCGCAACTCCTCACTCCTGACTCCTCACTCCCAACTTATTTCAGATATATATCTGAAACAATGGGGTAGTGGTCTGATGGGTAAATGCCCTTGACGGTGTTGCGGATAATCTTATAGTTTTCAACCTCAGTACCCTTCGGAACAAAGATGAAATCAATGGCACCCTTGCGTTCGGGATCAAGGGTTTCGTACTTTGTGAAGGTATGACCGTCGTCGCTGTTTTTGGCAAGGTACTTGCTGTCGTCAAAACTCTTGCAGGCAACGGCATAAACGGAGCTGTCTTCATAAGCATTGAAGTCACCTGTCATCACAACGGGATAATCGCCTGCCAGTTTGACAAGAACGCGGTCAAGGAGCACCTGCATCTGAGCATCTCTTGTGCTGTCGAGCTTGTGGTCGAGATGTGTGTTGACATGGAGATAGCGCTTGCCGGTTGTCTTTTCTTCAAGCACTGCCCAAGTGGCAATTCTGTATGTACTGCTGTTAAAGCTCTTGGTGTAGGGCTTGTCGGGAGTTTCGCTCAGCCAGAATGTGCCGTCATCAACAACTGTATATTTATCTTTGAGATAGTATATACTGCTGTATTCGGTGAAGGGACCGAAGAAATCTCTTGCCTTGCCGACTGAGGCGTATTTGTCGCCTAAGTTATAATAGAAAATTCTCTTCCAGCGGGGAGTGCATTCCTGAACGCCGAAGGAGTCGGGCATATAAGCCTTGAGTATTTCAACGGCAACCTTGCCGCGGTTGGTGATAGTCTGCTCTCCGTCGTTTGCACAGCGCACGTTAAAAGATATAATTCTTGTGGTGCCTTCGTTTTTTTCGGGTACGCCGTCAATTGTGATATCGCCGAAGCGCACTGCTCCCACCTGAGTATAGATGCCGTAGGCGGCACAGCCCAAAAGGGCAACGCAAGCGATAATGCCCACTGCGAGTTTTGCTTTTTTCATAGTGTTTCCTCCTATAATTTGCTATATTGCAATTTTACACTATCGGGGGAGAAAATGCAAGGGGGAGGGTAAAAGAACAGGGAACAGCTTTGAGCCGTTCCCTTATACAATTAATCAACTAAATAGCCAACATCCATAATATAATGAGCAGTGTTGAAAGGCATTGCACCGCCTAGATTTATTTCGATATCCTGTATATCTCTAATAATACCTACAACTGTAATTGTGTCGCCTGAGGATATTTTTATCAAATCTTCAACAGGTAAATATGCATCAAGACAAATTTGGCTTTCGCAAATGGTAACATGATCTTCGTTTATTAACATAGCTTTTCCAGAAACCAAAATTGGTTTGTTACAATAATCTTCTTTTGCCTTTAATCTGTTTTCATATACTGCATTTTGCAAAGTCATTATATCGGTTGAAATAGCCGTTGAAATTAATTCTTCTTTCGTTATTTTTTTATCTTCTCCGCAAGCACAAAGAGAAAAACATAAAATAATGGTTATAAATAGTGCTAAAACTTTTTTCATTTTAAATATCCTTTCGTCTTATAATTCCGTGTGAAACCATATTGTCTCCCTACCCTCCTTAAAATAAAAAAGTGTGTGCTAACCGAAGTTATGCACACACGAAAAACACAAACTCCGTTTAGCTACCACACTATAATTTCATATCCGACAAAAGGGTATAGAAATAGAGAAGCTCATGTTTTTACCGAAGATAAAAACACCAACCCTTATATCGGAAAAAATATTAAATTATAGTGTGGTGACTTCATTATAGCAAAACAAAGTTGACTATTCAAGTGTTTTGATAAAATCTGCCGTCACACTTTCTTATTTGGGTTTAGATAATAAGGTATATAGAACTTTAATATTATTCCCCAATATTTTTACATTTATATATTGACAAAATTTATAACTTAGGTTATAATCATAAAGCTGTCAAGTTGATATGCTGATATAGCTCAGTCGGTAGAGTGCATCCTTGGTAAGGATGAGGTCACCGGTTCAAATCCGGTTATCAGCTCCAGAAGCTCCGAGTCTTATGATTCGGAGCTTCACTTTTAGCCAAATTATTCGGAGGAACTATGAATATAATTTCATCAATTAAAAATCTCACCCGCTTTGAAAAGTGCCTCTGGGCATTTTCTTTTGTGGGTATCTGTGTGTGCTATGCACTCACGCCCGACAAAAGTCTGCTCAGCCTTGCCGCGTCTCTGATAGGTGTTACGGCGCTGATTTTTGTTGCCAAGGGCGATGTTGTGGGTCAGGCGCTGTGTGTGGTTTTCGCCGTGTTTTACGCTATAGTTTCATGGCAGATGCGCTATTACGGAGAAATTTTCACCTATGCGTTTATGTCGGCACCCATTGCCCTTATGAGTGTTATCACATGGCTTCGCAATCCCTACAGTGAACACGAGGTCAGGGTACGCACTTTAAATTGGCGGCAATGGATAGCTCTTACCTGCCTGGCATGTGTTGTGACGGCGGTGTTTTATTTCATACTTGATTACTTTGATACCCCAAATATTATCTTCGGCACTCTTTCGGTTTTCACAAGCTTTATGGCATCGGGACTGACCATGCTTCGCAGTGAATACTACGGTATGTGGTACGGTCTTAACGATATTGTGCTTATAGTGCTGTGGGTGCTTGCAAGTATTGAGGATGTTTCCTATGCACCTATGGTGGCGTGCTTCGGCATTTTCCTTATAAATGACGCTTACGGTTTTATTAACTGGCAGAGAATAAAGAAAAGACAAAAATCAAATTAAGTGTTGATTTTTTCATTGTAATGCTGTATAATCATTAAGAACCTTTCAAAGGTAAAAATTACATATCCGAAGGAGAAATTAAAATGGCAAAATTAAAAGACATCGACAACAAAGCAGCAGAAAAAGGCTCACTTCTTACAACTGTCTGGCAGTTCGTTAAGTTCATCGTTGTAAGCCTTCTTGCAATGCTGGTGCAGGTAACCCTGACAAACCTTATCCCTCTTATTCCTGCAATTCAGGAAATGTATGCAACTGAATTTAATTTTTGGGTTCTCAGCTATCCTGTAAACTTTGATGAAGCAGGTGCGGTAATCTCAGGCGGTCTTGGCTATTGCATCGCTTTTAATGTTGCAAATATTATTGCACAGATTGTTGCTTTCTTTGTTAATAAAGAAAAGACCTTCAATTCAGGCGCCAATGTTGCGGTTACACTTCCGATTTATATAGTGTTTACAATAGCTCTTATTTTCTTCTCGGCATGGCTTTCACCCACACTCAACACTCTCTTCCTCGGCTTTGGTTGGGCAGAAGCACTTGCTCGTAATGCTGCTATGATGATTTGTTCAGCTTTACAGTTCTTCCTCTACTTCCCCGTAGATAAAATTCTCTTCCACAAGCCCAAGGAAGAAGCAAAGGCTGAATAATTTAAAAATGAAAAGTGCCTTTATCACAATGATAAAGGCACACTTTTTAGGTAATTTCTTTAAATTCTCCGTTGGCATATTTAAAAAGGTGATATGGTTTGCCGGTTTTTATGCAATTGTTGATAACATAGGTGCTGCCACGGCTCTTGCCGTCCCAGAATATATAAACCTCGTCTGCAAGCTTTATGATTATGTCGTTGCGTTTAAGAGGAGCAGTTTTGCCGTAAAGGTCATATTCGGGCAGAATTTCCATTATGAGAATGTGATGCTTTTCGGCGTAGCGTCTTGCCGAAATGTCTATTCCTGCTGCGGCGCCGGAATATATCATAGTCACATTTTCGGGAATGATGCCTTCGGGTATATCTGCACTTATACTTCGTGAGCCTACAATTGCTATTTTCATTTTCCGCCCTCCTTTTATTTGCTTTATCTATTTTATCACTGCCATTTTATATTTGCAACATTTAATTTGAAATAAAAGTCCGTTTATCGGTACACAATGATTATGAAGGTGTATAATTATGTTTGAAATAAATAAACTTATAGGAAAAACCGCATATTACTCTGCCTTTTCAAATGTGGGTATATTCGATATGGGTAACGGCGAGGTTTTGCTTGTTGATACCTGTGACCACCCGAGAATGATAAGAGGTCTTGACAGGCTTCTTGGTGCAAAAAATTTAAGAGTAAAAACAGTTATTAACACTCACTGCCATGTTGACCATATTGCAGGTAACAAATATTTCTTTGATAAATATGGCTGCAAGATTCTTGCACCGAAAGGGGAGAGCTTCTTTGTTGAGTACCCCGACCTTGAAGCAAAGTTTTATTATGCCGGCATTGATACGGATAAAAGCAGAAACCCTTTCTTCATGGTTGAACCGTCGGTGCCTGAGGTTATCACACCTGAAAATACTCCCGAAGGTGTTGAGATAATTCCCCTTCCCGGTCACTCCTTTGATATGGTGGGCGTGAGAACAAGTGACGATGTTGTTTTCCTTGCCGATGCAATTCTTTCAAAAAGAACCTGGGATGAGCATAAGCTGCCCTTCTTTTATAATGTAAATGCAGCTCTTGATACTCTTGAGGAGATAAAAAATATGAAAGGCAAACTTTTTGTGCCTGCCCATGATGCACCTACTGAAAATGTGGCAGAGCTTGCCGAATACAACATAATGAGAATGAAAGAGCGCAAGGAGCTTGTCTACGATATATGTGAGGGCCTTTCTTTTGACGATATATTTTCCGAACTCATTGAACGGCTCAGCCTTAACCTTGTTACTGCTAAATATCCTACCTATGCGGTTATGGTGCGTAATTTTCTGCAGAGCCTTGTGGATGACAGAGCAATCTATGGTAAGCTCGAAGACGGGGTAAGATTTATTTATCACAGAAACTGAAAAAGATATATAATGTTTAAAGCAGCTTTTTTAAAAATTTTAAAAAAAGTTGCTTTTTTCTATTGACATTTTTTGGCAAGCGTAGTATATTTGTGTTAGTGATTAGCACTCAAAACACGAGAGTGCTAAAACTTAGCAAAAGGAAGGTGAAGATATGGAACTCGGAAAGCGTAAAGAACTTATACTTTGTGCCGTTGTTGAGCATTATATAAAAACAGGCGAACCAATCGGTTCAAAGATGCTTATGCAGACTCTCCCGATTTCAGTGTCTTCAGCTACCATAAGAAATGAAATGTCAGAGCTTTCTGAAATGGGTCTTTTAGAGCAGCCGCACACCTCGGCCGGCAGAGTACCCTCACAGAAGGGCTACAGATATTATATCGACCACCTGATGAATGAGGACACACTTACCGATGATGAAAGACGGCTTATAAGAAATGAGCTTTCACGGTCAATGGGCAACCCGGATAAGCTCCTTGAAAAGGCGGGCGAGATTCTTGCCAAAATGACAGGCTGTGCGGCACTTTCAACCACACCCACAGATGAAGGGGCAGTGATAAAGCACATTGAGCTTGTTCCCGTCGGCACAAGAATAGCAATGGTGGTTATGATGACCTCAAACGGCATAATCAAAAACGGTGTGTGCAAAACTGAAACAGAGCTTACCCGCGATATGATAGATACCTTCTATGATATAGTCAGAGAGTGCTTCATAGGCAGACCCGTCAGTGATGTGGGCACGGTTATGATACAGACCCTTGTTGCTTCCCTGGGTATAAATGCTCTTGCAATGTCGCCTTTGTTTGTGGTGCTTGCAGATATAGCCAATCAGGCACTTCAGGCTGAAATCAGACTTGAAGGAGAGCAGAACCTTCTTCATCACAGAGAATTCGGCAGTGACATTTACGATATGATGCAGTTCTTTGACGAAAAGGATAAGCTTGAAAGAGCAATTTCAGATGTGGCAGGCGGTCTGCAGGTCATCATCGGCAAAGAAAACAAATACCGTCAGCTTGAAAATTCAAGCATGATTATTGCACGATACAATGTGGGCGGTCACGACGGCGGCGCCATAGGCATCATCGGCCCCACAAGACTTAATTACGCAAAACTTATTCCCAGCATTGAATATCTCACAGACCTTGTGGGCGAAATGCTGACAGACACTTTGGAGGATGAATAATGGCTAAAAAAGACAAAGAACAAGAGGTTGTTGAAACTGCAGAAAAAGAAAATGTGCAGACAGAAGATGCAGCAGCTTCTCAGGACGCGGGCATAGCGGAGCTTGAAAAAGAGCTTGCCGCCGCCAAGGAAGCACACATAAGAACTTTAGCAGAGTATGACAATTTCAGAAAGCGCTCTGCAAGAGAAAAGGAAGGCACATGGCTTGAAGCAAAAGCAAGCTGTCTTGGTGAGCTTCTTCCCATACTTGATAATTTCGACAGAGCTTTAGGTGTTACGGATTCCGATTTTGAGTCCTATAAAAAAGGCGTAGAGATGATTTATCAGGGCTTTGCCGAAACACTGAAAAAGCTGGGTGTTGAGGCCTTCGGTGAAGAAGGAGACACATTTGATCCTAACTTCCACAGTGCGGTAATGCACGTAGACGATGAAGCACTCGGTGAAAATGTACTCGCTCAGGTATTCTCAAAGGGATACAAAATAGGCGATAAGGTTTTAAGACCTGCTATGGTTAAGGTAGCAAACTAAGCGCAAGCTTTTTTATAAACATACAATAATAAAAACAAACTCAATTTAATTTTGGAGGTAAATATTATGGCAAAGATTATCGGTATCGACTTAGGTACAACAAACTCATGCGTAGCAGTTATTGAAGGCGGTGAACCCACTGTTATTGCAAACGCTGAAGGCGCAAGAACAACTCCCTCAGTAGTAGCTTTCTCAAAGACCGGTGAAAGAATGGTAGGTCAGGTTGCAAAGCGTCAGGCAGTTACAAACCCCGACAGAACAATTGCATCAATCAAGAGACAGATGGGTTCAAACTATCATGTAGCAATTGACGGCAAAAACTATACTCCTCAGGAAATTTCAGCTATGATTCTTCAGAAACTCAAGGCAGACGCTGAGGCATATCTCGGCGACAGAGTTACAGAGGCAGTTATCACAGTTCCCGCATACTTCACAGATGCTCAGCGTCAGGCAACAAAGGACGCAGGTAAAATTGCAGGTCTTGAAGTAAAGAGAATTATCAACGAGCCCACAGCAGCAGCTCTCGCTTACGGTATCGACAAGGAAGCTGACCAGAAGGTTATGGTTTATGACCTTGGCGGCGGTACCTTCGACGTTTCAATCATCGAAATGGGTGACGGTGTTCAGGAAGTTCTTGCAACTGCAGGTAACAACCGTCTCGGCGGTGACGATTTTGACCAGAGAATCATCGACTGGCTTGTTGCAGGCTTCAAGGCAGAACAGGGCGTTGACCTTCGCGGCGACAAAATGGCTATGCAGAGACTTAAGGAAGCTGCAGAAAAGGCTAAGATTGAGCTTTCAGGTGTAACAACATCAGCAATTTCACTTCCCTACATCACAGCAGATGCTACAGGCCCCAAGCATCTTGAAACAACTCTTTCAAGAGCTAAGTTCAATGAACTCACAGCAGACCTTGTTGAAGCTACAATGGGTCCCGTTCGTCAGGCAATGGCAGACTCAGGTCTCAACGCTTCAGAAATCGACAAGGTGCTTATGGTAGGCGGTTCATCAAGAATCCCCGCAGTAAGCGATGCTATCAAAAAGTATATCGGCAAAGAACCCTTCAAGGGCATCAACCGCGACGAATGTATAGCAATCGGCGCAGCTCTTCAGGGCGGTGTTCTCGGCGGCGACGTTAAGGGTCTTCTCCTTCTTGACGTTACACCCCTTTCACTTGGTATCGAAACAATGGGCGGTATCAACACAAAGGTTATCGAAAGAAATACAACTATCCCCACAAAGAAGAGCCAGATTTTCTCAACTGCAGTTGATAATCAGCCTTCAGTATAAGTTCACGTGCTTCAGGGCGAAAGAGAATTTGCAAAAGACAACAAGACTCTCGGCGTATTCAGCCTTGACGGTATTATGCCTGCACGCCGCGGTGTACCTCAGATTGAAGTAACCTTCGACATTGACGCAAACGGTATCGTACACGTAAGCGCTAAGGATCTCGGCACAGGTAAGGAGCAGTCAATTTCAATCACATCTTCAACAAATATGTCAAAGGAAGACATTGAAAAGGCTGTAAGAGAAGCAGAGCAGTTTGCTCAGGAAGACAAGAAGCGCAGAGAAGACGTTGACACAAGAAACGAAGCAGATCAGATGGTTTATCAGTGTGAAAAGATTCTTTCAGAAGAAGGCGCTCAGAATCTTCCTGAAGAAGATAAGGCAGAAATTCAGTCAAAGATTGATGCTCTCAAGAATGCTCTTCAGGGCGAAGACATCAACCTTATCAAGAACGAGAAGGAAGCTCTCACTCAGGCATTTTACAAAATCAGCGAAAAGCTTTATCAGCAGACTCAGGGCGCACAGCAGGCTGGCGGCTTCAACCCCAATGATTTTGCAGGCGCCCAGGGCGGTTATGCAGATCCCGGTGCAGGTGCAGACGGCTATTCAGATGCAGGCTACACCGATGCAAACTTCACAGATGCTAACTAATTGACTTTTTGGAGCTGTCTTAACGGCAGCTCCAGATTGTGCGTTGAGAGGAATATATTAAATGGCAGAAAATAAACGCGATTACTATGAAGTCTTAGGTGTCAGCAAAGGCGCTTCAGACGATGAAATAAAAAAGGCTTACCGCAAGCTTGCAAAGCAATATCATCCTGACCTTAATCCGGGAGACGCAACGGCAGAAGCAAAGTTCAAAGAGGCTAACGAGGCTTACGAGGTACTCTCCGACGCTGATAAGAAGGCACGCTATGATCAATACGGTCATGCAGGCGTTGATCCCAACTTCGGTGCAGGGGGCTTCGGTGGCGGCTTCGGCGGTTTCGGTGATGCTTTCGACCTTGGCGACATTCTCGGCAGTATGTTTGGCGGCGGTTTTGGCGGCGGCTTCGGTGGCGGCAGACAGCAGAATCCCAATGCTCCCAGAAAGGGCGCAACCATACAGACCAATGTCACCATCTCTTTTGAAGAGGCTGCAAAGGGTTGCAAGAAAACCGTAAATGTTGAAAGAAGTGAAGTCTGCGCAGAGTGCGGCGGTAACGGCTGTGCAAAGGGTACGTCACCCGAAACCTGTAAGACCTGCGGCGGCAGAGGTCAGGTTAATGTTCAGCAGAGAACACCCTTCGGTGTTATGAGTACATCAAGACAGTGCAGTGACTGCGGCGGCAAGGGTAAGACTATTAAAAATCCCTGCGGTAACTGCAGAGGCACAGGCTTCGTAAGAAAGAGACAGACAGCGGAAATTGACATTCCTGCAGGTATAGACGACAGACAGACCCTCAATGTCAGAGGTGGCGGCAATCCCGGTGTCAACGGCGGACCCAAGGGCGACCTTCGTGTTAATGTGAATGTAAGACCCCACCCCTTCTTTGAGCGCGACGGCTTCGATGTCTGGTGTGAGGTTGCAGTTACCTACGCTCAGGCAGCTATGGGCGATACTCTTTACATTCCAACCCTTGACGGCAAGGTTAAATATGAGCTTCCCGCAGGCACACAGCCCGGTGAGGTTTTCCGTTTCAGAGGCAGAGGTATTCAGCAGCTTTCCTCACGAAGTAAGGGTGATCAGTTTGTCAAAATTATTGTTGAGGTACCGAAAAATCTTTCGCAAAAACAGAAAGAACTTCTCAGAGAGTTTGACAGTACTCTGACAAATAAGCCCAAAAACAATATCCCTGACGGCAATATAGTGGGCGAGGAAAAGAAAAAGTCTTCTTTCTTTGATAAGTTTAAATAAAAAGTAACGGTTGTGTATTGCAATAATAAGCTTTATGCAACCGCTTTTATTTTTCTCACTATTGTCAAATTCGTCAAAATGTGATAAAATATAACATAAGATATTATATGGGGGTGGAACATTGGCTCAGAATGAAAAACTTCATATTTTAAGACAAAAGGCCATGAATCTTCCTCTTACTCCCGGTGTTTATATAATGAAGGATAAATCAAATAAAATCATATACATCGGCAAGGCAAAGAAGCTGAAAAACAGAGTAAGCCAATATTTCGGCTCGCAGAATAAGCACGCTGCCAAGGTGCGTAAAATGGTTGAAAATGTGAGTGATTTTGACTATATTCTCACTGACAGTGAGTTTGAGGCTCTCGTGCTGGAATGCAGTCTGATAAAACAGAATATGCCCAAATATAACATCCTTCTCAAGGATGACAAGGGCTACAGCTATATTAAAATTACTCCCAATCCTTGGGGCAGAATTTCCGCCTGTTTCAGAAAAGATGATGACACGGCAGAGTACTTAGGGCCTTATATGGGCAATTACAGTGTTACAAATGTGGTTGAGCAAGCCTCGGAGATTTTCAGACTTCCCGCCTGCAACAAGGTGTTTCCGAAAAATATCAACCGTAACGGCAGACCGTGTCTGAACTATTTTATTCATAAATGCTCGGCACCTTGTGCGGGAAAAATCAGTCAGAAGGATTATGAAGAAAATCTTCTCGGTGCTGTGGATTTCATAAAAGGCGGCAGTGCTGAAACTGTGAAAAAGCTGCAGAATGAAATGGAAACAGCTGCCGAAAACTTAGAGTTTGAAAAGGCTGCACATATCCGCGATAAAATCAAGGCTATTGAACGCATTGCCGCAAGGCAAAAGGTTGTGGTGGAGGGCAGTGTTGAGGAAGATGTTTTTGCAATTGCTCAGCGCGGCAATAAGGCTTGTCTTGCAGTGCTTTGTTTCAGAGAGGGCCTGCTTGTCAATACGGAGCATTTCATTATCGACTATTCCGAAAATCTTGCAGATACACGCTATGAACTGATAACCTCTTACTACTCCACCGGCAGACAGATACCGCCTCTTATAGTGGTCGACGGTGATGTGACAGATAAGGAGCTTGTTGAGGAGTATCTGACGAAAGAGAGAGGCAAGAAGGCAGTTATTCTCAAGCCACAGCGTGGCGAAAAGGTACGCGTTATGGAAATGTGCCTTCAGAATGCCGCCCAGAAGCTCGGCGAAAGCCTTGGCAGAAAGGGCAGAGAAACTGCAATACTTGATGAATTGCAAAAACTGCTTGGTCTGTCTAAAACGCCTGAATATATTGAATCTTACGATATATCCCACACGGCGGGCAGTGATAATGTGGCAGGTATGGTTGTGTTTAAAAATGCCCAACCCCTTCGCAGTGCATACAGACGCTTTGCAATCAAGGGCTTTGACGGTCAGGACGATTACGGCTCAATGAGGGAAGTGATTTCACGAAGACTTAACAGATTTGTTGAACAGCAGGAAACAGGTGAGGGCTTCGGCAGACTCCCCGACCTTATTCTTCTTGACGGCGGTCAGGGCCAGGTTAATGCGGTCAAGCCTATAGTTGAAGCCTTCGGTCTTGATATACCTGTATTCGGTATGGTTAAAGACTCAAAGCACCGCACGAGAGCAATAGCCTCAGACGGCGGAGAAATCAGCATAACCTCAGGCAGGGGAGTGTTCACTCTTGTGTCAACCATTCAGGAGGAGGTTCACCGATTTGCCATTTCATATCACAAGCAGAAACACACAAAAAATACGGTGCATACAAATCTTACAAAAATTGAAGGTATAGGCCAAAAGAAGGCAACTGCCTTGTTGCTTAATTTCAGAACTCTTGCAAAAATTAAGAGTGCAACGCCTGAAGAACTTGCATCGGTAAAAGGTATAACAAAAAAAGATGCTCAGAATATTTATGAGTACTATAAAAACAGATAAGGATGTGAAACTTATGACAGTAGCAGAAAGCTTAAAAAAAATCAGAACGGCACACAATCTCACACAGCAGGAAGTGGCAAGTGTACTCGGCTTAGACAGAACAGCCTATACGCAGTATGAAACAGGTAAAACAAAACCCACCATTGAAACTTTAAAAAAGCTTTCTAACATGTATAATGCAACTATCGGATATATTGTCGGTGCGGAGAAGGAAAATCACCCCGAAAGGCTGAAAAGTGCAGGTTTTGTTTCTGAAGATAATCCGGATCCTATTGCATTGCTTTCCAAAGATGAAAGAAAGCTTCTTCTTTCTTACAGAGTTTTATCCGAAAAGAACAAGGAAAAAATCAGAAAAGAAATGAAACAGGTGCTTAGTGAAGAAAACGAATGATTATTTAAAAAGCTCTTGACAAAATAAGGTATAGAATATATACTTTAATTACCAAATTTAAGGAGGCAAATAATTATGAAAAAGATTATTGCATTATTACTCACACTCATTATGACATTCTCACTCGCATCAGTTGCTTTTGCAACAGAGGGTGAAGTTGCTCCCGAAGCTCCCGAAACAGAAGCAGACGGCAGCGTAGTTGACAAAGCTGAAGAACTCCTCGGCGAATACAGCTGGATTCTTGACCTTCCCGCAGGCAGCCTTGTTCCCGCTCTTAAGATTGCAAAGATTGCTCTTAAGTTCCTCAAGGTTTATGTAAAGATTTGTGCAGTTTTCGGTCTTGATCCCCTTGAAACAGGTAAGTTCCTCTTCGATTTCATCGGTGGTGTTATTGAAGACAATAAGGACAAGCTTCCCGAAATCACAGTTCCCGCACTTGCATAAGTTGCAAAACCCGGAAGGCTCTCGAAAGAGAGCCTTTATTTTTTGCTTTTTCTATTGCTCAAAATATTCTTTTATGCTATAATATATTGATTTTATTTCACTCACGTTATTTAGAGGTGAACTATGGCTAAGAAAAAAGAAAATATAAGAAACTTTTCTATCATTGCTCATATCGACCACGGCAAGTCAACTCTTGCCGACAGACTTCTCGAAATCACAGATTCAGTTGCAAAGCGTGATATGTCTGCTCAGATTCTCGACGATATGGACCTTGAAAGAGAAAGAGGTATAACCATAAAGGCGCACGCCGTAAAGCTCGATTATAAGGCTAAAGACGGTGAAACCTATGAGCTTAATCTCATTGATACTCCGGGTCATGTTGACTTTAACTATGAGGTGTCCCGTTCTCTTGCAGCCTGTGAAGGTGCTATACTTATTATTGATGCCTCTCAGGGCATTGAGGCGCAGACCCTCGCTAATACCTATCTTGCTCTTGACCACGACCTTGAGCTTGTGCCCGTAATCAATAAGATTGACCTGCCTGCGGCGGAGCCTGACAGAGTTGCTGCCGAGGTTGAGGAAATCATTGGTCTTGACTGCAGTGAAGCTCCGAGAGTTTCAGCTAAAACAGGTGAAAATGTTGCCGAGGTGCTTGAAAAAATAGTTGCAGATATTCCTGCACCCTCAGATGCTGAGGATAATGCACCTCTCAAGGCGCTGATTTTCGACTCAGTTTACGATAATTATAAGGGCGTTATTGTTTATGTGCGTGTTATGCAGGGTACTCTCAAAGCCGGCGAAACAATGAAGATGATGGCAACAGGTGCAGAGTTCAATGTTGTTGAAGTGGGCTATATGCGCGCAACAGGTCTTGAACCCTGCAAAGAGCTTTCAGCCGGTGAGGTTGGCTACATAACCGCTTCTATCAAAACAGTGCGTGATGCCAAGGTGGGTGATACCGTAACAAAGCTGCAGAAAATGGCATCAGAGCCTCTGCCCGGTTACAGAAAGGTAAACCCCATGGTTTATTGCGGTGTGTACCCTGCCGACGGTGCCGATTATGAAGCACTCAGAGAGTCACTTGAGAAATTACAGCTAAACGATGCTTCTCTTTCATATGAGCCTGAAACATCAGGTGCGCTCGGCTTTGGTTTTCGTTGCGGCTTTCTGGGACTTCTCCACCTTGAGATCATTCAGGAAAGACTTGAAAGAGAATATAATCTCGATCTTGTTACAACTGTACCTTCAGTTGTTTATAAAATTCATATGAATGACGGCAGTGTTGTAGAAATCGATAACCCCACACATTATCCCGACCCGGCACACATTGATTTCTGTGAGGAGCCTATAACAAATGCTCATATCTATGCCCCTTCGGATTATGTAGGTGCAATTATGGATCTTTGCCAGGATAGACGAGGCACATTCAAGGATATGAAATATATCACCACAGACCGTGTAGATATTCACTATGAGCTTCCTTTGAATGAGATAATCTATGACTTCTTTGATGCGCTCAAGTCACGCACAAGAGGTTATGCCTCCTTTGACTATGAGATTTTTGAATACAGACGCTCAAGCCTTCAGAAGGTTGACGTGCTTCTTAACGGCGATATAATCGATGCGCTGAGTTTTATTATCCATTCGGAGAAGGCTCAGTCAAGAGCAAGAAAAATTGCTGAAAAGCTGAAGATGCACATACCCAGGCAGATGTTTGAAATTCCCATTCAGGTGGCAATAGGCTCAAAGGTTATTGCCCGTGAAACCGTCAAGGCCATGCGTAAAGACGTTCTTGCCAAGTGCTATGGCGGTGACATCACACGAAAGAAAAAGCTTCTTGAAAAACAGAAGGAAGGTAAAAAACGTATGCGTCAGTTCGGTACCGTTGAAGTGCCTCAGGAGGCATTTATGGCAGTGCTCAAGCTTGACGACGATAACTAAAAATATGACAGGAATATATATACACATACCTTTTTGCATAAGAAAATGTCCTTACTGTGATTTCTATTCCTTCAGCGCAGAAGAAAAAGATAAGGACAGCTATTTAAAGGCTGTCCTTTGTGCTTTAAAAAGCAAATCTTCTCTTGTACGCGGGGAAGTTGACACAGTGTATTTCGGCGGCGGCACGCCAAGTGTCTTTGGCGGTGAAAGAATAAGTCAGGTCATTTCCTGCATAAGGAATAATTACAAGCTGACAGAAAATGCGGAAATAACCGTGGAATGTAACCCTTCAAGTGTGTCGGAAGCTTTCTTTAAGGTGTTGGCACAGGCGGGAGTAAACCGCATATCCATGGGTATGCAGTCTGCAGTTGAAAATGAGAGAAAAACTCTCGGCAGGCTTTCAGACAAAGCTCAGGTTGAAAAAGCAATTGCCTTTGCAAAAAACGCAGGCATTGACAATATTTCCCTAGATATTATGTTGGGCGTACCTTTACAGACCATGGAAAGCCTTGACGAAAGTATAGATTTTCTTCTTTCGGCAGACATAAAGCATATCAGTGCCTATATGCTTAAAATTGAGGAGAATACTCCTTTTGATAAAATGAAAGACAGCTTATCTCTGCCCGATGAGGACACCGTCTGCGACATGTATTTGCATACGGTGAACAGACTTTCCGAGGCGGGATTCAACCAGTATGAGATTTCAAATTTCTCGGCAAAAGGCTTTGAAAGCAGACATAATCTTAAATATTGGCACTGTAAGGAATATCTCGGAATCGGCCCGTCGGCACATTCTTTCATCGGCGGGAAAAGATATTATTACGGCAGAGATTTTGACGCGTTCTTAAAAGGTGAAAACTGGATTTATGATTGTGACGGCGGTGATTCTCAGGAGTATATAATGCTGGCGCTGCGCCTTAAAGAAGGACTGCTGTTTGGGGAATACGAAATAAAATTCGGAGAAAAAATTGACGAAGAAATATTGAAAAGGGCAGAAAAATTCAGCCGTATGGGGCTGCTGACTCTCACAAAAGAGGGAATGGCACTTACTGCACGGGGATTTCTGCTGTCAAATACGGTAATAGGAGAGCTGATAATATGAAACCTTACGGTCTTGTTTTAGCGGGTGGCGGCGGCAAAGGTGCTTATCAGATTGGTGCATGGAAGGCACTCAGAGAAATGGGCATAACCTTTGAAGCTATTGCAGGTGCCTCCATAGGCGCCATAAACGGTGCTTTTATTGCAGGCGGTGACTATGACAGAGCAAGTGAATTCTGGCATAACATTTCAGTGGATAAGGGCGTTAAGTTTGCAGGTGAACTGCCTGACAGTGAAAACCTCTTTTCAAGAAAAAACTGGGGTGTGCTTTTTAAGGAATTTATCAAAAACAAGGGTATTGATGCTTCGCCTGCTGAGGAGTTTGTTTCCGGATATGTGGACGAAAAAAAGGTCAGGGAAAGCGGTGTTGCCCTTGGCATAATTGCTGTGCAGATGACACAGGGCGTTGTTCCGAGAGAAATATTTATACACGAAATTCCTGAGGGTCAGCTTGTGGATTATCTGCTGGCTTCTGCTAATATACCTCTTGCTACGAATATCGGCCCTGAGGGTGAAAAATTCCTTGACGGCGGTGCTTATGACAACACACCTCTTATGACACTCAAAAAGAGAGGATATAACCGTCTTATTATAGTTGACATTTCAAATATCAAGGGCTTTGGACACAGCCTTAATTATCTCAACAGCGAAGTGGTTCATATAAGACCTTATGATATTGACGATCTGGGTGCCGCTTTTGATTTTGACGATGAAATTATTGATAAAAGAATAAAATTGGGTTATCTTGATACAAGAAAAGCTTTTTCTTACATTTTAGGCAACATCTATTATTTTGAGCCTGATACCTTCAGAATTATGGTCAAGAGGTACTCTGCCGACACGGTGCTTCAACTTGAAAAAATGGCTCATATGTTGGGCGTTGAAAAAGCTGAAATTTATGATGAAAATGAGTTTATTGCCATTGTCAAGGCTGAATATGAAAAAGAGCTTATAATTCAGAAGGAGCGCGAAGAGGCTCTCGAGCAGGAAAAAGACGGACTGATGCTCCACCTTAAAAAGAGATTTATGGAAAAAAAGAATTTTGAGGATTTCCCTCTTGCGACAGAGCTTTTTGAAAGCCTCAATCCCACTCTGACAGAGAAAGCGACGGCAGAGACTGTATGATAAGGAAAGCACTTTTCTGCACCCTTAATTCCAAATATATACACTCATCCCTTGCTCCCTGGTGTTTATTCACTTCTTGCAGAGCCGAGGGGGTAGAGTGTGAAACTAAAGTTATTGAGGCTACGGTAAACGAAGATATAAATGCAGTTTATGACAGAATTAAAAGTGAAGACGCGGATTTTATTGCTTTTTCCTGCTACATATGGAACATAAAAAAGACCCTCCGGCTTTGTGCTATGCTTAAAAGGGAGGGTGTCACAATTGCTCTGGGCGGTCCTGAGGTTTCATGGTGCCGGGAAAAAATTCTCGGTGAAAACAGCTTTGTGGACTATGTTATAAGCGGCGAGGGCGAAAAAACAGTGCCTGCCTTGATAAAGGCTCTTTACAAAGAAGAAAAGCCCGTTGTTAAAGGCATATCTTTTCGCGACGGCAACAGATTTATTATATCAGACGGTGAAGAAACAGATTTTGCAAACACGGTATCTCCCTACTGTGAGGAATATTTCAGCTCTCTTTCCGGCAGAATTGCCTATATTGAAAGCAGCAGAGGCTGTCCCTTCGGCTGTGCCTTCTGTCTTTCGGGCAGATGCGGCAAGGTTAGATTTTTGCCTGTTGACAGAGTTAAAAATGAAATGCTCCTTCTCGCTTCAAAGGGTGCTAAGACAATAAAATTTGTTGACCGTACCTTTAACTGCAACAGTAAGCGTGCCGCAGGAATACTCACCTTCATAAAAGAAGAATACGGCAGAGATATTCCGAAGGGGGTATGCTTTCACTTTGAAATTGCAGCGGATATCCTTACTGAGGAGCTTTTTGATATTATTGCTCAGCTGCCAAAGGGTGCGGTGCAGTTTGAGGTGGGAATACAGTCTTTCAATGAAAATACTCTGAGAAAGATTAACCGCAAAACTGATCTGGATAAAGTTGAGGCAAATGTCAGGAGACTGCTTTCTTTCGGCAATTGCCATGTGCATATTGATCTTATTGCAGGTCTGCCTGAGGAAGATTATGAAAGCTTCAGGGAAGGCTTTGACAGAGCTTATAAAATAGGTGCAAATATGCTGCAGCTTGGTTTTCTCAAAATACTTCACGGCTCACCTATGGGGGATGACAAAGAGAAATATCCCTGTGATTACAGTCCGGAGCCGCCCTATGAGGTTATTTCAACGCCATATATAAGCGAAGAAGAATTGAAGCTTCTGCACATATGTGAAAATGAGCTTGAACGCCTTTATAACAGCTCAAGATTTCCCCGTACCCTGAGATATGTGACAAAGTTTATGCCGCCCTTTGATTTGTTTCTCGGCTTCGGAGAATTTCTTTCGGCTAAGGGGGAAAAGGGGAGTATCCCTCTTGACAGATACACTTGCCTTGCCTATGAATATTTCTCTCTGATAAGAGGCGTGGATAAAATAAGGCTTCGTGATTTTATGCTTCTGGACAGACTTTCAACCAACAACTCGGATATTCTGCCCTTTTGCCTGAAAGTAAACGATGAGCGGCTTAAAAAGCTGAAACTGCAGCTGAATGAAACAGTACCGCTGAAAAAAGGCGCAGTGAGAAGCGTAGGCATACTTTACAGTGAGGATAAGGTAGTTTACTGCGATTACAGTGAAGAAAAAGACCCTGTTTCTTTGCAATGGAAAATAAAGTATTATAACCCTGACCGCCTTATATAAGGCGGTTGAGCGTGTCGAAAAATATTTTTCGGCACGCTGTTTGACTTTCGAGAATGGTGCAAGATGCCGTTTTCTTCGCTCCGAAGCTGTACGACGGTACCGCGAGAGGGCAAAAAAACGGCAAGCACAAAAGTTTCAGCGACACAGTTCGATACTGTGTCGCTGAACTATATATATCAATCTATGGTTTATAGTCACATCTTTTTTATGTTTATGACTTTTGTGTGTTCTTGTGCCTTTATCGACAGTCTGGACCGCCTTATATAAGGCGGTTTTGTCATTGCCGTGAGGGAAGTATCATATAATTATCCCGGGTGATATTTATGATGAATTATGTTTTCCCTGTTTTGCTTGCTTTATCATTTATAGCGGCAATAGCAACGGGCAGAATGGATGAGCTGTCTTCGGCGGTTATTGACGGTGCTGAGGGGGCGGTACAACTTCTGTTAAGACTTGTATCTATGCTGTGTCTTTGGGGCGGAGTTATGGAAATTGCAGAGCAGGCAGGCATGACAAGAATTTTTTCAAAGCTTATGTCACCTGTTGTGGGTATGATTTTCCCGAAACTAAAAAAAGAGAAATATGCCCTTGAAGCAATTTCTATGAATATAACTGCTAACATATTAGGCCTTGGCAATGCTGCAACTCCTCTTGGTCTTGAGGCTATGCGTCGGCTTCAGGATATAAACGGCAATAAGAATATTGCAAGTGACGAAATGGTGGTTTTCGTTGTTATGAATACTGCTGCTATGCACATTATTCCTACAACGGTTGCTACAATGAGGGGGCAGTACGGCAGTGAAAATCCTATGGAAATTATGCCTGCAGCTTTTCTGACATCATTTTGCGCTCTTGCGGCGGCAATTATAGTTGCAAAATTGGGCAACAGATTGAGAGGTGTTAAAGGTGCCTGATTTCGGCTCATACATATTGCCGGTGATGGTGGTTGGCATTGTACTTTTCGGTCTTGCGAAAAAGGTTAAGGTTTTCGATTGCTTTATGGTTGGTGCAAAGAAGGGGCTTCACACGGTTTATGAGCTTCTGCCCAGCATAACAGGTCTTGTTGTTGCCGTAACAATGCTCAAGGAAAGCGGGGCGATGGATATTATGTCTGAGTTGCTTTCACCAATTACATCTGTTTTCGGCGTACCTGAGGAAATAACTCCTATGGCATTGCTCAGCCCCATTTCGGGAGGAGGCTCACTCACTCTCTTTGAAAGCGTATTGAAAACTCACGGCCCCGATTCCTTTGTGGGTCAGGTTGCAAGCGTTGTTATGGGTTCAACAGACACAACTCTTTATGCCGTTACGGTGTACTATTCAGCTATCGGAATAAAAAACACACGGCACACCCTTTATGCAGGCCTGACTGCCGACTTTCTCAGTCTTGTGCTGTCAGCTGTGTTTGTCAGAATGACCGTTTAATCAGTTTTAACAGCATCTTAACAAATAGGAAATAACTATATTTAGGATTAGGGTTGCTTTTTTAATCAAGATGTGCTATTATATGGAAAGAAATTACAAAATTGTAATAAACTGACTTATATATAGTAAACGGACACTAAGGAGATACAAGATGTTTAAAAAACTTTTATGCCTGCTTCTTGCCCTACTGGTTATATTCCCATTTATAAGCATCGGCAACGTCAGTGTTGCCGCAAACGATACTCTTACCACATTGGCATGTCTTGTTGAAAAGTTTCCCCACGGCAAATACTGGAACAGCGTAGGCAAGAATAAAAATAATCCCGACGGAGTTACTTCAACACCTTGCACAAACCACGGCGGCTGCACATGGAATAAAACCTGCGACTGCAATAACTTTGACAACGCAATTCAGTGCATGGGATATGCTCACAAGATTGCATATGAAATAACAGGTGTTATGCCCAGAAACAATTTTGTCAAGGTTACAAGTCTGAAGACCTCGGAGCTTCGTGTAGGTGACATTATACGCTACCGTTGGAACGGTCACTCACTTTGTGTTACAGGTGTAAGCGGCAATAAGATTTCATTTACTGACTGTAACTGGGTAGGCAAATGTCAGATACGTTGGGGAATAATGGATATTTCTGATATTCAGGGCTTCAGCTATGTGCTTCGCCTTCAGGGAAATAACAGAAAAAACACAGACCTTGATTTTTATAAGAACACAAATAAAATTGAAAGCGACACTGAAACAGAGGCGGACATAACCAAAAACGATCCTCACGAGGATTGGAAAATGGTTGATGCTACTCTTAATGTCAGAGCAGAGCATTCAACGAATTCTAATGTTGTAGGCAAGATTTATCCCGATACGGATTTCAAGGTTTATGACAAATATGATGACGGTGAATACCTTTGGGGTAAAATCCTCTTTGGCAATGTTGTTGGCTGGTGTGCCCTTAATTACGCCGAATATAAGGGCGGAAAGATTGAGAATTTCGGCTTTGAAAACAAGAGTGAGGTCTATTGTGTCGGTGAGGAAATAACTCTTACATGGGGTGAGACCTGCGGCGCCGGAAAATATTGGCTTTATATCTATAATGAAGACGGTGAAATTGTTCAGAAATACACTGTCAGCAAAAGCAAACGCTCAAGGACAATAACAATCGATGAACCGGGTAATTACTCATCGAGGGTTTATGCGGCAAATTCTCTTGTACCCGGCTGGAAAATTGCAGGTAAAGACTATGAATTTCAGGTTCTTCCTAATGAGGAAGTTATTCCCGTTAAGTCACTGAAGCTTTCAGCTCCTTCCAAGCTTGCAAAGGGGGACAGCACGGCAGTAAGTGCCACAGTAAAGCCTGCAGATGCAACAGACACATCCCTTGTTTGGAAAAGCTCAGATACTTCCGTTGCAACGGTCAACTCAAAGGGCAAGGTTACAGCCAAAAAGTACGGCACGGTGAAAATCACTTGCATTGCTTCAGACAGAAATGAGGTTAAAAGCAGTGTAACAATTACGGTGGTACCCGAAAAAGTGACCGCCCTCAAGCAGGATTACTCCACAACAGGTAAGCTTGGCCTTAGCTGGAAGAAGGTAAGCGGTGCAACACAGTATTCAATTTACAGATATGACGGTGAAAGCGAAAGCTACGATAAGGTTGCAGTTACGGAGGATACCTCATACACCTTTAAGCTTACTGCAGGCAAAAGCTATAAATTCAAGGTTCATGCCACTGCAAAGGTTGGCTCAGAGTATTACAGCAGTGAGCCCTCTTACATTACAGGTGTTGCAGGTCCAAAGGCTGCTGAATTGACGGCTAAGATAACGGGTAACAGAGTCAAGCTTTCATGGGATAAGGTGAGCGGTGCCACACACTATGTTATTTACAGAGTTTCAGGCGATGAGCTTATTAAGGTTGAAACCGTGGATAAGGATACACTTACCTACACTATAGAGGGTCTCAGAGACGATACGGTTTACCGCTACAGAATAAGAACTCTGCGTAAGGATGACGGAACAACAGGTTACGGCTCTTACAGTAATACAGTAAAGATCAGCAATTAGGGATTCCTGATTGCTGTTTTTTTACATTCTGTCTTGACTTTTAATAATTAATTTAATATAATGTAGCTATAAAGGCGACAAAAATAACGCCGTATTTTTAGGAGGAGATTCCAATGAAAAAAATAATTTCAGTTCTTTTAGCAGTTGTAATGCTCTTTACAATGGGCACTATGGCTTTTGCTGTTGTTATCGAAGAACCCGAAATCACAGACAAATGCACATGCGACGAGCATAAGCGTGCTCCTGTAGGCTCATGCCACTGCTGTGTTCTTTGCCCCAACATCGATAAGTCATATCTTACATCATGCGCTAAAGACAAGAGCGAAGACGGTACATATGACGGTTCACTCTGCTGCGCATATTGCACAGGTATTTTCCCTTGCGGTTGCGGCTGCGATTGCTGTGATCCCAACAACGAAGTCACAGGCAATAAGCCCATCATCGGCCCCGGTGAAGAAATCTGGGATGAAGAAGCTCAGGACGACTTCATAAGCGGTTTCCAGAAGATTCTCAAAAGAATTTCAGATGTTTTCGATAGATTCTTTGATGCAATCTTCGAATTCCTCAGACTTGATGACCTTCTTGGCAGCATCAACTGATTAAAGCAAATGAAAGGCTATCCGTAAGGGTAGCCTTTTGATATTTTAATAAGAAAAAACAGAGTTTTCTGTTCATAGAAACTTCAACAAATATTAATTATTTTTGAATAAACTATTGACTTTTATATTTGACTATTATATAATATAGTCAAGTTGGAGGGTAACCTCTTACTAATCTAAATATGGAGGAAAATACAATGGCAGAATTTTTCGAGAAACTCGAGGCTGTATGGGCATTACTTTGGGACTACATTAACAAGGTTCTTGCTTACTGGGAAGAACAGAACGCATAATTGAATGAAATAGTTTAAACAATTGTTTAAAAGGATAAGGCCACCGATAGGTGGCTTTTTCTTTTTTGCGATAATAAAGCAGGTTTTCAATTATTAAAAATTTTTGAATAAACTATTGACTTTTTTATTGGGCTATTATATAATATAAACAAGTTAGAGGACTACCTCTTGCTAATCTAAATATGGAGGAAATAATAATGGAACATTTTGAGGCTATGTACGCAATGCTTTGGGACTTCATTTATGCTCTTCTTGCTATTTTCGGCATTGAGCTTGACAACGGTCTTGCAAAATAAGTTAATTATCGCGATTAAACAATTGTTTAATAGACAAAACCTACCCGGAGGGGTGGGTTTTGTTTTTTGTCAATATATTGATATGCGTTCTTTAAAATGCACTACATTTTGTGAGAGATATATGATATAAATGTGCATAAAAAATTAAAAATACTTATATTTTATTGACAAAAAGTAAAATATAATATACAATATCGAATGTAAGGTGAGTAATCCCTTAAAATCTTGAAGGAGGTAAAGTATATGTGGGAAGCAATTGTTAAAATGTTCGGTCTTGACCACCTCATTGAGCTTATCAACTGGATTAAGAGCCTTTTCGCTTAATTAAAACTTGATCGGATAAATAAATCTAAGGATATATATAAGCCATCTGCCAAGCAGGTGGCTTTTAAATTATGAATTATAGGAAAGAAAGAATAAGAAAACCGGACTTTTCCCACTGAGAAAGAAAAATGTAACCCTGCAGGGATGTGATCCTTGCAGGGTTTTTCAGTGGAGGGAGAATTATTCTGCGCTTGCTCTTCTGATATAGTTTTTGAAGAAGAGAAGAGCGTTTTCCATAAGATTAATTGGGAGTCTTTCGTTGGTACCGTGAGTACAACGAAGAAGCTCAGTTGTCAGCTCAAAGGGAGCGTAACGGTAAATGTTCTTACAAATGGGTTCATAATTATAAGCATCAGTACCGCCCATAACAAGATAGGGAGCAACAATAGCGTTGGGCTGAATTGCCTTTGTAACATCGCGGATTATGTTGTAAGCTCTTGAATCTGTGGGGGAGAATGATGAAGCTTCTTTTGAGTTGAGAACATTGATTTCAATATCCTTATTCTTGCATGACTTACGGATATGGTCGATAAGATCCTGTTTGGTTGTGCCGGGCATAGCGCGGAAGTTAACTGTAATAGCTGCACGCTGAGGAAGCACGTTGGCAGCGGGACTGCCCTGTGCCATTGTTACGGCAGTTGTTGTGCGTGTAAGGCAAGCAAGGAAGGGAACATGCTTTGAAAGCTCAACAATTGCAGGATGAAGAAGAGGCATATTGCAGGTGATAAGACGTACGGGATAGCTGCATTCTCTGCCGATAGCATCGAAGAGGCTCTTCATATTATCGTTGAGGTAAGCCTTGAACTGATTATTCTCAAGGTCTTTGATAACGCCTGCAATTTTGCCAAGAGCTGTGTGTACGGGAGGTTGTGATGAGTGACCGCCCTTTGCATTGACAACAACTTCAATATCTGAATAACCTTTTTCAGCCACGCCTACACCTGCGAGGAACTTGTGTTCAAGAACGCCGGGAACATGAATGGGAATCATTGCGCCGCCTTCGTCGATAACGCTGTCAA
Organism: Acutalibacteraceae bacterium; assembly: GCA_045534675.1. Lineage (GTDB taxonomy): Bacteria > Bacillota > Clostridia > Oscillospirales > Acutalibacteraceae > UBA6857. Next base: position 74,230 of record JAZSKE010000028.1, read on the forward strand.
GGGTAATACCTCTGCTCTGAAGGGTGAGCATAAGGTCTCTTGCACCGTTGTCTGAGTTAGCAACAACTTCTTCGTTGTCACCGAAAAGAAGATATACATCTCTCTCGGGCTGGAAGCCTTCTTCAAGAAGAGCTTCAACAGATTCCATAACTGCAATAAGGTGGTTTTTCATATCAACACTGCCGCGGCCCCAGATAAATTCGCCGTCGTCGTGACCGCTGAATGCATCGTGTGTCCAATCTTCTTCTGTACCTGCTGAAACAGGAACAACGTCCTGATGAGCGAGCAGGGCAATAGGCTCAAGGTTTGACTTAGTACCTTTCCAACGATAGAGAAGATTTGCAGGGGGGATAACTTCCTTTTCAAGCTTTTCAGCAATAAGGGGATAAGCCTCGTCGAGGAAATTGTGGAATTTCTCAAATTCAGCCCAGTTTACTCTTTCGCTTTCTCTGTAAGAAACAGTTTTGCACTGAATGGCTTTTGAGAGATTTTCACGGTAACGCTGAACATTGATTTCTTCCTTGGGGAGGGGTTCACTGTCAGTCTTCTTAGGTGTGTAAAGGGCTGCGTGAACAGCGTTTGCTGCAGCTGCAGCGACAACAGCACCGCCGATAATGTGACGTTTCTTCATTGTGTTTCAACCTCTTTTTCTTTAAAATAAATTTTATCTACACTATTATATACCAAAGTTATATTAATTTCAATAGTTAATTTATTTTGTGGGTGGTTATCCAAGCGAGAATATCCTCATATTTTGATGTACCGGCAGCTACTGACAGACCCAACTCTACAACATCTTCGTTAGTTGCTTCTATTCTTACGCCGTTTATATCCAAAAAAGACAGCATAACATAAATACCAATTCTTTTATTACCATCAACAAAGGCATGATTTGAAATAAGCGAGAATCCAAGTTTTGCTGCCTTTTCTTCTTTTGAAGGATAAAGTTCAATGCCGTCAAAGGTTGCATAAGCACTCTCTATAGCAGATTCAAGCATACTGTTATCTCTGACGCCTGTGGAGCCGCCTGTTGCCTGTGCCATTATCTGGTGCAGGAGAAGTATTTTTTCTTTGCTGAATTTAATCATTTTGCCAACTCCTTAAATGCAGGATAAAACTTCTCAAGAATTCGTTTTGCAACAATGTCTATTTTTTCATCATCTGTAAGATCGAGAATTAAATCAACCTTTTCCATATCAAGAATAAGATATTTCGGTTTGTTGTTTTTGAAAACTACTGCTTCACCTTTTGAGTCAACAGTTCTTGCAACGGCAGAAAAATTCTGATTTGCCTGTGTCATGGAAAAAATAGAATTAGTATTTATTAACATAATATCAGCCTCCAAAAAATAGGATGTATTTATACTACTTATATTATACCTCGTAATTCATTTGTTGTCAACTCGGTGCTTAAAAATTAATTTAAGGTTGACACGCCTCATACAAAGTGATAAAATAACTTAGACAAATTTTCGGAGGTAAAACATTATGATGCCTAAAAGTGTGATTAAGGTTATTTGCATAATTATGGCTGCCCTTATGCTTCTCAGTGTAGGTGCAGTTGTGCTTCAGGTTTTTGCGGCAGACACAGCTTTTATGCCTCTTGCAATGCCTGCAACGGGTGACAATGACGGTGATTATCTTATCCCTGCAGGAATAGGTGTGCTTGCAATTCTTGCTGTGGGTATTTGCCTTGTATTGCCTAAGCTCAAGAAAAAATAAGTCGAGTAATGTAACGAAAGAGTCGGTTTTGGTCTATTTGTACAAAACCGACCTTTTATTTTTGTTTGATAGGCTAATACATTTTTGTTGTAAAAAATTTACTGTAGTGGTACAATAAAGTGTAAAACTTAAAAGGAGATGGAAAATATGAAAAAAATCTTAGCGTTACTTCTGGTTACTGTTATGGTTTTCTGTGGTCTTCCTGTGGTATTTGCCGCTGAAACACAGAGTGAGGAGCTTACAAAGTACCCCATAATTATGGTGCCCGGCTACACCTCGTCATCCTATTATAAAATCGACGAAGCAACAGGTGAAAAGGTTATGGTCTGGGGGGATGCTGCAGGTCAGGTTGTCTCAGGTGCGCAGGACGGTATGCTTGAAAAAATTCTTGCTGAAGCAGCAAAATTCTTTGTTACAGGCGATGCCAAAGATCTTGCCGCAATACTTGGTGCGGGCTTCAACAGAATTTTTGCCGACATGAAGTGCAACGATGACGGTACGCCCGGTGTGCCTGTATATAATTACGTTCACACTGCAGAAGAAACCAACTATGCAAATCTTGCCGAAAAGTACCCCGAGGGTGACCACCAGGCAGAAAAAGAGATAATGGACGATATCGGCGCAAGAGTAGGTAAGGAGAACACCTATGTTTTCACTTGCGACTTCCGTATGGGTGCAGTGGAAATTGCTAACTCTCTGAGAGCTTATATTGACGATGTAATCGAATATCACAACCAAGGTAAGGCTGAAAAGGATAAGGTTGACAAGGTTAACATTTATGCCCTTTCCCACGGCGGTCAGGTAACAGGTACATATCTTACTCTTTACGGACACGAGGGCAAGGTCAACAATGCCCTTCTTACCGTACCTGCACTTGCAGGTGCAGGTATAGCATATGACGCTTTCAACGGCGATGCAGACTTTAATGACGCAGAGCTTCTGCAGTTTTTACAGCATGGCTTCCAGATAGAAGAAAATTTAGACCTTTTCTTCCGTGCAAATCAGTTAGGCTTCCTTGACGAGCTTGTTGAGGAACTTCTTCCCCTGTGTATGGAAACCATAGGCTGTTGGGGCAGTCTTTGGGATTTTGTGCCTCTCGCTCATTATGAGGAAATGAAGGCTAAAAATCTTGATCCCGTAAAGAATGCGGGTCTCATTGCTCAGAGCGATTTCGTTCACTACGAGATTATGTCTCCCGAAGGTGAGCATTACTATGCCAAGGGCTTCAAAAAAGCTGAAGAGGCAGGCACAAATATCTATATTTTAGCAGGCTATGATGTGCAGATTGTTTCGGGTATGCCCGTAAGCTCAGATTCAATTATCCCCATTGAAGGTGCCACCGGTGCTGCAGCAGCACCCTACGGTAAGCGTTTCAGTGACGGCTACAAGCAGAAGGTTGATACAGGCTTCTATCAGGTTTCTCCCTCTATGACAATTGACGCTTCAACGGGTTATCTGCCTGAGCGTACCTGGTATATTGAAAACTTTCATCACGGAATGACCTATAAGGATGATTTCACCTTCTCTCTTGCCTGCAAGCTTCTTCTTACAGACGGTGAAGGCTACGACATAAACTCCTTTGAGGAATATCCCCAGTTCCATGCAACCACCAATTCTGCTCATATTGTTTTTGCAGAGTTTGACAACAGCAATGAAGGCTTTGTTTCATCTCAGGATAAGGAACTTATCATAAAGAATATCTCTTATGATTCAGTTATCACTGTCAGCTCTGTGAGCGTTTACGGTGCAGATTTCGGCTTCCTGTTTATGCCTTTCATCTTAAAGCCCGGCGAGAGTAAGGCGGTTAAAATCAAGGGTGATATCCCTGAGGTAAGCCTTAAAAATATTGAGGTGAGTGTTTCCTATCTCAACAATAAGGTTACACCCGTATGTGAAAGAACTTTCGATTTCACCATAATGAACGGTGCGGCGGCAGAGTACAACGAAAATGAGCCTCTCACAAATGCAGACTATCCCAAGAATATCGACAGAGTGTTCCCGAGCTTTGTAAATACTGTTCTTGAAAAAACAGGCTTGAAGGCAATTGTATCGAATGTGCTTGATATATTTGCTCAGGCACTCTATATTATGACTAAGGTATTTTACAGATAAGGAGAGAAAACTATGAAAAAGCTTATATCACTTTTGCTTGCGGTTATACTGTGCTTTTCCCTTTGCAGTGCAGCCTTTGCAGCTGGCTATAAGGCTGAGGGTAACAATTATCCCACCATTATGATTTCGGGCTACAGCTCATCTTCTCTTCGCTATTTTGACGAGGAAACAGGTGAGGAAATCCACGCATGGGGCAACACCGGCGATCAGATTATGATGGCGCTTGAGGAATATAAAGAGGAGCTTATCCTTGCAGCGGCTAAGTTCGTTGCAACGGGTGATATTTCACCTGCAGTTGAGGTTGTGGGTACTGCATTCAACTGGCTTTTTGACAGCCTTCGCTGCAACCCTGACGGCACAAGCGTTAAGGATATTTCAACCTATCTCAACACTGCCGAGGAAACTAACTGGAAATATATCCAGGAAAACTATCCGGGTGGTGAACACAATGAAGAAGTAGAAATGATGGCAGTTCTTTCAGAAGAAATAGGAATAGAGAATGTTTATCTTTTCACCTGCGATTTCCGTATGGGTCCCGTTGAAATTGCCGCAAGAATGAGAGCATATATTGACGATGTTATAGCTCATCATAATAAAGGTAAGGCTGAAAAGGATAAGGTAGATAAGGTTAACCTGCTTGCAGTTTCTCACGGCGGACAGACCACAGGTACATATCTTACACTTTACGGTTATGAGGGCAAGGTCAATAATGCAGTGCTGACGGTACCTGCCCTTGGCGGTGCAAGTCTTGCATATGACCTTCTCAGCAATCAGGGCAAGCTTGACGAATACGGTCTTATCAAATATATCGAACACGGTATGAAATGGGAAGAGGACTATCATATTCTTGTTGAAGCAGAGCAGTTAGGCTTTGTTGATGCAATTGTGGGAGAGCTTGTGCCGCAGATTATGGATATTGTCAGACATTGGCAGAGCCTTTGGGATTTCATTCCTCTTGAGCATTATGAAGACCTTAAGGCAGAGCTTCTTGACGAAAAAATCAATGCTGAGCTTATCAGAAAGAGCGACTATATGCACTATGAGATTATGTCGCCCAACGGTGAAAACTACTACGGCAAGGGCTTCAAAAAGGCTCAGGATGCAGGCGTTAACGTTTATATTATGGCAGGCTATAATGCCAAGAGCGTCAGCGGCGGTGAAGTGACAAGTGATGCCATTATTCCCACTGCAGGTGCAACGGGTGCCACGGTTGCACCCTTCGGTGAAAGATTTGCAGACGGCTATAAGCAGAAGTTTGATACGGGTTACTATCAGGTTTCACCCTGTATGACGGTTGATGCTTCAACATCATATATTCCCCACCACACCTGGTTTGTTGAAAACTACTATCACGGAATGACAACCAGTGACCCATTTACAAATTCTCTGCTGTTTACACTGCTTCTCAGCGATAAGAGCTATGACGCTCACACTATGAAGGGTTATCCCCAGTTCCACGAAACAACAAATCCCTCACACGGTGTTCACGCTATGTTTTCAGACAGTCAGGAAGGCTATCTTTCCTCTAAGGATAAAACCCTTATTGTAAGCAACTGCTCGGCTATAAATGACATCACCGTAATGAGCATAAATGCCCGCGGTATAGGTCTTGATTTCAACTTTAAGCCCTTCACTCTTAAACCCGGTGAGAGCAAAGAGGTTGCCTTCGAGGGTGAAATTCCTCAGGTGAGTGCAAAAAATTTTGAAATCAATATTTCGTTTATGAATAAGACAATCACTCCTGTCAGCGACAGAACCTTCGATTTCACAATAATGAACGGTCCGGCGGCTCAGTACGATGAAAGCAGACCTTATGTTAAGGCAGATATGCCCAAGGAGCTTGACGAGGTTATAGGCGAAAAAGCAAGCAACATACTCAAAAAAATTGGTATAAGAAACACCGTAGCAACTATTTATAATATTGCGGTGAAACTCTTTAACTTAGTGATGAATTTATTTGCAAAATAAAAGAATAACACCTCACTTTGCGGGTCAAACTATCATTACATGATGAGTTTACTCGTCATAAAAAGTGAGGTGAAATTTATGCATAACGAAGGCGTTAAATGCTCAGTAACTGAGTGTGAATATCATGTTGACTGTGACAAGTGCAGTCTTAACAAGATTGAGGTTTCACACGAAAAGACAAGCGCAGATGCTATTGCAATTCCCCATTTCTGCAAGAGCTATCAGAAAAAGATGAAATAAAATTTCACAAGCATAAGGGACGCGGGCGAGTGCCTGCGTTCTTTTTTTGCGTGCGGAACCCCCGCCATAGTGGCGGAGTTCAAAAAAGGCTATTGCCTATGAGTGTAACAATAAAACTCCTCATATGTTATTTTTGCGTAACTGGCAGGTCACACTTCTACTATAACACATAAGGAGTTTCTCTGTTACAAGCACACTACAAAAAATCTTGTTTTTTTGTCAGATATGTGCTAAAATAAAAAACAAATAAAAGGAGGAAAATATTATGAAAAAAATTATAGCACTTATTCTTTCAGCACTTATGCTGATGTCTCTTGTTTTCCCTGCTTCGGCAACGGAAAAAAAGCTCACCTTCAACAGTGACGGCACCTTCCGTATTTTACAGATAAACGATTTTCAGGACAGAGATACAACCAACGGAGATTCACTTATATTCCTGAATAAGGTGCTTGACAAGTATGAGCCTGACCTTGTTGTACTCGTGGGAGATCAGCTGCATGATCACTTTCCCGGTATAACCGAAGAAAAAATAAGAACGGCTCTTAAAAATCAATTGATGCCCATGCAGGAAAGAGGCATTCCCTTCATTTTCACCTTCGGTAACCACGACAGAGACTATAAAGGAATTGTTTCCATGGAAGACCAGGCGGCAATTTACCGTGAATACTCTTATTGTTATGCCAACACCGACGGTGCTGACGGCGGCACATACAACACCGTTATTTACTCAAGTGACGGCAGCGTGCCTAAGTTCAATATCTATATGATGGATACTCAGCAATGGAACGGCAAAGGCACCACAAGCGGTGTTACTCCTGAACAGGTAGAATGGTATAAGGAAAGAAGTAACGAGCTTAAAGAAATGAATGGTGGAAAGGCACTTCCCTCTTTTGTGTTCCAGCACATTCCCGTCAAAGAAATAAGAAGCTTCCTTAAAGAGGTTCCTGAAGGAACCGAAGGCGCATTGAAAAGCAGATATTACGATGCTTATTATGTTCTTGATGAAAATGCCGACTGGACGGGCGACAGAAACATAATGAGAGAAATTCCCGGCTGTGAGCATCCCGAAAAAATAACGGGTCAATATGAAGCGTGGTTAGAGCAGGGTGATGTACTCGGTGCATATTTCGGTCATGACCATATAAATACCTTTGTGGGAAAAACAACGGACGGAATTGAACTTGGCTACAACGGTGGCTTCGGCTTTGCTACCTACGGAGATCCCGGCGAAAGATATGCACGTATTTTTGATTTAAACGAAAACGATATTGAAAACTACACTCATCAGACCATTTACTATACTCAATGTATGCTCGAAGATGAGAAACCCACCGAACCCGAAACACCCGACGAACCCGAAACACCCGATGAACCCACAGACGGCGATTGTGACCACCTTTGCCACGAGTCAGGATTCATGGGTTTCATATGGAAGATTGTTCGCTTCTTCTGGAAACTGTTCAAGATGAATCCCGTGTGCGACTGCGGTGCACTTCATTATTAACCTCATTAAATCAATGTTCGCATAATTAAAACCAAAAGGGACGGTGAAACTCAATCACCGTCCCTTGCCTGTTATTCTTTTGTATAAACAAATATCACAAACTCCGTTGTTATATCCATACCGTTTATGTCTTGCAGCTTTGCCTTATCTTCACCCTTGGTGTGATAATAATAAGGCGTCATTTTGAAAAGAGCCATTATATCCTCGTTGCTTTCAAGGTGTACCACTGCCGAAACCTTGCGCCTTTCAATAAGGGTAAGTGCTTTCGTTTCGGGAGCTGCTTCGTCATTTTTATAAGGTGTATCATAAAGAATTTCCTTCAGCTCAAAGAGATGGTTTTCACCTGCAACAACGCTGATGATATATCCTTCATCTTTTGTTATACGGCTGAATTCCTTCTCGTGAAAGGGTGCAAAGAGGTGAAGTGAAATATCAACGCTCTTATCCTTTACGGGTATATGGGCAAGGTTGCCCACAAAATAGCTTATGCCGTTTTTGCGCTTAGATGCAAGGCGTACCATTTCTTTTGACAGGTCAAAACCAAACATTTCACATTGGATTTCACTTTTTATTCTGTCACCGTAATAGCCTTCACCGCAGCATATATCGGCAATTGTGGGGCGGGGGAGAGCCTTCTCGTTTATAAACTCCACCAAAGCGCCTACAAGAGCGTCAAAATAGCCTTTAGAGAGAAACTCACGGCGACTCAGTGCCATGTCACGGTTGTCGCCTATGGCACTGCCGGGCTTGTGTGAGCCGGTGAGCAGATTAACATAGCCTTCCTTAGCCTTATCGAAGCAGTGACCTTTTGCACAGACGAAGCTTTTTTCTTTTTCTTCGAGAGTTTCACCGCATACGGGACAGATTATTTCTATCATTTATCTTACCTCTTTGTTGAAAAAAATTACTCTGTGTGTTATTATATATAAAATTCAGCTTTAAGTCAAACGCGAGGTTATTATGGCAAAGGAAAAAGGCATCAAAACCAATGCAATGCGCATTCTGGATAAAAAGAAAATACCATATAAGGTCAACTACTATGAGTGTGACGAGTTTATTGACGGCATACATATTGCCGATATGCTCTCACAAAGCTATGATATGACCTTCAAAACTCTTGTTGCAGTGGGCAAAAGCGGCGAAAACTACGTTTTTGCTCTGCCTATAGATAAGGAAGTCGACCTGAAAAAAGCAGCAAAGTCCGTAGGTGAAAAAAGCGTGGAGCTGCTTCATGTCAAGGATATCAAAAATGTTACGGGGTACATAAGAGGCGGCTGCACGCCCATAGGTATGAAAAAACAGTTCAGAACAGTTATCCACGAGAGTATACTGGATTTCGATGAAATTATAATAAGCGGCGGTGCTTTGGGCGTTCAGCTTTTTATTGCACCGAAAGGACTTATAGATTGTGTGGGTGCTGAAACTCACGACATAATTTTTAAGGAAAATTCTTGAAAAAATATTTTAAATGGTATATAATTAAATTACTATGGTATAGGAGGAAAATATTATGGAAAACTTTTTTGCATCATTAGAAGAAATCTTCTGGGAGTTATGGAATAAACTCTATGAATATCTTTGTGAAATTTTTGAAGCTGAACCCAACCCCGATTGGTACGCTCCTCTTCCCAAAGACGAATAATCAGATAATGCAATCGGCTGTCCTGTGGCAGCCTTTTGATTTATATATGAAAGGTAACAGCTATGATAAAAGACTATCTTGAAATAGGCAAAATAACCTCTACTCACGGCATAAAGGGCGAAATGAGAGTTCAGCCATGGTGTGACAGCCCTGAGTATATGAAAAAGTTCAAGACCCTATATCTCGACAGAAAAGGCGAAAAAACGCTGAAGGTTACATCAAGACCTAACGGTAATATGGTTATAATGAAGGTGCAGGGCATCGACACTGTTGAAGAAGCAGCGAAATACAGAGATAAAGTTCTCTATATGAAAAGAAGTGACGCAAATCTCCCTGAAGGAACATGGTTTATTCAGGAGCTGATTGACTGCATTGTTATTGATGCAGATGATGAAAACAAAACCTACGGCATAATCAGTGATGTTTCACAGACAGGTGCAAACGATGTCTGGCACATAAAAAAAGACGGCAAGGAATATCTCATTCCTGCCATTCCAAGTGTGGTTATAAGCACCGATGTAGTAGAGGGTATAGTTAAAATCCGCCCTCTGAAAGGAATTTTTGACGATGAGAATTGATATACTTACTCTCTTTCCCGAAATGTGCGAGGCGGTACTTTCCGAGAGCATCATAGGCAGAAGCCGTCAGGCAGGTCTTGTTGAAATAGGTTGCCGTCAGATAAGGGACTACACTCTTGATAAGCACAAAAGGGTTGACGATACGCCCTACGGCGGCGGTATGGGTATGATTATGCAGGTGCAGCCCATATATGACTGTTATATGAGCCTCTGCAACGAAATCGGCAAGCGCCCCCATCTTATCTATATGTCTCCTCAGGGAAAAACCCTCACTCAGAGCCGTGTTCGTGAGCTTGCACAAATGGAAAATGTTGCAATACTCTGCGGTCATTATGAGGGCATAGACGAGAGGGTTATTGAAGAGATAGTTGACGAAGAAATTTCAATTGGTGATTATGTACTTACAGGCGGTGAGTTGCCTGCCCTTGTGCTGGCTGACAGCATATCCAGAATGCTTCCCGGGGTACTGCCCAATGAGGAAGCCTTCAGTGACGAGAGCCATTACAGCTCCCTTTTAGAGCATCCCCAATACACAAGGCCTTATGAGTGGCACGGACAGACTGTTCCGGATATACTGTTATCGGGACACCATGCAAATATAAACAAGTGGAAGCGTCAGCAAAGTCTTATGCGTACCTATCTTCGCAGACCTGATATGCTTTCAAAGGCTGAACTTGATAAAAAAGACATTGAATTTCTCAGAGAGTTCAAGGCAGAACTCAAAGTCAAGAAGGTTGACACAGCCGAAAATAGCGAGAAATAGTAAACAAAAGTTGAAAAACGAGCCGTAAATTGTGCATAGTGACTTGAAAGCAAAAAATATTATAGTGAAAATGCACAAAATTATCCCTGCGTTTTTGTCGATGTTTAGGCTTGCAAACAAAAAGTTTTAAAGTGGTTTTTAACCATTGACGAAGGCAGTTTTTAAGGTTATAATATATTAGAAATTGAACGCAAATTAACCAAATTTATATGTGTGGGAGATATTGATATGTTTGTTAAAGATGTAAAAGTTCAGAATCAGGTTGGCCTCCACGCTCGTCCTGCTACATTCTTCATTCAGAAAGCTAACGAATTCAAGTCATCAATCTGGGTTGAAAAGGAAGAAAGAAGAGTAAATGCTAAGAGCTTACTCGGTGTTCTTTCACTCGGCATTATGGGTGGCACAGACATCCGCATTATTGCCGGCGGTCCCGATGAGGAACAGGCTGTTGAAGAACTTGTAAGACTTGTTGAATCAGGCTTCACAGAATAAGAAAAACCTAATTCTGCACACCCTAATGGGTGTGCTTTTGCTTTGCTGAAAATGCAAAAAAATAAAAGCTAATCACCCACAGTGGAGTGATTAGCTTTTTGTCAACTGTACATATTCTTTTTCAAATTTTCAATAACCTTGCCCAAAGGTTTATAAAGCAGCATCATCAGTGCAAAGTTGCCTATGCAGTGGGCTATATCCCAAGGTATGCCTGCAACCCACCATGAGAAGGCTGCAACAAGTCCGCTTTTAAGGTCGGTGCCTGTAAAAATATAAGGAATAGCACACAGCGCGCCGAAGAAAAGTCCGAAAATGCCCGAGATAGTAGCCCAGGTAACGGCACTGTCATTTTTCCTGAAAAGCCTTGTGACCAATACGAGTACAGGCCAGGCGTAAAGATAACTTATCCACCACAGATTAAAGCCGAAAATTACACCTTCAATAAGGGTGAACACAGGCACAACATAATAGACCTTATTACCGAAATGCTTTGAGAAAAGCACCAGCCAGAATGCGGTAAGGCTTATATTCGGCAAAGCTACCATAGCAAATTTGCACACCTCGATAACAGCCACCATAAGGGCAACGAGAGCTATGTCCAAGGCGGTGTTTTTACCTTTGCTGCTCATCAGGGCATTACAGTGTAAACAATTCTGAAGCTGTCACCGTCTTTAACGGGCTGTTGAGATACACCGTAATTACAGTAGTCTTCACCAATGAAAAAGCCCCAATAAGCCGTGCCTGAATCGAGAGAGGCATCAACGCCGTTTATGATATTTATTGTCATACCGTAAGTGCTTTCTTCACCCTCGAAGGTAAGTCCGTCGGCATCTTCCATGGCACCAAGCAGATATTCGGCATCGGTATCAACCTCATAGACAGTTGAGGTTTCATCGGACATAACCACTTCGATTGTGATGCTTTTTTCGCCTTCAACGCTCTTTTCTCTGAAGGTAATAAAAGTTAATACCATAGCTGCAATAAGCACCGCAAGAAGGACTATGCCTGCAATTTTTTTGCCTTTCATTTTACACATCTCCTTTCTTTAAAAGTCTCAGTGCATAAAAAGATTGCGGCACTTTCGACTTAAAGAAGGAGTCGGTTGCTTCAGCCGATTACTCGCGGCCCCACAATGTCACTCAAGGCAGGTCTTCTGACTTAGCTATCAAAGCCTTATTCCGTCTTCTCGGCCTTCACCAATGACTGCACCGCAGTGCGTGGAATAAGACTACTTCATTACAGCGACGAGTTCGTGAGGGATTTGCACCCTGCTTCCCTTTTCACCGAACAGGCAACCTGTTCGACACCCTGAATGTTTTTATTCACTTGAGGGTTATTATACCATTTACAATGGGTGATGTCAATCTTATGGTTATTTGCTCTTCAACAATGTGAGCGAAGTCTTTCACGACAGAGTGCGCCTAAGCGACATAAAGCCTATGACCGACAAGGAGCAAGCCGTAAGAGGCTGTACAGTTCTGTTTGATGCCCTCAGCGGTACAATTCACCACAAAAGTCAGGGGTTAACCTATTACTTCCTGTTATCCATATATTCGTGGGCAAGAATATCCTTCAGCACAAGCATTGCATCAAGCTCACTGTAACCGTAATCATTTTGTAATGAGGTAAACATTTTTCTGATTTCAGAGGCGTACCTCGGTATATCCACCTCTTGCTGATATGCTTTCAGTACAGGATATTTTGTACTCCAGGCTTTAGTCCAATCAACTTTCTCCTGACTTTTCTCGTCTGTGTTTCTGATTATATTTGTGATTTCATCCATATTATTAATCATTTGTATCACCTCATTAAGGCTGTTAGAGTTTCAGTCAGATTATTTTGATTTATCTTCTAACCTTTAATGGCTTGTGAAAAAAAGGTTTTCTTTCGCCTGCATTTACCATTTCTCTTGCAAGTAAAGTGTGCATTTCACTCAAAATTTTTCCATAAATTTCGTTGCTAACAAGATTGTTTTTTTCGTGAGGGTCATTTTCCAAATCATACAAGAAGTCGTCAAAATAATGTATTGCACTGGATTTAAGCATTCCGGAGCCTACTGCACGGGCAGAGTATTTCCATTTTTTGGTTCGAACTGCTCTGCCGATATGGGACTCACTTATTTGAATAAAAACACAATCTCTTTTAGCGACATCCTTTTTTTGAACAGGAAGAATGTTTCCTGAATAACTTTCGGGGATTTCTATATCTGCAAGACTTAACAGCGTTGGCGGAATATCGATAAGACTTGCTAAACAATCTATGGGTTCACCTTTATTAACTGCTCCGCCACCGAAAACAAGTGGCGTGCGTATGCTCGAATCGTGGCAACTGCGTTTGTATTCGGCATTTCGTGTTTTGAAATGGCAACCGTGGTCACTGGTATATATAATAACAGTATTATCATATATTCCCTTGGTTTTAAGGGTTTTAACAAGTTTGCCTACATTTTCATCAATGGAGTGAATGGCAGCAAGGTAGTCAGGATATTCTTCTTTATAATTGCCGTTGAGAAAAGTCAAGTCTTCAGGCAAAGGATAGTCACGGAAGTTATCAATCGTATCTTTAGGTCCTTCAAAATGTCCGCTGTCATTCTGATGGTGAGGCTCAAGCTGAGACACAAACATAAAGAACGGCTTTTCATCATTATGATTGTTAATATACTCTATGGCAAAATCATTTATACAGTCTGCCCTGTAACCGGTAAAATCAATTTTATTACCGTCTTCGTCAAATACATAACCGTCATATCCATGAGATGTAAATTCCAAAATATCAGCTGCTCGCCAATATTTATAACCGCCTTGTCTCTTATGTGGAACAGCGGTTTTTTCACAATGAACGCCTATGCCCGGGTAACGGTCTGATGCAAGGTGCCACTTTCCTATGTATGCCGTATCATAACCATTTTCATTAAAATAATTGGCTAAAGTTTTTGTGTTCTCTTTTAACGCTATCCCATTACAATAGCATTGGTTTTCTGTTGCGTACTGACCTGTTTGCAGACATGCACGGGCAGGACCGCACACAGGTTGGCAGGTAAAAGAATTTTCAAAAATCAATCCGTCTTCTCCCAATTCCCACACATTAGGCATAAGTGTACTGTTCAGCGTATCCCAACGCTGTTGGTCTGAAAAATAGAAAATAATATTCGGTTTCATAAAATTTCCTCCATCAGAATTGTTTTCTAATATCTGTAAAATTGATGAATGTGCCTAACATCCTCAACTGTCAAAAAGCTTATAATTAATCCTTACAAATTCCTATTTATCAAACCGATTATAACATATTGAAAACAAAAATGCCACCCTTTTAGAGTGGCACAACTACTTTGAGGTTATAATTCGACAGCCTCACAGATTTCCGGAATGATGAACTCAATATCCGGATGATTCTTTTTCACCGTACGTCTCAGTCTCTCGACACTGACATCACGCGTAACGGGCGGGAAGGCATTGTCAAAATGGTCCACAAAGATTTTCTTAGGATGATATCTGTCTATAAATCCTTTTGTCTTTTCGGGTACGAAAATGCTTCCGCCGTTAGCGAGAATGAGAAGGTCAATATCCTGCGGATATACCTCCGACGGATGCTCACGGAAGGAGCCTGTCAGGAAAATCTTTTTGCCCTCTGCTTCAATCTCATAGGCGACGATTTCTCCGCCCTCCGGCATTTTGTGATTCATATATGCCTGCCAGAACAGACGCGGAAACATTGCAACGCATTTAGGTACGACAGTGAGAATATAGATAGGGTCAAAAACGATGTGCCTGAACCGACGTGGGCGGATGGTATAATCCCCGAGCTTGATTTCCTCATCGGGCCTGATTGTTTTAAATCTGTCTTTGGGTACACCCTTTCCCATAAGCGTTTTCTTTGGAGTTTCGGTGCAGTAGATAGGAACGGTTTTGTCTTTTTCGGCAAGGGCAGGGATGCTGTATATATGGTCAAAATGTCCATGGGTGACAAAAACCGCATCAAACCCGACAAAGCCTTCAACAGGTGTGGTTTCTACGCGCTTATTCATTCGCACAAAGGGGTCAAAAAGCAACTTCGTTTTTCCGTCGTCAATACCGATAGTCGCCGTTCCGTACCAAGTGATTTTCATATTTTACACCCTCTCAAGCAGTAGTTTTGCAAACAATTTCATATTTTATGGTTTTATTATACAATTTTATTGAATTTGTGTAATAAAATATATGTAAATAATCAATGACTTATCTGTTAATGATGTAAATATACCTTAAAAATCAATGCCGCACTTTCGCACAGCATTGATTTTTATTCCTAAATACAATTATTTCCCATGTCCCCCTTGAAATAACTTCAGATTTTTGTTACACTGACCTCAGTGAGGTGATAGCCGTGTTAAAAGCCAACTGGATACATCCTGCCTATAATATGGGGAAGGTCTGTCCGCTTTTCAGAAAAGATTTCTATATAGACAAGCAGGTGCAGTCTGCCTTTCTTTATGTCACAGCGAGAGGTGTATATGAAGCAACCCTTAACGGTCAGCGTGTGGGCGACTTTATAATGGCTCCCGGCTGGACCTCGTATCATAACCGTATACAGGTGCAAACCTATGATGTTACGGAATTACTGCAAGAGGAAAATATGTTGATTTTAGAGCTTGCCGAAGGTTGGTTCTGGCGGCTTGAAAAACCCCGGCCTAAGGCAATTATAGCTCAGTTACATATTACTTACACCGACGGTACGGACGAAGACATAGGCACCGATGAAAGCTGGCTTGTTGCGGAAAGCAAGCTTCGTTTTTGCCATTTATATAATGGTATCATATACAATGCTGCTCACACTCCTGTTTTTGATACTCAGGCGGTAATCGCATCGGATAACTCACAGAATTTACTGACAGTACAAGAGGGCGAAACCGTAAAAGAGCAGGAAAGGCTTGCCGTAAAAGAGGTTATCATCACACCCAAGGGCGAAACAGTATTGGATTTCGGTCAGAATATGACGGGCTATCTTGAAATTACTCTTGATGCCAAAGAAGGTGACGAGGCTTCCTTCTCCTTCGGTGAAATTCTCGACAAAGATGGTAATTTCTATCACGCCAACTACCGCAGTGCAAAAGCACTGTATAAATACATCTGCAAGGACGGCAGACAGACCTACAAGCCTTCTCTTACATTTTACGGCTTCCGTTATGTAAGGGTAGACTCATACCCCACTGAAATTGATCCGAATAATTTCACCGCTGTCGTAGTACACAGCGACATGAAGCGCACAGGATATATTGAAAGCTCCGAGCCTTTGCTTAATCAGTTATTCAGTAACATCATCTGGGGGCAGAAGGGTAATTTTCTCGACATTCCCACTGACTGTCCGCAGCGTGACGAAAGATTGGGCTGGACGGGAGATGCTCAGGTATTTATACGCACTGCAAGCTATAACTATGATGTGCTGAAATTTTTCAGAAAGTGGCTGAATGATGTAAAATCCGAGCAGTATGAAAACGGTGCAGTACCCGACTTTATACCGTCCATTTATCCGCGCAAGCCGAGGATAAGTACCGCATGGGCTGATGCCGTAGCTATCTGCCCGTGGCAATGCTATCTTACCTACGGAGATACAGATATTTTAGAAAATATGTTTGAGCCTGTTTGCAGATGGGTGGATTATATCACCAAAACCACCACCAAGCCTAATCTGTGGTTCGGCGGTAAGCATTATGCCGACTGGTTGGAGCTTGGCGGAAAGTACGGCAAATTCAAGGGCCCTACCCGTGATAATCTTGTGGCATCTGCCTACTATGCCAATACCGTAAACCTGCTCGTAAAAATGGGCAAGATTCTCAAAAAAGATATTTCGCGTTATGAAACACTTTACAAAAATATCCGTACTGCATTTATTAAGGAATTCCGTGAGGATTTCAGGACACAGACCGAGCATATAATGGCTCTTCAGTTTGAGCTGACAGACAATCCTCAGAGCGTTGCAGATTCTCTTGCCGAGCTTATACACAGTCAGGGAGATATGATACAGACGGGTTTTGTCGGTACTCCCTATATTCTACACGTATTATCCCGTTACGGCCATGCAGACCTTGCCTACACTCTTCTTTTGAGACAGGAATACCCCTCGTGGCTTTACCCCATCAGCAAGGGTGCCACTACTATATGGGAGCATTGGGACGGTATCAAGCCAAACGGAGATATATGGCCCGTGTCGATGAATTCCTACAACCATTATGCCTACGGCGCAGTCGGCGATTGGATGTACGGCGTTATGGCAGGCATAAACACCGTAGAGGATGCTCCCGGCTTCAAGAAGGTTCATTTCGCTCCCATAGCTGATGAGCGTATTGATTGGTTCAGGGCAGAAATAGACACCGCTTTTGGCAAGATAAGCTCCCGATGGTGGCACGAAAACGATAAGGTTCATTATGAAATCACCACGCCTACCGAAGCTACTGCCGTTATTGAAGGTAAGGCATACACCCTTTCCCCCGGCAAGCATATTTTCTGACGGTTTAAACACAGTGCAAAAAACAAGAAGGCTGAAATGTGTATGCAGTTAATAAATATATTGAAATTACGGTACACGGCAGAGCATTGTAACCCTGAAATTGGTGGTGGAATACCTGAGAGAAGATTAAATCAGCATAAAATATACATAGCAGGATACTCGTGCTTGAAAACTGCAAGTACTTGGTTTTGCGCTCCCTATATAAATAAGTTGAATTTCTGAGTCAATTATGATAAAATAAGTTTTATACATATTCCGGAGGATCATATGCAAATTTTACAGACAATTATTTCTTATCTTGCAATAGCGGCAGCTTTTATTTCTTCAATTTTTCCGTGGGGGGAAGGGGCAATGATACCGTATACAAATGATTACAAAATTCCCGACAGTATTTCCGAATACAGTGTAATTTCTACCGAGGAGAAAACCGATTGGAAGGCCAAGTGGATTTGGGATAAGGAAAATCTGACAGAGAAAAATGTCTGGATGTGCTTTAATAAAAAAGTCTCTCTCGATAATGTTCCCGAAGAGCTTGTTGCCCACATCTCAGCTGACTCGAAATATTGGCTTTACATAAACGGAGAAACTGTTGTTTTTGAGGGAAGCGTGAAACGGAGTCCCGACGCAACCGGCGGATATTATGACAGTATAGATATTTCACCTCATCTAAAAGCGGGCGAAAACTTAATTTGTGCTCTG